>CAZZBB010000012.1:0-137057 GCA_964652195.1 uncultured bacterium | reverse complement strand
TGTCAAATAGTCTCATTACCCAACTCTTACCAAAATCAATACACGCGGTAACATCTGCTGGTTTTGAGTTGAAAGTTTATTTATTCATTATTGCTACAAATATAAAAATGCTATTTGGATATAGGTAGCAACTTGGGTTATTATAATGTGTATGTCTACGAAATATGCATCTCTTTGGTACTGCTCCTACAGAGAATGTTCCACTAAAATCATATATGATTCAGAAGTTCAAATTGATAATAATAAGTGTTTTCTTTCTATAGATATGAAAGACATAAAAGAAATTACTTGTATGTTTGATGCTCCAATTGAACTAAGAGAATATGAATATCTGAAGATCAATTGTCCAACAATCGAAAGCATCGTAAAGAAGGTAGATCTCTTGCATCAATTAAGGAGAAAATAAAAGGAATAATAAAAATACATCGGTTGTTTTCACTCTCTAATTCTCCCCTTTGTCCTTCCTACAAATTATACAATTCACATCTCTTTTCCCTTGCAATATATACTCTAAAAGAATGCTTATCTCACAAAAATGTTGTATAATTTCCATGTAAAACACGCAAAGAAATAATACAAATGTGGTGATAATAAGATGACTATAGGTATATGCATTTATTGTAAGCAAGAGAAAGATTTAAATGTGGAACATGCATTCCCTAAGTCGTTATTAGACAAAAAGAATATTGGAACTAAATATGAATGGATTATTGACAAACATGTATGTGTTGATTGTAATGGTCTGTTTGGAAAAGAACTTGATGGAATTCTATTGAATGCAAGCCCTATCGGTTTCATCCAGCATAAGATTCAATCCGAGTTAGGTAATAGAACCAATGCTCAACATGCAACCTTCTATAACAGTACAAAATTCAAATCCATTCACCCGGTCAGATTATTTTTTACAGATCCGATTTATAATGACCTTATTGCAATGCATGAACATACAGAAATTACAAGTGATGTAGATGTAGAAGGATATTTTGATTCTATTGGAGCTCTGTATCCTCAGATCATTTTAGTTCAACACCCACACGAACAAACATCAGAGCAGGCAATTGCGGAAGATTGTGAAAACTTTAACAATCCCGATTCGAGTGTTGAACTCGAAACACATGTTTACGAAAATAACAAAGAATACTATAAATTTGGGAACACATTAGTCTTTCCACCAAAGACAACAGAGACATTTAGAAAGGAAAGACAACAAAAAGACTTTATAAATCGATTTCTCAATAAAGTAAGAAATATTGAAAAGTCTATGTGGATAATTTGCCCAGAGACACATAGTTTTCATAGCACCTTAATGGCCTTTCACAATTCTCTTAGTGGTGAGAAAGATTTTATAGAAGAGGAGTCGTTTAGTACACCTGAATTATTTACACGACAAACGAAAGTAATTATAGATCCAAAAGCGAAACCACATATTGAAAGAGCAATAGCTAAAATTGCTTTTCATTGCCTTTTGTATCATTATCCAACATTCCATGGACACGAGCCTATATTTTCTCGCATTAAGGAGTTTATCCATCATGGCATTGGAAAACCCAATCAAATCATTTCACCTTGGCGGAATCGTAGAACTGAAAATATTACTTTCAATACATGTGGTCATTGTTATCATGGTATCTCTTTTTATTTTAAAAATAATAATATTGGTTGTATGATAGATCTATTCATGGGTTTATTCTCAAGTCCATTTTCATTCAGGATAAATCTTGCTGGAAAACCACATATGACAGACGCGAAAAAAGACAAAGAAGAAAAGATTCCATTTTCTGTGCATCCTAAAAGTCAAAACAAGAGGCGTATACTCTCCCCTGATAGTACCGGATTAATAATAGATCCGAGTAAAGACAAGGGAGTTCTCGGACGATTCTAAAGACTACAGACACAAATTTAGTGACATGCTTTCTGAGTTTTTTGTGTTCATAACTGAATGGATTCCCATGTTTTTATACCATTTCTAATAATAGTTTTTCCATTAACCGTTGTAAAGAAGATCGGGAATCGGAGTTCAAATCAACGGTATGAATGCCTTATTGGCATTCCCCGCCTACAGAGAAGGGTGTGATATAATGGCATAATCAAATAGAAATGGTATTATTTCCTAAAATCCCATATTGTTCCATGAAATTCACGAATGGGAAATTTGGAGAAAAGTTAACTTAATTTACGGCTCTGAAGTATGATACTTTTCTTTTCACTTGAATAGGTTGTGGGTAGGGATGAAAATTCAAATTGTCTGGTAGGAAAAAGGAAATAGCGTTACTTGTTACAGATAGGATTCCACTTGTCAATTAAATCTTCTTCAATTGTAATGCAATTGTTAATCTTCTATGGTTCGGCAGCCAGCATATCTTTCTTATGTATTCGAAATACAATTAATTTTCTGTAGAGTCCTCTACACCAGCAAAGTGTAACGTATTTCTCTCTTTACTCAGTGTCGTCTATAGAATGATCCTCGGTAGTTTGTTCAACGGGAGTTGATTCCTGAATGTTCCGTGGCGTTGGCATAGGTTCGTCAAATTCCTCACCATTACGTAACGCTTCAGTTCTACGGTCATCCCATTGTTTTACCTTCGCGTAGTATTTTGCTGCACCTATTACAAGACCCTCTGCTTTGGCTTCCTTTTTAGCTTCCTTTATTTCTTTCTTTTTCTTTTCACTATACCAATCTGACAAAAACATAATAATATCAACACCTCCTATTAAGGCACCGACGATTACCCCAGCAACAGGGATAAATGTCGAAATATCTTCTATATCTTTTTTCCAAGTCTGTACCTCTTGGGAATATACAATAATATATGCGTAATATCCAACCACAACCGTAAGTAAAAACAGGGCAAAACCAGCTTTGTTTTTACGCCAGAAGTTTCTCACAAATCGACCAAGACGTTTTATCTCGCTCCAAATACGTTTCAAGACTCGCCAAAACCACCTTATAGAACTTTTCATTCAAATCTCTTATTCAGGGGCGGTTGATATTTACGAATTAAATCCTCTTCGATTTTGTTTCTATTCTCATCGTTTAGTTCGGAGTAAACACATACACAATTACCTCCATTTCGAAAGACAGAATTCCATTTATCATGCAATCTGGTGAGTCTACTCGGAAGCGAAATAGATTGTCCAATATACAATAGATTATGTGTACCGCTGCCTTGAGAATTAATCTCACGTCTTGAGAAAATATAAACACCTCCAATATCTTTGAATTCTGTTCCGATAGGGTATACTTGAAAAATATATTGATGTCCTGTAGCACCATAAAAAGCAAAATCTTCTATTTTGGACATTGTCGTTTCCCTTCTATCCGTTCTATTTATGACTTGGAGGCACACCGTTTCATGCACCGACATCCCGATCTCACTCGGTAGTGGAAGAGACATCCCAGGCGGACCTATGAGATCCTCTACCAACGATGTAATACCATTTCAATTATATTTTCCTTCATTACCGACTGTTAGAAATGAAAACTGTGAACGGAAACCCAAACTGAAAGTTTATGCTACGATAAAGACGCATTTTCAATTAGAATTGGTATAAGATAATTTTATCATATTTTCCATTTTACAACAAATAAATTCATTGAGTTCTATATTGTAGATTGATAATAACTTAGGATATAATATTCGTACATGGTACAGAATGATAACCAGTCCACATGCAAGTCCATAAAATACCTATGAAGGACCAAAATGAATACACCAAAGAACACAATCAAACTCAAACTTGAGAGCAAGGCAAACATTAAAGTACAAGGATACATCGCGCCTATCGAACACACGTTATCTCACTTCCATAAAGAGTGGGATACCTTAGCAAATCTACGCGTTGCTGAACCAAAAAAAGAACAACCCATCTCAGTTTTTCAATCCTTTCTTCCCTCAGAAGCAGTAACTATCGGTGAGTGTTGGAAGCCAAAAAGCGATGGCATAACAGAATTACTTCAGCAATTACATCCTGCAACAGAATTATTGGACACACATATTCCTAACGGATATGCTCCAGGTTTATGGGCATGTCTGCGCGCATATAACGAAAGTTACGCCGATATTGCCTTTCGTATACATGCAGCCTTCAACTTTGATGATGGCACTATTAACCTCTCACAGTTTAAAGGCAATCTCATTATTAACAGAATTGATGGAAGTGTTTCCTTCTTTAGGATGTACCTCCCTGATGGTCCAGTAAACCTTGATATCGTTTGGTTCGAAGACAATGATAAACATCGCGGAATCACGGATGCCGGGTTATGCACCCAAATGGAACTCTGGTCTGGTATGGAAGATCCAACCAAAGATATCGATTATACTGAAAGTATAACACAGGAACAAGCCGAAAGAGAATTGATACTCCGTTTCTACGAAGCAGAACAGATTAATTGGGTTCCACCAGAGGAAGCGATAGCGTTAGCAGAAGAACAGGTTAAACTCATCCATGTTATTTCTATAGATGGACCCTTACATGATGAATCCTGCTGAGGGAGTGGAAAAGGATTGAGGGCAGGTGTCCTCTATTGGGATCGATTAATCGAGTTTTTAAATGAGAACTTTATTAACACATGGGTATCCAACGTCGTATTAGAACGTACACCACGCAAAAAAGCATACATGGCAAAAAGACCAAAGAGTGAATCCAATCAATTCGATAAAAACCACCCGTTCGCGAAATTTATAATGGAGGGTTGGAAGGAACATTCTCCAGTGGATTGTTTAGTGATCGCACCTGAAGGGGATGTGATGGGTAAACTACCACTCAATGACTTCTTTGATACATGTTATGAAAATGACCTTAAAGAGGAAGATGTCTACCTACAGTTTCTTAAGGATTCATTAAATGCAAAATTTCCGGGTTTCGATGAGGATACTTCAGATCCGTTGTTAACGGGTTTGAATGTTTTCGTAACTGAAGATAATCCTACACAAGAAGTTATACACATCTATCGAACACCGCGTTACGGATATCAAGATTACAATGTCATCACTATTGATACCACTACATTTAAAGATGGTGGTAAGTTGACAATAGACATAAATGTTGGAAGTGCAAAAGCAGGTGGTTCATTTGACCTATATGATGGGGATACGGAATTGCCAACAAAAGGTTATCCAGATGAAGCACTTACATCTGCATGGGATATCCCATCAGGGCAGAAAGGTAGAATAGAATATCACTTTGAAGAAGGTAAGATCTTTAAACTCGGTGCTACAGGTACATGGTTCAGTGGCAAAGGTCATATAAATGCGTTTAAGGCAATAATCACTGTAGATCCAGCAGATAAAAGCAAAAAATAACAAAATAAAAGTAGGTTGTAGCACAATCCGTTTGAAGATTAGTAATATTTAATTGGGTAGAACATATCTCATATATCATATATTTGTGTGTGCTTTGTTATTACCATAAGTGTCAATTTTACAAAAACAACCCTCGTGGACCCAAATCGACAGCACCAGCGGTGCGATAGGTGTATAGAAACGTTAATGTCCCCAATAACCAAGCACCAGCGGTGCGAAAGGTGTCTATCTGTTTTGTGTCACCCCTCTGGGGTTCTCTTGTTCCTTGATACTGTGTACTATAAACATTTCGCATCTCTGGTGCTGAAATATAGGATTATTTCCTTAAATTGACACCTCTGGTGTGTGCTTTGTTAATATCCTAAACTATATTAGAATCAACGGACGGGGTTTCTTTAGCCGCATATTAACGAATGAATTAAACTTCGTCCAAACCATTCACCTTTTCACAACCCTCTTCTCCGTGAAATCAGTGTAACCCGTGATTCAGATAAAAATAAAAAATGATGAAGAAAAATCTATACATGAACATCTAAAGTCACGTATGTGAAAAATAAGGTTGCAAATGTTTTACACTTATGTTAAAATAGTATTATGTGATATAGGGTATATAAGCAATATGGGTCTATTATGTTATGATAAATTATAATTTTAGAATTCAACTGACAAATATCATGCAATTCTGTACTATCCATTTACCGATCTGGGTTTATAGCAAATTGTCAAGAAAACACAGTTTTCAAGTTTTTCAAATTTTAAAAAATCACCTGTTTTTAGTGATTCGCTATGAACACAGGTCCAGACTTACTGCAAGGCACTTCAAATTCGGAGATTTTAAAAACCGACTTAAAAAACTTGAAAAACTAAAAATCGAGGATAACCATGTATTCTACACGAATTACAGAACTAAAGACACAGATAACAACTATGAATTAACAATTAATAGTTGCCAACGAGATATTAACAATTGTGAATATTTGATAAAAAAATAGAAATCAGAGAAATAACACAAAAATGAGGAATTTGGTAATTTTACTTTTTTGTAAATCTATCGCAATAAACCCAGTCCAGTACTGTCTTGAAAGCCATAATTATAACGAAAATAAATGACACACGATGTGACAAAAAGTGTAACATTTTTCCGTTTTTCCACACCTTCTAAACCAATGAATCGGAATACTTGAAGGAAGATTGACTCACAAAATATATTAACGTTATAGTAATAATACTGCATATCTCAAAGGTGTAACAAGTATAAAATTACCCCGTTTTTTCCTTTTCAAAATGGTGATTATCCATTACGAATTGAAAAAACCTCAATTTATAGTAAAGTGAATAATTAATGAGACATTTCAACGTTTACGAAGAACGTCCATCGTAGAGGCGAGGTCACCTCGCCCGTTGTAAAAGGTTCCATTAATTCAAAAGTTTACATTAATAGAATTGGTATAACATAAATATCAGAAATGATATATACTATTACAATCCATAAAGTTTATCTTCTGAAATAACTGTGATGAATGGAAAATTGTATGGTTGGTCTTGTACCTACTACTCCCTCAATAAGGAGAAAAAAATGAGAAGTATAAATATTTTATGCATTAGCTTAATTCTCGTAACATTGATGTTTATTCCACAAATCCAGGCAAAAATAGACCCTACAACTGCCAGTGGTATCTGGCTCTTCGATGAGGGCAAGGGAAAAACGGTCAGCGATCTATCAGGTAACGGTAATGACGGAGAAATTATGGGTAATCCCTCATGGGAAGATGGAAAATTCGGCACTGCCCTACAGTTCGGTGAGCCATCTGATTGGGTTCAGGTCAAAGATCATCCGTCCTTACGGGTTTCAGCAGCATACACAGTGATGGCTTGGGTGCATGCTGAAAGATATTTCTTTCAAGGAACACAATGGCAAGGTATTATTGCAAAAGCAAATAATCCGAGATCGTTTAGTTTCTATACCGATACATCCAAACGTCCGCTGATTGCTATCCATTTTGGTGGTGCTCACATTGTCGCATTCGGTTCTGAGTTCCCCCTAAAAGAGTGGACTCATCTCGCTTTTGTTGTAGAATCAGGAAATAATGGTGGAAAAATAACAGCGTATACAAATGGAAAAATGACGAAGGAAACACAGAATGCCGCATTAAAAGGGCTACCCGGTGATGGTGATACCAAAGATGTCGTCATTGGACGAACTCATGAAGGTGCACGTTTTTTCGGGGGTATGATTGACGAAGTTGCACTTTTCAATGTCGCACTAACCGAAAACGACATGGCTGATATTGTGGAGGAAGGACTCTCACGAATACTCGGTATAACCGCAGTCGAACCTACACAGAAATTAACCACCACTTGGGTAAGGATTAAAACGCAAGATTGATTCAAGTGAAACCATTATTGTCAGTTCTATTAGTACTACTAATTATCTCGTACTTAATTCCTTCAACCGGTTTCACCGAATACGAACCCGGTACACAACTTGCCCTCCCAGACGGTGCATTAGCCCGTCTGGGAAAGGGTCAGGCAGAGGAAATAGCTTTCTCTCCGGATGGAAATACACTCGCTGTTGCAAGTTCAATAGGTATTTGGCTATACGATGTACGTACCTATAAAGAAGTCTTCCTCCTGACGGGACACACATCTCGTGTTATTTGTGTAACCTTCAGTCCAGATGGAAAAACCCTCGCAAGTGGTAGTTGGGACGACACAGTTCGTTTATGGGATGTCCCCACAAAAAAACATATCGCTACACTTCAACACACTGGTATGGTCTTAAGTGCAGCATTTAGTCCGGATGGTGAATTACTCGCAACGGGATGTGGTTATATCAAGACACCAGATAGATCTACACCTTTACCTAACCAAGATACTGTTAGGTTATGGAATATTCGTACAAAGAGACATATTGCAACATTTAATGGGCATTCTGATTGTGTTGAAAGTGTGGTGTTTAGTCCAAATGGTAAAACGCTGGCTTCAGGAAGTCGTGATAGAACAATACGGTTATGGGATGTTGCGAATAAGAGAAATATAGGCATACTTGAAGGTCATGTGGGTGCTGTTAATAGTCTGACATTCAGATTGGATGGAGAATCTATTATCAGTGCTGATGGCTATGATGGTGATTTTACTATTCGATTTTGGGATACCTCCAGAAGAAAAACAAAAAAGATACTCAAAGGACATACAAAATCAGTATTAAGTCTTTCTTTGACTACTGATGGAAGTTTGCTTGCAAGTGGGAGTGAAGATGGTACGGTAAGGTTGTGGAATGCCAATACAGGAAAACATAACATTACACTTACTGGACATGAACACTATGTTTTGAGTGTGGCATTCAGTCCAGATAACAACACACTCGCAAGTGCTAGTCGAGATGGAACTATTCGCCTATGGGATGCAACAACTATCAAAGGATACACCGATGTCATTAGTTGTGTAGCATTCAGTCCAGATAGTTCCACATTAGCAAGTACAGGTTTTGATAAGAAAATACATCTTTGGGATGTCAACACAGGAAAACATAAGAAAGTACTCACAGGACACACAGATTTAGTCTCAAGAGTAGTATTTAATCCCATTAACAACACGCTTGTAAGTAGTAGTAATGAATTGACAATACGACTCTGGGATATTACAACTGGTAAAACTATCAAAATACTTAAAGACAATACATTTCCTATTGCAATTAGTCCCGATGGCAAAATATTGGCATGTGGCGGTCCAGACAACACAATACATTTGTTGGATGCAAACACAACGAATCATAAGCATACACTCAATGGACACACAGAATTTGTCGATAGTGTAGCTTTCAGTCCAGATGGTAACATAATTGCCACAGGTAGTTCGGATAATACAGTAAGGTTGTGGAATCCACATACAGGAAAACAGAAGAGAGTATTAAATGCCAATATACCATACTTCAATGAACTCATGTTTAGTCCAGATGGTAATACATTAGCCAGTAATAACCACAACAATTCAATACTCCTATGGGACGTTTCTACAGGTAATCTGAAAAATACATTTGAACATAAGGAGAAAGCTAACGGATATACGGATGGTGCATTATCTGTAGGGTTCAGTCCTGATGGTAAATACTTAGTGTCAGGCAGTTATTCTGGCAAGGTTCATCTATGGGATATTAAAACTGGAGATTTTAAGAGAATACTCAATGGTCACACAGGGAATACCAAAACTGTAGCATTTAGTCCGAATGGAAAATTCCTGGTTACTGGTAGCACAGACGGCACAATCCTCCTATTTGGTCAAGTCTGGAAAGACTAATGTATGTATCAATCCCTTGAAGGCATTCAAAAATTGTGTTATTCTTTCTCATAAGTCAAGAATATAAACTGTAGTCTTCACGCTTAAAATAATGAACTTTTACTTGGATTTATAGTGAACATTGAAATAATAATACAAAATCCCTGTAGGAGCGATCTCCGAATCGCGATTTAAGTCAGTGATAGACGGGAATCGGAGTTCCCTCCTTCATCTCAAAATGTTCCATTAATTCAAAGCTTACTATATAAGAAATCTATATTGAAGCATCTGGATTTGTGCTTAAACAACATATATGAAAGGATAATAAATGCAAAGCCACGAAGTAGATTATGAAATATTCGGTAATGACATGCAGGTCGTTGAAATTGAACTGGACAGAGGAGAAACGATTATCGCTGAAGCTGGTGCGATGAATTGGATGGAGGATGATATTTCCTATGAAGCAAAAATGGGAGATGGTACAAATCCTGACGGTGGGTTAATGGGTAAATTCCTGAGTGCAGGAAAAAGAGCATTAACCGGTGAATCGGTATTTTTGACACACTTCACCAATTCCAGTCCGAACAAGAGACGCGTTGCCTTTGCTGCACCGTATCCCGGACATATAATGCCGATTGACTTATCTGCAACAGGTGGCGAGTTGCTCTGTCAAAAGGATGCTTTTCTTTGTGCTGCCTTCGGTACACAGTTAGATATAGCCTTCTCAAAGAAATTAGGTGCAGGATTCTTTGGGGGAGAGGGTTTTATTCTACAAAGACTCCGCGGGGATGGTATGGCTTTTATACATGCCGGTGGAAGTGTCGTAAAAAAGGAACTCTCTAACGAATTGCTCAGAGTCGATACAGGTTGTCTTGTAGCATTCTCATCGGGTATCCATTATGATATAGAAATGACCAAAGGACTAAAATCTATGTTCTTTGGTGGTGAAGGATTATTCCTTGCAACACTGCAAGGCACTGGAACTGTTTTCCTTCAAAGCCTTCCTTTTTCAAAATTAGCTGATCGGATCATCGCACAAGTACCACGTTCCGGTGGATAAAAGTAGACCACACACCGTGTGCTGTAGACCGGAATTGGTTCCGATAAATACTATAAAAGAGTCAATGTTTAGTTCACTGAATATCAGATATTTCGGAAATTCCCAAATGTCTGGGTGTAGAAATGTAAACTAACCCAAGAATCAGAATAGAATTTGGAGTCTTTGTGAAAATACAATCCATCAAAGCCTATCAAGTTGATCTACCCCTCCACGAAGGCAGCTATAAATGGTCAGGGGGTAAATCGGTCTCGGTTTTTGACAGTACAATTGTATCCGTTGAAACGGATGAAGGTATTACAGGATACGGTGAAGTCTGTCCACTGGGACCATTCTATCTACCAGCCTACGCTAAAGGCACCAGAACCGGCATAGCCGAACTGTCTCCATATTTAATTGGAGAAGATCCTACCCAACTCCTACCTCTCAATCAACGTATGGATGCTGCTCTTAAAGGACATCCTTATGTCAAATCCGGAATTGACATAGCATGTTGGGATATTCTTGGAAAAGTGTCAAATCAATCGGTATGTACGTTATTGGGAGGAAGGTATGGGGAAGACTTCATGCTCTACCGTGCTATCTCCCAACAATCCCCAGATGAGATGGCGGAGAAAGTCGCAACCTATCGTGCTGAAGGTTACCGAAAATTCCAGTTAAAGGTCGGTGGTGATCCACACACCGATATTGAACGTATTCATGCTGTCTCCGAATTGATGGAACCGAATGATGTGCTCATTGCTGATGCAAATACTGGTTGGCTCATACATCAGGCGGCTCGTGTTGTCCGAGGTGTAAGTGATGTGGATGTTTACATCGAACAACCTTGTCTATCTTATGAAGAATGTCTGTCCATTCGGGAACGGACAGACCATCCTTTTGTTCTTGATGAGACTGTTGACAGTATTAATATGTTACTACGCGGTCATGCAGATAGGGCAATGGATGTCGTCAACATTAAGATCAGTAAATTTGGTGGTCTGACGAAAGCTAAACTCGCAAGAGATCTTTGTGTTGAACTTGGCATAGCCATGACGATAGAAGATAGTTGGGGTGGTGATATTACGACTGCAGCAATAGCACATCTGGCACACAGCACTCCAACTGAATACCTTTTCACAGCAACCGATTTTAATAGTTATGTCACTGTTAGCACAGCAGAAGGGGCACCGCAACGGGTTAATGGTAGGATGGCGGCCTCTACACAACCGGGGTTGGGAATTGCCCCAGATATGGACGTGTTAGGCAAAGCAGTTGTTCATATAGAATAATTTTCTTATTTTCTCTTACCATCACCTATTAAATGTGGTACACTATTTACGATGTGAAAGTCAAGTGAAATAAGTATATCTAAGGAGATGCCGAAAATGACTCACATTTGGAGAAAAGAATATAAAGACCACAGCAGAAGCCTTGATAAATTCTACACGAAACAGGAAGTCGTCAAAAGGTGTTTAGATGAAATAACTAAATTACCTTACATATATGATTGTGTGATAGAACCGTCTGCGGGGGATGGTGCGTTCTATAAGAATATCGAACATGACACTAAGATAGGTATTGATATTGAACCGCAATATGATGACATTATCAAAGGTGACTGGTTTGAATACAAAATTAGCGACCAATACGAGCGCGTATTGGTTATTGGCAATCCGCCGTTTGGTCAATATCAGAAACTCTCTTCAAAATTTATATCCCATGCTATCTCATTTCGTAATGTCCAAACAATTGCTTTTATTTTACCAGATGTTTATAGAAAACATACCCGGCAAAAAATATTGCCCAATAATTGGAGAATAGTCTCTATCACTGAATTAGGACGGGACTGTTTTACATTAAAAGGAAAAGCATATCATGTACCTGCAAGTTTTTTTATTTTTGATAAATCAGAGGGAAAAGACTTAAGGGTTAATCCGAATGTCTACACAGAAACGAATGATTTTACATTCTCCAATAAAGACGATTTTGACATATTTGTATTTGGTGCTTCTCCAAAAAGAATTACAAAAACCCCGACACCAAATAATAGAGGCTACTTCCTTAAATCAAAAATTCCAGTAGAAGATTTAATATCTAAAATCAAAGCAGTTGATTGGAATGGAAATTCTTGTGCAAACGGTGGTGTGTATTGGTTAACAAAATTTGAATTTTTGGAACAATATATCAAATGCCATGAGCCTAATAGAACTGAAGAAAGTCAGATAAATTTGTTTGAACTCCTTTAGATTGAATATTTCAAATACTATGAACCAGAAAGAATTAAATAAAACGATAAGTTTCATATTAGAAAATATAGATAACAGCAGAATTGTGCTGAATAGTGTAGCAAGTATTAGGGATCAATTAATTGATTTAACCCTTGAGAAACAAGAAATTTCTGAACAAGACTTTTACAAAATAAGTAGCGTACTGTCCACACAATCAAGAAGCCCTTTATGGGAAAATTATTTCATAAAAAAGCACCATTGTGAAAGAGTTAATAAAAGTGAGGATAGAGGGGATTTTAAGAAGAATGGCAGGTACTATGAGTATAAAAGCTCTGGTTACAATCTGGATAATTCTGTTAATATGCTTCAAATCAGACCCTGGCAGGATTGTGATTACATTATTCAGTCAATCTCCGATGATGGGCGACCACATTTGTTTTAACACATGCAGAAATGATATTAGAAATGGATAAGCTTAATGCCTATCCCGCCCATGGAACTCGAGAAGCCCTAAAAAATAATGAAAACATAGAATACATGATGGCTGTAAAAAAAGATTCTGCGGATTGGGATAGGTGGATTAAAAACTATTGCAAAGAGGATGATATCTTTTAATATTCTATGTCCATATCCATTTCAAATGCTAACAATTCTATATTGGTATTGACGAAGGAAACACTGCCGAAACATGAATGGTAAGAAAATTAGAATCCTTACTGCAGACGATGTCCGAGCAGCCCTCCCCATGTCGAAAGCGATTGGCGCAATGCGGCATGCATACAGTCAACTTTCCGCTGGAATAGCAATAGCACCACCAAGACAACATATCTCCTCCGATAAAGGTGTTACACTTATAATGCCGGCTTATCTACCCAAACGAAGTGAGAATGTAAAGCAAAGACAAATTGTGCCTACACAGGCACAATTTGGCATAAAAGTTGTATCCGTCTATGATGGGAACCCAGAGATAAACCTACCACGTATCACTGCTACCGTTTTAGTACTTGATCCCGATACAGGAGCACCAAAAGCATTTATGGATGGTTCAAGTCTTACCGCTATTCGAACAGGTGCAGGTGGTGGTTTAGCTGCGGATTTACTTGCGCGGCAGGATTCAAGATCGGTTGGACTCTTTGGGGCGGGTGTTCAGGCGAGGACACAGTTGCAAGCGGTGATGTCAGTCAGAAAAATTGAATGTGTAAATCTCATCAGTCGCACCCAAACATCTGCTGAAAACATTGCTACTGAAATCTCTAATTGGACAGATGCCCCAAAAGTAAACATTGCCAACTCTCCTCAAGAAGTAGTAGAAAATGCAGATATTGTCATTTGTGCAACGACATCCGCAACCCCGCTTTTTGATGGAAATTTACTAAAGCATGGTACACATATAACAGCCGTAGGAACATTTGTACCAGAAAAACGTGAAGTGGACACAGCAACCGTTACACGTGCAAATCGAATTGTCGTGGATTCACGAGAAGCATGTCTTGAGGAGGCAGGTGATCTTATAATTCCAAACGCTCATATTGACGCAGAAATCGGTGAAATCGTTAATGGAGACAAACAGGGACGTCAGTCAGAAGATGAAATCACATTCTTTAAATCGGTTGGGGTGGCAGTTCAGGATGCGGTCGCTGCATCAGCTGTCCTGACAGAAGCGGAAACCAGAGGGTTAGGAACTGTTATTAAAATGACATAGGGTAAATGTAAACAGGTATAAATACTATTAGGAATAGATTAATTCTGATATAGACAATTTCCGATTACTTTTCATCAACTAACAACTATAATTCCTCCAAAAAAATGGCTTGAACCCAATAATTTACTGAATCCAAGCCAATATATACTAAGAAATATCTTTACTAACGGGCTTTTATATCTCCCCAAGTTGTCGCCAACTTATCTTCAGGTTCTACAGACAGAAAATCTCCATCCATAACTTCTTTAATTTCGGCACCTGATAATGCACGAGCAAATATATAATACTCATCAAGTAGTCCTACATACCAGCGACCATTTTTATGGTGTCCAATTCCTGCAGTTACACCCCAATCATCTGATAGTTCGCCAGTACCTTTAGCATTATGTGTCTTTTCACCATCAATATATGTTATGGCATCTCCAGAACCACTATCGTATGTTCCAGCAAAATGCATCCATTTTTCAGCTTCAATCACCGGTCCAGGATTGATATTGAAGACAGCAGCATTTGCATTATTGCGGTGAAAGAATCTAAACCCTCCAGGTCGAATCTCCATATGGTAGAGTCCACTTTCATGACCCGTGCCAATAGCATCAAGTAACGTCTGAGGCTCTGCAGAACCTGTATGGTTAACCCAAACAGCTATGGTGAATCCTTTCAATGGTGCATTTTTAAATTCAGGACCATTCATATTAATCCATACATTAGTTTCCAATGCGATAGCATTCCCGATTACTCCTTTTTCCCATTTGGCATTACCTTCTACAATCCCATCATTACCATTTACAGATCCATCCTTTACAGTATTTCCCTCTTTATCAAAACTATAGTAAACCGATAAAGTTGGATCACTAAGATCCGCATTTGTCGTGTATAAACACACTCCGACAAAAAACAATATTGAAAGATAGATATATATCTGTCTTATCCTACATTTGTACATTGATTGCCTCTTTTCTTAACTGTAATCAATAGAGTTTTCATTGCCTAATTACTTGTTATATTACAAATAATCTACAATCAAATTTATCTAATTTTTTCATATAACTTGCTCTAAGTCAAGAAAATTCATAGGTGAAAACTATACTGTTCAGCATTATCAGCTACAAATGAAAATGGCTTGAACCAGGGATGCACCGGATCCAAGCCAATTTTGAATACTTGAAACTATTCGCTACCTATGAGACTTAATGTTCCCCCAAGTTGTAGTCAACTTATCTGAAGGTTCAACTGCTAAAAGTGCGCCATTCATCACTTCTGATATTTCATTTTCTGGTAACGCACGTCCAAATATATAATACTCATCCAAACGTCCATCGAACCAACGACCATTCTTATGATGACCAATTCCTGCAGTCACACCCCAATTATCAGAACATTTACCGGATCCGGTACCTGAGTGAGTTTCTTCTCCATTAATATAAGTCCTAATATCTCCTGAATCACTATCATAAGTTCCAGCAAAGTGAACCCACTTATTCGCTTCTATGACTGGACCCGGATTGATATTAAAGACTGCTGTGTTTGATCCATCACGATGGAAAAATCTGAAACCACCTGTCCGAATTTCCATATGGAATAGACCACTTCCATGATCTGTACCAATCGCATCAAGTAATGTTTGAGGATCACTTGAACCTGAATGGTTGACCCATACAGCAATCGTGAAACCATCAACTGGACCATTCTTAAATTCTGGGCCATTCATATCAATCCATGATTGGTTTTCCAAAACAATAGCATTTCCATAAACACCTTCTTCTCGATTGACATCCCCATCAATTGTACCATGGTTTCCATTAAGTGAATTGTCTTTTACTGTTCCACCATCTTCATCGAAATTATAATATACTGAAAGCGTTGGATCATTCACTTGTGCTTCAATAGAAATCATACCTGTTACCATAAATACAATTATAGCAGCACAGATACAGAAGAATCTTATCAATTTTATATACATATTTCACCTTAATATATTGATTAATTTCATCAAGAAATGAGAATTAATAGTTTTAAATTGATTCTATTTATAAAGATCTGGGGTTATAAACCCAAGAACAGATGCAAATTGAACCTCTTTATCTTAAATATGATAACACATTAACATATTTTGTCAACTAACTTGGTAGATTGAAATGTCTGTATTCAAATTGATATTCTTAATATACCTATGTTAATATATAAAAAAATTTTAGGAGAATTGAACTATGAGATTTAAATTAATATGTCAATTTTTGATTTTAACGATATTATTATCCGTAATATTCGTTCTACCAGTATATACATCTGAAATCACTGTTGGTTTCTTAACCTCCGGTGACGAACCCCATGAAGTTGAAGAAGCAGCTTACAATTGGGCAGATGAAAACTATCAGACGGCAAAGTTAATTGCAAATGATAATGGTACATTTAAGAATAACGCAGGAGTTGCATTGAAATTAGATCAATACGCTGTTGTATGGCTCATACACACAAAATCGAATAAATTACCTGACGCATTTCTATCGGATGGAACTAAGAAAGCAATTCTCGACTATATTGAATCAGGTGGGGGTATCTTCCTTTCCGCTGTAGGACTCCGATACGTCGCAGATCTTGGCGTCGAAAAAGGTGGTAATCCGAGAGTCTTTCAACCCATTGGCAAGGGACCACCACCAATTGGAATAAAACCAACAGCTGAAGCTAAAAACCATCCTATTTTCAAAGGTTTTGATACAAATGAACCTATATTTCTTACAAGTATGGACCAAGGTGGATTCACCTCAGACTTTCATAACTTCGCTGCAAAAGATCCCACTGGAACAATACTTGGTACAAAAACACGTGGTGGAGGAGCGGGAGCAGGTGAACGTCCTTTAGTTGAGTATGATGTACAGGATGGGAAAATAATCACCCTTGGCCACCACAATGGTGTCTATACAGATAATAAATCAAAAGAAAGTGATAACCTCAGAATGCTCACTAAGAATATACTGAATTACCTTGCGGATAATTCTGCTTTCCTATCTGTTCAACCGAAAGGGAAATTGACGACCAAGTGGAGTAGATTAAAGGCTACATTTGAATAATCTGTCTGGATTATTTACATTAGAGAACCCGTAACTATTGATATTACGGGTTCTTCTTGTTTTTCTATAGATTATACTTCTATTTGATTGTCTTATTCATCATTTTGTATCTGCTGTAATAAAATTGATGGATTTAGACGGGAATGATGTAACACCCAATAGATTCCTGCGACAAATACACCACCAACGAGGGTGGCAAAGAACCAAATTCTGGAATTTACAAAGAAAAGTCGTCTTCCTCTTTTTAACAATCGTAATGCATCGACATAAACACCATATCCAAACACAATGTGTACTATAACTGTTAAAACTAATATTAGCATTGACCAAAATCCTATTACAACTTGTGGTATAAAATTAATGAACTGCGTCATGAAGCTTTGTATATCCATTGGTATTCTCCTACAATACGTACTTTATTTTTTGAAAATCGGAAAGAACATATAAACTCATCCTATTCACATCATATGAACACCAAGAGCCCAACAGGGGGATTCCTTATCATTGTCATCAATCTTTTGACACGATCTAACCATGCTGCTATTATAGTAACTACAATAGTTTAAAGATAGTCCTATAATACCAAGAAATGAATTTATCAGAAATACAATTCGCATTAACTGAATTGGAAATTGAAGCATGGCTTCTCTACGACTTCCGTGGTATCAATCCTATATCACAAAATGCTGCTGGCTTAACTGAAAAAAATATTACGCGAAGGTGGTACTGTCTTATTACTCCACAAGACGAACCACACTGGTTAATCCATAAAATCGAAACATCAAATTTTACTGACGTGCCGGGAAAAGTCTCTCTATATGCTGGATGGCAAGAACTCAATAAAGAAATGCAATCCCTTCTCAACAAAGTGAAATCTGTTGCGATGGAATATTCGCCAAATGCTGCAATCCCTTACATATCACGTGTAGATGCGGGAACATTGGAATGGGTTCGCAATTTTGGAGTTGAAATTCATTCATCTGCAGAACTTGCACAATATATAGAAGCACGACTTAGTGAAGAACAATTTCTCGGTCATCAAAAATCCGCACATTTAGTTTTACAAGCAAAGGATTACGCATTTAAGTGGATTGGAGACCAACTCAAAGCGGGAAATAATATAACCGAGTATGAAGTTCAGCAACAGATTATGCACCAGTTTGATCAAATGGAGTTGGTTACCAATCATCCTCCCATAGTTGCTGTCAATGCCAATAGTGCTGATCCCCATTACGCACCTTCCGTTACAATCACCGAACGAATACAACCTAATGATTTTATTTTAATTGATCTATGGGCAAAACAGAAAGATTCTGATGCAGTTTTCGCTGATACCACCTGGGTCGCTTATGCGGGAAGTCGTGTTCCTGATAAGTATGTTAAGATATTTGAAATTGTCCGGGAAGCAAGGGATAGGGCTGTGTCATTTATACAAGAAAAATGGGAAGCAAACGAACCAATTCCTGGATATGCTGTTGACGACTGTGTTCGAGGTTATATTATAGAAAAAGGATATGGAGAATACTTTATTCACAGAACTGGACACAACATCGGAACTGTCATTCATGGGAATGGAGCGAATTTGGATAACTTGGAAACACGAGATGAACGTATTCTTATACAAGGTGTTTGTTTTTCTATCGAACCCGGTATATACCTGCCCGATTTCGGCGTCCGGACAGAAATTGACGTCTTCTTAGCTGAACAAGGGAAAGCCGGCGTAAAATTGACAACCGCTCCCGTTCAAAATCAGGTATTGCCTCTGCTGTAACCTTATAATTCCGCTTTTTCAGATCTTTCAGAATATGGCTAAAATAGATTCGAACATTAAGTATCCACTGCTCAGCATAAGCCGTCGCTAAAAGTGGTAGCGCAACAGCTAAGCGTGGCGTATTAAGCAGCCACTGTTCTGCATACTCAGCAAAATCGGTTTCTACAAGACCAGTACATCCCAAGGTATATATGACGTATCGTTTATCATCCCGTTGTGCTTCTCGAACATCAAGTCCCGTCTTTAGAGACATCCTTCTATTATTATCAATTTCGAATACCCAGAAAAAGTAGTCTTCATTGTGTCCAAGATAACCTATCTCCACTTCTAAACGATGCGGGTTCTCTGTAAAAATTGGAATCGCTGCAAAATCACGCTTTATTAAGATTGGGTACAATGACGAGAAGAATATTTGTTCTAATCCAAGGGGTTGTTCTACATTATTGAGGATTTCCAGCAAAATTTCTTGGTCTTCTAACTTTTGTACTTCTAAGCAACTCTTTAAAAAGACTTCATCACGTAGAGCATGCGTTTCAGGTGCAGCATTTTCAGAAAGCGGTTTCAGTTCCCGTTTCAATTTCATTATTCGACGACGTTTTGGTAAAACACGCCAAAAAATCCAACGCGTCAATGCCTGCCATGTCTCTTTTTCACGCAGCTGTGATAGAAAAGCGATTACCAAAGTCGTTATTCGTTGCAGTGTACTTTCTGATCCAAGACCTTTCTTTCTGTTAGCCATAATTTGTTGACTTTTCTCCGATAATATAGTAGTATTTAAGGGTTGAAATCTTAGCAATTTAACAGGATTTCAGGCTTTGTCACAATTGTTGTTGCACAACGCATAGTGTTTTATATATCACTATAGAAGTTCAGAAACGTGCTGTTTTTTATTGAAGTATTTTAAAAAGCCGGAGTGGTGAAACTGGTAGACGCACTGGATTCAAAATCCAGCGGACCCTGTGTCCATGTCGGTTCGAGTCCGACCTCCGGCATCTGGCGATGGTATGAACCATCGCCTTCTCATTAAATTCTTTACATCGCCACTATTTTACGCATCCGTTCGGCAAGGTCAATTTGTGCATCTCTATCCCCGCCTACTTCATGAATCACATAACCATCATATCCAACAGCACGGAACGCTTCCATCACTGCTGCCCAATCTGTATCCCCATCTAAGAGATTGGTAAATTGATGTGAGCCACGAGAAAAATCTTTGAAGTGGACACACTTAATACGAGAACCAAGTTCACGAATCCAATGTTCAGGATAACCGTATGCCATCATATTAGCCGTATCAAGATAAGTACCAACCCAGTCGCTACCCACTTCATCGACAATATCACGCATTTCCTTTGGACTCAATAGGAACTTGTTCCATACATTCTCTAAACCGATTGCGACTTTGTGTGATTCTGCAGATGGGGCAAGATCTTTTAGATGTCCAACAAGGTTGTCCCATACCTCTTGGTATGTTCCTTCAACAGATAGTTGTCCTGGATGAAGTAAAATCCCGCCAACGCCGAGTGCTCCAGCTACCTCTAAACCACGAGCCAAAGAACGTACACCTCTTTGACGGGTTTCAGCATCAAGACTTAACAAACTTCCACGATCCTTATAGCCTGCTGTGATACTACTAATCTCAACACCTGCATCAGCACATTTTGATGCGATACCTTTGAGTTCATCATCACTCATATTAATGTCCGTATCCTGACCCTCACCAAAAGTAAGCTCAACCGCATCGTAGCCTGCGTCTTGGCACAATGAAAGTGTATCGTCTAAGGACATTCCACCGAGTATTATTTGGGTAACACCTATCTTCATTTTCTATCAACTTTCTCCTTTTCATTATAGAACTGGTTTGGTGTCAATGATTCTATAGACAGGTATCGTGTTTCAAGACATTGTGGACACCGAAGTTCAATATAATACGTGTCGTTAAATACCCTATCAATCAATTCAACCTGATTTTCTTTTGCTTCTCCTAAAAACTGATTAAGCACCTCATACCCACGATTACAATCTGGACAAATCTGAAGGTCGTGTCCAATATCAATCTTGTCTAACCAACCCATTTATATGTTTGTCCTTAAAACTATTACTCTATTCCAAGGTAGCGCGATTCAAGATTGTCTTTATATCCTATTTGCTGTTATCCACACTGCACAAGATCAGGGGATATTGAATACTGAGACACCGATTTCACATACCGGCTGGGTAACCGTGCCTTCACATGCACCCCATCCTCAGCATAATCCGTACCCAACACCGTCCCATGTTTATACAACATATCAAGCTTTTTGCCATCTGTATAAGGAATATTCAGATATAATGTAGCACCACTGGAACAAAAGCGTTCTGCCAAATAATCCAATAACTCTTCAATGCCGTCTCCACGTTGGGCTGAAATAGCCAACGCATCTGGATAACGACTCTTTAGAATATGTAATGTATCTTCCTTCTCCAACTGATCAATCTTATTCAATGCTACCACCATCGGAATATCAGATGCTTCTAATTCTGTTAATACTGTATCCACCGCAGCGATCTGTGCTTCTGCCTCTGGGTGGCTTACATCAACAACGTGTAACAAGAGATCTGCCTCTGCAACCTCCTCCAAAGTAGCTTTAAAAGCTGCTACAAGTTGGTGTGGTAACTTCTTGATAAAACCGACTGTATCACTCAGGAGAATATCTTGATTTCCTACAGGTAGACTGACACGACGCGTCGTCGAATCCAATGTAGCAAACAGTTTGTCTTCCGCTAATACCTTTTCTCCTGTCAATGTATTAAAAAGAGTTGATTTCCCCGCGTTTGTATAGCCGACAAGAGACACCTTGATCTTATCTGAACGATTTTGTCGTTGGACTTGCCTTCGTTTTTCCACCGTTTCTAACGCTTTTTTAACCTGAGAAATCTGCTTTCGGATCCAACGTCTGTCCATTTCCAACTGTGTTTCACCCGGTCCACGGAGGGATCCAGCACCACCACCTCCAGCGCCAGTTGCCATACGGGAAAGGTGTGTCCACATCCGTGTAAGACGTGGTAATGCATACTCAAGTTGTGCCAAACTCACCTGTAATCGCGCTTCACTGGTCAACGCACGTTGTGCAAACACTTGTAGAATCAAACCTGTTCTGTCAAGTGTTGCCACATCAAGTTCATTTTCAATATTGCGGGTCTGAGCGGGAGATAGTTCATCATCAAAAATAATCACATCCGCTTCAAGTTCTTTTACCACCCCTTTTAATTCTTCAACCTTACCTTCACCAATGTAATATCTGGGATTCGGTGTATTTCGTGGCTGAATTGTTTCACATACAACTTCAATCCCCGCAGTTTCGGTTAACTGCTGCAATTCCTGAAGGGATTCCTCAGTTTCATGCATCAAGGTATTTCGCAATTTCACACCTACAAGTATAGCTCGTGAAGGTGGAACAGGAGGTTGTGTATCATATAGTTCTTGCATAGAGATCCTTTGAGGAATTCTTTAATTAGTAGTACGAATCTACGGTCTTCTAAGATACATTGTATCAGATTCCAAGCCGATTTTCAACCTTATCTTTCAGATACGATTGCAAAGAGTATCTGAAATGAAAAAAACTTGATATATGGCTATCTATCTGTTAAAATGACACAATTCAATTGAAATATGGAGAGACTTATGATTTTTGGACAAGGAACACATCAGTATACAGTGCATGAGAATTGGTGGTCATTACCAGAAGGATGGGAATTTGGATGGATTCCTGCAGTTGCGGTTGATTCGCAAGATCGCGTTTATGTTTACAGTCGCAGTGAACATCCAATGGTCGTATTTGACAGAGATGGCAATTTCTTTACATCCTGGGGTGATGATATTCTCAAAGATGCACACGGAATTTATATAGATGAAAATGATCATATCTACTGTACAGAACGTGAAACACATGTCGTACAAAAGTTCACAACAGATGGTGAATTGCTCATGACTTTAGGCACGATGGATCAACCTGGTGGGGAAGGTGAGCCTTTCAATTTACCTACAGATTTTGCACTCGGTCCTGATGGTGAGATGTATGTTAGTGATGGATACGGCAATTCTCGGATACATAAGTATTCACCTGATGGTGAGTTAATTAAATCCTGGGGACAACCCGGTTCAGGTCCCGGAGAGTTCGACCTACCACATTGTGTTAGAGTTGACCCTCGCAATCGACTCATGGTTGCTGATCGTGAGAATAATCGTATACAGTTCTTTACGTTGGATGGTGAATATATAGAGGAGTGGGGTGATCTATTGCAACCTGATACAATCTATATTGATGAGGATGATTTGGTATATATAGCTGAACTTGGTCAACGGATCTCAATTATGACTCTGGATGGTGAAGTTGTTTCCCAATGGGCAAGTGAACGTGGCAGTGATGTTCCCGGAGAATTTATGGCATGTCCACACGGCATTTGGTTAGATTCTTATGGTGACATTTATGTGGGTGAAGTACAAGCCGACGCAAGATTACAAAAATATATACGCCAAAGTTAATGTCATTTGTAATACATATCCTTTGAGCATTTTATCATAAGATAATCCAAATTCATTGGGTTTCAACAATTATGTTTATATAGTTGTCAGGTGAAAGAAATGGCAGAAAACCTATCTTTTTTCCAGAAAGTCAATGAGAATTTTGACTATGCTGCCCAGTTCACAGATCATCCACAAGGACTTTTGGATCAGATCAAGATATGTAACAGTTCTTGTCATTTTACCTTTCCCATCAAACGCGATAATGGGGATATCGAGACATTACATGGATGGCGTGCTGAACATAGTCACCATAAATTGCCAACAAAAGGGGGAATCCGCTATAGTACTCTTGTAAATGAAGATGAAATCATGGCACTTGCCGCTTTAATGACCTATAAATGTGCTCTTGTTGATCTTCCATTTGGTGGAGCCAAGGGAGGTATACAACTCGATAGAAACGAGTATTCAGATACCGAATTGGAACGTATCACTCGACGTTATACATACGAGTTGATTCAAAAGAACTATATAGGTCCGGGAGTAGATGTTCCAGCCCCAGACTTCGGGACAAGTGAAAACGAAATGGCGTGGATATTTGACACATATATCACAATGTCACCTGACAAACTGGATGCTATAGCATGTGTTACAGGAAAGCCTATAGATCAAAATGGAATTGAAGGCAGAAAAGAGGCTACTGGTCGTGGAGTTGTTTTCGGTTTGGAAGAGGTTTGTAGCTATGCTGATGATATGAAGCAAATTGGATTGGAACCGGGTATACAAGGAAAGACTGTAGCAATTCAAGGATTTGGAAATGTAGGTTACCATGCAGCCAAATTTCTGTTCGAAAAGGATGCGGTGATCATCGGAATATCCGAAATTGATGGGGTTGTTTATAACCCAAAAGGTATTGATATTGAGAAACTCTCTGTTTACCGCACAGAAAATGGTACAATCTGTAACTTCCCTGACGCAATATATATTGAGAATCCGGACGAATGTTTAGAATTAGAATGTGATATACTAATCCCTGCAGCTTTAGAAAATCAGATAACCGAAGAGAATGCACCCCGTATTAAGGCGCGTATTATTGGAGAAGCCGCGAATGGACCAACAACATTTAAAGCACATACCATACTAAAAGAAAAGGAGGCATTAATCATCCCGGATACCTATTTAAACGCTGGAGGCGTAACAGTATCCTATTTCGAATGGCTCAGGAATCTATCTCATGTTCGATTTGGAAGACTTGGTAAACGTTTTGAAGAGGGAACATACAATGCTATGTTACGGGCTGTTGAAAATGCAACAGGTTATCAGTTTACTGATAATGAAAGGAAGTCAGTACACGGTGCAGATGAAACAGATTTAGTCAATTCTGGACTTCAAGATACAATGATAAATGCCTATCAAGAGATACGAGAAATCCGGTTTCAATATGGGATACCTGAAATTGACTGTAGAGCAGCAGCATTTATCAATGCTATTGACAAAATTGCTCAATCTTATTTGCAATTAGGTATATTTCCATAGGTGTGATTATCTCAAGAAAAAGCCAATTTCCATCCACATTGTTAGTCAATCTATTGGATTTTAGATTTACTCAATACTCCGTAAGACATATTTGGGCAATTCCACTCTATACATGTACAGTTTCCTAACCACACCTTTTGAAAACTCACTATATCTAACAAATGATCACTTATCAGAATAAAATAGGAAAGAGGAAGAATGATTGCTTTAAGTGTCAACGTAAATAAAGTCGCTACATTGCGTAATTCAAGAGGCGGTAATATACCAAATGTCTTAACTGCTGTGGACACCTGTATTGAAGCAGGGGCACAAGGCATCACTGTACACCCTCGTGAAGACCAAAGACATATTACACCAACTGATGTGTATGAAATTGCCCATCACCTAAAAGAGATAAATAATCAAAATGGTAGTAATATAGAATATAATATTGAAGGAGATCCACGTGCAGAACTGATTGAAATGGTTCTGGATGTTAAACCGACGCAGTGTACCCTCGTGCCAGTTATCAGTGGTGAAATAACAAGTCACACGGTGTGGGATATAAAGAAAGATGGTGAAATGTTAAAACCTATAATATCATCACTAAAGAGTGCTGGAGTTAGAGTCAGTTTGTTTAGTGGAACCGATCTTGATCAAATATCAAGATCATTAGACATTGGTACGGATAGGATTGAACTATATACGGCACCTTATGCTGAGGCACAGACAGAAATGCATATCTCCCGTGAGTTTGTCTTCTTAAGAAACGCATCCGAAAAGGCACTCAACATAGGTCTTGGTATCAATGCCGGGCATGATCTTAATCTTGATAATCTTCCACGACTGCAGCAATTACCTTGTTTACTTGAAGTTTCTATTGGACATCATTTGATGTCAGATGCTCTCTATATTGGGATGGAAGCAGCTGTAAAAGCTTATCGTGTAGCGTTAGGACAGGAGATATAATGAAAAAGACATGTGCAATTTTCGATCTTGACGGCACCCTCATCCGTAAATCTTCAGAGAAAGTCTTTTTAAACTATTTGCTAAATCAAGGTGAAATCCCAATACCAAACCTCCTTGCTTGGGTTTCACATCTATTGAAAGTCAGATCTTATACAAAGGCAAAATCCTGTCGAGTTCATTTACGTGGATTAGATGAACACCATCTTTCTAAATTAGCTCAGGATTGCTTTGTAAATTCGCTACGAGGCAGTATAACCCCTCACATTTCATCCCTCATAGATATCCATCGTAATGAAGGACGAACAGTAATCCTTATGTCAGGTTCGTTGTGGTTTATAGTTGAACTATTTCATGAACATTTTCAGACTGACATTATGGTAGCACACAAACTTGAGGTTTTAGAAGGTAAATTAACAGGTAACCGTGTTGGTCTACATCCTTATGCTGAAAACAAAGCAGCACTTGCTCAAGAACTTGCATCAGTCCATGGATTTGATCTAAGTTCCTCATACGCCTACGGCAATCATCATTCTGATGTACATAAATTGGAATTATTCGGCAATCCAGTTGCAGTGAATCCGGATAGGGAACTTCGAAGAATAGCTACTGAAAGAAATTGGCAGATTGAATCGTAGTTTTGGCAGGTAAAAGTGCGATTAGAGAAATTTATAGCTACTTCAGGTGTTGCTTCTCGGCGTGCAGTAAAACGTTCTATACGTGAAGGGCGTGTAACTGTCAACGGAACGCCGGTATTCATACCGGGTCATCCAATAGATGTGCGGACAGATACTATAGAATTTGAAGGCGAACTGGTAGAGCCATTAACACACCGAATTTATCTCATGTTAAACAAACCTGCTGGATATATCACCACTCGAAATGATGAACGGGGACGTCAAACAGTAATGGATTTACTAACCGACTTACCTAAGTCTATATATCCAGTGGGGCGTTTAGATTTGGATACTGAAGGACTTTTACTATTTACGAATGATGGACAATTTGCAAATCGTATGATGCATCCGAGTCATGAAATAGAAAAGACCTATCTTGCATGGGTCAACGGTATTCCAAACAAACGTTCTCTTGATCGTCTCCGTAATGGTGTTAAACTCCATAAAGGTATAACATCCCCAGCAAAGATTACGTTATTAGATGTGAATTTTTCCGCTACCGAAACTATATCTGATAAAAGAAATAGAAGCGGAAAGATATCAAAGTTGAGAGTGATTATACATGAAGGAAAAAAACGACAAGTTAGGTTAATGTTTAAGGCAGTAGGGCATAGAGTGATAAGGTTGAAACGGACACGTATTGGCAGGTTATCGTTAGGAAATCTTCCGCAGGGGCAGTATAGACATCTTACCCCCGCAGAAGTAAAAGACCTAACAGACTAATTATCATTTCCAGCATCATCTGCGACCGATTGCTTAACACGATTTAAGTTCGCTTCAGCCTGTTTTTTCATATTTTCATCAGATGTATGATTAATTAGTTTTTCAAGAACTTCAATTGATGTATTGTATTTACCTACAAGTGAATATGTTACGCCAAGATAGAGTTGGGAAATTTCATTCCGTACACTATCTGGGTATTTATCTACGACCATTTGGAAGTGTGTCACAGCAGTATCGAAATATCCTTGTCTAAGTTCTTCCGGACTATTTTGTATCATTCGTGCATGACCTAAAGCGATTTCATAGTGCATATCAGGAAGAATCCCGGAGTCATTTTTTGGATCTGATGCAAGAATCGTATCACTAATGATTAATGCCTCTCCAAATTGTCTCTGGCTCAGATAAGTTTTGACGAATTCGAAATTCAACTTAAGATCGTCAGGCATCTTTTCTTTTATCAAGAGAGCTTTTTCAATCTCATTCTTACTCAGATAGTATATTGCAAATTCCCTGTTAAGATCCACATCATCAGGCATCTTCTCAAGGATTGGTTCTGCTTTTTCAATTTGATGACGTTGTAGATAAAGCATTGCCATTTCACGATTAAGTGTTAAATCATCTGGCATTTTCTGAAACTTTGCCAACTTCTCTTTAAAGGCTTCTTCTAATTCTATTGCCTTTTTCATGACGGGTAAAAATCGTTCAGGTGGTGCAAAACCTTTATGATGTTGAATTAATCCCCCATCCGGACTGACAAACAGGATTGCAGGATAACCTGTCACACCAAATTTATTTCCTGTTTCTCTATTGATTGGTTTATCATCATGTTCGGGATTTACCTTAACCGGAATGAATTTCTCTGTAAGAGCAATGACTTCTATATTTGTAAATGTTTCGGCATCCAGCCGCTTACAGTAACCTCACCAATCCGTATAGAAGTCCATCATAATGGGCTTTCCACTTTCAGCCGCCTGAATTTGT
Organism: uncultured bacterium; assembly: GCA_964652195.1. Taxonomy (GTDB): domain Bacteria; phylum Poribacteria; class WGA-4E; order WGA-4E; family WGA-3G; genus MSPOR6. The sequence continues at coordinate 108,302 of CAZZBB010000012.1, read as the reverse complement.
GCTTCTTCAATGGATGTACCCCACTCCACCATTTCTCCTTCAGCATAAACTTGCATTGAAACAACAAGTATTAAGAATATGCCAAATGCAGATAGTAAGGTAATTTTATTTTCTAAAACAGAATTACACATTAATTCTCTCCTTTACTAAACTGTCAAGGAAATTCTCGACAGCTGGTTAAACAATATCAATCATTCGAAATCACACTATTTCAACGAGTGTTATATATTACCATATTCTGACTTGAACTGTCCAATAAAACACTTGTAATACCAATGTTTGAGTATTTTGAAATTGCTCTTTAGAAGTCATTACTTGAGAAATGATCCTCAGATTCAGGACTCTACAGCATATATAAAATATAAGAGTATAACTCCAAAATAAAACAATTGTTTACTATAGACAAACCAACAAAATATGTAATATCTGTTTATACATGCACCCAGAATCGTAAATATAGTTCCCACGGAATCTACCTGGGATTCATAACGGTTTGTGTATTAGAGATTTAATCTCTTAGTAAATATAGAATTCTACTTCTACTTTCCAACACAGAATTGTGAGAAAATACGATCCAGGATGTCTTCAGTAGTCGTTTTCCCAACAATATCACCTATGGCATCAAGACATATACGCAGGTCAACGGAAACGAGGTCCGGTGGCATCTCACCTTCTAAACTCTCTATAACATTATCAATAGCAGTTTTTGCATGACGTAACGCCTCTTGATGACGGGAATTGCTAACTATGGAGGATTCACCAAAAGTGAAATCTTTACCAAGTAATTCTTCTTGTATAGCAGTTTTCAGCTGTTCAACTCCTTTTTCTTGAATAATAGCAGTTTGGACCACCTTTCTATCGGGACAGTGATTAATTAAATCTTCAGGTTTGATTACGTTATTTAGATCCGTCTTATTCAAGATTAGAATAGCAGAATGTGAATTAGCTATCTGTAATAGATGAATATCGTCATCATTTAAGGATTCAGAAGCATCAAACATTACAAGTAGAAATTCTGCTTTAGTACTGATATCTCTACTTCTTTGAACACCCTCTTTTTCAACAGGATCATCTGTATGTCGAATTCCTGCTGTATCCACAAGATTAATCGGGATGCCTGCTATATTAATCAATTCATCAATTGTATCGCGTGTTGTTCCCGGTATATCCGTAACAATTGCACGTGCTGTGTTAATAAGGACATTAAAAAGGCTGGATTTACCAACATTTGGTTTCCCCAAAATTGCAACATCAATCCCCTCTTTGATAATACGACCTTCTGAAGCAGATTTGAGTAAGTCTTCCATATCAGTCTTAATATTACGGGCATTGATCAATTGCGTCTCAATCTTCATGAAATCCAAGTCCTCTTCTGGAAAATCAATTGATGCCTCAATTTCAGCAAGGAGGGACGAAACTCTATCACTAAGCATGTTTACGCTCTCCGATAGTTTACCCTCAAGAGCTTTAATCGCAATCTTACGACTTAAATCTGTTTTTGAACTGATAAGTTCCGCGACTGCTTCCGCTTGTGCAAGGTCTAACCTACCATTTAAGAATGCCCTTTTTGTGAATTCTCCCGGTTCAGCCGTTCTTGCACCGGCTTTTATAACTAAATCCAAGACAGTGGACAACGTCACTACACCGCCGTGGCAATTAAATTCAACAATATCTTCAGTTGTATAGGTTTGGGGGGCACGCATTATACCGAGTAGTACTTCATCAATAATATCTTCTGATGTTGACCTATCAACGATATATCCGTGTGTAAGTGAATGAGAAGGAAGTTGTTCGGTGTGGACTTTACGAGATGGACGAAATAGTTCACATGCAATAGGAAGGGCAAGTGGACCACTTACACGTACAATACCGATGCCACCCTCCCCTTTCGGTGTTGCTATGGCAGCGATGGTATCGTCAATGTTCATATTTTAATCCTGTTCTATAAGAAACAATATTACCATAAAATGGAACAGTATTCAGGATCAATTCTCGTTTTGTATTGTAACTACAACGCGACGGAAATCACCTTCGCCTTGACTAAAAGTGGAAACAGTATCATCAGATTGTAGGGCAAGATGTATTATGCGTCTATCTTTAGCAGACATAGGTGACATCACAGCATCCTGACGAGTTCGCTTTACTTTACTTGCTATTTGATGTGCAAGTTCAGATAGTGATTCCTCCCGTCGTTCTCTGTATCCTTCTGTGTCAACAAATATCTTTTTCTTTACGAGTGCATTCTTATTTACAATACAATTGAGAATACGTTCAATAGAGTCAAGTGTCTGTCCATGCTTACCAATTAGTAGGGCGGGAGAATCAGTAATCATGTTTAGATGTTGACTCCCATCAACCTGTGAAGATTCGACTTCACCATCAATTCCGATTCGAGTTAGTATTTCTTTCAGGATAGATTCAGGAGAAAAACTTGTATTATCCTTAAGAGCAGCTCGAATTTTCGCTGGCTTTGCACCGAAACTCAGTATACCTTTCGTCGGTTCATTTAATATGATGATGTTTACGTCTTCACGCGTAACTTGTAGTTCTGATAGTGCGAGATCAATTGCTTCTTCTACAGTTTCAGCTTCAGTTTCAATGAAATTTTGCATATTGTTGTATTCCTTAGTGTGTTGAAGAATCAGATATTCAAGTCTCAAATTCCTCAACATGAACGGTCGAAGGTTAACCTATTCTCTTGAAACGCAAACTCAGCAAGTAATCATTTTGATGGTTTCACATCATTTTTGGATTCACCATCATGGAAATATCTGGTTTGTATCTGCTGTTGAGCAACTGTAAATACATTATTACACAACCAGTATAACACAAATCCAGAAGCCCAGTTATAAAAAAGAAATACGAAAATAAGAGGCATAAATTGCATGATTTTTGCTTGAGTATTACTGGTAGCAGGTGTTGCTGACATACCGCCTACGAATTTCTGTTGAAGCCATGTTGTTAGTCCATTTAATATAGGTAAAAATCGAATGGCGTCTATTTCTAAAAATATTAAGGGTATTGTAAAAGGTAGTCTTATCAGAACATCTGGAGCAGAAAGATCATCAATCCAGAAAAGGAAAGGAGCACCACGGAATTCGACAGCACTTCCCAATAATGAGAAGAGAGCCCAAAAGATTGGGATTTGTGGTAACCATGGAATACAACCTCCTAATGGATTCACTCCATTTTCTTTATAGATACGCATTGTGGCTCTGTTTAGTTTTTGAGGATCATCACGAAATTTCTCACGTAATTCGGTTAATTGAGGTTGTAGGTCCTGCATTTTCTTCATGGAAACATGTGCTTTCCGTGTAAGTGGAAAAGAAACAATCTTCACTAAAGCAGTTAATAAGATTATTGCCACGCCATAGTTTCCAAAGATCTTATATAAGTACCTTACAAACCAGAGCATTCCCCATGATAAGGGACCAAAAAATCCAAAACTTATTACTTTAGATAAATTAATTGGTGTTTCTGAATCATTGGGTGCTGTAATTTGTTTCAGGAGAGTGTCATCATTTGGTCCGACATACAGACGAAATGCATGGGATGAAGTCTGATTGGCTTGAAGTAAGGAGATTGGTATATTCAGGACAGCAGTTTGGTCCGGTGCAGCAACAAGGGGATCAGGTGTTTGATTTGTTATTAAGGAGTCAAGTCTATAAGTTGCATATAGTTCTGGCTCTGGAATCATTAGTGCACTAAAGTATTGACTATTCAGACCAGCCCAGAGTACAGTTGCTGATGCCACTTCTGGTTTTAATTCATGCGTAGGTTTTCCGGTTCCAATATATGTCTTTGCACCTTCTCTGGTACTACGTCTACCCGGTTTGCCTGCCTTTTTTTCGTGAACAAGTAGATCCGCGTTAATTCCTCGTCCCCATCGAAGCTCATACCCATTACCTGGTGTATTTGAACCGATTTGTATTGTTTGAGAATCAGCAGTGACGTTCTCGAATCTTAACATCAAATCAACTATATAACCATTCGGATAAAATTTGAATATCTTTTCAACTTTTAGTTGTTTGCCAATTATAGTCGTGAAGGTAAGGGTTTGTGGTCCTTCCATTTTTTGAAGTTGTATGTCATTCTTATCGGCTTCCCACTTTGCCCGTTGTAAATCATCCTGAAGAATTGGATTTCCAAAACGGATTGCCAGACAGTCTAAAGCGTTTTCAGGAATTAGGTTCAGAGCAAGATTCTTGGTTGTGGTTGATCTGTCAGGAAATCGTAATTCTCCATTTTCATTCTTTTCTATTAAATCCCATTTTTTTGCTATTGCAAGTTTTTCGTTGAATATAATATCGTATGTATTTGTTTGGATATGAACAGTCGGATCATCAGGTTTTTCCTGTGATACAAAGGTATCTTCAGTACTACTTATGCCATTTTCTATCTCTCCTGGTTGTACATCAGGTGTACCGTTTGACGGAGTCTGTTCGCTTAATTCGGATTCGTTCTGTTCAGGGGTAAAGCGATTACCAAATATTAGACTCCAGGCAATCATTACAACAACCATTAGAACGAGTGCGAGAATATAACGTGATCCCATTTACTATTAGGTGCTCCTCAATTATCTATAGTGTCATTCTTCTATTCATACACTATGATTCATTAATAGTGTCTGTATTATTAACTATTTAAGTGGGTCAAAACCCCCAGGATGATAAGGATGGCATTTTACCAACCGTCTTACGGTTAACCATATACCCTTTAATGTTCCATATTTTTCAAAAGCTTGTTGTGCATAATGTGAACAAGTCGGATGGAAACGACATGTTGGAGGTAGTAGTGGGGAAATAAAACGGCGATAACCGCGGATTGCGTACAGAAATAATCGCTTCATATTACATAAATAGTATTCAAATGTATGTTGGGGTTAGGTTTAAGCAAGTCATTAAATCCGACTTACCTATTAATGTAGGGAGTAAGTTTTGACTACAAATAGTCGGTAAGTATTTGGTAAGACATATAACTTTTTACTTAAGCAACTAATATCTTAGCCTTACGGAATAGTTTATAGAGACTTTCTTCTACCTGCGATGCAGTAAGTTCACACGCTGCTTGTCTACCTACAACAACAATATCATAGCTTGGAAGTAGATCAGATCTTAATAAACTGAACACCTCACGAATTAGCCTTTTAACTCTATTCCTCTGGACACTTTTTCCAACTTTTTTACTAACAGTAATTCCCAAACGCGCTTGACATAACTGGGTAGTATATATATATATAACAAAATATGTATCCCAGTATTTTTTACCGGATTTATAGACTCTCTGGAATTCCCAATGTTTTTTCAACCTATCTGGATGTGCTTGGTAAGGCATACTGTTAGGCTAATTCAGATTTTATACCACCCTTTCATCTGCACAATATTTTATCGGACTTGTCATTACTCACAGACAATAGATACAGAGGATATATGGGATGCAATTTAGTTAATATAGAGATACTTTTTCCATGATGGATGGTAGCCACGAAAATGTCGATTAAGCTGCAAGTACGTTAGAATTGAAGGAGTTTTCGGTATGCGTCTCAGCTTGAATTGTGTTTCATGAAGCATCTGATTACCTTTTCTATTATTGCATCGTTTACAGGCAGTCACAACATTTTCCCAGGTAGTTTTTCCACCCTTTGAAAGAGGAATAACATGGTCAAGTGTTAACATAGACCCTGAATATTCCTTATTGCAATACTGACATATGTGCTGGTCCCTTGCGAGTACGTTTTTACGAGAAAACTTCACTACACTTCGCGGAACATGTACATAGTTTACCAACCGAATTACATGCGGGACTTTAACAACAGCTGATGGTGAGTGTATCTCTGAATCAGACACTTCCTCAGTTTGAGCAGTTCCTTTAAAAACCATCTTCAAGGCACGTCTGAGATTGCAAACATTAATTGCTTCATAACTGGCATTTAGTACCAGAACGGTTACTTCCACTCGCCTGTCCTCCTACAAGCAAGGCATTCAGACTTAACCATATACAATAATAACATATCTAACCACAAATTGCAACTAAAATGTATTGTATAGAAACCTGTTCAGTTTCGATTCATGGGTGTACAAAATAGGTAGACAAGGTGTCAGATTTTGAGTAAGATGTATCTTATATCTGTTACGGAAAATGCTAAAAGAGGATACACTGATCCTGTCAAAATGACATATCTTCACCAGATGGATTGTCTGTAAATATCCGTGTCAAGTAGATTAACAAAGACGATAATATAGAAATCTGTTAGAATAATGTCATAAAATACGTACAAGAAAGAAGTAATATGTCCTTATCTAACAATCATCCAAATCTTATATATGTCTTTGCTGACCAACTCCGTTATCAATCCTGCGGTTATGCTGGAGATAATAATGCTCTAACACCTAATATTGATCATCTTGCTACCAAAGGAGTAAACTTCTACAATGCTGTGTCGGGTAGTCCGATGTGTGCGCCTTACCGTGCATCCCTTTTCACAGGTAAATATGCCAGTAGCACAGGTATGGCGATTAATGAACTCCGTATGAACCCCAATCATGACTGTTTCGGACATGTTCTACATCGTAACGGATATCAGACAAGCTATATCGGTAAATGGCATCTATGGGCAAATCAATTGGGTAAACATCATAACTCTCAAAATTCCTATATCCCTCCTGGTCCCCACAGACTCGGTTTTGATGGGGAATGGTCGGCATATAATTTTCATCATACATATTTTGACACATATTATCATACAGATAGTCCAGAGAAGATTACAATTCAAGGGTATGAACCTGATGGACAGACGGATTTAGCAATCGAATACCTTGAACGTGCTTCAAAAGATGCCGACCCTTTTGCTCTCTTCCTATCTATCGGCACCCCACACGATCCCTGGAATGAAAACAATGTGCCTCCTGAATATTATGATATGTTCCGTGATGTTGAGTTTTCGTTACCACCCAATTATAGGGCTGAAAACGATCCGTATGGTGATACCTGGGCAATGATGTCCGATGCTGAACGTACTAAGATACCTGAATGGATGCGAGTGTATTATGCAATGACCACCAATCTTGATTGGAATATCGGTAGGTTAGTGAAGGCAGTTGAAAATCTCGGACTCAACGATGACACAATCTTTGTCTTTACCTCTGATCATGGCGAAATGTTTGGTGCCCAAGGGCGTAAAGCAAAGAACATCTTTTATGAGGAGTCAGTGCGTATACCATTTCTAATTCGGTGGGATAATCAGATATCTAATGGACTTACCACTAATGTATGTCTCAATACTCCGGATATTATGCCTACACTTCTGTCTATGATGGATCTACCAATTCCAGAAGATGTTGAAGGTACAGACCTGAGTCCAGCTACATTTAATCAGTCATTTGATGAACCAGATGCAGCGTTCATGCAAGGGATGGGATGTACAGCAAAATGGGATGACGGTCATGAGTGGCGAGCATTACGGACAAAACAACATACATACGCAATTCATCGTCCCGATGGATGCGAAAAACTGTTTAATAATTTATCAGATCCGTATCAGACGATAAATCTGATTGATGAACCTTCTGCAGCAGCTATCCGAAATGAACTTCGTGAGATGTTAAAACAGAGAATGGAATCTCTCAATGATACCTTTGAAGCATGTACTTGGTATCGTGATAATTGGACAGAGGATAGAATTATATTGAAAACAGCGACCTTAGGTTGAGTATTTCGATTGCAACAAAACCTACTTTCTTCAAATTCATAGATAATTGCTTGAACTCAATTACTTAATACCACATTGCTTTATCCACTACATTCTTTAACGGTTTCCCTTCAGCAAATAGACGCGAATTTTCTAAAAACACTTCAAAATGGCGTTCAGATATATGCTTCGCATCCTTAACAGCAATATGAGGGGTTATCAAGACATTAGACATTCTCCATAATGGACTGTCGACAGGTAAAGGTTCAACTTCAAATACATCTAATCCACATCCAGCAATAATTCGATTTTCAAGGGCATCAACAAGATCATCAAGTTTCGTCGTTTTACCACGTCCAATATTGATGAAATACGCGGTTTCTTTCATAAGTTCAAACCGATCTCTATTCCACATTCCCTCTGTTTCTGGTGTGTGAGGAGTCGTCACTATTACAAAGTCAGCCAAAGGTAAAAGTGTGTCCAATTCTTCTGGTTCATGTTTTTCTATATCAGGTATGGTATATTCCCATCTCTGATCTACTCCTATAACTCTCATACCAAATGTGGTACATAATTTTGCAGTTTCATGACCGATGCCACCCACACCGACAATCAAAGCAGTTGCTTCAGCAAGATCTATATATTCACTTTTTCGGGCATTACTATCCCAAATACCAGCACGCTGCGCGTCCAGATAAGAAGGTAAACCCCGTGCAAGTGCAAGTACAAACATGAGGATATGTTGTGCAATATGATCATTGTAAATACCGCGTGGATTGCATACAACCACAGGATGCTCAATCAATTCAGGATAATAGAAACCGGCATCTGGTCCAGCAGCGGGGCTTTGTAGCCATCGCATATTTTTCGCTAATGGCAACTTTTCTGGAGATACCCAACCGTAAACTGCATCTGAATCAGGAAGATGTAGATCAACCTCATCATCTGTTTTCGGGTAGAGAATAACATATTCGGGTATTTCCTTTTTTATAGTCTCTGCCCAAGTTTGTAATTGGGAATTCTGTGGTGGCATTATCATGAGTTTCAGCACTGGTTATTACCTCATTCTATTTATTCTACAAGATAGCATAATCTTATCACGCTAATCCATCGAAAGCAAGTGATATGAAAATGGATTGCATTCCCATGGTTACAAAACGAACCTACCAAGGGTTGAGAATTTAATTTTAGTGATAAAATAGTTGAATTCTCTTACTTCGATTTCACGTTATACTATAAAATGTGAACCAGTTTATAAACGACATTCTTGCATACAGCCTTATGGAACAGATAACAATTGACTTTGATAAAGGCACCCTTATCCTACAAAACGTCCCAGAGGAAATCCATGCACAGTTACCAGATATCCGTTGGGACGAACGCACTCTAACATACCGTGCCCCTGCATACCGTTATCGTCATATAGTTACCCATCTTCGTGCTCATAACTTCCCATATAATGATTCTGCCCGTCAATTCACTGTCCAGACATTCCAAAGTCAGAAATCCTTAACTCCGTATCCGTACCAGTCTGAAGCCATTGATGCTTGGCATGCTAACAACAAACGTGGAGTTATTAGTCTTCCTACAGGTGCGGGTAAAACCTTCATTGCTATTCTTCTGATTGAAGATACGCAACGACCTGCACTTGTCCATGTCCCAACTATAGATCTAATGCATCAGTGGTATGATGTACTAAAAGAACATTTTGGCCAAGAAGTTGGCTTATATGGGGGTGGACATCACGAATTGAGTGATCTAACTGTTACAACATATCAATCTGCGGTAATGCATGCCCCACACTACGGCAATCGGTTCGGTTTTGCTATCTACGATGAATGCCATCATCTTCCAGGCGATCAGTATCAGTATGCAGCTATTAGCAGTATTGCGCCTTTTCGTTTAGGTTTATCGGCAACACCTGATCGTGTGGATGGCAAGGAGAATAGGCTCTATGAACTTGTCGGTGAATGTTGTTATGAAGCAAAGGTACAGGATCTATCTGGAGACACACTTGCCCCTTATCGTGTTGTGACTATGGCTATAGATATGGAAGACACAGAACGGATACAATATCTTGATGCACGAAAAACATATTTAGACTTTCTTAGGAAATCAAATATCAATATGGGAACATCAAGTGGATGGAAGAATTTTCTGTGGAAATCCTCTCAATCTGATGAAGGACGTGCTGCATTCAAAGCGTATCTAACACAAAAACAACTTAGTTTTGCATCAAAAGCAAAACAGGAATGGGTGTGGAAACTAATTCAGAGACATCGTGGAGATAGGATTATCATCTTTACACAAGATAACGATACTGCTTACGACATTGGGACTCGATTCTTTTTACCTGTCCTAACACATCAGACAAAACAGAAAGAACGAGCATCCTTTTTAAATGGATTCCGTGATGGAAGCTATTCTATCTTAGTCACTTCAAAAGCGTTGAATGAAGGGGTTGATGTCCCAGAAGCGAATGTTGCAATTATCGTTTCTGGAAGTGGGAGTGTCAGAGAACATGTGCAGCGTTTAGGACGTATCCTACGGAAAAAAGAAGGTAAACAAGCTGTTCTTTACGAACTCATATCAAAACAAACCGGTGAACATTCTGTCAATAAACGTCGTCGACAACATAACGCGTATCAAAGAAAATAGCTTTATCAACTAAGTATGCTTACTAAAGACTTACTCCGATACAAGATACAAAAGGGACAAATATACCCTCAATTTGTTGATCCCACGAATTCCAAATTGCTGAAGGTCGCAGAACAATTAATCACGATATTCGAAGCTGCTACTGACGATAAAAGATCAACACTATTAGATAATAGTAAAACGATAATTGATGGTACATCTGAGTCCCCTATAATTTTACGAGGACTCGAAAAGTTGCTGTTAGATCGTACAGAATTCGATACAGCACCAAATGAAGAACTGATTGCCTTTCGGAACAGGCTTTTCACAGAAACAAGCCGTATTCTCTCACAAGAACAATTTCAGGACTATACAGAATACCACCAAAAAGTTCTTGCGTTAATGGGTGCCGACTCGGAATTACCAGAAACAGAATTACATGATTATCTATACGCAGATTTACCGAGTTGCCAACAAATTCTGTCATTTAGGAGTATTTCTCCGGAACACCTACTGCATCGCTATAATACTGCCCAAGTACAAGGTTTATTGTTGCATTGTAATTCACTTACACTAAGACTTACAGATTCGATGACTGCTGAACTTCGACAATTGTTTAAGTATCTTCGATTTCACCAACTTTTATCCAGCATTCGAAAAGAAAAAACCGATACAGGAGATATCTTCCAGATTACTGTGGATGGTCCTCTGAACTTATTCTATAAGACAAAACGGTACGGTATGAATTTGGCAAACTTCTTTGTCGCTGTTCTACATCAACAGAAGTGGGAACTTACTGCCGAAATTCAGTTTAGAAACAAACGTACCTCTCAGTTGTCTATTGATGACTCCTGCGGAATTAAACCAATTTCACAACAGTTCCTTGCATATATCCCTGAAGATATTCAGCACTTTCAGCAAATGCTTCAAAACAAGACTGATAAGTGGCAGATCCAACCTGGTAGTCAATTCTTCCCTCTACCTGGGGATAGCTACTGTTTCCCAGATTATCAACTAACCCACAGTAGTGGTGTAGAAGTTGCAATTGAATTATTCCACCCATGGCATCAAGGACATCTGCTTACTCGGGTGAATTCACTACCGAATAAGACGGATATACCGCTCATCATTGGAGTATCCAAGGAATTAGAGAAAAACGCTACGATTGCAGAGGCATTAGAGACATCAAGCTATTTCTCACACTATGGGTTTACATTCCGTGATGTTCCGACTATAGGTGCACTTTTACCAATTCTGAATTCAATTGTGCGAAAAGAATAGATTATACCATTTCTAATTGACAAATTGTCATAACATATTGTAGGTCGGGTTGAGGCACGAAACCCGAGATGATAGAATAAAAAGTCGGGTTTTGCTATCGCTTCTACCCGACCTACGAAATAATGTTATATTATCATATAGAAATGGTATTACATCCTTACACAAGATGATATTTCTGTCAGTTAAAAAGGCAAAAAACAGCGATTTAATCCTAATATAGAGACAAATAATAGGGTGCAAAAACAGGCTTTTAATCCTAAATTCTCTGATGGTAATATCGTGTTCATGGTGTTTTCCTCTATGTGTCGAAACAAGGAAAAAGTTACACTTTTTGTCACATCGTGTGACATTGAAATTGGTGTAAATTACCCCTGCAAACCCTGTCATAGACTGACTTTACTCCACTTTGAATTGCATTTATAAGAATTTCTAAAATGTGTGATTTTGTGTTTTTATTGTTGTTGCTGATTTTGACATTTCCAACCATCAAATAATGTCGTTTTTTTGACGTAATTAAACTTTTGTATTTAGGATCGTTTTTATAGGTAGTCATCATTTTTTCTCCTAATTTTTGATATGAATATGTGAAATGCATCATCTAAATTTCTTGAATCCATTCTATGTTTTTAGTTGTTAGCTATAGATATTTTCTTTATTTTCTATAATGTGAACTATTCAAATAGAAATGATATTATATAGTTGTGTTGTATTGGGTTATTCTTAAAGAACACTAATTTCTAAATATATAAATTCTCGTAACTCTATTGTAATAAATTAGTATTCGTATATAAAAGGTGAACAATACAGTATTCTACAATTTTATTTCTATTTTGACAAGTGTTTTTAATTTATTTTGTGTTATTGTGATATATTAGTTGTTATTGATTAAGATATTCTTCATTTTTATTCATTTTTGTATTTAAGTTTTCTATCCACATTCCGCACTGCTGGTGCTGCCGATTTGGACAATATCAGGGGACTTTAAGAGGTATTGCGTAAGCCCTGAATTGATAAGATGTTTACAGCTGTAATTTTCCTATTTATTTGACTCAATACACAGAATCAGGTATAGTATTGTAAGAGAAATTGGGGATTAATCTATGAAAACACTTACATTATTCAGTGCATTTTGTATATTAATTGGATGTGGACTGAATACTATTCCATATTCCGACGAGACGAATGATCAAGAACCCAACGAGGTTGCGCAATCACACTATAAATGGGGACTTGCTTCCGCGAAGAACGGTGACCATGTACAAGCTATTTCTGAGTTCAAATTGGCAATTCAAAATGAGCCGGGGTGGGCACTGCCATACTACAATCTGGGTGCTGTATATGGAAATATGGGTGAACTATATGACGCAATCATTGCCTGGGAACGTGCAACACAGTTAGATCCTAATTTCGCAAAGGCATATTATAACCTTGCCATCGGTTATTCCATTCAAGCAGAGAAAACAAGTGGAAAAACTATAGAAAAGGCAATTATTTCTCTCCGTGAAGCGGTTCGATTAGATAAGGCAATGCTCGAATCTGCTAAAATGGAATCTGCATTTGATAGACTTCGCAACCTACCTGAATACAAAGAATTCATACACGCTACCGAACCGAAACAGTAGTATCCATTATTACATGGCACAGTATACCACCCTTTCATCAACTGAAGTTGCCGACATAGTTTCACATTACTCAATAGGTACACCAACAGACCTTGAAGTGATGTCCGGTGGGTATGGAAATAGCAACTTTAAACTCACTACTTCAGATGGGGTTTATCTACTGAAAATATGTGATGAGAAGACTACAGATGAACTTCAGTTGCAAATCTCTCTGTTAACACACCTTCAACAACATGATTACCCTACTCCATATCCTATTCCACAGAGAAATGGTGAATTTCTCCATTTATCGCAAGATTTCCGTGTGATAATTTACCCTTTTATGAATGGAACAACCCCTCACCCATCTCAGTGTGTGTTGAAGCAAATCGGAGAAGCATTAGCAAAACTACATCGTATATCACCGCTTATGGAACTTCCACGTTTCCCAATGGGAATATCGCAAATAGTTCCATTTATTAAGGAGATAGAAAAGACAGAATTTAAGACACACCCATTTTTATTATGGTTAAAATCAGAACTCGAATGGATGACACCTGAATTGGAAAAACCTCTACCTTCAGGTCTATTACACGGAGATCTGTTCTTAGATAATACACTTTTTGATGGTGAAAAGTTGGTCACAATTATTGATTTTGAAGAGGGGTGTCAGGATACATTGTTAATTGATATCGCTATGACAATTATCGGGTGTTGCTACACTGAAGACCATATATTGGAAGAAGAACTTGTGCATAGTTTCTTGGATGCATATAATGCTACTCGTCCGATTTCTGATGATGAATTTAGAGGTTTAGATCCCTATGTTCACTATGCTGCGCTCACAATAGCTTTCTGGCGATTTAGACAATTTAACATACGCAGGCCTGATAAGAATAGTGCTGATAAGTATCAAGAAATGATTCTTCGCAGTTCTAATTGGCAGACTTGAATACATATAATTAATTCTGAGAACAATACTTGTGGCTACATTACCACACTGATAAATGGATTATAGGACAAAAGATAATGTCATTAGTAGAATTACAAAATGTAACGAAAATGTATGATCCGGATATAATACTGGATGATATTTCAATCTCGATTGCACCTGGGGATCGCTTAGGTTTGATTGGACGAAATGGGTGTGGAAAGACAACGTTACTGAAGATTATGTGTGGTATACTCACGGATTTCAAAGGAAAAGTTATACCAGCGAAAGGAATGCGTGTAGGTTACCTGAGCCAAGAACCGGAATTAGAACATGATTGTACACTCCGACAAGAAATGCTTAAGGTTTTTGCAGATAGACTTGCCCTTGAGGATCAGATGCTACTACTTGCAGAACAGATGGAATCTCAGGAAACCCCGCAACTTTTACAACGGTATTCTCGTCTACAAGATCAACATGACCGATTAGGGGGTTATGACTATGAACATCTGATTAATCGCGTTTTAGGTGGATTAGGTTTTAGTGTACAGGATTTCAACCTACCGGTTAGCGTTCTTAGTGGTGGACAGAAAAGCCGTGCCACACTTGGCAAACTGTTACTTGAAGATCCTGACCTACTACTTCTGGATGAACCGACAAATCATCTCGATATTAATGGAATCGAATGGTTGGAAAATTATATTAATACCGAGTATAAAGGGGCAGTTCTTGTTGTTTCCCACGATAGGTATTTCTTAGATAATGTTGTCAGTAAAGTATGGGATTTGAATCACCATCAAATCAAGATTTACAGAGGCAATTACTCCAAGTATTGTGAAATAAAGGGTGTAGAGAGATTGGTCGATGAAAGAACATTCAAAATTCAACAGGACTTTATTACCAAGGAATCGGATTTTATCGAACGGAACATAGCCGGTCAACGAACTCGTGAAGCACAAGGACGTCTAAAAAAATTAGACAGAATGGAAAAAGTCGAAAAACCGAGTACTGATTCTCCTTCGTTGAACCTTAACTTCTCTGCAGAGACACGTGGCGGTGATGATATCCTTCGTTGCCATAAAGTTAGCAAACAGTTTGATGAAAAAGTCTTGTTCACAGATCTAACCTTTGAGGTATCTCGTGGAGATGTGGTTGGTATTCTCGGTCCAAATGGTGTTGGAAAGACTACATTCTTCCGTATGATGTTAGGAGAAGAACAGCCAACACAGGGGGAACTCTGGGTTGGACCTACACTTAAATTTGGGTATTATACACAAGAATTAGAAGGACTCAATCTTGACAAAGAGATCCTTGAAGAAATTTGGGAACTTTGTCCTGACTACACACAGACACAAGTTCGTGGCTTTTTAGCAAGATTTCTATTTTCTGGTGATGATGTGTTTAAACAGATCCGAAACTTGAGCGGAGGGGAACAAAGTCGTGTTCAACTGGCAAAGCTACTATTGGAAAAGGCAAATGTACTTCTCCTTGATGAGCCAACAAACCATTTGGATATCCCCGCACGTGAAGCACTTGAAAATGCACTTTCGAATTATCCTGCCACGCTTTTCATCATTTCACATGACCGGTATTTGTTAAATAGTTTAGCCACTAAAATGTTGATTTTTGAGAGTACTAAAGAGGGAATCACCACCCGATTTTTTGATGGAACTTATGCTGAATATGAAGCAGAACAACAAGAAATGATTGCTCAATCCGAAGAGATTGAACCAGAGAAAATAGTAGAAAAACCTATAAATAATAAACGCACAAAGACCAAGTCTAAGCGAAAAATGAAGGCACAACGTTTGGTTGGTAGCAATTAAACCCTTCTAAATTCTTACTAATTCTGTATTTAAACCCATTTTAATTTGACATAGCCTGAATTTACCTCTATAATTATGTCGTATACGACGGATTTACCTCTTATATAGGACGCAATTTAGAAATATGTCTAAAAACCGTGAATTCAACCAAGAAATTGATGTTGTTATGCGTGTGATGCGACATGCCCAAGCATCAACCAAATCCCGGTTTATTCAGGATTTAGTTCCGAATCGCCTAACAATTGTCCAATTTAACGCCTTACAACACTTACATTGGTATGGTCGTGAATCCGGCATGTATGTAAGTGAATTGGGTGAACATCTCGGTCTTGCTCACAATACAGTTTCTGGTTTAGTCAACAGATTAGAACGTCAAGGTTGGGTTGTCCGTCGTAAGTGTGATGAAGATAGAAGAAGAGCTCGCATTCAACTAACACCACAATCTCAAGAACTTTTTAGTGAAGGTGTAAAACAGGCAGAAGACTTTTGGGAACACACTTTTGGTCAATTGTCCCCAGAAGAACAAGATAACCTTATAGAAAGTCTAAAGAGATTGAAACAGGTGATGGCGAAACCCGTTTGGCCGAGTTATTCCCAGTTGCACCCGCGTGATGCTGATCATTTACGTGAGAAATTTGAGACGGGACTTGACGAACTTGCGCAAGCCAAACTCAAACTCGTCGGAATGCGGTTAATTCTCGCTCGAATCGCAGAGAAACGAAATGAACATGAACTTGCTGCGTACCTAAACCAGGCTGCCTCAGAAGAATTACGGCACACGAATCAATTATTTTCACTACTCGGAATGGGAGAGAACTTTGATAGTCTTCTTTCAGCATTGGTAGATGAAGATAAGATCGTGTATGAGGAGTTGTTAGCATTGCTGGCTGATGCACCTTGTGCCGAAGAAGATGAGGAATTATCCCTGCTTCAACAGATGGTTAAAGATAGCCGCAGATACAGAGAATGGTTTCATTGTGTACAAAAACAGACAGATCGGTGACTTCTATTCTATAACTAACGACTGAATTACTATTCAGCCAATGACATATAAGAGGAGAACATGCAGTCCCCAAGCCCCGAAAGTATTCCTCCAAGTTGTAATGATGATGCTCAACTGATAGAACAATTTCAAAGTGGTGATACCGCAGTATTTGATACGCTATTTACTCGCTATCAAAAACGAACTTATCGGTTAGTGCTGCGTTTTGTTCCTAATCATGAAGATGCCCTTGATATTACACAAGATGCATTTATCCGTGCTTACCAAGGATTGGGTAACTTCAAGAGTCAATGCCAGTTCTATAGTTGGCTTTATAAAATCACTGTCAACCTGTGTATAGATTTTTTACGAAAAAAATCGCGTTCGGAAGTAATGGTATATGATTCCGATGAATCCGAGGAATTACCGATGGCGAATTTCCCAGACCTACGGTTAGATTCACCTGCCAAAGCAGTGGAGAATAAGGAGCTTAGACTTCAGATCCGAAAGGCGATTCGTCAGCTGCCACCGAAACAACGTAAGATTTTCATCTTACGCCACTGGGATGGTCTATCACTAAAAGATATCGCTACTGCGGTTGGTAGATCGGATGGAACTGTCAAGGCTCACCTATTCCATGCCCATCGCAATCTACGCAAACACTTACAGTCCTACCTTAAAGATGGAGATGCCCTATAAGACAAGTTCTACAAGGTAGATTAAGATTGTCCTCTACATTACCTGCTTACATACTACAGCCTAACCCTATATAATATGTTGTAGGGTTAGGCTGTAGTATGTTACTCTGATGTCTCTTCAGAAACAAAAAGAGCTTCAACAAATTCGGTACCTACAAAATCTCTTAGGTCGTCAAGTTTCTCTCCAATTCCAATTAGTTTTACGGGTGCTCCCAATTCGGATTTCACTCCAAGTATTATTCCGCCCTTTGCGGTACCGTCAAGTTTAGTGACTGCCACACCCGTAATAGGAACAGCTTCATTGAAAATCTTCGCCTGCATTAAGGCATTTTGTCCCACGGTACCATCAATAACAAGTAGTACTTCATGGGGAGCTCCAGCATGGGCTTGTGCCATAACCCGTCCGATTTTTGACAACTCATCCATCAAAGGTTTTTTCGTATGTAATCTTCCTGCTGTGTCTACTATTAAAACATCTGCTTCACGATGATTTGCTGCGTGTATAGCATCAAAAACCACAGAGGCAGGTTCAGCATTTTCTCCACCCCGAATCAAGTCGACCCCTGCTCGTTCACACCAGACTTCTAATTGATCTTCAGCAGCTGCCCGAAAAGTGTCTCCTGCTGCAACGAGAACACGGTATCCATCAGTGTTAAACCTGCTGGCAAGTTTCCCAATAGTTGTCGTTTTTCCTGCACCGTTCACGCCAAGAACCAAAATCGTATAAGGTCCTTCTCCTTCAAGTTTTAATGGAGTATCTTCCCCGAGCAGATTTCGAATTTCATCTTTAATAACTATTTCTAACTCAGAGGAGTCGCCCAATCCTTGGGATTTTACTGTCTCCCGAACATTATCCATCAATTTCAGAGTTGTATCAACACCTACGTCAGCTTGGATTAGAATCTCTTCAATTTCATCCATTAGATCTTCGTCAATCTTCCTACCGACTCGAAGTAATCCAGAAAGTTGAGACATTAAATTATTTCGAGTTTTAGCCAAACTGGATTTCAGACGATTAAACCAATTATCTTTCCCATTTGTCTCCAGTGGTTCATCCTGTACTGTGTTCTTTAGTTCATCAGCTTTTTTATCACCACCTTTAAACAATTTTCTAAGCATCCAATTCTCCTTTATTCACATGTTAGTTCGTTTCATATATGATAATTAATGTTTCGTTTAGTCTTTGATTCAATTCGTATACTGACTTTACTAAATAACAGATGATAATATTACAACAATTTAAATCATTTTGGTATAAAAAAATAAATGTAATATGATAAGTCCTTTTTGTCGTTAGGTGTCACATAAGTATTGCGGTTTTATAGGTTCCAATTCTATCTATAAAACCGGAGATTATTCCCCGTAGGTATTAAGTTTTTCTATATTTTACTATCGACAAACGAATTAATGTATTGTATAGCTTACAAGTTTAATATATACTAAAATCATATTCATCTAAGGAGAAAGTTATGAATAACCGAAAACATACTCCCCATTTCCTAAATACAATACAATGTATTGTATCAGTTCTAATTGCTGGTCTACTGTTCACTTCCTGTGTGGAAGAACACCAGATAGAGGAACTTGTCCAGGAAACTGACAATGGAGTGAATAACCAAGAAGTTCAACAACCTGAAGAAACAATTGTTGCACTACCGGGACTACCTGATTATACTGCAGGCTATGAGAAATGGCTTAAATTGAATGCAGAACCTATACCCCCTGTTCCTGGTGGTGACCCGCATAATGGTACAAAAAACGTATATGTTAATCAAGACCGAGAAGTAATTGCACCAGATGGAGAACAGACATTTCCATACCCAGATGGAAGTATTGTTGTAAAAGAAGCTTCCAGACCTAATAAAGACTACATCGGTTTGATTGCAATTATGCGTAAAGTTGCTGGTAGCGATCCTGATCATAATGATTGGGAGTTTATTGAATACACAAGAGGTGCTCCTGATGATGATTTTACAATCTTAGCCCGAGACCGTGTATGTTGGGGTTGCCATGCCAGAGTTAAAGATATGGACTATGTTTTTACTGCACTTGATTGATGTCAACTATAGATTGCAATAAAACCTTGCCTAATTGACAGTATAAGGAGTAAGCCTATGGAATTTTATTCTACCAAATTGAATATGCTTTTTCCTCGAAAAAATATGAAGCAATTCAATATTCCAAAATTGTTAATATTGACATTTCTATCAATTGTATTGATTAGCATATTCATGATTAACTCTGCCGAAGCCAGACCAGAATTTGCAGCCGAATTAAATAAGGATTGCACTTTCTGTCATATAGATCCTGCGGGTGGTGGACCTCGAAATCGCATTGGTGAGATTTTCGAAGAAAACTATTTTGAATTCCCTGAAGACTTTGATATAGAGGCTGTGACAGAAGAAACAAAGGAGTTAATCAAACAAATAACCACTTCACTCGATCTCCAGACAGCATTTATCAAAACCACCCATGTTGATGAAGAAGAAGGAACAAGAGCAGGCTGTACCTCATGCCATTCTTCTGTTGATAGATTTTTTCTCATGCAAGCAGAAGTTACATTTAACGCGCAAGCCTCAGAAAACATCCGGTTAACCGTATCGAATAATGTTGGTACTACATTAAATGCCTTTGCAACTGTTGATGCGATTCCTAAACATCTTTACGTTAGAGTTGGACAATTTCGACTACCATTCGGCATTAAACAAAAAGATCATAATATACTCGTGAGAGAAGGTTACGATTTAGGTTCAAATAAACGTGATGTCGGCCTCGAAGCAGGGGGTAGTTATGGAAAAATTTTCTACAATGCAGCTTTTTTCAATGCGAGGAATAACACCGCCAATGGATCTCTTGGAACATTCGGTGGACAACTCGGTCCAATCCGTGCAGGTATTTCATGTATGTTAGAAAAACCTAATGAAGAGTGGGAACGAGTACTTGGTGCTTTCTTGACTGCCTCATTCGGTGATCTCAGTTTGGAAGGTGAATTCAATTTTGGTAATAGTGGTGAAGTACTGTCTTTTGCAGACGATACTGTCGATTCTAAAGGGTATTATTTTGGTGCCAAATATCGACTCTTTCCCCAGTTATCACTATCTGGTCGTTACGGTTTATTTGATCCTGATAGAATGGTATTAGGGGATGCAGGTAAGCGAATTACATTTACTGCCAAATACAATTTTATGGAAAACGGGGCTATTTCACTATTTTACTGGGCAAACCTACCAAACAATGATCGCTTGCCAGATGAGAAGATCTCAAGTAAAAGTGAATTACGACAACTCAAAGGGACAAATCAACTCATTCTAATGTCTCATTTCTGGTTTTAATTCATAAATAAATGTATCGGAAGTTGAATATAAGAAATGATGTTTGAAATCTATGTTTTTTCTTATATAACCTCTGTAGGTGCTCCCTTAAGCACAATTGTAGAATACACCTTACACATTCATGTAAGTAAGAAAATAGTTGAGTGTGTTATTTTTTACACATGATAGCATTTTCTTACAAATCTACCCGATTTTAGTAATATACTAACTACCTGACATTCCACCAAACAATCTCGCTTAAAGGTTGCTTTAAGCGAGATTGTCCTTCTGTTATAATTACCCCCGTTGCCATACACACTCTAATTGTTTGTTTGATTTAAACTGAGTGTAATAAATAATGATGTTTCTAAAATATACAGAATTTAGTAGCAATATTATGGAAATCATATTGGAAGTACTAAATATTGGCACAGAATTTGCTCTGTACATAATAAATAAAGAATTAACTTGATTGATAACAAGATCTCAAATGGATATCATCTTAATTTTAAGTATCATAGATAATAGAAGAACGGATTTTCATATCAATAAATATTATGTTCATATTGACAGAATCATAGGACAATGTGGACAAATTTATTGCACTAAAAATTAATAGACTTCAAGTTTCAGTTTAATTGGACGCTTAGGAGACTTTACGATGAAAAATAAACAATTGTATATAGGCGTTGTAGGAATACTCTCTTTGCTTTTATTGATAATAGGTTCTCTATATATTCACAATCTATCCACAGGTTCAAAAACTCGTGTCCATGTAAAATCATTCACACCAAAGGGTGAGAAAGTCCTTCAA
The DNA here is from genome assembly GCA_964652195.1 of uncultured bacterium. Lineage (GTDB taxonomy): Bacteria > Poribacteria > WGA-4E > WGA-4E > WGA-3G > MSPOR6. The sequence continues at coordinate 86,534 of CAZZBB010000012.1, read as the reverse complement.
TGGGTAGACTTTACATTTACATTTTCAGAACCTGTCATAGATAATTCACTGGTTAACACCGAATTGCCAAGTCAGGCAGTTCAATTTACTCCTACAGTTGAAGGAGTCAGCCGTTGGGTCAAACGTGATACAATTCGTTACTTTTTAGATAGTCCTTTATCTCCCTCCGCAAGTTACACCGTCGTACTCTCACCGAAATTGCATCAAAGTTCACTGGGTTTTGTCATTACTGGTAACAGAAAATTCACTTTTTTAACAGAACCATTTCGTATTGAAAGGAAGAATCTGGAATTTAAATATACCAAGACCCATGCCAAAGTCAAAGGGAAGTTAGCTTTTAACTATCCTGTGAATATTGCCGATTTACGTTCAAATCTATCTCTGAAGCTTCAAGATAATGTTATATTACCCTATACACTTCAACCAGAAAGTGGAATTGCAAAAGAGATATCAATTGAGACAGAAGAAATTCCACGACTTCTTGGAAATCAATCTCTAAAGGTACAAATTGATAAAGGATTTAATTGTATCGGTGGAAAAATTGGATTGAAGCAGGCAAGTATTAGAACATTAACCTTGGCTGGCAGAGATAGACTTAGAGTTACATATGCCAATGTAGATGAATATTCTGGTAGTCCTCATATACGGCTTCGATTCAGTTCTAATGTACCTGTTGATACCATACAACCGTACATTCAAATTGAACCCGAATTAGATACGCAGATAATCCAACGTTATGATGGGGTTGATATATATGGTGATTTTCAACGGCGTAGTAAATATAAAGTCAGCATTCAGGAAGGATTAACTGCCCCTGATGGATCCATATTAAAGAAATCTTATTCAGTAACACTTACCATACCGGATGTACCTCCGCAGATTCGTTTTGCCGGAAGTGGGTTTTTCTTAACTCGAAATCAAAACATGAATCTCGGATTAGCAACAACAAATATAGAGAATGTCAACATTCAAATTGAAAAGGTTTTTGCTAATAACCTTATATATGCTTCTAAACTAAGAAATTGGAGTACATATACAAGCGGTTTAGGTAAACCAATCCATTCGGGTAGTCTATCAATTAAATCAAAACTGAATGAAGAGGTAAAAACTCCTATTGATTTGGGGCAATATCTTGATGATAAGTATATAGGTATCTTTAAAGTCACTGCCAGACACCCTCATAACTATAGACCTCGTGCAACACAATGGGTAATGCTAACTGACCTTGGGATTATATCAAAAAGGGCAGGAGATGAGTTATGGGTATGGGTCAATTCCCTTTCCAATCTAAAACCTGTATCTCAAGCAACAATTAAACTTATCAGTGATAACAACCAAACATTACTGACAGGAAAAACAAATTGGCAAGGTTTTGTAAAATTCTCATCAGTGGATCAAAAAACCGAAGGGTTTACCCCTTTTATGCTGACTGCAGAAAAAGGTGAAGATATATCTTTCATCCAACTTAACCGACACCAACTTTCTACAGGCGATTTTAATGTTGGTGGTACAGCATACTTAGAAACTGGATATGACGCATTTCTATATACAAGTAGGGGTGTGTATCGTCCTGGAGAAAGGGTAAATATCGCAGGAATAGTACGGGGAAAAGATAATTTAACACCCCCTATTCTTCCGACCCATATTGAAGTTACCGCTCCAGATGGAAGAACCATAAGAGAATTCCAGAAAAATACAGACAAACACGGCGGATGTGAAGTTGAATTGACTTTACCTCCCTATGCACAAACTGGTGGTTATATCGCCAAGATAAAAGTGGCTAATAAAGAAATTGGTCGTGGTCGATTCCAAGTTGAAGAGTTTATGCCTGACCGTATGAAGGTGATTGTCTCTACAGATAAACCTGAATATGACATAGGAGCTGAGGTAGGTATGGAGGTAACTGCTGTCAACTTGTTCGGGCCTCCTGCTACAAACCGAAAAGTCACTGCATACTATATGCTTGAAGCAGTTCCTTATGTACCAGCTGAGAAATGGCGTTCATTTCATTTCTCAAGTACTGCTCGATTTGAAAAACAAAGGATGAATTTGAAAGAAACTAAGACTAATAATGAAGGTAAAGTCATATATCAGGTAATGCTACCTGAAAAAGTCAAAGCCCCTTCTCTATTAAATGGTATATTTACAGCGAGTGTTAATGAACCCGGTGGTAGAGCTGTTACGGCTTCCCAAAGGGCTATTATTCATCCTTATTCACATTATGTTGGTATTAAACGTCCTAATGATGGAGCAATAAACCGCAACCAAGAGGTGACAATAGACTATATCGCAGTGGACAAAAATGGTAATTCCGTGGCTGGAAGAGATCTTTTACTTACTGTTTACAAAGTTCGCTGGAATACTATTCTTAGAAGAAATTCACGAGGGCAGTCTCAATACGTCTCTAATCCTCAAAAAACGACATTAGAATCTCACCCTTTAATCTCGACCTCAGATATAGGAACCTTTACATTCACACCTACTGAATATGGTGAGTATCGCGTACACATAGAGGATACAGCCTCAGGTGCTAAATCAGAAATCAAGATGGAAACTTCTGGATGGGGATACGTACCTGTATCTATGGAAAATCCAAGTTTACTTGAGATGAACTTAGATAAAACAGCCTACAATCCAGGAGAGATAGCAAAACTACATGTTAAAGCTCCGTTTCCAGGTAAATTATTATTGACAATTGAACGGGAAAAAATCCTAAGTTATAAGATTGTAAACCTTAGAGGTAATACTGCAAGTTTGAATATACCTGTTCAATATGCCTATAAACCGAACATATATCTATCTGGAACAATAATCCGGTCAACGGAATCACTCAAAGAACACGGTTCCGCCCGAGCTTTCGGTATTATCCCATTGAAGATTGATGACACATCAAACCGGTTTACAATTGATCTTGATGCTCCTGAAGAGATAAGACCTAATACTGATGTAACAGTCAAGTATACTGTGAAGGGTAAAAATAGCGGTTTCTCCCATATCACAATTGCTGCAATTGATGAAGGGATTCTCCAGTTAACCGATTTCAAAACCCCTGATGCACATAAATACTTCTATAGGCAAAGAGGGTTAAAGACAGTTGTCCATGATCTATATTCTGCTGTTTTACCGGAAATCGAATCGGCACAAACAGAATCAAGTACAGGTGGTGATGGAAGTTTAGCAGCTGGTCGGGCAAAACGGCTAAATACAGCAAGCATTATGCGTGTCAAACCGGTCTCCCTCTGGTCAGGTATATTGAAAACAGATCGGAATGGAAAAGGAACAGTAGACTTTCATGTACCCCAGTTTAACGGAACATTAAGAATAATGGCTGTTGCGTATGCTAATACAAACTTTGGGGCCGCTGAAAAACCAATAATAGTACGGGAACCTGTGGTAATCACACCGACTTTCCCACGTTTCCTCTCTGGTGGAGATCGTATTCAATTTCCAATAAACGTGCATAACGGAACAGGTGTAGATGGAGAGTTCAATGTTGAGATCCAAGCACAAGGAGATGTTCAATTCCTATCAGATGCCGAAGCGGATGAAGCTACAACTGACAATCGTAAAATTCAAAAACAGATATATATCGGGTCTGATGTTGAAGAGCAACTCTTATTTGAGCTACTCACACACGATTCAATAGGCAAAGCGACCTTCACAGTATCTGCTTTTGGGAACAACGAACGATCAGAAATGACCGTCCAACTCCCCCTGCGATCAGCTGCACCACCTGTAACTGATACTGGAAATGGAATTGTGAATGCTGATGAACCCGAAGATTTCATATTCCCATCAAACTTTATACCGGAGTCATCCGAATTTGGTCTAACTGTTTCTCCCTTTCCCGCAGTCAAATTTGCCGATGGCATTCGTTATCTGTTAAGATATCCCTACGGGTGTCTTGAGCAAACAACAAGCAAGGTATTCCCTTTACTCTATTTTAGTGATGTTGCTCGTACAATTGATCCTGACCTTGCCACAGATGAACGTATAGATTATTACATTACCCAAGGAATAAATAAACTTGAAAGTATGCTTTCATCCCAAAATCATTTCTCGTATTGGCCCGGTGGAGGTTATATTAATCATTGGAGTAGTATATATGCAACACACTTTTTGGTTGAAGCTCGAAAATCGGGATATGAGGTATCTGACCGTGTTTACACTGCCATGCTTGAGGGATTAAGAAACCAAGCAAAACAAATTTCAAGTAACCAAAGAACAATTGATAATAACAATAGATATAATGCTGAACGGGCAGTCTATTCTTGTTATGTTTTGGCTGCAGCTGGACATCCTGAGAAAGGTGTGATGCACTACTTTAAGAATAATCTGCTCAGTGGTCTTACTGGATTTAGTCGTTTTCAATTAGCAGGTGCATTTGGACTTAGTGGTGACCTGGAAACTGCTCTTTCAATGCTACCTATTTCGATTCCAACATCAAACGGTGGTAAAAGACAGTCTGGCAACAACTTCAATTCACCTATTCGATCCCAAGCTATAATGCTCGACGTACTTGCTGAAGTGAATGAAAATCATCCATCAATTCCAATGTTGGTTAATAATCTCAGTCAATCTGCATCGAAAAAGAATCGTTGGGGAACAACACAAGAAAATGCATTTGCTTTTCTTGCATTGGGTAAGATATTGAGGAAACAAATGGATGGTAATTATACTGGAACAATTACTGTCAATGGTACACATTTGGCTGATTTTGATTCAGAAAACCCATCAGTTCGATTCGCAAATAAAGAATGGGATGGTGCACAGATTCAAATCTCTATTGAAGGAGAAGGTAATTGTTATTATCATTGGTCTGCATTTGGCATACGACGTGATTCCTCTATTGAGGAATATGATCGAGATTTACAGGTGCGACGTCGGTACCTTAACCAAGATGGAACTCCATACGAAAACGAATTCAAACATGGGGATATGGTGATAGCAGAAATCACTGTAAAAGCACTTAACTTTAACCTTGAAAACGTCGTCGTTGTAGACATGTTACCAGCCGGTTTTGAAATAGAGAATGCCAGATTAGCATCTCGGGCAAGTATTCCCTGGCTGAAAACTGATGACTTTAAACCTGATTATGTTGACATACGGGATGATCGTATGATATTTTTCGGTACATTCCCACGTCAGAGAGAACGCAAGTTCCACTACGCTTTAAGAGCCGTAACACGAGGGGAATTTAATCTGCCACCTGTATCTGCAGAGGCAATGTATGACCCAGCCAATTCCTCTATCGCAAGTAGTGGTAAGATCACAATTATTGATTAACCGACTACTTTAAGTTTTTTCGATGCCCAAATTTATAGGGCAACCCACGAAAGAGATAAGGGTTTATCCTCTTCCCCATCTCTTTCATTAATAATCAATTTAAGTTTCTTATTCCACAGTTCCTTAATCGAAGGTCATCTCCCATGTTTAGATATATAAATACACATAGAAAATCTCTATATTTTCTGGCAATCCCTGCATTTCCCCTCTTGCTTTTCTTAATCTTACATTTGTGTTTCCCACTGCCTAAAGAAAAACTACACCAACCTCCATCTACAGTTGTACTTGATAGGAATGGTGAATGGCTTCGTGCGTTTACTTCAGCAGATGATATGTGGCGAATTACAGAGACCACACTTGAGAACGTATCCCCTCAATTCCAAACTGCCATGTTAACATACGAAGATAGATGGTTTTATCATCATTGGGGTATTAATCCAGTGGCGCTTTTTGGTGCAATGTATGATAACTTAAAAACAGGTAAGGTGGTACGCGGCGGTTCCACAATTACTATGCAATTAGCAAGACTAATGGAGCCAAAGGAACGAACTATACCCAATAAAATGATAGAGATGTTCCGCGCAGTACAGTTGGAATTGACGTATAAGAAATCGGAGATATTGACATACTATTTCAATATGCTACCCTATGGTGGAAACATTGTTGGTTCTGCTGCTGCCTCACGCATTTATTTCAATAAACCACAAAATGCTCTTAGTCTTGGGGAAGCCGCATTATTAGCTGCAATACCGAACTCACCAGAAAGATTACGACCAGACCGATACCCAAAACGGGCGTTGAAGGCAAGGAAAAAAGTACTACAACGCTTGAGGAATGCTGGGAAAATAACCGAACAGCAGATGGCAGAAGCTTTACAGGAGCATATACCTACAAAACGTTACGCACTTCCATTTAAAGCTCCACACCTTTCTCGTTTACTGGCTAAAAAACGCACTTCATATTTGTCTGGTAATTCTAATAAACCGTGGATACACACAACTATTGACCATCGATATCAAGATATTGCCGAACGAATCCTCCGCGAACGGCTACGACCTTTACAAGCACAAGGTGTTTCTACTGGAGCAGTAATCGTAATGGATACAAAAAGCAAGGATGTTTTGGCTATGGTGGGGTCACACGATTTTTTCGATGCAGATTATTCAGGTCAAGTAAACGGAACACTTGCCATACGATCACCGGGTTCAACGCTGAAACCTTTTATTTATGCTCTTGCTATTGACAAAGGTTTAATTACACCACAGACATTACTATATGATGTTCCAGTTGACTATCTCGGATATAGTCCCGTAAATTTTGATGGGAAATTCACTGGATATGTTACGGCACGAGATGCCTTAGCAAATTCACTCAATGTTCCAGCGGTAAATCTCTATGCCAAAATCGGAAAGGATCAACTATATACATTTCTACGTCGTGCCGGTATTTCCACATTCGCTAACGAAAATAAATACGGTCTATCACTTGTACTCGGGGGATGTGGTGTTAATCTATTGGAGTTAACAAACCTATATGCAGGATTAGCAAATATGGGGATATTTTCTCCCTATAAAATCCTAAAGAAAGATGAAAATGAAATAGGTAAACAAAAGAGACATAAAACTGAACTTGAGCAAGCGGTTTCACCTACTACATCAGATTATAAATTATTAACACCTGAGACCAGTTGGATAGTGACAGAGATGTTAACAACTCTCAAACGTCCCGATTTCCCAGAAGCCTTTGAATTAACTGGAACCATGCCTAAAGTTGCATGGAAAACAGGCACATCCTATGGTCATAGAGATGCGTGGAGCATAGGCTATTCACCTGATTTTACAATAGGTGTATGGATTGGAAATTTTAATGGGACCGGTTCACCCATTTTAAGTGGTTCTGACACCGCAGCTCCAATACTTTTTTCACTTTTTACTGTCCTTTCCGGAGAAAAGACAAGCCAATGGTTTAGCAAACCAGAGAAAGTAAAAGAATATCGTGTTTGCTCATTAAGTGGAAGACTCCTCACACCACATTGTCCTACATCTACAACTGATATGTATATCCCAAATATCTCACCTGTGGAGAAATGCCACATTCATAAGAATATACAAATTGATATATTGACAGGTGAGAGGCTATGTTCGTCATGCAGGACTGGAAGGAAATATATAGATAAAACAATTGTTGTGTGGCCATCAGAAGTTGCTACATGGCTAAATGCTTCCGGGTATGCTGTTCCAGTACTACCTACACATAATGCTGACTGCACACGCCTACTTACAGGCACACCACCAATTATCCTATCCCCAACCCGCAAAACTGTATATCACATCCGTTCGGGAGTTCCACCTGAATATCAAAAAATACGACTATCAGCATCAGTTTCAGGCGACACACAGAATCTCTACTGGTTTTTAAATGGTGAGCTTATATCAAAAGGCGAAGCAGTAGAACCAGCATTTCTTATACCCGTTGTTGGCAACCATCAATTGACCTGTATTGATGGGGCAGGTAGATCTACAAGTCTATCTCTTACAATTGTTCAGTAGAAACAAACCTTACCGAATAGGCATTCATGCCAGAATCTTTATTATACCATTTCTGATGATTTAGGTCTCTTAAATGTAGCATAAACTGTTTAGTTTGTGCAGTATTTCAAGCCACGGATAACAACCATTCATGATCTGAGCAAAATTAAACCTTAACGCTATCACTTCCGGAAAACAGCCAATATCAAGCATGCCCATCCTGCAATGAAAGCTAACCCACCAATCGGAGTCAAGGCACCAAGCCAACGGATACCAGTCATACTGAGAATGTATAAACTGCCAGAAAAGATAGCTATTCCACCGATGAAACACCATCCAGCTGCGGTTGTAAAGGAATTCTGCCATTGTGATATTGCCCAGGACACAATTATTAGACCTATACCGTGATATACTTGATATCGTACAGCCACTTCAAAGATGTCTAACATCTCTTTTGATATTTTAGTTTTAAGAGTATGGGCACCGAACGCACCCATGAACACACTCAGTAAGCAAAATGCTGAACCTATTATAAAGAAAAATCCTTTCATTCTAATCACCTATTCAATTCAATTTGTATCTACAATTATATCCTATTTGGTGAAAAATACTAATATTTCCTATGATGTCTTACAGATTCACACTATTTCAAATCGTTTAAGTTGCTATTTTCTATCACATGTGCTAAAATTATATATCTTAATAACGGCATAGTTTGACCTATTCCGTGTGGTTACAAAAGGAGAACTTTCTAAGAAGATGAGACAATACAGAACAGAAGAAATTCGGAATATCGGTATTATTTCTCATTCAGGGGCTGGCAAAACATCCCTAATTGAAGCTATGCTATACAACGGTGGTGCCATAGAGCGGATGGGATCTGTGGATGATGGAAACACGGTAGCTGATTATGCCTCTGATGAGATTGAACGGAAAACGTCACTAAATTGTTCAGTGTGTATCGCGGAATGGGACGAACATAAACTAAATCTAATTGATACACCCGGAGCAGAGGATTTTTACGGAGACCTATACGGTGTGCTTCGAGTTGTAGATGCGGTTATCGTGGTTGTAGATGCTACTACAGGTGTAGAGGGTGGAACCGAAAAAGTATGGGAAATTGCGGATAAATATAATCTGCCAAGACTACTATTTATAAATAAAATGGATAAAGAAAATGCAAGCTTTGAAAATGCGCTTGCAAGTATATCCGAAATATTAGAAACACGTGCTGTACCGATTCAACTACCGATAGGAAAAGAAGACCAGTTCACAGGGGTGGTTGATGTTGTACAGAATGGAGCATTTCTTGAACCAGGTAGTAACGCTCCTATCGCAAAATCTGATATTCCTGACGACCTAACAACTGCAGCTGAAGAAACAAGAGAAGCACTCGTTGAAGTCGCCGCTGAAAGTGATGACGCATTAATTGAGAAGTTTTTTGAAGGTGAACTATCTGATGAAGAAATTCAGCAAGGAATTCAGACGGGAATCCTTGAAAGTCAGTTTGTACCAGTTCTATGCGGATCCGCCTTAAAAAACATTGGTGTACAACAGTTAATGGATACGCTTGTAAATTGTTGTCCTTCACCTGAACAGGTAGGTGCTGTCCATGATGCAGATGACGAATCCAATACTCGAGAACCATCAACAGAAGCACCGATGTCTGCCCTTGTATTCAAAACAATCGCAGACCCATTTTCAGGACAACTCAGTTTATTCCGCGTGTATTCCGGATCTTTAACGGGTGATATACAAGCAAATAATCCTAATCGTGGTGAGTTGGAAAGAATTGGAAAACCAGCATACATGAATGGTAACCAATCAATAAACACCACCAGTATACCTGCTGGTGATATTGGCGCATTGACAAAACTATCTCTCACCCAGACTGGGGATACTCTTTGCGATAGAGATAATTCAATTATACTTCCCGGAATTGAATTTCCTCAGGCTGTAATCTCTTTTGCTATTTCACCTACACGTGAGGGAGACGACGAAAAACTTATCACCGCCCTTAATCGGATTTCAGAAGAAGATCCATCATTCAAAATTGAAAGGAATGATGTGACCAAACAGTTGTTAGTTTCAGGTTTAGGGGAACTTCACATCAATGTGAATCGTCAGAGAATTGTAGAGAAATTCAGTGTTGAAACAGAATTATTCCCTCCCAAAGTTCCCTATCGGGAAACTGTGCGACGAAGTGTTAAAGGTGTACAAGAAAGACACAAAAAACAATCGGGTGGAAAAGGACAATTTGGGGATGTTACAATAAATTTAGGACCGCTTCAACGCGGTGAAGGATTTGAATTTATTAACAACATTAAAGGTGGTGTGATACCAAGCAATTACATTCCAGCCGTAGAAAAAGGTATACGCGACAGAATGGATCGTGGACTAATTGCCGGTTATCCATTAGTTGACATTCAGATAGACCTATACGATGGGAAATATCATGATGTTGATTCATCTGATATGGCTTTCCAAATTGCTGGTTCCATGGCATTTGCTACTGCGGTACAACAAGCTGATCCGTGCTTACTTGAACCTATCATGAACGTCTCAATCTCAGTTCCCGACCAATATATGGGAAGTATCATAGGTGATCTTAATGGACGACGTGGACAGGTAATGGGGGTTGAACAAGTTGGTAAACGACAAGAAATAAATGCCTTAGTGCCACTTTCAGAAATGTTTCGTTATTCCATTGATTTGAAATCTATGACAAGTGCACGCGGGCAGTTTACTATGGAATTCTCAAATTATGAGATTGTCCCAGATGATGTTGCACAGAAGGTTATAGCGATATCAAAAGAAGGTGAGGAAGAAGAAGAGGAAGCATAGTCTTCTTTATAACTCAATCTCTGGATACAAATCAATTCTTGTACTTAATAGGCGTGCTCAATGTATAGAGTACGCCTATTGTCCTTAATCCTCTATACATATATAGTAAGGGAATATGAAATCTGTGAAAGGTATAACTCTCTTTATTTCTGTCTGTATCATCATTTCTGGACTCCTAATTGCTGAAAAAAGCAGTTCGGATTCTTTTGATGTTGATAATCACATTCCTCCAGAGAATTCTAAGATTGTACCCCCTAAGGTGAAGAACTTAATGAAACCTGAATATCCAGTTGAAGCGAAGAGAGCAGGTAAAGAGGGTAAAGTTCTTCTACAAGCAACCATTAATGTAGATGGTATAGCTAAAGATATTAAAGCTCTAACAGAACTCGGTTTTGGGTTAGAGGAAGCAGCTATTGAATCTTTAAAAAATAGTGTTTTCTATCCCGCCACTTCAAATGGCAAACCGGTTAGTTTTAAAGTCAGAATTCCGTATGAGTTTAAGCTTACATATGATGATACCGATATGGTGTTAATCCCCGCAGGAGAGTTCCAGATGGGTAGCAACACCGGAGATACAGATGAAAAACCTATCCATACCGTTTACGTTGATGCATTCTATATCGACAAGTATGAAGTCACCAATGCACAATATAAAGCATTTGTTGATGCTAATCCTGAGTGGGGCAAAGATCGAATTCCACCTGCATATCATGATGGATATTATCTAATTCATTGGATTGGGAACGACTATCCAGCGGGAAAAGAGAACCATCCTGTTGTTTATGTGAGTTGGTACGCAGCAATGGCTTATGCAAAATGGGCAGGTAAACGGTTACCTACAGAAGCAGAATGGGAAATAGCTGCACGGGGAAAGTTAGAAGATATGATATACCCTTGGGGGAATACAATTGATGGTACAAAAGCGAATTATTATAAGGATACAGAAGGCAGTGGAACATTACAAGTAGGTAGTTTTCCTGCAAACGAATTTGGTCTGTACGATATGTCAGGAAATGTAAGAGAATGGTGTCTTGATGTATATGAAGCCACTTTCTATGTTAATTCTCCCAAAGAGAATCCAATTGCGGGTTTTGAAAACATTGAAATAGCTATATCAGATTTTTTGAATGTAAAGAAAAATCGTGTGTTACGAGGGGGTTCATGGTTGAATATACCAGAAAAATTGCGGGTTTCTGAACGCACCTCAAGACTACCTAATGCTACAAATCCAAATGATGGATTTCGTTGTGTGAAATAAATTTATGATCTAAGGTAAATAACCTATAGACCTGACAACTTTGATATCAGTACATTAACCGGAGTATGATAATAGTTATATGAACTTCTATCTTTCAAAATTAATACTCTTATAGCCCCGGTAAGTGCGGTTTCTAACACGGTGAATGCTAAATAGCGTTCATACCCGGGAATGACTTATAGAGTTTAAGAAAATATTTCGGTAATCCAGCCTATAAAATTATCGTAGGGACGGGGTTTCCCCGTCCGTATATGACCGAGTTAAAAATTAATCTATAATCTATATATGTCATTCATACCGTATAATAACACCATCAAAAAACCCATTTGTATTAAGTCATTAATGCAGATTATAGTTCATCCCATTCAACTGTAGCAAAAGCATTTGAATAATCCATACTTTGAATTTGACATACCTGAATTATTTTGGTATATTTAATCTGCATTACATCGGATTATATCACCATCCCACAAGACATAATAAATGAAAAAACACATTAAAAGGATCAATAATTTGAAATCTATTTTTATTTTAACGACAATTGCAGCCTTGTTGATATGTTTTTCAGCATGCGAACGAATAACACAAATTACTCAACCTCCAACCCAACAAGCAGATGATAAGAGTACCGAAATTACTATCGGAGTTGTTTTACCGCTAACAGGACACTTAACTGCTTCCGGTGAACGCATGAGGCAGGGATTTGAACTAGCATTTGATGAAATTAACAGTACTCAACTCAATAACACCATACTCAAACCAATCCTTGAAGACAGTATGAGTTCGCCACCTGCTGCAGTTGATGCTTTCAATAAACTAATTCACGAAGACGGTGTATTTGTTATTCTCGGTCCCGCAACCTCAAGTGCTACTAAGTTGGCATTCCCAGTCGCACAAGAGAATCAAACTGTCGCGATTAGCCCAACGTCGGGGTCAAGGGGTTTAAGTGCATTAGGAGATTTCCTCTTTCGAATTCCTCTCGCCTCGAATGTCTTAGCACTTAATGGTGTTAAAACCACACACGCGAAACTCGCTTATGAACGCGTAGCTACAATGTATGATGAAACTGATGTATTCTCTACGGACCGAAACGATGCATTACGCGAAGCATTAAGTGACATCAATATTGAGGTAATAACCACGGAAATTTTCAAGGGTGGTGATACAGATTTCACAGCACAATTAAATCGGATAAATGAGTTGGAACCCGATGCTATCTTCATCTCTGCTCTGCCACCAGAAAAAGCACCAATCCTAATCCAAGCACAAACACTCGGCATATCCGTTCCCATGATCATGAGTTCATTAACCAATACTGATGTAACAGCTGCAGGTCCTGCTGCTGAAGGTGTAATAACCTTTATTGGTTGGCTTCCCACAGATGACACACCGGGGAATCAGGCATTTGTTGATAAGTATCACACAACCTTTGGCATGATTCCAGATGTCTTTGCAGCAGCATCTTATACGTCCGTCCACATTTTGACAGAAGCAATTAAGAATGCCGAAGTAATAGACTCAATCTCAATCAGAGACGCTTTAGCAAATACCAGCAACTTAGACACGATTTTTGGAAAATTCTCATTTAATGCTGATGGAGATGCTGTGTATGAACAGAAAGCACTGATTGTAAAAGATGGTATGTTGCAACCTTTTGAGTGACTTGGTCAGATATTCAATTCTCCGCTCTTTGATGTGGTTTCGTCCCAGATACAGATTACTCTGTAATCTCAACCAAATCATGTTCAGAACCCGTGACAATAAAATCATCAAGTGTCACTTCGTTTTGCGGTTCATCAAAAATAAAATCGTCAGGGAAAACAATATCTTCTGACAAAACAACGGTGATGAGTCCAGCAGATCCTTTCTGGTTCTCTTCCATCTGTTCAATCAGTTCGTCAAGGTCCTCTGGGAAAGGTCCAAAATCGGAGTCAACATCAAGGTCAAGGTCAAAATCAAAATCAAAATCAAAAAAGAAGTTATCCGTATCTTCAGAGAAAACACTGATCCACGCATCACCTAACGGATAATCCGAAGGCACCGAAAGCGTTACCTGCTTCTCTATCTTCCGATCACCATCTATTACAGCACTCCAGTGTGGTAACAGGACAACAGTTATCGTAGCCGTCGTGCCACGCACAATTTGGTCAGGCGCAATCACTTCCTGAATCGTCGCTGTCATAATCTGCGGTTTCTCAACAATCGTTATGTCAACCAACGTCAACGTAGCTTTTTCAGATTTGTTTAAAAACGGATCGGTAAAAGCCCCAATAATCCTCTCGGTATTTTGCAGTGTGTCAAACCAAGTGTCTTGGGATGCACTTAAAAAGGTTTCTGTATAACGCTGCTGCGACTCTTTGAAACTCAGTTCTATCGTTGCCTCTATAGTGGTTGGACTTGTTTCTAACCGGATGGCGTCTTGTGTAACAGCAGCGATGATCGGTATAAAGAGTTCGTTGCCATAGGAAACTTCATGCGATTTTTTGATGATGTCCTTATTTCTCTTATACTCGATATTGACAGGTATCATCTCGGGCGGATCACCAAATTCACCCACAATCCCAGGGATAAGGTCTTTGGTAACAGTGCCAATCGGTTCGCCATAAGCCGACACAGATTTATAGGTGTTTTGTAAGTTCGGCACAAGCCCATTGACAGTCGCTCTATAGACCGGCATTGACGTTTTACCATCGCCAAACGCAGAAAACGGATGCCCAAACGCAACGAACGTGTCATCGTCATAAACTTGCGTCACTGTGCCAAAACCGATCGCATTGACAACATCGCCTATCACAATCGCAACACCGATCATATCACCTGCCAATAGATCTCTATCAACAGAAGGGGCCGCAGGCGCCCCACCAACATCAGCAAAAATTTCTACATACTCAAATCGTGTTCCTTTCAGACGCGATTCAAGATGCCGAAGCCTACTCGGTTTTAAACCCGTAATCATAAGCGGGGTTTTGACGGGGGCGTACACAGCGTTTATCCCACCAGACGGTGCCGCAGCAAGATGCTCCGCTAACTCATCACCAAATGTTTGATGATCACGCGCAGACTCCATCGCGTCAATCGGTGTCACCCAAAAACGGGTCGGTGCCGCAGAGAAGTTGTTACCGTAAGCAAGCGCACCCATAATTTTGCCAGGTACACCAACAGGACTCCCTGACATACCGGCAGCAATACCACCCATATCCTCAATGTCTTCGGACATCAACTCGCACTCATACACCGGAAATTCATACCCGAAATCGCGTACACCCCGAAATCGGGCCGCAATGCTAACACGCTGCGTGCCTTCAAGCACTGTCACAATCTGAACAGGCGTTTTATCTTCAAGGGCTGCGATCTCAGACACAGACATATTTTCTAACACAACATCATCCGAAAGTAGGACAACATCCTCTACCTCTACGACTTCAACTGTTTCTTCGGTTGGATCTGGCACTATCATAGAATCCATATCTCCCGGTTCTTCGTCTGAAGAACAACCGAAATAGGTAAAGAACATTATCGCAATGCCGATACTGGTAAAATAACGTTTCATCTGACTCCTTGTTAGTAAATTCTAAATCATATTTAATATTAGTTTTGTTTCAATACCTTCGCCAAAAATACTTGAATAAAAGGGTGTCTGTCCTAAAGTTTTATGAAGATAAAGAAAATATTTCGGCAATTCTAATTTACCAAACCCGGTAGGCGGGGAATGCCCTAAGGCATTCATACCGTTGATTTGGATATTTCTCTAAAATTACCGAATTAAAAAATTAATCTTCATAAAACTTTATCGTAACTTAGAAAGGACACACACCCATGCCAGGAATTATAGCATTAATTACTGTACTTAATCCATGTCTATCCACTACTATGATCCACCAGTTATGCCAAGTTGTATTTGCACTGCTTGCGATGACTGGTCAAGTCACCATGTTAAATATCTCACGGGGGACATCAAAAGGAGGTAGCTATCGCACGATACAACGCTTCTTTAGCACAGATCTCCCTTGGTCAAAGATATGTTGGTTGTTGTTCAAAAACTATCTGTTTGATCCTAAGAGTTTGTATATCCTTGTAGCAGATGAAGTAATTGAGATGCTAAAGCAACTAAAAATGGATTTATAGATATTGACTTTACACCCATGCTAAAGCACTGAAAATTCTCAACACTAAATAATTCTGAAGAATGCGTTTTTGTTGATTTTCGGGTGTTTTTATAGTATGATACTACTATTATTTGCTCTCGATGAAGTAGTGGACAGCATAATCTTGATTCTGAACACACAGTATTGAGGAAATATTTATGACGAATGACACACCGATACCTCGCGAAGACCATTGGAGCCGTCCAGTGGCAATGGCACCCAACGGGCAATGGCTCTCTTTACGGGAAGTGGTGGAAAACCAACCCGCACGGTTTTCGTTCATTCAATTGACACCTGAACAACAGTCAGAGTTGGTTGCGGAGCGTATTCGACAACGTCCCGAGTATGATATGGGTATTCTTGGCTTAGGGATACTGGACAAAAAACGCGCAATTAACGAAGTGCAAGCCCGAACACCTATAGGATGCACACTAATTGAGGTCGAGCAGCGAATGATTGAACGTTTGATTGAACGTGCTAATGAAAGAGAGTTATAACACCAGAAATGAAAACGCTAACCCGCTATAAAACGACGCATTGACTTGAAAATCCTTGCTATTGATTCCAGTTACGATCAAATCACAAAAGCCTCCTACGACTATCGAAATCGCCATGTTTATCCCTATTTAGAAGCAAGAGGGTTTGAAATTATCCGTTGTCAGGGGAGATCTGCTCGTTATTTAAAGGTAAAGAAAAATTATGAAAAAAACAATGTACGAAAAAATATGGGACACACATCTCGTCCGAGCATCCGAAGACGAAGTTCCCATACTATATATTGACACACACCTTGTACACGAGGTCACATCCCCACAAGCATTTGAAGGGTTACGAATCAACAACAGAAAAGTACGCAGACCAGAGTTAACCTTCGCAACTATGGATCACAACGTACCGACGACGGATAGGTCGCTGCCTATTACTGACCTGATCGCTGCCAAGCAGATGGAGACTCTATCACAAAACTGTAAAGAGTTTGACATTCCTCTCTACGACATCAACAGTCCCGATCAAGGAATCGTCCACGTCATTGGTCCAGAACTCGGCATCACTCAACCCGGCATGACAATTGTATGCGGTGATAGCCACACCTCAACACATGGTGCCTTAGGAGCACTCGCTTTCGGTATCGGAACAAGTGAAATTGAACATGTCCTTGCGACACAATGCTTACTACAACAAAAATCAGAAACCTTTGAAATCCGGGTTGACGGCACACTCCCTTATGGGGTAACAGCAAAAGACATCATCCTCTCTATTATCGGACATATCGGTATTGATGGAGGAAATGGCGCTGTAGTTGAATACACAGGTTCCACTATACGATCCCTTAGCATTGAAGAACGGATGACTGTATGTAATATGTCAATTGAAGCAGGTGCTCGCGCAGGGATGATTGCACCAGATGACACGACCTATGAATACCTTGCCGGAAAACGTTTCGCTCCTAAAGACGAAGCATTTGATGCTGCAGTTGAACGTTGGAAACAACTCCCAACAGATGACGGGGCAACCTATGATAAAACCCTTATTCTTGATGCTGCCGATATAGCACCCCAAATTACTTGGGGTACAAATCCTGGTATGGTCACCGATGTTACTGGACAGGTACCAGATCCTGATAAAATGGAATCACAAGATGAAAAACGGGCAGCTGAACACGCATTAGAATATATGGATTTAAAACCGGGTACACCGATAACCAACATCCCAGTTGATCGAGTTTTTATTGGTAGTTGTACCAACTCTCGTATTAGTGATTTACGGGCAGCCGCAGAGGTGGCAAAAGGTAGAAAGGTCGCAGACACCGTCAGTGCAATGGTTGTGCCTGGTTCACAAGCCGTCAAACGGCAAGCTGAAGCAGAAGGACTTGATGAGATCTTCCAATCAGCAGGTTTCGAATGGAGAGAAGCAGGATGCAGTATGTGCCTTGGAATGAATCCAGACACGCTGACACCAGGACAAAGGTGTGCAAGCACATCTAACAGAAACTTTGAGGGTAGACAAGGTAAAGGTGGAAGGACACACCTTGTTAGTCCACAAATGGCTGCAGCAACTGCTGTAACAGGACATTTTGTGGACATACGAACGTTTGGATAAGTCAAAGGCTTGCTTAAAATACCTGTGTCCACTCTACCCTGAAAAATACGGAGACAACAATGGAATCTATCATTGAAAAAATTAGGGAACTTCCTCCGGAACTCCAAGAAGAAGTCATTCACTTCATTGATTTCTTACATACAAAAAAAAGTTCAAAACGGAAGAAAAAACCAAACTTAGAATGGATTGGTGGATTAAAAGCGTTTCGAGACCAGTTTACAGCCCTCGAACTTCAGAAAAAAGCGTCAGATTGGAGGGAATAGTGTACCTCGCAGATACTAACATCTTCCTTGAAGCTTTGTTGGGACAAGACAAAAAGGATGATGTCCAATCATTCTTACAAATTAACGACTTGAGCACAATCTACATAACGGATCTGTCCCTACATTCTATAGGGATTATTCTGTTTCGATTGAAATATTTTACGCTTTTTAATTCGTTTCTTGAGGACATAATTGTTGACGGAGTTGGCATCCTATCATTATCCCCAGAAGATCTTAAAACGTTGGAACGCATAGCAGATAAATTCAATCTTGACTTTGACGATGCATACCAATACGCTGTCGCTGCGAAATATGAGATGCAACTCATTAGTTTCGATACAGACTTCGATCAAACTGAAAGGAAACGAAAAGAACCCATTGAGGTGTTATAATGGAAGCATTTAAAGAACATGTTGGATTCGTCGTACCTCTTGACCGAATTAATGTTGATACCGATCAGATTATCCCGAAACAATTCCTAAAACGAATTGAACGTACTGGATTCGGTGAATTTCTCTTTAACGATTGGCGGTATCTTGAAAACGGTGATCCAAATCCAGATTTTATATTGAACCAACCCAAGTATGCTGACGCCAGTATTCTCATCGCTGGAATAAACTTCGGTTGCGGTAGTTCTCGTGAACATGCCCCCTGGGCACTTCAGCAATACGGATTTAAAGCCGTTCTCGCACCCTCCTTTGCAGACATCTTCCGCAACAATTGCTATAAGAATGGAATCCTACCGGTCTCATTACCAGCAGATATCATCACAGAACTTAGCAAAGCAGCACAAGACACAGAAGGCTATCAATTGATGATTGACCTCGAAGTACAATCGGTAATTTGTCCTGATGGAACTACCCACACATTTGAGATAGGCGACTTTGAAAAGTACTGTCTACTAAACGGACTCGATGAAATTGGTTGGACACTTCAATACGAAGCAGACATTACTGCCTTTGAAAATCGATAAATCGTCTATAGTTTTAATCAGATATTCGAATGTTTCTCCGCTTACAGTTGGATGCGTTGAACCCATCATACGTATATCCAACTTCAGCAATAAGATATAACTACAGTGTATCTCACTAATACGAAATGACCATACAAATTCAATTCCTCTTCGTAGGGACGGGGTCTCCCCGTCCGTTGTTTCAATCTGGAGTACATGGACAAGATCAAAAAATCCCAAATGTATGATTTATAAGACATGTTCTAATTTATACTATAGTTTGGACAGTTTTAAGAATTAAACAAAGACTTGTAAGTCTATTCTTTATGTTTAGACACATCCCTAACTACGGGTGCTTGGGTGTTAATGTTTGATACCATTCCCCAGACTGTTGTTTGATAAGAACTTATTAATTGATGAGTTAAACCACAACATGAAACTTTCCGAAAAAGAATACTATTGACTAAATCCGTAGCACCAGCGGTGCGAAAGGTGTGTAGAAACGTAAATGCCACAAGTAACCGAGCACCAGCGGTGCGAAAGGTGTATGTATACAGTTGTTCAAGAAATTACGAAAATTGTCCAAACTATAGTAACATTAGGTAATGGAACAAAAATTAATTAGAAATGGTATTACATGAATAGTATAACCCAGATTATTGTTTGAATGCTTTTTTGATGTCGCCCCTCAATTATGACAGGTATCCCTCGTAGTATACAGATTGCGACAGCGGTGATTGCGAGTATAAGAGTTGTTGTCTGAAGTTTCTCGAGCTGCTGGGTGTGTATCTGCTGATTTTTGATAGCGAGTAATGCTGCCATTGCGAAGAATGCGCTCATTTTTGATGTTCCTGAGCATGCGCGTGAGATGCGTGAGCTTGTCATTGCGTGTGTCCAATATTTTGTGTTCATTTCAAAAGGGATCTTTCCGTCTTTGAGTGCGAAGCTGCGTATTGCGTCCGTAACGAATCCGCGTGTGAGTACTGCGACCGGCATCCAGAAATGGATCACCTGATTTGCGGTGAAGTAAATCCAAAATACATTTTCAATAATTCTATCTGCTGCAATGTCTAAGACGGCGCCGGAGGCGTTTTCCTGTTTATACTTTCGTGCGACATATCCGTCAATGGCATCGAGTATGAAGATCAGTGGAATTGTTGCTGTGGCTGCCATATCTATATATATTTTCCCCGAACATTGCGATGAGCATAAATGTGAGAACGATGCGTGTGCTCGTAATTGCGTTTGCTTTCATGCTGTGTGCCTACCTTCTGTTATTTAGGAGTAGCCATGTCTCTAACCTCAGGAGGGTCCGTCTATTCCCTTTTTTGATGATTATCTGCTTGGGTTTTATGTCCATGACCACTGTGTCCTGTGCTATTTTTGTTCCGATGGAAACGCTCAGCATATTTTTCTCGCCGGTGGTCTCTTGTAATATCGCTATTGCCTCTGTTTCTCTCCCGATTGGTATCTGTGTTCCGACGAGTCTATAAGTGTGTGTTTTTTTGGGCGGTTTGTATCCGAGGGGTGCGAAGATGTTATTCTCAATGATTGTGTTATCAAATACTTTCTGCCGGTCAATCGGTTTCGGTTTTAGGTGTTCATAGAGTTTTGTATTTCTTTTTATATATTCTTTCTTTTCTGTTTTCGGTATCACGTACACTTTTATCGGTGTTGGTTTTACCAATCGTTGTAGTGTCGCATTTGTAATGACAAGTCCAAAGAAAAGGATCCCGCCATATATGCAGCATTGTTTCAAGATGCGTATCATTTTCATTTACCTTTCGAGATATTTCAGATTTTCATTTATATCTGTCGGATACTGTATCTCCCATATTTTGACTTTTGCGTTTCCTGTTTGTTGTGGATATACGGGCACAAACGCTTTGCTATATTGGTTTCGGAAAAATAGTTTGATAGCGAAACTATTCCAAATCTGCGGGGATAGGTAGTATATGGCTTCTTGGTGTGTTTTTGGATCGAATAGATGTAGCATTCCCCCGTATTTTTCATTTTTTTTCTCTGCTGTGCTATCGGACTTGACGTATCCGATATTTACTGTTTTACCGTTTTTTAGTTTTGCTGTGGCGGTAGTTGGTTTGTGATAGAAATCGATCTCCACAAAACTGAGCAACGTTTTTTTGTGTGCCGGTATCAATCTGGCATGTGTACTGCCGGTATAAGAGCGTGGCAGTAGTCTCACCATAGAAGTTAGGTATTCGTCTTGTTCATCCGTGTGCAGAGAAGCGATGTTCAGCACATCTTCTTCACTGAGAAGTATGTGTGTCACGTTGTATGTTTTTAGAAAATCTAATGGTTTTTGTTCTGTCGTCGCGTTAGATACGTGTTCTTGATATTGGTGTATCCTGTGCAAAATGTATCCCGCACAAGCACGATATAAGCAATTCCGCTGAGGATGCATATGGCACAGAGAACCAGTGAGATACCGCGTGCGGACATCTTTTCTGTGACAACCTTTGCAAAGGGGTGCTGTGTGCGTGTCAGAAAATACCGTCCGGTGCGTAGCAGTAGCATGACGATAGGGGAGGCGAGTAAAAAAGCGGTGGCATGGGTTGTCCATCCCCCGCCACTACGATAGGGCGGTGAAAAGAGGTAAAGTGTCGGTACAAAGAGAAGCACCCACAGCAGATACTCTGATATCTGTTCTTCTGTCTCTAAGGTTGATAGTCTCTTTGGATAGCCGCCACGTCTATCTCATCCCAGTGACGTACTCACAGAGAAGCTACGTCTGTAGTGGTCCGGCTATAGAAGTAGTCCGCACCCCGATAAGGAGCAGCACGAGGCTGCTCCAATGTATCAGATGCTTCATTTAGTCCGTATCCCCTGCGGGAGGTGTCTCCGCTGGATTAGGGGGCACGGTCTTTTGGGGCACGGTCTTTAGTCGTCGCAACTGCGGTTGTGGTGGTCTGTATGTTTCGGCAAGCTGCCGTTCTAACTCTGCTGCCAGGGCAGGGTCGTCTTTTCGCAGGCTGTGCAGCCCGTCATCAAACCCACGTTGAAACATCGTTTGCAGTGCCGTTTGGAGCCGTTTATCCGTGGCGGACTTCGGCGTGTATTGAGACAGAAACTCCAACGCAAACTTACGGGATACCTCGTTTGCTGCCATAGACTGAAACTTTTCTATTTGGCGCATATCCTCTTTAAATCGTTCAAATTCCGCACGGGCAGCTTCGCGGGTTAATACGGCTCGGCGTTCCGCCTCAGCAGCAGCAGGATCCACAGCAGCAGGGGAATCACCGATATATTCATCATACCTTTGCCGCGTCTCATAAGGCATCTCTTGACCTCTTATTTCCTGATAACGCTCAGGGGACACGATGGTGCCATCCGGCGCACGGAGTCCTTCGGGGACAATGTCATAAGAGTTTTTTTCTAACCACTCTTGATGGTTATAGGGTTTCGGTTTTTCGGTAAGGACATTGTATTCGTCATCAATGTAGACAATTTCAACATCCTTCGGTTCTATGCCTTTATTTCTCAGGTCCTTTACCTCTTCATCAGTCAGCAATTTACCATAGGTTCTCACTGCACTGCTATTCGGCTTTCTGTAGACATACGTCATGTTACCTACTACAGGAAGGTATTTATCAGGTTGATCACTGGGGAAATAGGTTGTAATCTTGGGCTCGTCAGGGTAGTTAGAGCGAACCTCTTTGCGTATATCATTTTCCCAAATCTTTCTATTGATATAGCCTGTTTCGTATTCCTCAAAGTTCGTTGTTGGAGGGATACCGAACGCCCCACTATGCCATTTGTGCGGGGACTCTTTGTGTTTGATAAGGTCTCTGCGCAATTTAAGGTAAAAACTATAATCGCCGTAACTTTGGACTTCACCGCCCAGACTCACAATTCGGTCAATCCAGGCGGCTTTGGGATAATGTGCGTCCCAATCCACCGATTGCGGATAACGTTCCATCCACTTCCGATCAAACGCTGCCAGCAGTGCTTCGCTCGTCTGAGGTCCTTCGTAGTCAAACCGCTTCTTAGGGGAAACCTTCGGAATCTCAAAAGGATAGTTAGGAAGAATAGACCCTCTAGATTCACAGTCGGCAGCCCATTTCAGTTGTATCGCTAACTGTTTTTCGCGTGCCGCTGCAACCTCTTCAGGGGTGTTTATATGTCCATACAGCACGTCCATCGCACACCCGATTTCAACTGTTTTCCGAGCCCAATCCTCCCAAGATAAAACACGCTGCTTCATTGCTGCTTCAACTGTTTTCCAATCTGCTGCGAGTGGATGCAACGCCACACGCGCCGCTTTTTCTAACGTGGAGACAGGACCATCCGGAGTTCTCGGTTTCAGTTTATCACCATTGAGAAAGACAAGTTTATCACCATTGGGAAGGACATTAGAACTTCGTAAAAAGATAAAAACACTAATGCCAAAGAGGATAACAAAAAGTATTGTAAAAGCATGTTTTATTCTCATGGGAATTCTACTTTAGGGTACCCCGACAGTATAAACCGGGGTGCCAAGTCGCATCTAAAAGTTATTCAAGGCTGATACCAGACCGAACCTTCGTCAAAATCATTGCCCTCAAAATCAAAATCCGCGTGGGCAGAGCATAGCGCACGACGATCAAAATCTACGCCGGCATATACACTATCTCTTAGCGAAACCACAGGGGTATTAACCGTCTCTTTTACACTCTCGGTTATCGCTATATACGTCGTCTGACCTACTGTGAATTTAGCCCCCGCATCCACTATATCATCACCTATACCCAACGCCACTGTTGACTGCACAGTCGTCTCTTT
Organism: uncultured bacterium; assembly: GCA_964652195.1. Classification (GTDB taxonomy): domain Bacteria; phylum Poribacteria; class WGA-4E; order WGA-4E; family WGA-3G; genus MSPOR6. Next base: position 62,379 of record CAZZBB010000012.1, on the reverse strand, counting down.
TTTACGGGCCAAACAGGTGTGTCTCACGACTTTGGCATCTATATCAATATCTAAGACGATAGCTGTATCTTCTCCATTATAAAATTGGCTATCTATACGGTTTGTTTTTATATCCTCCTCGGCTATATGCCCTAAGCAACCAAAGTAAACGTTATGGTTAGAACATAAGGGTATACTCCACGAAGGTACACCTGGCACCGGTATACTAAGGTCTTGGATTACCAATTGATATTTCATGTGAAACCTCTGGTTTTGCAAAGCACTATAATAAGCGTAGGTTCTTGCTGAACCTACGCTTATTTTGCTCCGTAATTGTATCAAAACCTAATATAGTGTAGTTAATTGCTGCTATGCTTGTCAAACCATTTTTTAATTTTTTTAGCTTCTAACCACTAACCTGTCTGATACTTCCATTTACCATTAACCCTTGCATATATACTGCGACCAATTACAAGCGTGTGCTTTTTGCCACCACTATCAGTAATGTTATATCTAATGGCATCAATTTAGAAAAATAATACTACTTCATGTATCTTCAGCACCAGAGGTGCGAAAGGTGTATCACTAAGCATACTTACAAAACCTCATGCAGCATGCCAAACGCGCATGCTGCCCTTCTGTCTTAGACTCAGGAATCCACGAACTAACTATACACATTCCATGCCACTGGTGCTATGTCTATACCTAATACCATCGGTTCGATTCCATAATTCCACAAAAACACCCTCAAATAATAAACAACATGATAATTTTAATTGACAGTTCGTAATAATATATTATATACTCTTAGTTCAATAAGTCTATTTTTTAGAGGTGCAGATGAAAAGCTTTGGTCAGGTTTTCGGTGGAAGCTGGACAGAGCAAAAGTTGAATTGTGTAAGCAAATATTTAAGTGCCTATACAACAATAATGAACAAGCAAAATTTCAAATTCGCTTATGTAGATGCTTTTGCCGGAACTGGTTATAGAGAACTAAAACTTGATGAAGATCAAAAAGAGATTTTATTTCCTGAACTCATTTCTCAGGAAATACTGAATTTTCGACAAGGATCTGTTCGAAATGCGTTAGAAGTAAAACCAAGATTCCAAAAATACTTCTTTATAGAACAAGACGAACACAATTTCTCAGAATTAAAGAAACTTAAAGATGAATTTGTACAAAAACAAGACTTCTTACCAGATGATATAGAATGTCTTCAATCTGATGCGAATACATTCTTGGATGATTTTTGCAATAAAGAATGGGGAATGCATCGAGCATTAGTGTTTCTTGATCCTTTTGGAATGCAGGTTGAATGGAAGACTATTCAATCTATTGCTAAAACTAAGGCTATTGATCTTTGGTTATTATTTCCAATTGGCACCGTAAATCGATTACTAAAAAGGAATGGTGATATTCGTCCTTCGATTCAAGAAAAATTGAATCTGTTTTTTGGTAATGAGACTTGGTATGACGTTTTCTACAAAATTGCTCAACAGATTCCAATGTTTGAAGTTCAAAATCAGTGGGTAAAGACTGGTGATATATTTATAGAAATTGAACGGTATTTCGTGAAAAGGTTAAAAGAAATATTTAGTGGTGTTGCCGAAAAACCCTTACCACTTCGTAATTCAAAAAATGTCCCCTTATACCTATTATGTTTTGCTGCAGGTAACCCAAAAGGGGCTCCTACAGCAGTGAACATTGCACAAGACATTCTTCTAAAAGAATTAGCTCAACATTCTAATTAATAATCATTAGAAATTTCGTTGGAGATAAAAAATGGCTACCATATCATCAAGCATCGAATGGACAGAATCTACTTGGAATCCAGTACGGGGTTGCACACGTGTCTCTGAAGGATGTCGGTTCTGTTATGCCGAACGCATAGCAGCACGGTTTTCTGGTAAAGGATTAGCGTATGAAGGTTTTGCAAAAAACACAAAAGCCGGGCCTCAATGGACACAGAAAGTACAACCAGTTCGTTCACTCCTTAATCAACCGCTAAAATGGAAAAAACCTCGACGGATCTTTGTAAATTCTATGAGCGATCTCTTTCATGAAAAGATTGAATTATCATATATCAAAGAAGTGTTCTATGTTATGGAAAAAGCATATTGGCACCAATTCCAGATTTTGACTAAACGTGCAGAACAATTATTAAGATATAATTCGGAATTGTCATGGCCCCCAAACGTCTGGATGGGTGTAAGTGTTGAAGATAGTCGTGTCATACATAGAATTGAGGCTCTACGAGAAACCAATGCAAAAGTAAAATTCTTATCACTTGAACCGCTTATCGGTCCTTTACCAGATTTAGATCTAACTAAGATTAATTGGGTTATTGTTGGAGGAGAATCAGGTCCAGGGGCACGTAAAATGGAAGAGAAATGGGTTATTGATATCCGAGATCTATGCGAAAAGGAAAAGGTACATTTCTTCTTTAAACAATGGGGTGGGGTCCAAAAATCAAAACGGGGTAGAAAAATAAACGGAAAAACTTACGATGCTTTCCCGACTTCAATTGTTTCAAAATAATATAGGGCAATGCAAAAACAAAGATACGTAATATATTCGACTTATGAAATATAATCAAAAAGAAGAATGCAATATAAAGCCATCATATTCGACCTATACGGCACTTTAGTCCCAATCTTCAGCAGAAAAGTATATGACCCCGTATTGGTTAAAATGGCAAAAATACTTAATGTTTCGTATCAGAAATTTTGGAAGATAAAGGCAGAAACCATCAATGATAGATCTTTAGGAAAACTTTCTGCGGAAGAACACATCAAAGAAATAGGACGTCGTCTAAATGTTTCAGTCAATAAAACCCAAATGGAAAAAATATCTGCAATCAATAATGAATTTACAAGGAATTCCCTAATCCCCAAAACTGAAGTGCTACAAGGGTTAAATCGACTAAAATGTAAAGGGTATCTTCTCGGGTTAATCACTAATTGCAACAATACCGTTCCAATGCTCTATCCGAATTCTCCCTTAGCACAATACATTGATACCCCCATATTTTCTTGTGAAGAACACATCAAGAAACCATCCCCTCGCATATACGAAATAGCTTGTGAAAGACTAAATGTCAAACCAGAAGAATGTATCTATGTCGGGGATGGGAGTAGCGAAGAACTTACCGGTGCATCAACTGTTGGTATGCAACCAATTCTCATACGCACAAACTTATCAGATGCCTATGACCCACATCGATCAGATGTTGAAAATTGGAACGGTACCACTATCAATGAAATCTCAGAACTCTGCAATATTATCCCTGATTCCCTTCTATCATAATTTCTCATGGTATCATCTTGTAAAGACAGTAAAATAATTGCTATTAGTGTTAACCCTACCAAATGATGATTTTACACATTTTTCTAAAAAATTGAAAATAAAATGAAGAATATATCTATAGCTAACAACTAACATTACCAAAAGCTACTTTTTAGCACAAACATCCAGTTTGTACATCTTTTTCACGCAAACTAAGAGTGAAATCAATGAATCAGCGGTATGAATGCTGTTTAGCATTCACCAAATCAACGCCGAATCCGAGTATGGAATTCGCCACCTTAATGGGAAGTAAATAATAAGAGAATTAATGATGACTATCTATAAAAACGTCCTAAATACAAAATATACTTTATGTCAAAAAATCAGCTTTAATATGCAGTTTGAAAAATACAAAATCCGTAAGGACAACAAAAACACAAAATCACACTTTTTGGAAATTCTTATATAGTCAATTCAAAGTGGGATAAAGTCAGTCTATGACAGAGGTTAGAGGGGTAATTTACACCAATTTCAATGACACACAATGTGTCAAAAAGTGTAACTTTTCCCCTTTTTCGTCACTTTTTCGCCACCGGGAAAAACACAACATTTTCACGATTTATCATCTAAGAATTTAGGATTAAATGTTCAATTTACGACTATGAGTTCTAATCTTATTTCTGAATGAAACTGTCTCTTTTTTATCCATAACTTTTAGGTTAGGCAGTATCAAACAACCTTTGAATAGTAGTAATGCAGATATTGAAATACGGTATAAACTGAAAGTTTATGCTACATTAAAGTGACTTTAATTATCAGAAATGGTATAACAAGATAATAACAAATCCAAAAAAATAAAATTGCACACTTTAGAGGTGTAAATATGAAATTGTATACAATCATAGGGTTATCTATATTTTGCTTCATGATGCTAATACAAAATGTCAGTTCTGTGGATAAGGATAAAGTGGATTTTGATATGATGTTCGAAAAGTCTCAAGAACATTGGTACAATTTACAGATGATGAACAAGAAGATCGGATTTGTCCATACTTTTTTGGAAAAAACTATATACAATAATGAAGAAATGTTGCGAATTAAAACAGATATTAATATGGAACTATCTGGTTTAGGAAAGAAATTCACTATTGAGACGAACCGAATTGAATACTTAGATTCAGAATTAAAACCCCGCTATTTTTTCTCTACTTCAAATGAATCAGGTGAGAAACATACTGAAGGAAAAATTATAGATAACATTGCCTACATTTCAACAACACTGAATGGCAAAACTACAAAAGTCGAAGTGGAAATCCCTAATGATACAATTTCAGAATCAGCCGCTGTAGAACATCTAATAACAAATAATAAACTAAGAGCCGGTGAAAAACTAAACATTCATACATTCAGCTTTGATTTACTTAAGCCAGTTGAAGCTAAACTGAATGTGATAGGCAAAGATAATCTGACTTACCAATCTGAAGACTTGGAAGTATTTCTTATTGAAACAAAACTGGATATTCTTGGAGGAATTAATAGCCGTATCTGGATCACTGAAGATGGAATTACATTCAAGAATTCAACTGATATGATGGGTTTTGCAATGGTGACAACAAAAACTGACAGAACTACTGCTATTGGTAAAACCGATGAAATAGATATCATGTTGAAAAGTAGGATTATACCTACAGGTAAAAAATCTAAACCCGGTACATCTCGTCTTGTGGCTGAACTAAAGCTTACAAGAGGCAATTTAATTGAGACTGTTGTAGATAATCATAGACAAAGTCTCGAATTGAATGATGAGCGTTCCGGTGTATTAAGTATACATGTGTCAGATATAGATGAAACAAATTGTTTAGATTTACCAATACAGAATACAGAATTCGATGTATTTCTTTCTCCAAGTACATATATAGAATCAGATAGTGAAGAAATCAAGAAAAAAGCTGAATTAGTAATTAATGGCGATGTAAACTCCTGGAAGGCAGCAAAAAAATTATCTGATTGGGTTTACAAGACTATTATTGATAAGAATCTAAGTGGTGGATATAGTACTTCACTGGCAACACTTAAAACACAATCCGGCGATTGTACAGAACATACGGTCTTATTCATTGCATTAGCTCGTTCTGTCGGGATTCCATCAAGAATATGTACCGGATTAATCCTTACTGGGGGTGGATTCTATTACCATTTCTGGCCAGAGGTATATGTTGGAAGATGGGTACAGATGGATCCTTCTATTGGTCAGGATATTGCAGATGCTAACCATATCCAGCTTGGGGGTAGTGTCCTTGAATCAAATACAATGATAGAATTTACTGAAGGTAGTTTTCGAACAATGAATCAACTTGAAATTAATATCCGAGAGTAAACTGTTTATCAGGATAGATAATTTAAATCTTCATGATAATAATCTTAGACATCTAAATTATCAAGGACATTACGGAGTAAATCTCTATTGGCATTTTTAAATCCTCTATTTTTGTTTGGCCTATTAGCTGCTGGAATACCTCTTATAATTCATCTTTGGAATCGACGTCAAGCAGTTACCATTGATTTTAGCAGCCTAATGTTCCTTGTTACTGCTCATCGACAAAACGTAAAACGTCTCCAATTAAAACAATTTCTAATACTCCTTTTGCGAATGTTAATTATTGCATTTATTGCACTCGCTCTTGCCCGTCCTTTCCTCACCCTTGGTTTACCTCTTGCGGCAGTCCGAGCAAAGACCGATGTCGTAATTGTTTTAGATAATTCATTCAGTATGGCTTATCAAGATGTAGACGGGGTTTGGTATGATAAAGCAAAGAAAAAAGCGAATGAAATCCTAAGTTCATTAAGAAATGGAGATTCTGCTTCCGTAATATTAATGTCAGACATTCCGAAGCCAATCTATAGAGAACTCACTCCTGATATTAATGGTGTAATTTCAACCTTAAATGACACACAAGTTTCAAATCGAGGAACTAATGTTCAATCCAGTATTGAAATGGCTCACAAGATTCTATTGAAGTCAAATCAAACAAACAAGGAACTTTATATAATCTCTGATTTTACAAAAAAAGGATGGGAGAATTGGGGACAAATACCCAATATCTCAGGTTCACGGATTTTACTTATTACAGTAAGTAGTAACAATTCTCATAATACAGATATTGAAGAAATATCTCCATCCCATCAACTAATAGGTGTAGATTTACCATTATACTTAAATATCAAAACCAATAATCATTCAGATACACCATTAACCCAAACAACACTTTCAATGTATACAGAAAATAAAAAACAAATAGAACAATCCTTTTCAGCACATCCAAATGAATTGATTACTAAGTCGATTAGTCATAACTTTCCAACTCCAGGATTCCATATAGGATCATTTGAGTTAACCTCAGACCGGCTAAATATTGATAATAAACGATATTTCGTTTTTAAGGTATTGGGTGATATTCGTGTGCTTTGTGTAAGCGATAATAATGAGTTTCTAATCTTGTCTTTGAACCCTTTATTCAATTCATCTGAAAGTGTAGGACAAAATAAAAATTCTATGATCCAACCTATAGCATGTTACATATCTGAATTCGATGAATATCCTCTTGATAATATTGATATTCTACTCTTGACTGATGTCTCATCTATATCAGAGAAATCTGATTTAAAGATTAAGGAATTTATCCGACAAGGTAAAGATATAATTGCATTTGTATCTAAAAAAAGTAACTTAACATGGGCACCAGCAGAATTTAATCAAGTTGAAGAATGGGATAGACCCAGGAAAATTATCCAATATGATAAAACACATCCCATTTTTGAGATTTTCGACGAAGGTGTCTTGTCTGGACAATATGCCCCACAATTCTATCGTGGAATGACAACAGATTTATCTAATGACTCAAATATAATTGCAAGTTTTGATGACGATACACCTTTCCTAATTGAGAAGCAAGAGAAGAACAGTAGGATTATCTTCTTTAATGTTTCTCTTGATAGTGATTCAAGAAGAAATGAGCTTTTACTTAATCCATATTTTCTGCCTTTGTTACAAAATACAGTCTTATATGCCAGCTACGATGAAACACAAAGGAATATTTTAGTAGGTGAACCTTATACTAAAAAAAATAATAACCTAATAGGAACTCCTGTTTGGATTAAACGTGTGGATTCAATAGATGAGAATGAAGGAACTGCTGTTATTATCCAAGAAGATGGCTCATTGAATTATAATTCAACTGAACAGCCAGGGATATATCAAGTAGACTTATCATCACATGGAAATCTTTATAGAGAATTCTTCGCAGTAAATACACATCCATCTGAATCAAATTTAGAACATATTAGTTTAAAAGAAGCCTCACAAAAGATTAATGCCCAAACACATTCCTTAGAAGATGAGGAATTTGATTCTAAATCCTTAGATTTGTATAGACATGGTCGAGAAATCTGGGGTGAGTTGTTACTTTTGACAGTATGTCTTTTGTTAGTTGAAGGGTTTCTCTCTAATCGTGTAAATGTTATCTCATAGAAGACTGTATCATAATTTATCACCACTAATGTTTTGTAGGTAGAAATCGTGAATACATTTAAATATATCTCTAAACTTACTTTTTCGAGTATTATGATCCTTGGAGTATTCTACTTACTAAAACAACCTGTTTTAGCAAATCACCACATTAGGATAAAAAGTATTGTTTTATCTGGAAATCAATCCTTCAATCAAGAACAGATTCTGCAATTAATGGATGTGGAAATTGGCGAAATCTATGATGAGGATTCAATAAAAAATGATACTGATAGAATAACGAAATTTTACCGTAATAAGGGTTACCTATATGTTAGAGTAGTAGAGTCACCCAATATCATTAATGATGAAGTATTCATAAGATTAATAATAGATGAAGGGAAAATTCGTTCATTTACTGTAACGGGAAACACAAAGACTAAAGAAAATGTAATTTTGAGAGAACTACTTCTCAAGAAAGATAAAGTCTATGTAGAAGCAGATAGGAAAGAAAGCGAAAGAATATTAAGACAAAAACCTTATATTGGGGCAGCAAAGATTGAGTCTGAATGGAATGAAGATTTACAAGGTGTTGTAATTGATGTCACAGTTATTGAGTTTTTTTCATTGACAGGTGCATTTGACCCAGGAATTAACAATCAAACTGGGTATTTTCTTTTACAGATGAAAGAAACCAATTTATTCGGATCGGGACAAGGTAGTCAAATTAGATATGAAAGAATCAGTGAAGTTGGAGAAAAAACACGAGGTTTTGTAACAATGAAATATAGAATACCTCGACTTTTCGATTCTTATTTAGACTTTGATGGACAATATATTCAGAGTCGAGAAGGGGATTCCTGGAGTGTGTTGTTAGAACGTCCTCAATACTCACTAATGAGTCGCTGGAGTGCCAGATTTGGGATTTCTGAACTAATCAATCAAGTTCGATGGTATGAACAAGGGATAAGAACTGATACCTTTGAAGAAACACGTAATAAGGCATCGGGGAACATAATACGATATTTTGGAGATCGACATCATCAGAATTATATAGGGGTTTGGTTCGATTCCATACAAACGAATTTTCAGTCTTTAGAATCTGTAGGCCAATCCAGAGCATCTCCATCAGATCATGATATAAAACGGGTAGGTATTACTCTTGGTAGAAGAAACATTGGATTCCATCAGACACGGTTTCTAAGGGCGATGGGTGGAGATGAAGATTTTGTTACAGGGTCATTATATAATTTATCAGTTGGTTATTCATCACCTATATATGGATCTGAGAGAAACAAGACATTCACATCCCTCGTGTTTAACTCAGGATGGGAAAGTATAGATAGATTATTTGCCATTGGATTGATAGGATTTTCTACCGGTTTTACAGACCGGATTGAACATTCTGATATACAATCCCATTGTACATTTTATTTTCGAGATATCTTCAATACTGGTGATATTTATAGAGTTGATAAGGGATTTCGAAAGAACGGATTAATCGATTTTCATCAGACAATTGTATTCCAGTTTAAATCTGAAATGCAGTATGGCTGGGGAGGTGAAAGTCAAGTTCTATTGGGTGCAGATAATGGTTTACGAGGATATGCTTTCAGGGAGTTTAGCGGTGAGAAAATGATGGTTTTTAGTTTAGAAAGTCGAACGTTATGTGGAGGATCAATTTTTAATAGTATAAATAACGGTCTAACCAAGGCTGCTACATATATTGCTAAACCATTTGTTAAGAACCGCATCATAGATCTTGGCTTAATTATGAGTTTAACCTCCTTTGTAGATTTTGGTTATATATGGGATAGTGAGAATGCATTTGATATTCAGGATGTAAAACGTGGCATAGGATTTGGCTTACGTGGAAGTTTTGCTAAGGTTAGTGATGCAGGTATATTCAGAATTGAAGTGGCATTTCCACTTGATCCAACACCCCCTAACTCAATTAGACCTCACCTATTTTATGGAATTGAACGTGCATTTTAAATGTAATTATATAGATAATGATGTATGTTAAAATCATCTGTCTTATCAACAGAAAATATCACATTACGTTCTATTCTAATTGGACTACTTTCACTTCCACTTAATATCTATCTGGTTGTTCAAACAGAGACTGTCTGGACAACACAATACCCTACTACGATGGCGATCTTCTTCAACGCCGTCTTCACGCTCTTCATCCTAACAATCCTAAATCTGTTTCTAATTAAATACCTGCCAAAATGGAAGTTCTCACAGGCAGAAATGCTCACTGTTTACCTAATGGTAACCTTAGCATGTGTTGTCAGTGGACACGATTTATTGCAAGCAACTATGTGCATTCTGGGTCACGCAAGTTGGTTTGCAACCCCCGAAAATGAATGGCAATCACTGTTTTTTCGATACATACCGGACTGGATTGCCGTTATGGATCGAAATGCTCTTACTGGTTATTATGAAGGAACATCCAATTTCTTTGAGATAGATCATATTCAAGCATGGATTACACCTATAATACACTGGTTAGTATTCTTTTCAGCATTAGCATTTTCTATGATAATGCTGAGTGTAATTCTCCGGAAGCAGTGGATTGAACATGAAAAACTCAGTTATCCTATTATCCTACTTCCTTATGAGATGACAACAGGGAGCGGTTTCTATCGAAGCCGATTATTATGGATAGGTATTGGCATTGGACTGGGACTTGACCTATTGAATGGACTCAATTTTCTATTTCCAGTGATACCGGGAATACCAATTAGACATGATATTGGAAGAATGTTTACTGAAAAACCGTTTAATGCTATCGGCTCAACCCCTATACACCTTAATCCTTATGCGATAGGAATAGGTTTCTTGATGCCGCTTGGTTTATCATTATCATGTTGGGTTTTTTATCTGTTTTGGAAAGTACAGCTCATATTTGGTTCAATTACGGGATTAAATCAAACCCCAGGATATCCTCACATTGATATGCAATCACTCGGTGCTTATTTTGCCTTATGCTTTTTTGCATTATGGGTTACTCACAAACATTTATGGAAAGTATTCAAGAAAATTATCGGATTAAGAAACGATCTTGACATGTCCCACGAACCAATAGGATACAGAGGTGCATTCATAGGGTTTCTTATGAGTATTGCTATAGTGTTTGGTTTTTGTCTCAAAGCGGGAATGTCATGGTGGGGGATTCTTGGTTTCTTTAGTATTCACTTTATATTAGTTTTGGCATTTACACGAATGAGAGCTGAACTTGGTACACCTACCCAAGACTTTTATCGTGCTGGACCAAGTTTCTTCCTAACATCCATTTTCGGGTCCCGAAAAATTGGAGCACAAACACTAACAGGATTTTCATTCTTATACGGATTCACTCGAAATTACCGTTCACAACCTATGCCAAATCAACTTGAAGGCTTCAAATTAGCCGAAAAAGGTTCCATAAATAATAAACAACTTCTGTGGGTGATGTGGGGATCGTCAGTGATCGGTTTGTTAATTGGATTCGTTGCATTTCTTCATGCGGGTTATCTTCATGGCAGTATAGGAACCTGGCGGGGACAAGAAGCATTTAATGATCTACAACGTTGGTTAACTATTCCAAGTGAAACGGAATGGAGACATCTCGGTTTCTTTGGATTTGGTGTCATATTAACAATATGCACATTATTGATGAGAATTAAGTTTCTTTGGTGGCAACTACACCCACTCGCTTATCCACTTGCCGGAAATTGGAACTTTGGAAGACTGTGGTTTCCAGTCTTCCTTGCTTGGACTATCAAGACAATAATTGTTCGTCACGGAGGAATCGGTGCATATAGAAAAACACTACCTCTCTTCTTAGGAGCAATGTTGGGTGAATTTGTAATGGGAACTATATGGGCGATCTTAGGTTTATCTTTAGGTGAGCGAATGTATTCATTTAAACATTGGTAGATCTACAAATTAGAATTCTGTCATTTCTTATACATCTAAATGGGGATGTATCAAAAAAATAGGTGTAAATATTACTTTCAACAAAAACAAGAACAATGATGTCAATCTTGATGAAAACTGGTCAATATGATAAGAGGTTAAAATTGATGAAGATTGGCAGTGTGGTTACCCGTATAAATCTTCATCAATCCGTAACAAACTACTACTTTTTATCATCCTTCTTCTCTTCCTTCTTTTCCTTTTTGGATCGAAGTTCTTGAAGGATCTCTACGACAGTTTCCATCTGTTCTTCCAGCTTGTCCAGTCGTGGTTCTACTGATTCTACAGTTATATCATCATCGTCCACTATTTCAACATTTTCAGGACCATCAGTTTCGGATGAACCCCTTTCTTTATCGCTAAAAAAGGAACGAGTGAAAATATCCCCTAAATTCTTCATCTCATCTCCAATTGTTCTTTTTGCCTCTTGAATATCAAAGTCGAATTCAATCCCCGTTCCTTCTTTTAGATAGATTGCAACTTGATGATATGCATAACCAATGTCACCAACAGAGGCATTGCTATCTAAAGGTTGGAAAAATCCTTCCGGTAATGCTTCTAATTCATAAAGACGATTTAAGGCGTTATTAAACTGTAGAATGCATCGATTTTCACCATCAGAAAAATTGTCTGTCACAGAAGGTTTTTCAAGAAATCGTGTAGTTGCTTCTAACATCCTTACTATTTTACGTATTTCTGTTCTAATTTCACGGTCAATACTCATGATTAATCTCCTCAATATTTTATAGGCACTTTGAAAATATAGAGTCACCTATAAAATAAAAGGATAGTAAAAAGTTAAAATAATTTTTAATGACCTGATATTGTCACGATTAACACCATGTGATGAATTAATCTTATCCTTCCTTTAATTCCCCAGCATTCCGCCTTATTTTTATTGCTGCTTTTACAATATCTTCCATATCCTCTTCTGTTCCCATTAATACATTCTGACCTAAAGCAAGACCAGATTGACATATTCTTTCTGTCTCAGGACAGTTTGTGTTAGAAAAATCCAGTTTGTCACCAAATGTATTTGTATCAAGAAAAGTAGAACGATACATAGGAGTACTATACCAATACCCGATAGGAATACCTTCAGCACGCATAGCATTAATGAATGTAGCTCGAGATATATCCTCAAATTCCTCTGAATCAAAAATAGCTTTGTATCCGTGTGAACCACCTCGAGTCGCCCGTGGATCAAGAGGTGTTACTTTAATACCAGGAATTTCACCAAACCAACCATCTAACCAACGCATATTCATGTGTCTGTGGTTTGTTTCACTTTCAAGTCTTGTTAATCTGGAAATTAGAATTCCTGCTTGCCATTCTGTCATTCTGAAATTCGCACCAAAAGGTTCGATATTACCATATTCAGCATTAGGAGTTGTACGTCCACAGTTGTGTAGAGAATACACTCGTTCATACAACTCCCGATCATTCATCAGGACAATTCCTCCTTCACCGGCACAGAGGTTTTTTGATGATTGAAAACTAAAACACCCAAAATCTCCCCAGCTACCTACTCCTTTTCCACGCCATTCAGCACCATGTGCCTGTGCGCAATCTTCAATTACTCGTACATTATGTTTTGCTGCAATTTCAATAATTGAATCCATATCTGCAGGATATCCAGCAATATGTACTGGGAGGATTGCCTTTGTTCTATCATTAACTGCGTCTTCCACTTTTGACGCATCAATCAAAAAACTATCTGGTGAAGTATCCACAAAAACAGGGATTGCATGCGTCATTAAAATAGCTACGATTGTAGCCTGAAAGGTGTATGCAGTTGTAATTACTTCATCACCCCGTCCAACATCTGCAGCCTTTAAAGCAAGATAGAGAGCTGTTGTGCCACTATTAACACAAACGCCATATTTTGCACCCTGGAATTCGGCGAAACTATTAGAAAACTCAGGAACTTGCTTACCTCCAACTCCCCAAACTTTACTATTATAAATACTCTCGAATACTTCTAAATCCTTAGGATTAAGAGTAGGCCAAGATGGAAAAGATTTATCTCTTACTGGTTCACCACCATTTATTGCTAAAATGGACATAATTAACTCCAGTGTTAACTCTAAATTATATGGTTAGAAATAGTTTAATTGTATGAATATTATATAAAACATCAGTATAATATGTGGTAGAAAATCAAAATTATGATATTTGAATTATATAGTCTTTTACAACTTTTGGAGGAAAGTTTTCCTCAGTGACTTCCTCAATCAGAAAATCCAAAGTACTTCTTGCTTTATCGGCAACTTCATCAGATATGACTCCATTCTTTACCGCTTCCTCGAATTCGTCTTCATCTTGAATGGCATAACCACCGTCAGGAGATATCCACAAATCTAAGAATAAATCTACAATCTCAAATTTAGTTTTACTTCTGGTGACTGGCAATATTATATCACAATAATATCCTGTCCATTCACTATCAAGATTGTAGATTTTTCCAATATCATACCATAACCCTGTGAATACAAACCAAATAGCAGTAAAATTATCTGCTAATACCTCCTGACCATTAAATATAATTGGAGAAGATGGACAGATTTTCTGTGTTGTTATTATAATATCATCATTTTCATACAGTAGTATCTGTTCAAAGTAATTAATTCGATCAGGTAATCTCTTATAAGTTAGTGTAATTTTTTCAGACACTGTTTTCTCCGTATCTACTACTCAAATATGTATTTCAGCTTTTCTGATTTCCTGAATGAATCTAATCATTTTACAATGATCTTTTATACCTATTTCGTGTTCTACCCCACTTGCAACATCAACAGCATAGGGTTTAACATATTGGATTGCTTCAGATACATTCTCTGGTGTTAGTCCTCCTGCAAGTATCAACCTATTGGAATATCGTTTAGCAGACAAAGCTATACTCCAGTTTACTATTCCTTTAGTAGATTTTGGTTTATCCAGAAGATGTGCGTTGACATTATATGTATCTAATATCTTAAGGTTAGATTTCTCATTAAATTCAAAAACCTTAATAACTGGTAGACTGAAATCCTCACAAAATTCTGGTGTTTCGGATCCGTGTAGTTGAATATAAGTAATACCTGTTTCACTAACAATTCTATGAATAAATGGTTTTTCTTCATCTTTAAAAATACCTACAGTTGATATAAATGGTGGAATGGACTGGATAATCTCAAAAGCATCTAAAGGTTCAATATAACGTGGAGTTTCAGGAACGAAAATAAAACCGAGAGCATCTGTTCCAGCTTCAACTGCACCGATGGCATCTTTTAGGTTAGTAATTCCACAGATTTTTATACGGGTATACATGTTATGTATCGTAAATTAATAATCAGGACATATAACTATGGTTGTTGGATTAACAAGATTAAATGTGAAATTGTAACTCTGTGTTTATTTACCCAAATAGTAGTAAAGATAGGTACAACCAGTATTTAGTTATATCGTATATAGAAAAAATTTGAGAGACTATAGTGAATCCATACTTTTTCTGAATGCAGCAATGTGACTGGAAGTTGTCCCACAGCATCCACCAATAAAGTATGCACCAACATCTACTAATTCAGGTACATATTTTGCCATGTCCGCTGGTGTTTGCGTATATACAGTTTTATAGTCCTTATCAAGAATAGGCATTCCAGCGTTGGGATATGCCATCATCTTTTTACCCTTAATACCCATACTTATCATGGCATCTCTAAGTTGTTCTGTACCCTTGATTGCATAAGGCATGCCAGTATGTTCGTCAAGTTTAGATTCAGCACCACAATTTAAGCCTATTATATCAACATAATCCACAAGTGAGTCGCCATTGGAAAACTCCCCACTTGATAGAATTTCGAGTAGGTTAAGAGCACTATGTCCCCAGTCTGTCTTATATATTTCCTGCCCAGTTCGACGTTCTTTTGTCCATTTATATGTTAAATTTACAGCTATTGGTAGACCTGTTTCTCTTGCTATATCAACAGCAATTGCAGCTTCTTTAGCAGAAAACATTGTTTCTAAACATAGAAAATCAACCCCTTCATCTACAAGCGTATTGATAACAAGTTTATGAGCTTCACGAACTTTATCATTTGCAATACCAAATGTCGTATCTCCGCTATCTGCCTCTATTGCGCCAGGGGATGGACCTACCGAACCTGAGATATATACATGTTTTTCGTGTTTTTCTACTGCAGACTTTGCATGCTGCACTGCAAGTCGAGTTAGACGTTCAGCCTCAGATTCATCTTGATCTGTTATTTCAAGGTGAAGCGGAGAAACGACAAAAGTATTTGTTCCAATCGCTTCCGCACCAGCAATAATATAATCAGAATGAATACCAACTACATCGTTAGGATGTGATTCATTTGCTATCGCACTATTAGCAAGTTGAATATTCCGGGCAAATAACTGTGAACCGAAACCACCATCATATAAAATAGGAATATCAAGATTTAAACGTTCACGAAAATCTAACACTTATTATAACTCTTTCCTCTAACTTATATCCTTAGGCATAGGTTTAAATTGACAACCCTCAACAAAAACATCAAAAAAGTCAGATGTTGTTTCAAGTTCAATATGCTCTATGTTTTTGACTAATGCCTCTATTTCTTGACGTTTTTCCTTAGATAGTAACACTGACTTTGCTCCTGCTAAGGCTGCATTACCAATTTTTTCTATTCGTTCTTCAGGAACTGGTGCCAGAAACCCGATATCAATTGCCTCACCAGAATCTACAAAATTTGCGAATCCACCAGCTAAATACAGTCTGCTGATTTCTTTTGGGGATACACCGAACTGTCTTAGTACGATATACTGACCACAATAATTCGCGGCCTTAGCTTGGGCTAAATTACTTGCATCCTCACGTGAGAAAGTAATCCCATATTCAGGTAAAATAGATAATATCTTTTGCTTTTTATCTGCAAAGACCCCTTTTGGATTCATCTGATTAGTACGTAATAACTCAGCAAGTAATGAAATTAATCCTGACCCACAAAATCCTTCAGGTTTTTCATCATCTACTGTTCGATAATCAATTTCTTCATTATTCAATCTAATTGATTCGATTGCTCCAGGATAAGCTGGCATTCCATATTCTATGCCACCACCCTCAAACGCAGGACCAGCAGGACACGAGGCCGCCACCATTCGGTCTTTATTACCAACAATTACTTCAGTATTTGTTCCTACATCTACTAACATGACAATATCATCTTGATTTAGCATATCCATTGCAATCAGATCTGCTGCTACATCAGCACCAACGTGACTCGCTATTAATGGTAAACTATAAACCATTGCCTTCGGATTAGATCTTATCCCAAGACGACGAGATTTTTCAGTTAGTGAAGTACTCATACGCAACCCATCATTAAGCTCATGTTCAATAATGGATTTATACGGTTTTTGACCTATACTCTGAACATCCTGTCTAAAGAAGATGTCTCTCATTGTAGTATTGCCAGCAACCACAATTTCATAAATCTCCTGTCGAACAATATCTAATCTCTCACACATCTCCATAATTTCACTATTTAATGCAGCCAATAAGGATTTTCTCAATTCCCCTTCAAACTCTGCATCGTATGAAATACGGTGCATTATGTCACTACCACCAAAACGCTGTGGATTTTCAAATGAACTCACAGAAACGTCCTTACCATTTTCTAAATCAACAAGACTAGCCACGACAGTTGTTGTACCAATATCTATAGCTAAACCATAGATATGTCCTCGAAATTTATCTACGGGTTCATTTTTATAGTATACTGTCCCATCTTGGTGGGTAACAAATGGGTTGATGTGTTCTAATTTATCTTGTTCTGATGTAGTTTGGGTAAGTATGCGGGGGGAACGACGGAGTGGAGCAAATTCTATATCTTGATCAACATCAAGAACAACAGATTGGCAGGCTAAACGATAGTTTTCTCGGAGGAAAGCTTCCACCTCGTTAGGGGGTCGCAAACTATCCATACCGCTTTTAATTTCCACAATACACTCATGACATTGTCCTGTACGGAAACAGGATGTAGGAACTTGAACTGCTAAATCATCAGCATAATCGAAGACAGTTTTTCCTGGTGTTAGTTGATAAAATTTACCGTCGCAGGAAATAGTAGCGTTAGTCTTCTCGATTAATGTTTCCGTGATTGCAGATTTTTCTGTTTCCCATGCTGTACGGTAGTCTAATTTATCGTCACCAACACATTTTAACCCTGTACCTTTATCAATTTTTCGTTGATTTCGACATCCAAATTTAGCGGTACAATGGTCATTTCTGTCCTTGTATGGACAGCGATAGGTCGCTTGTTCATCGGCATGAACTACAAGCTCTTCAAAAATCTCAGTGATTTTGTTGAGTCTTTTTTCATACTCTTTTTTATCAACTTTTTTCATATACTAAGATAGAAACTACCAGTCATCATCTGTTTCTTGAAGAAATTCTTTTGCTAAGGCAACACATTCTAATGCATCTTTACCATAACCATCAGCACCCATATCATCAGCGAATGTCTGTGTTACTGGTGCCCCACCAACCATGATCTTTACCTCTTCGCGTAAATCCTCATCAATAAATGCATCAATAGTCTTCCCCATGTTTGGCATGGTTGTTGTTAGCAATGCAGACATTCCTAATATAGGTGCTTCAAATTCCTCAACTGCATCCAAAAATTCATCTACAGATGTATCCACTCCCAAATCATGAACCACGAATCCTGCTCCTCTTAGCATCATAATACACAGGTTTTTACCAATATCATGTAAATCCCCTTTCACTGTTCCCATTATAACAGTGCCTATAGGGTCTATCCCAGAATCTGATAGAATTGGTTCAATGTGGTTCATTCCAGCCTTCATTGCGCGTGCACAGGCAAGAACTTCAGGAACAAATATAACATTCTCTCTGAATTTTATACCAACTATACCCATACCTAAGATAAGACCATCATCCATTACCTCCAATGCTTCAATTCCATCATCAAGTGCTTGCTCGGTTAACTCATCAACTGTATGATGATCCCCATCTATTAATGCAGCTGCAATATCTTGCATCTTTGAAGAGGCAGCCGAAAACATATCAACAAATCTGTCTTTTTCTTCAGGACGCTCAAGATATTCTTCAATTTCTTCTCGAATAAATTCATTCGAGATACCACTTATTGATTCCACAGGTTTGGTACTCCTCCTTGAAGATATAGGATACCATACACCTGATAAAATGGCAAATAATTTGGGTTATAATTGGAGTTTAGTATGTACGAATAAGGATTTTCTTGAAGGATTTAAATTTCCGTGTTACCATCGCATTGCCGCTTCACGATAAAGTTGAATCTGTTCCATATTTCGAGGTACAGCCACTTGAAGAGATTTACGTTTTCCATTTAGATCTTTAATCACAATTGGAGCACGTAATATGTTTGTCAAGGTTACAATACCAGATTCATAATAAACCCACATTCTTTGCTCGGTATATGGATTAAGAACATAGGATGAAGTAATATTTTCAGATTTACCGACTATCTCAGAATATGAATCATATTTAGGTAGAACTAATTCGACTGTTTTATCATATCCTTCTAAAAACATCTGTTCAGGAGGCATTTTTGGGGTATATCCACTTAATTTACATCTATGCATTTGAATTGGTGAACTTGACTTATTTGTCAAATGTAGTGATATAATGATTGCCAGTTTGTTATTGTCATCTCGATTGATAAACCATGTATCATCCTTAATTAATTCCACTGTCAGACCAGGTATTTGTTTCCATCTATAGTATAGGTATAATAAAGCTATAACACATCCTAAACTAAGCATAAACCAAATTCCATTTGGTGATGCAAGGAATTTTAAGATTTCTTTAAAAGTCTGTTGTAACACGCGTATTCCATATTGAGTGTTTCTTCTGATATAATTCCTTCACGACGTATTAATGGAGGAGAAATTGAGATATCGTAGACAGTGGACGGGATAGGTCCTGGAGTCTTACCATCATCGACAATATAATCAAGTTTATTGGTCAATTCAAGACCCAATTCCTGAGGTGAGGTAGAGGCAGCATCTCCTGATAAATTGGCACTTGTGATAGCCATCGGTCCACCAAATTCATGGAGTATTTCTAATAAGAGGCCATGATTTGGGATACGTATTCCAACGGTATTCCCACCGGCAGTTAGTTGGGGTAATAGATTTTTAGATTCAACAATAATTGTTAAACCACCTGGCCAATATTTTTTTATTAGATGATAAAAGAAACCAGGGATATTCTGTGCAACTTTAGTAACATCATCAACTGACCCAAGAACTAAAGGTATCGGTTTTTCTTCTGGTCTACCTTTTATGGTATATAACTTTTGGATTGCATCAGCATTAAATGCATCTACCCCCAAACCATAAACAGTATCCGTAGGAATTGCAATGATACCGCCAGTTCTTAAAGCAGATACTGCCTTTTGAATACGTAAATTAGACATAATTGTTCTGCCTTTTATACGTCAACTAATGACCCATTTGCAGCAGCGTTTAAAGATAGGTCATCTTGAAGTCCTTGTGTATATTTTTCGTAGGCAATACCGGCGATCATAGCACCGTTATCTGTACATAATCTTATAGAGGGATAGTAGACTTTAACATCAATATCATCAGCAACTACAGTGAGTGAAGAACGCAGATGACTATTCGCGGCAACACCACCTGTTAAAGTAATTGAACGGGAGTTGTTTGTTTTTGCAGCTTCAATGGTTTTTGCAACAAGGACATCAACAACAGCGGCTTGAAAACTGGCTGCAATATCTTCAATCCTTGTATTCATGCCGTTCTTTTTTGTTTTTTCAATATAATACTTTACTGAGGTCTTAATCCCACTAAAACTAAATTGGTAATTTCCACTATGTAACATAGGTCGAGGAAAGTCAATCGCATTTGGATCCCCTTCCTGAGCAAGTTCATCTATTATCCTTCCTCCGGGGAAACCGAGTCCAAGATATTTAGCGACTTTATCATATACCTCTCCAGCTGCATCATCCTGTGTTGTTCCCAAAACCTTATATTTCCATCCTTCATACACCTCGACCAGCAACGTATGTCCTCCAGAGACAGTCAAACATATATGTGGAAATGATATGGTCTCATGAACCATATAATTCGCATAAATATGACCTTCAATATGATTTATCCCGAGTAAGGGAAGATTGTGTGAGTAAGCGAGACTTTTTGCAGCAGCAACCCCAACAAGTAATGCCCCGATTAATCCTGGACGATTTGTAACTGCTATTGCATCTATATCATCGAAAGTAAGGTTGGCATCATCTAATGATCTGTTTACAATATAGTTGATTGCTTCAATGTGTTTACGCGATGCCAATTCTGGAACAACACCACCATATTCTTGATGGTCTTTGATCTGTGAAGCAATAATATTTGATAAGACTTCCCTACCATTTTCAACTACTGCTGCTGCTGTTTCATCACAAGATGTATCAATTCCAAGTATTTTCATTATTATTCTCTTTCAGTAAGTTTGGAAATTAAGAATTAAAATATATAGGCACGGTATGAAACCATGCCTATATATATATTCTTATAATAACTGGTCAACTACATTCAATAGAAGTAGAACCGTAATTGAACTGAAGTTGCAACATTTCCAACTTACTGTTCAGAGTATTGAGATTATAATTCTCTTTCCTCATTCTTTAATTTCTGCAATTCTTGAATTAATCCATACAAGACACACGCTCCCATTCCTAACAGGACAATCGCAAATGGGAAGCCACTTACAAGTGACGCTGCTTGTAGTGCAGTTAATCCACCACCCAGTAATAGTGAGATAGCAATTAACCCTTCAACTGTACACCAAAATACACGTTGTGGTATCGGAGCATCAACCTTTCCACCGGCAGCTATGATATCAATTATCAGTGATCCAGAGTCGGATGAGGTGACAAAAAAGATAATGGTTAACAACATACCTATACAGGATAGCAGTGTCGGCCAAGGCAGTCCTTTAAACATTGCATACAGTGCAAGTTCCGGTTTATATGCCTCAACAATCTCTGTTACTTCGGTGTATCCTTCTGTGAAGAATTGATGAAAAGCAGTTCCACCAAAAGTACTAAACCAGATTAAACATAATAATGTTGGTAAAAGGAGAACAAAGATAACGAATTGACGAACTGTACGCCCTTTTGAGATTCTTGCGATGAATGTCCCTATGAAAGGTGCCCATGCAATCCACCATGCCCAATAGAATGTAGTCCATCCATGTAGAAAACCAGTGTCCTCACGACCAATCCAGTTACTCAGTGGAACAATCTTCATTATATAAGTTCCAAGACTTGCGAATACGCTTCTGAATATATAACTTGTTGGACCCAGAATGAATACTACTGATAATAAGATAAAAGCAAGTATTATATTGAACTGGCTCAACCTCTTGATTCCTACATTAATACCTGTCATCACAGATACAAGTGCGATAGATGTTATTACTACAATTAATAACACCATTGAGAGTGTATTTGCAGGAATATCAAATAGGTAGTTAAGTCCAGAGGTTACTTGTTGAACTCCCAAACCGAGAGAGGTTGCCAGACCGAAAATACCAGCAAATATGGCGAGAGTATCAATGATATGTCCTGTCCAACCCCATATACGATCACCAAATATAGGATAAAATGCAGAACGAATTAGGAGCGGTAATCCTCGATTATAGGCATAAAACCCTAATGCCAGTCCTACCACACCATAAATTGCCCAACCTTGTAGACCCCAGTGAAAGACTGTTGCAGCCAAACCCAATGAACTTGCTTTTTGTACGATCGGATCTGAGATATCAGGGGCATTTTCAGTAGTATAGACAGTATCTGTATCATAGACAGTACTTTCACCAAGTGGAGGACTTTGATAGTAGGTGACCGGTTCTAACACACCAAAAAATAGAAGACCAATTCCAATTCCAGCTGCAAAGAGCATTGCCAGCCAAGTAATCTTAGAATACTCAGGTTTAGCATCTTTACCACCTAACCTAATCTTTCCAAGGGGTGATATGGCAACAAACAAACAAAGTAGAAAGACGATATTCGCTGTTCCCATAAACAACCAATCAAGGTTGGTCGTAAGCCAGACTCTGAGATTTCCAAATAATTTTGTTGCACTTTCTTGAAAGATAAGTGAACCAATGATAAAAAGTACAATGGAAATACTGGAAATTACAAACACAGGTGTAAGGTAGATCTCTAATCCGAATAATTTCTTGTAATTGCCTACATCAATTTGGTGTGGCATCTGCTGTGGCTGTTTTTCTTCTTCGTGCATTACAAAATTCTCCTTTTAGAATTGAACTTATCCGTAAAGAGCATATATAATTGGAAGGAATAAGACATTTAGAAATAATATCCAAAATTGAAATTTAGACGCCAATGCCAACTGTTATTTCCATTGGCACCAACATGATTTAATCCAGTCAGTATATTATTATAATCATCATCTGTATTCCCAACGAAGAAGTTTCCGTCTGTAAGACCAAAATCACTATAGACATATAAAGCAGTAAATAATGTCCAACTTGCACCAAGAGTTACCAAAGTACTGCTATTATAATCCTCTACAGTTTTTAGGATGGTACTCCATTCAATATAAGGTGTAACACTGTCCATCCATGAGATACTTGAGGTGTCTATACCACCATATCTCAAAGATAATGCTGGTATCAATCCTGTAGATGCAACGGGCCATGCAAAATCGTATGCCCCCATAGGAATTAGATCACCGGTACTCCACGGAGTTTCATCAGAGATATTATGTGTATAATAAGAGAATTGAGAAAAGAGTGTAATATCAGAGATAGTATTTTTCATATGACCGGAGACAGCATAGTGATTCCCACTATCATCCTCTCCTACATCCGTCCCAATCAACATTCCGTATTGAAAAGATAAACCTATATCTCCAATATTATCAATACTATAGATTGTGCGTAGGTTAAGTTGATGCCTTTCATCATATCCATTTTCACCGGCACCCCATTCAACCTTTCCATTACTATCAACTTTTTCTTTCCATTTAACTATGTCATAACCATATCGTGAACTATTAAGGCTATCACCATCCGTCTGGAATTCACTACCATAAAAGTAACCTAAATCCAAGCTTAACTTATCATAAGTATTACTCCATCTGATTCCTATATCCGGGTCATCAGCAAGTCCAACATAAAAATGTTGGTCAAAAAACCAACTTGTTGATACTCCGTAAGCAGTCGGTCCGAACGGTACTCGCACAATTCCAGCCTTCAGGGTTCCTAACTTGTCCAAATTATACCCTAACCATGCAGTGTGAAAAAAACTATAGTTATCATACCATCGGTATTCAATTCTACTAATTAAATTGTGATAGTCAAGATCAGAATTTAACCTAAATAGTTCAAGATCCACATCTCCGATTTTATCTCCTCTGCGATGTGGATTATCTTCATCACCGTATGTACCGTATACGTAATTAACCCGCATTGCACCACCAATCTTTATAGGACTTTTTTCAGATTCAGTATCAGCACTAATAGGTATAACTACAAATAATAAAAAGCAAAAGATTATAATTTGCATACATATACCAATTCCCCTATTATCTCCTCGATTGATATATAAATTAAACATATAAAATATACCCCTATTGGTAATATGCTATTATGAAGTTAATAGTTTTGACCTGTATTCGTTAATTAAGTTTAATTCTATTAATTCTCAATCGTTGCATACATAGTTATTTTGCTTATGAATACATACAACCATTTAAACATTGAGATTATACCATAACCATACTATTCAATAAATCATAATTCGCATAAAATTTGTAATACGGAGTTTTCATAGCTTTATAAGTCATAATTATATTTATATCGAACTGAATAGGTTCAGAATCATTAATTAATCTATAATTCTTGGACTGAAAATGCAACTAAATCAGAATCACTATCGTTTTATATGTGTTGTAAAATCAATATATATTACATTTTCTAATCAAGATGATTATATAAATGATGAAAGAAACATCATTTTTTAGGACTATTAAAGTTATTAAGGAGTCATGCTAATGGGAAATCCTGTCACCTATTTTGAAATTGCTGGAAGAGAAGGTGAGAAGTTAAATGAATTTTATACCAACGTCTTTGGATGGAAAACCGATGTAAATCCATACGGTGGAACTTATATGGTACAAGCTGACGATGGAATTCATGGACATATCTTTCCAGTAAGTGAGGAAATGGGTTTTAACAATCATGTTACGATTTATGTAGAAGTTGATAATTTGCAGTCATCGCTTGATCAAGCAGAAAATTTAGGCGGAAAGACTATGATTCCCCCACAAGAAATCCCCGGAGATAATGGTGCTTTTGCGGTCTTTCTTGATCCAAGTGGAAATTATATCGGTTTATATAAACAACCAGATACAATGAATAATTAGAATAGAACAAAACTATAGAAGGAGACGTAACTATGCCTAATCCAGTAACTATCTTTGAAATAGCTGGTAAAAAAGAAGATTCACTGACAGATTTTTATGGTACATTATTTGATTGGAACATAAACCAAGATGATGACTGTGGCAATGATATTGACACAGGATCAGAACAGGGAATTAAAGGACATATAGTTCAAACTACAGATGAAATGCCTATAAGAAACCATGTGACTTTTTACATTCAGGTAGATGATATCCATGAATATGCCAAAAAGGTAGAAAGCAATGGTGGACAAGTGATTATGGGACCTATGTCAGTTCCTCAAGGGGAAGGTACATTCGCAATGTTTCTTGACCCATGTGGTAATTGTCTCGGTTTATTCCAATCCTAAAAAGTCATTACTATTTTCTTCATAGGAGTCATTTATATGTCAAATCCTGTTCCTCATTTTGAGATAGGTGGAAAAGATATAGATAAGTTAATAGCATTTTATAGATCTGTTTTCGATTGGAAAATCACACCACTCGTTGACGAACTATATATTGCAGACCCACAATCAAAAAAAGGAATTGAGGGACATTTATTTGAAATAGATAAGAGTGAAGACTTCGATAACCTTGTACTTATTTACATTACTGTTAATGATATATTTGATACACTAAATACTGTTGAGAATCTTGGCGGAGAAATCCTTATACAACCTCAAGAGATCCCTGGAAACGCAAGTCACTATGCATTGTTTAAGGACCTTAGTGGGAATAGTATAGGTTTATTACAACGAAGATTGTAATACCATTTCTATTTAAATAGTTCACATTATGAATACTCTTAGAAGTCCCTGAAGGGGGATTTAGGGGGTTTCTTTAATTAACAATGGGCGATTATAATTTAGAAATGGTATAAGGAAGTTAAGTCTATTACAGGTTATTCATATATCGAAATAATAGACTTAGGAGATTAGCTAATGGAAAATCCTGTAACAAATTTTGAAATTGTTGGTAATGATCCAACTGTTTTACACCAATTCTATACTACTGTGTTTAAATGGGAATTCAATGAGTATGAAGAAGGATATTATTGGTTTGAAACTGGTTCAGATTCTGATAATGGAATAGAAGGGCATATCTATCCACCCAATGACGAGATACCACTTGAGGATGGGGTTGAATTTGCAAACAATATCACAATTTATGTAACGGTAACGGATATTAATTCAACCATGAAACAGGTACAAAGTTTAGGTGGTACAATACTCATGAAACCAGTAGTTGTGTCAGATAAAGGTCAACAAATTGCAATGTTTCTCGACCCCAGTGGTAATCGTATAGGTCTATATCAAGCAGGCAATGATAATCAACATACAAGTGTATAAGAGGTAAAATTAGAATGGGTAACCCAGTATTATTTCTTGAAATTGCCGGTAAGAAAAGTGAGTTATTATGTGACTTCTATCGTAACCTTTTTGGTTGGACAATTTTGCCAATGGGTTGGAAAACATCATACTTTCCAAATGATATATATGGAGTTGACCCTACACCTCCTCCACTGACTGATCAAGGTATCAAGGGACATATACTCCCATTAGATGAATCGGAAGATATAGATAACCGTGTATCAGTTTTTATTCAGGTTGAGGATATTTCTAATACCTTAGCAATGATTGAAAATAAGGGTGGGCAAATATTTCTTGAACCACAAATTTTACCAGAAAACATGGGGTCAATAGCAATGTTTGTTGATCCGAGTGGGAATATAGTAGGTTTATATCAAATGTAATCCTTATACTAAAGCATAAATGAAGTCAGCCCCAATTAAAACAGAGTAGTTTGTACACTACTCTGTTTGTTTTAAGGAGTAGACATAATGTCTAATCCGTAATACATGTCGATTTTTTCAGGTTAGGTAATTATACGTAAATTATCTCAACAATGGTTTAAGCCATTTTATTGCTTCTTCAGCATGCATTCCTGAACGTTTTGAGTAATTGATTACTTGATCTTCTCCAATTCTTGCTATGCTGAAGTAACGTGAATCAGGATGTGAAAAATACCATCCACTCACCGAAGCAGCAGGTGACATTGCCAAACTTTCGGTTAATTCTATTCCGGTATGCTTCGTTCCTTCAAGTAAGTCAAATATAATCCGTTTATGATTATGGTCTGGACAGGCTGGGTAACCTGGAGCTGGACGAATTCCTTGATATTTTTCTCCTATTAACCCTTCATTGTCAAAATTCTCATTTTCAGCATACCCCCAAAGAGTTGTACGAACATATTCATGTATATATTCAGCAAAAGCTTCTGCGAGTCTGTCTGCTAAAGCTTTCACCATTATGCTGTTATAATCATCATGATTCTGTTCAAACTCTGTACAGAACTCAGTAACGCCAATTCCTGTGGTAACAGCAAATGCACCGATATAATCATTGATGGATGTTGATTTCGGTGCAATAAAATCACCAAGACTAAGGTTAGGTCTGGAGAATGGCTGTTCTGTTTGTTGACGAAAATGATGGATTTTTGCTACTATCTCTGTTCTATTGTCGTCTACATAAATTTCTGTGTCTTCACCCATACTATTTGCAGGAAATATTCCAGCCACACCATGTGCAGTCAACCTTTTCTCATTAACAATTTTTTGGAGAAGTTCTTCAGCATCAGAAAAAAGCTGACGTGCCTGTTCTCCCATATCCGGATGGTTAAATATCTTGGGATATTTACCTGACAATTCCCATGTAGTAAAAAATGGTGTCCAATCAATATATTTAACCAATTTCTCTAATGAGAAATTATCCAAAACCTTGACACCTATTTGATTCGGCTTAGACGGATTGTAATCCTCCCAATCAAGTTCCAATTTACGTTTGATGGCTGTCGTATAAGGTAATAATTTTGTTTTCTTTTGGTTCTTTGATCTACGTTTACGTACTTCAGCATACTCATCACGGGTCTCATTGATAAAAGTCTCTTGATTTTCACTGCTCAATAGTTGACTTACAACACCAACACTTTTTGATGCATCAATGACATGGATTGTTGCCCCACTATAATTAGGTTCAATTTGAACTGCAGTATGTATTTTCGAGGTAGTAGCACCACCAATCAATAGAGGTATATTGAAACCTTGGCGTTCCATCTCAGATGCAACATAAACCATTTCATCTAAAGATGGTGTAATTAGACCACTCAATCCGATTATATCCGCTTTTTCTTTCTTTGCTGTCTCCAATATATCTTCTGCTAATACTTTTACACCTAAATCTATAATATCGTAATTATTACAACCTAGTACAACACCCACGATATTCTTTCCAATATCATGTACATCTCCTTTTACTGTTGCCATTACGATTTTTCCTCTGGATGTCAAACCAACTTCAGATTGTTCTTTCTCTATATATGGAATAAGATGTGAAACCGCTTTTTTCATTACACGAGCACTTTTGACAACTTGAGGTAAGAACATTTTCCCATCCCCAAACAACTCACCTACTCGATCCATTCCATCCATTAATGGACCTTCTATAACCTGAATTGGACGTTCATATTTGAGACGTGCTTCCTCTGTGTCAGAATCTATATATTCTATCGTCCCCTCCACTAAGGCATAACTTAGGCGTTCTTCAACTGGCATCTTCCGCCATTGTTTATTTTTTTTCTTTTTCTTCCCTTTTCCTTGTAATGTTTCTGCCAGAGTCACCAATCTATCCGTACCGTCTGTACGACGATTAAATAACACATCCTCTATCGCTACTAATAACTCTTTTGGAATATCATCATACACCCCCAGTTGTCCGGCATTTACAATCCCCATATCCATACCTGCATTAATTGCATGATATAGAAAAGCAGCATGCATTGCTTCACGTACAGTATAGTTCCGACCAAATGAAAAGGATAAATTACTAACTCCACCACTTACCAGAGCATATGGACATGTTTTCTTGATTTCTTTACATGCTTGAATAAATGCCAGGGCATATTCATTATGTTCTTCAATACCCGTCGCAACAGTTAATATATTCGGATCAAATATTATATCTTCTGGAGGAAAATCAACCTTATCTACCAAAATCTGATATGCCCTTTGACAGATTTCTACCTTCCTTTCAAAGGAATCTGCTTGTCCGGTTTCATCAAATGCCATTACAATTACTGCAGCACCGTGTTTTTTCACAAGTTTTGCTTGTACTATAAACTCTTCCTCACCATCTTTTAAACTGATAGAATTGACAACACCCTTCCCTTGAATACATTCCAATCCTGCTTGAATCACTTCCCATTTACTGGAATCCAATACTACAGGAACTTTACTTATGTCAGGTTCAGAAACGATTAGATTTAGGAATTTCACCATTGCTGCCTTAGAGTCTAACATTCCGGCATCCATGTTGATATCTATAAGCTGTGCACCGTTTTCTACTTGATCTCGGGCTACTTCAAGTGCTGACTCGTAATCTTCATTTTCAATTAATGATGCAAATTTCCTTGAACCTGTGAAGTTTGTCCGTTCACCAATATTGACAAAAAGAGATTCTGGTGTAATATTAAAAGCTTCTAATCCACTTAATCTACAGGATTGGTCTCTATTAGCAGGTTGTCTGGGTGGGTATTCTGCTGCGACAGTTGCAATTCTGTGAATATGTTCAGGTTCACAACCACAACATCCGCCAACAATATTCACGAACCCATTCTGAGCAAAATCATGCATCCATTTCGCCATTTCATCAGGTGATTGGGTGTAATCACCAAGTTCATTTGGTAGTCCAGCATTTGGGTAACAGATTGTAGGAATATCAGCCAACTTAGACATTTCAGCTATGAAGGGTCTAATTTGTTCTGAACCAAAACCGCAATTTAACCCTATTGCCAGTAGGTCTGCATGTCGTACTGAATTCCAGAATGCTTCAACCGTCTGACCTGATAGGTTTCTTCCACCACCTCCACTTCTATCTGATGATACAATAGTGGGTATATCAATATTCATCTCTTCAGCAAGAGTCTGAATTGCAAACAAGGCAGCCTTGCAGTTGAGCGTATCCATTACGGTCTCAACTAATAGAAGATCTACGCCTCCATCAATCAATCCCTTTGCTTGAATAGTGTATGCGTTAACCAAATCTGAAAAAGTAATATTTCGAAATCCAGGGTCATTCACGTTTGGCGAAATGCAACAGCTACGGTTAGTAGGTCCCATACTCCCCGCAACAAAACGAGGTCTTTTCTCTGTTGAGAATTGATCTGCAACATCCCGTGCGATTTTTGCTGCAGCAGCGTTTACTTCATAAGAATAGTCTTCCAATTGGTAATCTAACATTGAAATAGTTGTACTTGTGAAAGTATTAGTTGCAATGATATCTGCACCTGCCTCACAATAATTCGTATGAATTTCTCGAACAATGTTGGGTTGAGTAATTGATAAAAGGTCATTATACCCTTTTACATCAGTTGGATGGTTAGAAAACTGCTCACCACGAAAATCCTCTTCTGTCAGTTGGTAGGTCTGCAATAGTGATCCCATTGCACCATCCAAGACAAGAATCCGTTGATTGAGTTCGTGTGAAAGGTGTTTTATTCGTTCTGACTTGGTCATCATAATTCTAAATATTTATAATATCATCCAGTTGGTATGAACCTATATTATACTATTGTCAGAGGGCTTTGTCCATCTCATATCAAATTATAGCAGGGATATTTAGTTTCGTAGGGAATCAACGCAGCATGCGCATATGGCATGCTGCGGGGTTGAACTGCAGGTGAAACCCAACATCTCCTGTATGCCCAGTGTTCCATGTTGGGTTTCGTTCCTCAACCCAACCTACAGGTAGTTTATATAGAAATGTGAAAAAAATATAGCAGAAATACCATAACTAAATATCTTTACTATAAAATAAAATACTTATATAAAAAATGAAAAAGTTGTATAATATTAGAAATAATATAAAGATATATTATGAAAAAAATATTGACAATTTTTAACACTTTTTCTACAATATAGGAAGATGTAGAAATACACGAAAAGCGTGGATTACATCGGAGGGTGCAAAAAAAAAAATGCATCGGCAGTGTGTGAGCTGCCGATGCGTAGCACTGACGGGCCATATCCGACAGTGCTGGTTTCTATTATAGCACATATTGACTGCTAAGTCACATGTTGCAGAGACCAGCGACCCTCTACAGGGATTGCATAATAGACTC
This sequence comes from uncultured bacterium, assembly GCA_964652195.1. GTDB lineage: Bacteria > Poribacteria > WGA-4E > WGA-4E > WGA-3G > MSPOR6. The sequence continues at coordinate 30,994 of CAZZBB010000012.1, read as the reverse complement.
TTTTTCCTTCCACATCTCTGTAGTCTGTCTAAACACTTAACTTGCTTCGTTCTTCAAAGGAGCACAGCATGAGACAAGACTACAAAGTCCTCTCTATTACGATAATTATTTTTACCTGCATTTATGTAGGCGGTATATTTCTGTTTGGTGTTGATGCAAACACTACGCAACGTTGTCTACCGAATGGTGAACGATGAATTGGTTGGGAATGTTTACCTCGTGAATACTCTCCGAATTTTGAGCGGTGTCCGACCCCACTGACACTTTTTGGCGGGTGTGAATCGGGAGAGTTTCCCAGAGTTCAACTATTTCCGATTTGTCCAAAACGAAATCCGAAACCATCCTGTTCGCTGGACGTGGTAAGATAGAAGGGTGACTCATTATATAAGGAGTGAAACTAATGTGAAAGAAGATGTATTGGGGGTTAGCTTCCCTCATTCTTATCATCGGTGTTGCGGGAGTATACTTTATGTTGCAACCCGAACCCGATACGGAACCAGAAAAGAAGTTTATAGCGCCATCAGAGGTAGACCTTGAACAGGCAAGAGAGGCAAAAGATGGTTTTACGTGGGAATGGCATGCTGACCACTGGCATGAAGTGCCAATTGTACAAAACGATGGATCGCATATTACTGAGGTCAATAAGGATGTTTCTGATAAAACTACAGAGAATCCTAATAGCGATTCAAATTCGCTAACGGATGATGCAGAAAACCGTGCCAGGATCAATGAAATTGCGAATATTCCAATATATTCTGAAATCTACAAGCTAATGACGGAAAATAAGTATCCTTACTCATCAGAGGTTCAAGTCAAAATTACTGAGGCATATAAACGGAAATGGGCAAAAGATGAAGAATATGTTGCCAAAATGGCGGAAATAGACGAGAAAGTGAGTGATCCAAATCTTTCAGGAAAAGAGTTTGCGAAACTAATGAATGAGAAATACGAAGCTCATCGAAAGTATAAGAGAGGTAATTAATAATGATTTTTAAGTCCCGTTTTATACTACCTTCGTTTTTGCTTGTCTGTTTAGGTGTTTTTGTTGTATTTGCTTTGGCCATGAATCCTCCAGAAGAAGTGATCATAACCTTAGAAGATGTATTTAACACAACTCGGTCAGATTTCTATATGAATGCGATAGGGTCTATACCTTCATTATAAAATAATGCGTTTTCATACAGATTATACCATTTCTATAAATGATTCTCCCATAATTAGGTGATATTTATGTCTTGAAATACTACACAAACTGGAAGTTTGTGCTACATTAAAGAGATTTTATTAATGACACATTACACGGGTAATAGGAATTCTGATACTTAAAACAATTTAATCAGTGAAATCTGTACAATTACATTTTATACTATTGTTTGCAAGGGTATTAACAGAAAGGAGGGATAAAGTACTTGTACTGGCAAAACCTAAGTCCTTTATAAATGTCCTTCGTGTGATTTTGTTCTATTCAGATTTCATTGGTAACTCCTTGACTATATCAATAAAGGAACTTTACTTGATTATCTTTTAGTATAGTTTTGTGATAGAAATTCCAAGATTTGTAAACGCAATTCTGTCTCCAGTTCACGCATTTTTGGTAATCCTGCGAGATTATTCGTTTCATCAGGATCGTTTTGCACATCAAATAAGAGATACACTTCACCATCTGTATTTAAAGCAACCTTCCATTCCTGATTCAGTAGCATGACTTCACCACCATATTCTGAAATTGCATATTCGCGGTGAATTAAATTCGTGTCATTGACTGTGGCACATAACGACTTCCCAAATTGTCTATGCTCTAATTCACCTTCAGCCAATTCAACAAGAGTCGGTCCGATATCAATCCATTCAGCTGGACTATCACATACTCTATTCAATGATGTACTCTTGAGAGTTTCAGGTGTTCTTACGAGAAGAGGAACTCGTACTGCTCCATTCAGGAAGTTACTTTTATATATTAGACCGTAATCCCCATTCATTTCACCGTGATCTGAAGAGAAGATAATCACTGTATTATCCAGTTCACCACGATCCTGAATCGTGTCAAGAATTTCCCCTATTTGATCATCAATAAGTGTGATATTTCCAGCGTAATCTGCCCTTATTTTCCCTTCTTCACCCTTTTCAAATTCAGGGTTCATATTGTTCATCTTTCTATCTAAATTTCCGGTAGGACGATCTCCAATCGTAGGTCGAGGGATTGGTGAAGGCATTTGGTTAGGGTCATACATACTTGCATAGGGTTCAGGTGTATCCCACGGTTCGTGTGGACCACCAAAACTCACCCAGCAACACCACGGTTCATCACGGTTATATTCTTTTAGGTAATTTTTCGCTTGTTGTCCAACGTATACATCAGCATAGTCTTCAAGACCGAGAGTAGAAGGACGAACAATATATGCTTTGGAACTAAATCGTTCACGGTAGTCCTCTCTATATGCATCCCCTAAACCCTTCTCATCCCACATTTCAGTCATGTAAGATTTAACCCTTGTACTTGCCCTTGGACCGCCGATTTCATTAATATCATCTAACCCATAGGAATGCATCAAGTCTTCACGATCCCGTAGATCCCCATTATGTGGATGGAGATGAGTCTTGCCAAACAAACTCGTTCGATAACCTGCTGAACGGACAGATTGCATCCATGTTGGTGTTTCTGGGGAGAGGGTATGATTCATATTATCCCAAACACCCGTGTTATGTGGATATAATCCTGTCGCTAAACTAAGGCGTGTGGGAATACATACTGGAGATGTGGTAACACAATTAGTAAAACGTACACCTTCCCTAGCAATTCTATCTAAGTTAGGTGTATTTACCCAACCTCCACTACAACCCATAGCGTCCCATCGTTGTTGATCCGTAATAAGTAAGAGTATATTAGGTTTCATGATTTTCCTTAAATGTCAATAAATCATAGACTATTTGACTCTCCACTAATAAGAGGATTCTTGGTCAGATACCAAAGAGTAGAAATAGAAGGACAATGTAATTCCTAATTCCGGTCTATACCTGCCTCTTCAAAGGCTTTTGATAACGTTTGATATGAAAGCGTAGCAGCAGCAAGTGGATCATAGTTTTCGCGAGCCTGTACCATGAAACTTACTTCAGCAGTAATAAATCCATCATATCCGTGTACTTCCATTAACTTAAGATATTCAACATAATCGAATGGACCTTCACCCGGAATTAGAAATTCAAAGTCTGGAGCTAAACCTTTTTGATCCTTAACATGTGTATGTATTGAAACAGGTGCTAATGCAGAAACGGTTTCTTCTGTTGGTATACCTACAATATCAAAATGACTGATATCAAAGTTTACTTTTAGGTAGGGGGAATTGACAAGTTCAAGTAGTTCAAGAACTTTTTCAGGGGTATCAATAATTGCGCCGATATGCGGTTCCATAGCGATCGTCACCCCTCGAGATGCCCCATATTCTACCAATTCACCGACACGTTCAACTAAGAATTCCTTGTTTGTATCCCAATCTTCAGGTTTACCGCCAGGGGTTGTGTTGACTGCAGCAATCTCATCATCTCGTGCCAAGTCAATAGCCAAGTCAACACCACCCTTTAGTCGCCACATATTCTTTGCGTGAGCATCCGGATCAGTGTCCAATAAACTGGAATGGGCAGCGATTGCTGGCAATGCCAGATTATGTTGTTTGAGTAAAGTTGCGATAAGTTTACGTTCCGCACTATCTAATGTACTCAATTCTGTTGTAAAACGAGGTATAATGGTTAATTCAAGTCCATCAAACCCAAGTCCTGACACATGAGTAATGGCAGTATCTATAGGTACAGTCGGCATACCCCATGTGCTATAACCCAATTTCATGTGGTTTCTCCGTATGGTATAAGGAAATTAATAGATGGTCAGAAAATCCAACTAAAGATTGTACCAATAGAGGCAATCCATTCAAACATAAGGAAATCTACGCGTTGTATGAGCAAAGCTACACGACCCATTACAGTGTTACCAAATGCTGATCCGAAACCTATCATCAGAAATGCAATACCAATTTTTGACATGCCTTTAATTGGACCTCGATGCTCTACTGAAAAGAAGAAATATGTGAGTGTACATACTACACCAATAACCATAAGAATCGCACTAAATATCTCGAATGTGGTAAGTGCTGGGATAATTTCGCCATTAGGAGCAATGGTCTCTGTCATCTTTCCAAAGGGTACAAGCGTTCCTCGCGTCTGTTCAAATATGTTTGCTCTTAACACATTTGTAATAGCTATACCTGATCCATAACCAATTAAAATTGCAATAGGATATCTGATTAACCATGTATGTCGTGGAGAAAGTCGTGCAAAGAAAAGTAAACCAAATGCAATCGGTATTATTACCCAAATTCCTGTTATATTTTGTAAAGTGATTGCTTGCCAAAATGGTTTCCAAGCAAGGGGTATAAATCCTTGGTGTATAGCAAGTACAATTCCGTATCCTACAGATATACCAATAAATAGATGTTCTGCAAACCGGTAGAGAGGATTGTCTTTGTATAGAAAACTATAGATACTTAGGGTCAGAAACGCAGCAACCCAAATTCCAATTATCTGCATTTATGTTTCCTCCCGTCCACGATGTACAAAGTAGGCGATATTACCAATTATTACTAAGAGAACAATGAGAAGATGGACAAACGATTCAACATTAATCCACTGCATCCCTTTTTCAGGAACACCGACAAGATTTTCATATTCTGCAGCGCCTAAGATACCTGACATTAAACCTACTAACTGTCCAGTTTGTAAGTATGGGAACATCTCTGAAATCATTACACCGGTAACGCCTGCACCAATCTTAAGATTGTATTGAACATTTGCATAGATAATCCAAGCATCTGGTGTTGCTGAAGATGCTAAATCAACCAGAAGATCAATCTGGTCATAATTTATAATATCCTTCATCATAGGGATTTCTGATAAAGGATTCCCACTAAAATCAGTTTCAAACACTCCCGCAATTTCTGTCCCCATCCCCAGAATTACTTGGATGTCCCCTGGGCGGAAACCGAGAAACACATAGTCTTCTCCATCTACTGCATTTTCTTCTGCTGCCACCTCCTTGATTAATGTACTTGCCAAGGTTGTTCCATCAGCATATAGTGTAAGTGCTATAACATTCACCCCTTTACGAAAACATTGAATAAGTACTGCTCTTGCCATGGGGTTAAGTTCTGCTAACGAAGAGGGTCCATAGTCAAAAGCGAGCATGATTGTTGATTCTTCAGGAAGATTCTCAATGTAATTAAATAGATTAAGTGTTGGTTCAGAAATAGTTACTTGTAAATTCACTGAAAACAACATTGGGATTATCACTGCCAAAGCAACCAATATAGAGACATATCTTCGATCCATGTTGACAAGTCGTGTAAACATTATTTAATCCCCTCCTCCCAGATATGATCGTTCAATACCTAATATAATACGAATGGATTGTGAGATAACACCTAAACTTACACCAAGAATAATGCCTCTTCTTGCGGATAAATTTGGATTGTCTAATATCCATTCACGTGCAGCAGATGCTTGATTCTCTATACCGAAAAAGGAGAGACCTGTCCAGGACATCATCCTATTCCACATGAGATCTCCTACAGGTACATTCCCAAGCATTACTATTAATGCTGTTACCAGTAGTAGGGTAGCTTCCATTGACCTTGCTCGGAATGCTCTATATGCAGCTGATGCAATAAAAAAGGCAAGTAATGAGAACATAGTTGCATCCATTGGTACTTGAACATTTGCATATAACCATACAAAAACCGGATTCTCTGGACCGAAGGGTACACCGATTACAACCATCGTTATCAGACCAGCAAAAACAACTAAACTATATTCCCAATGTTCTGTACGACGTTGAATTCGGTTAATATGTGTCTGTATCAACGTTATCGTAGCTAACACAAGGGCAAATGGTCCTATAATTAATACGCCACTAATTATCCTTTCATATATACTTTTTGATACTGGGTGTGGACTAAACTGTGTGATGATCATGACTATTCCAAAAAGGAAACAGATAACTAATGGAATTTGTCGCTTCATAAAACCTCCTATCCCACATTTTGTAATAGTGTTGTGATCCAATCAATTCCGGATAGTTCAAGAATGACACCTAAAACAATTAATCCGAAAATAAATAGTTTACCCCAATCCTGTCCTCTCAGACTGCCAAGGAGCATCGGTTCTCTGGAAAGATATGCACTTGCAGCATATAGTTCTTCCCCAATAAGTGTATAATCACAGGCTGCGATAAAGAATGGGAGTTGTGCCTCCTTATCAGTGCCAGCAATTTGTATTGCCCCGATAGAGTTTCCTGTCTCCGCAAGAATAAGGGATTCGGCATAAAATGAACCTTGCAGGAAAATGGCAGCCGGTTTCTCGCGAAGCATCATTCCATCAACACCAGCGGCATAGGCAAACTGACTTTGAGTGAGAAAGAAAACATTGTCCTCATTATATGCATCAGGTCTACCTTCATCTAAGTAGGAAGTTTTAACCATTTCACGTACCACATTAAGGACAATAGGATCTCGGCAGGGAACTCGTAAAGGTGTTTCATAATCTGCTGTTCTACGTGCGACCTGTCCAAGAATTGTCATGCTGGCAATAGTTGCAACATCACTCACACCCCCTAAACCTAATACATACAAAATAGAACGTCCCATCTCGGTTGCTCTGCCAATAGCTTCATCTACGGCTTCTAAACCGGGAATGCGTCGGACAAACACATCTTTTCCACTTTTTGCATAGTAAATATTTCCAACTATTGCTACAGAAAATAGCAACATTGCTAAAAAGAGTGGTATCTTTTGAGTATGAAAAATTTGTGCTGTTGATGAAACGGATTCGGTCGGTTGCGAGTCTGTTGTATCCCCTGTTTCATTTACTGCCTGGATAATGTATGTAAATGCATTCAGTCTACTCACAGTGGTATCTTCATACTTACATATATTGGTTTTTTGGTCAATTACATCCTCAAGGTTTAATTGTTCACCAAGCATATTATACTCAGCACCATCTATACTACTGAGAATATTGTAACCAACTATTCCACTACCTTCTACAGGTACATCCCATGTGACAGTGATACTTGATCCATCGTCGTTAGGGGTGTCTTTGGCAACTACATTTGTAGGTGCAGCTGGTCCTTGGCAGTAACCTAATGATGTCCATAGGAACAGTGTGGTACATACAGCTATCCATAGACAAATCTTGTTGTGTTTCATAAACTTCCTTTTACAATGTTAGAGTATTTTATAGAATTAATAACATTCGATAATTGCATCTTTCACTTTTGTTTCAGGTATATCATCCCGTATGACGACTTTACCAATACGCATTGGTATAATAAGACGTATTGTTCTATCAATAACTTTTTTATCGTGGTACATGGCAGCGTAGATTTCTTCAAAGGAATGCTCTTGAGGAAAAGTTACCGGTAATTTTGTGTGTTTTAATAGTTTGTATTGCCGTTGGAAATCGGATTCAGAAAATATTTCTAAATTGGCTGCTAACCGTGCCGCACAATTCATTCCTATTGAAACCGCTTCCCCATGTCGGTATTTCTTGTATTCAGTTACTGTTTCAAGTGCATGACCAAATGTATGTCCATAATTAAGCACCATTCTTAGTCTACTCTCTTTTTCATCCTTAGCGACGATCTCTGCTTTTCCAGCACAAGCTTTTGTGATCATCTCAACCAAAATATGTTCATCTAAAGCTATAATTCCATCAAGATTCTCTTCGACTAAATGAAACAAGGGTTCATCTCTTATCACACCCATTTTTATCACTTCAATTAAACCCGCTCTAATATCCTGTTCTGGAAGGGTTTTAAGTGTATTTACATCTATCAGAACTAAATTCGGTTGATGAAATGCCCCAATAAGGTTTTTTCCTTTTATATGATTGATCGCAGTTTTCCCACCAACACTTGCATCCACCTGTGCTTGTAATGTCGTCGGAATCTGTACAAACGGAATACCTCGCATGTATACAGCCGCTGAAAATCCTGCTAAATCTCCTACTACACCTCCTCCAAGAGCGATTACTAATGATCTTCTATCAAACTGTTTGTCAATTAAGCTATCCTGTATTCGAGAAAACTGTTGTAATGATTTGCTTTCTTCTCCAGATGGTATTTCAATACTATATACATCTAAACCTTGTTCAGTCAGACTATTGGTTACGATGGGTGTATATTGATCAATAATAGATGCATCACTTACAACAAGAACTTTTGAGGGTTTTAATTCCTTTTTTAGATATTCACCTATCTGATTAAGAATATTTTTTCCAACATAAATAGGATAAGTATGATCCTTTAATTCAAGGTGTAAGATATTGGTCACTGTTCTATTATTTACCTATGTTAGTATTCTTATGACGAAATAGTGTTGTTGTATATACCTTTTATGTGTGAGATTACATCACTAAATGATTTCTCAGTTGTATCTACCATATAATCGGCTTTGGAATAAAATGGGGAACGATCATCCAACATATTTCGTATTGTTTCCATTGGATTAGGAGTCCGGAGGAGTGGACGGTGAGTTTGGTGACCAATTCTACGAAAAATCTCTTCTGGGGTTGCAGTAAGACAGAAAACAAGACCATATTCCATTAGAATTCTCATGTTTTCCTCTCTTAAGACAACTCCCCCTCCAGTAGAAATCACATGGTTTCGAAGTTTCGATACTTTTATTACTGCTTCCGTTTCCAGATCTCTAAATACTTGTTCACCATCTTCAGCGAAAATGTCACTTATCCAACGTCTACTATCCCTTTCAATGACATTATCTGTATCAATATAACGCATCCGAAGATGGGACGAAAGCCGTTTACCAATTGATGTCTTGCCTGTTCCCATAAAACCGACAAGTATTATATTCGAATTACTTTTCAGCAGCCGATCCACCAATTTAGCCTTACCTTATCAATGGAATTATCTTAAGACTTAAGAACAATGTCATTTCTATCATAGATTATTCGTATTATACTATATATCTATACTCATGTAAAGATTGAAGTTGATGTTATCTCGCTTGATGTTTTGTCTAAGTATTATCAATATGCTATAATATACTCAAATGGCTGATCAATAATACGAGGTACATACGATGTCCAGACAACTTAGAATGGTTCGTCCGAATCTTGAGGATTTACCCGAACTTGTAATACCGGAAGGATACGGTCTTCGTAGTTATATCAAAGGTGATGAAATTCATTGGGCAAATATCATTACAGATTCCTTTGGTGGGTCAAAACGCACAGCTGAAGACACACGCAAGGAAATAATTGAACGTGATGTTTTTGTACCGGATGGACTCTTTTTTACAACTTATGAAGATACTCCTGTGGGAACTGCATGTGCTTGGATACAGTCTGTTGACGAAACCGAAGTGGGGTATGTCCACATGGTAGGTGTTGAGAGTAAACACACTGGGCACAAACTCGGGAAATGGGTGTCTCTTGCTGTATTGTATTATTTTCGTGATAACGGTTTCATCTGTTCAATGCTTGATACAGATGACTTTCGTATACCAGCAATTAAGACCTATCTCAATTTAGGATTCATTCCTTTATTTATTGAGGATACTCAACATTCTCGTTGGAAACAGATCTTTGAAACCTTGGATCTCCCATTTATGGAACAGGAGATTAACCATCTTCGAGAATTACTTACACCGGAATTGTGGATAAAAACCTCTCGGTAATTCCATAGATGAAGTCGATGACACCATTTCAAGATTACCGATTAAAACCTGAACAATTCCTCATTCCTACTATTATCTTCATAGCCCTCCTAATCCGTCTACCTGGAATTGGAGTAGGTTTACCCTATACTCCTGACCCACGTGAAGTTCTAATCGCAGAAGATGTCCTTGATCTCATCAGTTTAGAATCTCCACCGACAATTTACAACTGGCCGGGTACAACCTGGTTCTATCTAATTGCCTTAGCTGCAAAACTTCTTTCTGTCTTTGATTTTACTCCCACCATTAGTAGTGTTATATTGATAGGACGTTTTCTAAATGTACTATTAGGAACAGGAACGGTTTGGTTAACATACAAGCTTGGAAAATCAATTTACAACAGACAGGTCGGTACAATGTCTGCTGCATTTCTGGCAGTTTCCATGCTACATGCAACTAACGAATCCCGTTTTGCCATCGTAGACATACCTGCGACATTTTTTATTACCTTATTTTTTTATTTAGCATCGAGAGATTCAAATCTAAGCATATCCACATGCCTGAAATTGGGATTAGTAGCCGGGGTAGGAATCGCCGTTAAGTATCCTACAATATTCGTAGTATTCTCAATCCTCATCTATATAAAAGAAAAACATTTCATTTGGAAATACTTGTTGATTATAGTTGTTGCTGCCTTAGTATTTACAACTATTTGTCCATATTGGGTAATTGATTTTTTCTCATCTGAATGGAATCACTTCTTTGATGATTTTTGGTATGAAACAGAACATTATAATAAAGGACATTTCGGTATATTCACAACCGGTGAAACTGGAATAGTATATCGATTCTTATATTTAGGAACATTACTAAAATGGGGTATGGGATTACCTTTAGCTCTGCTCGTTGGATGGGGATTAATATGGGAATTTAAAAAGTATGTCTTATCTATTCCAAGCAAACGTAGATCCGTTTCAGAGATAGTAAATCCACAAAAGGAGAAGGATTATAAATCAGGGAACATTCCAAGGTTTGGAATTGGGTTGTCGGTTTTTATAATCACTTACCTACTTTTTATTGCATTATACAAGGTCACATTCCCTCGTCATCTCATGATTCTGTATCCTATTCTTATAATCTTTGGCTCTGTATTCATATATTCATTTAACATACGAATTGTATGGATTTGTAGTAGTATTGTTTGGGGTGTATCGTTGTTCTATACATGTACATTTGCGTCCATCATGTGGACTCAACCGACTGGACAAGAAGCATCTGAATGGATATCAGATAATATCCCTGTAGACAGTGGAATAATGCGTCCACCGGTAATTTTATGTGATTGGTTGTTGCCTGAATTAGATAGAGATATGACTGATACAGAATCTGAATGGATACTGATTACCCGAACTGATAACGATGTTTTTCTGAAATACTATGAGAAACCCCACTATTTTAAACCAATTGATTGGTTTCCACTTGAAGATGTAAACATACAAGAAGCATTAAGATTCTATCGAATGATATGGAGGGAGGATAGTAGGTATCAACTGATTAAGACTTTTCATAGGAAACCAAGTTTTCTTGGCATAGGATTCTCTGATAGTGATGCTCCGTTCCCTATGAATTCACTTATCCATCCAGAAATACGACTATATAAAAGACTGGAATGATGATAATAGTTACGGATATTCAGATTATATCTATCTCAACAATAGTACATCCCAGAACAGTAGGTAGGAATCGGCAATCAACGAAATAAGCGTATGACATTTTTCGTGTAACCGATCTACTAAGGTAGAAGAATAGTAAATAGTAAGATATTATATGTGTGGAGGGGAGAAGCAGCTTTTCTGGATTGGAACTAATGCGGATAATATCTGATGTAAAACACCCGCAGGAATCATGTCCGCATCAATAATACGTACCATCTCTTGGGTAAAGTGGTCTATCATCGGTTCGGTATCGCGTTTGTATAAATCCCATCTATAACGAACAACTAATTCGTCTGCATCATCACGACGTTTCTCTTTTAAGGCACGTCCCCTAATTCTTTCAAACATTACTTCGCGATCTTCACAAACCATAAATAGGATTTTCAGGATTTTAACATAAGGGGACAACAATTCTGCTTGTACAAGGTTACGAGGAATTCCATCAAGAATCAGCAAATCAGATTCTGGGTCATATACCCCTTGCTCAACTTTATTCTTTACATATTGTAGCCAAATCTTAACAGTTATATCATCTGGGACCAAGTCCCCACGTGTCGCGTATTCATGAAAGAGTTGTCCAAAATCAGATTCATCATCAAGTTCACGGAACATATCACCGCTTGATAGATGGAAAATCCCAGGGATAGAGGCAAGCAATTTACCTTGCGTTCCTTTACCTACACCCGGTGGTCCGACCAAGACGACTGATCTATAACGTAGTTCTAATTCCTCAGACATAACTTTTTCAGGAGATAGGTGATACTTATCTACTGACATCTATATATTATCCTCATTGATACTATATTTTTTGATGGGAGTTAAATTCATTCTGGTAGGAGGTATTTTAGACTATACATACTGTATGATTATTTCCCAAGTAAGTGCTCAAGAATAAAGCAATCTAATCCTTCGTAATCCCTTGCTGTAATAAATTCCTGCTCTACTTTCCTGTCCAAACTACGGACCTTATCAAGTAGGTTAAGAAATGTCCTTCGACTATTCAATAGATGTTTTGTTGAAATTTCACGAGGTTGTGTACGCATAACCTTTACATCCAAACCTACAAATTCTCCACTACTACCGTAACCGTTCTCATCAAGTACTCTAACCTGATTAAATGCTCGACGTAAGTTCGCAGAACCAAATGCTTTGTCTTGATCAAATTTTAAGCCGTTCTGATCATTCAGGTGGACACTCCACAGTTTTTTATGTTGTAGGGCGTATCCCATTTCATCGGAAGGTTCCAACCCCGCAAGAATAGCATGAGCACTTTCAATCAACCCACCTACTCGATCTGGATCCTTACTGGCATAAGCCAATCCTATAGCATGACCTATTGTTGGAATATAGGCTATGTCCATTGGCTCATTTGGTTTAGGTTCAATTAGAATACGTATATTCGGATCATACTCCAGTAATATATTTATTGCATCTAATATCTGTCCTACGGCATCTGAAGAGTTTTTTGTTTCCCTTATGTATGTGCCTTCACGGGCAAGCCACAGAACAAAATTCCTACACTCAAGTTCATTTGCTACATCAATGCATCGTTTTGACCGATCAATTGCATACTGCCTTTCTTTTTCTGAATTAGATGTAAAAGCACCATCAATAGTTAAAGGAGATTCCCACAGTCGTGGTGCAACTACCTCAGCAGTCAATCCGTGATTATCAATCTGTGCTTTAACCTCTTTGGCGCGGGATATCAATTGGGTATGGTTTTTCTCATCAATATCAGGTACAACATCATCATCATGGAACTGAATACCTACAAAACCAAGGTCCCTATAGAATTCTACTTTCTCATCAAAACTGTATGATTCTCTTACAGGTGGACCGAATGGATCTGCACCTTCATGAATATTCCAAGGTCCAAAGGAAAAACGGTATTCTGTTTGCGTACTGGACATCAGACACTCCGATGTAAATAAAATAAACTTGTCATCAACAAAACAACGGTAACTTATCCTAACGTTAACGATTCTGTCAACGAATAAGTTACCATTATGTTTGGAATATGTTTGGAAACTGCTTGACTTTTTTTTAAGTATAAAGTATTATTTAAAAAGTGTCAAGTCCTTTTATTGCAAGAGTAATAATGGGGTTTGTTGGGATGCCAACTACCATTAATTGACCACCTAATGGTTATAGATTGACTATCAGTCGTATAATTCCCCTATCTACCCTATTCGATTTTTCACTTTAATAAGATCTTATTTTCGATTTTCCAGTTTATCTATGTATTACCGTAGATAATTGTAATTTTTTGGCTAACTATTAGGCACTTAATCTTACCTCTATATATAGGCACTTAATCTTACCTCTATATAGATATTTCATTACTACTTTCGTTTCATTAAACGAAGAAATTAATCCATATTGGTTTCCATGGCTACCAAAAATGTATATTCAATTACTTTTCAAGTTTGCCTCTTATTGTCAATATTCTTTCTTTCTTTCCAGACAGTTGAGGCATTCGATAATCAAAACACATCTCCTGAATCATCAATAGACTCAACCCAATCAATTCCTCAAAATACTCAAGAAAGAAAGACAATATCCTCCCATTCCTTTGAATACATTGGCGTTTTTGTAATAGAACTTAACCTTGACTTTCCAGCAAATATAGACATCACTTCGAATCAAGATAATAACATACAATCAAACTCAATTCAGGTTGACATTCAGCAAAGTCCAGTTGTAGACTCTGAACAGTATACAGAACTCTCTACTGATAACATATTATTGGATGGTGTATTAAACGAAGGGACACTTAAACTGAAAACTGAGTTATTAAAAATTCCTATAGATAATGAGCACAGACCTCATTTAACCTATTCAATTATTACTCCCCCTGATGTATCTTTAAAGATAAAAGCAAACAAAGGGAATATAAACATCTACAATATTAGAGGAAACCTTGAGATTACAGCTGATGAGGGAAATATCAACCTTTTTGAGACATTAGGAACATATCACATCAATCTATCAGACGGATATATCAAGGGTAGTATATTGTTAACTCCTGATCAATCTAATATTACAACAAGAAACGGTTCAATTGAACTCATAGTCCTTGATAACCTTGCTGCACCATTGAAATTAACCGCGCTTGGTGGGGGGATCCGTTTACTGCTTCCTAAAGACTACCCTGCTGACCTTTCATATAATAGTGTTAAAGAACAAATCCTAATTAACCTGCAAGCAGAAATTGACGATAATTCGGGGCTTATAAATGATGGTGGACCATTACTAAATTTGACTTCGACAGGGATGATCTCTATTCTCCCAGCTCCAACTCTTCAAAGAACTACCGATGATACTCAATCTGATACTTTAGACGACATGTCCCCAGTTATGAATATCAACATTCCTAAGACATCAATTCGTCCAAAAATTGATGGGAATTTATCTGAGAAAGCGTGGTTTTATGCAACACAACTAACTCCATTCCAAAGTCATGATGGTAAAGAAGAAATTGAATCTCAAACATATGTGTCATTAATGTACGATGAAAAATTCTTCTATATTGGAGCTAAAATATTCCTACCGAATGATATAATACCACGGGTATCCCAGACACAATTAGATTCTCCTATATGGGAAGATGAATGTATTGAGATACTCCTTGATATGAATCCAGATACAGAGAAGTATCAACATATTGTAATCAATCCTATTGGAGCAGTCTTTGATCAATTGGTTGAAAAAGTAGGTTATCCTACTCTCAAATTCCATCCAAACAATGCAAAGAAGATCAAACTTAGACATAATTATGTTAATTTTACAGGAGATAGTTCATGGAATTCAGATGTTATTGTTGAAACCAAGATTAATTCAAGCTTTTGGAGTGTGGAACTTGCCATTAAACGGAAACCTGAAGATAACATAGACTCAAATATCTGGCTATTAAATATTCACCGAAAGGCACAAGGAAGTCTGATAGATAATCAAAATATAGATAGACTTACTCAAAGAGAATATAGTTATTGGTTACCAATACACAATGAAGAACATCCTTGGTGGCCTCATTCGAAAGAAGCAATGGGTACACTGAAATTCGATGAAAATGTAAATGATGAGCCTTACACTTTTGCTGATAATCTTGAAATTACCTCAATTGAGATAAAGGGAAACAATACAATTCCATCTGATACCATATTGAAACGTCTACCCTTCTCATCTGGAAATATAATCTCCAATGAACAACTCAGTTGGATGTTAAATGTTTTAACTACTCTTAACTGGTTTAAAGAAGTGAAATTACAATCCTTTATATTAGAGAATACAGAAAATAAAGAACAGGTGAATCCAGAACATGAAGTATCTAATCATAGAGATACCACTGATAATGAAAATCTGGAAGATGCTAAAAATCAGAATAGTTCCCCATTAATGGTGAATCTACAATTAGATGTAACTGAAACTCCTATAGTATATATTAGTAAGGTTAGAATAGATGGTAATAAGAGTTTTCCAGCGAGTTTTATCATGAATTGGTTTAACATTACTGATGGATATCTTGTTGCTTCAAATATTAACTTAAAGAAACTTATGGTTGAGGATTTTTATATAAATAGAGGCTTTCCTTTTGCCAAGGTAACCGATCAGATAAAAAATGATGAGCTTATCTTAAATATTAATGAAGGTTATGTAGATGAAATCCGTTTTACTGGAAATCGACGTTTATCACAATACGATCTGATGGAAGCGTTGGAATTCAAAAAAGATGAAGTCTTCTTTCACTCTTTGGGACAGTCAAAAGTAAATAAACTTAAGAATAAGTTGAGTAAGAACAATGATGAGTTTAAGTCAATTCAAGATTGGTATGTGCAACGTGAAGGTGGTAAGAATCTTCTAATAATTGAAATAGAGGAACAACCGAGATTTCAACCTGGGTGGTTTCCTATTTTTGGTTTTAACCGAGTTCATGGAATTATACTTGGTGCAGGTGGTACTCTGTCTACACAAGTTCTGGGTAATGAACAGCTATTCGTATCAGTAAGACGAGGCTTTACAAGTGAGAAATGGAATTATCGATTTGGAATTGAAGATGAATTGTTTGATTTCTTCCCTTTGACATTTGGTATTGGAACATATAGAATAACAGATTCAAGCACACAAGCATTTAAGCAAAGACCTGCAGATATCGATCTAATGGGGGCAGTATTTGGATCTACCATTGAAAACTATTATGAACGGATGGGGACACAATATTGGATCACTAAACCTATTGGAGTATCATCACAGTTTCGATTTGGATTTCGCCACGAAGAACATAATAATTTATCAAAAACGACTGATTGGAGTTATTTCTATAGAAGTCGAGTGAAAAATGGTAATTTACGTATTGATGATGGACAAAAGATCTTATTCTCTGCCAGATATACATTTGATACAAGAGACAGGAAATCACTTACTGGAAGAACAGATGAATTTGGTGGTGAGTTGTTCCTATGGCCAAATGAGCGTTCTCGACGCGGTTGGCGTGGCAATATAGGAATTCAAACCGCAAACAAATCACTTGGTGGTGATTTCTCATATAGACTTTATAGTTTTGAAGTGAATAAATACACTAAGGTTTTTGGACCTCATAACATAAATATTAGAGTTGCAGGTGATTTTGCTGATAATACTCTACCGAGGCAACGACTTCTTTACCTGGGAGGTTTTACCACTCTACGTGGATATCCATTCAATGCATTTGTTGGAGACAATAGAGTTCTATTAAATGTAGAATACCGACTACTTAATGAAATTCTCATTGACCCTCGTTCAGATGCAGCAATTGGAATGTCTTTTTACGTGTTTATGGATTCAGGAAAAACTTGGGAATATGGGGAAAATCCTTTCCCAGATGCTTCATTGATGAATCTTTATACTTCAATCGGTTTTGGATTATCATGTTATATCAGTCCACAGAAAGGTTTTAATCCATTTAGTACAGCTATTGAATTTGCTTTTCCTATCAACAAATCTTATTATCTAAAAGGGTATCCAATTATATTACGTTTAGAACGCATGTTTTAGTATAATTGTAATATAATATCCTACTTAAAATAGTAATTGAATTTAGGAGATTGATGAAAACGACACCACTATACAACCTACATAGTAAACTTGGTGCTACTTTTGCAGAATGCCTTGATGGGTGGACATTACCTTTACATTATTCTGATCCTATATCCGAACATTTAGCAGTAAGAAGTGATATAGGAATTACTGACATTTCATACCAAGGTGTGTTAGAATTGACGGGGGAGGATAGAGCAAGTTTTCTCCATAGACTTGTATCCAACGACGTCGAGAATCTAAGTGTTGGAGAAGGGAATTATTCCACACTTTTAACACATCGTGGTAAAATAATAGCAGATATCTACGTCTATAATCTTGAAGAGTCAATCTACATAATTACTGCTCCACAAGTAATTGATACACTTTTCACAGAATTAGACAAGTACATCATTGCTGATGATGTAGAGCTGAAAAAGGTAACAGATGTTGGTATAATCGCTGTTGCAGGTCCAACGTCCAGGGAATTAGTTGAATCTGCATTGGATACTGAAAATTTGGATAGTTTAACTGAATATGGTTTTATAAGTGTTGAGTTCAATAACGATTGTGTCCATTGTATTAGATCAGATATTTTTGGCGGAATAGGATTTCAATTAATCACTTCATCTGGCAATTTAGAGGAACTTTGGAAATCGTTGACTTCATTTAGAACTGATGTCACTCCATTTGGATATCAGACCCAAGAATCTTTACGAATTGAAGCTGGAACACCGGTGTATTCAAAGGAATTAACTGATTCAGTAATCCCACTGGAAGCAGAATTAGACTATGCAATTGATTTTGAGAAAGGTTGCTATATAGGACAAGAAATAGTAGCTCGAATGAAATATCGTGGTCATCCTAATAGATTATTACGTGGTATTGAAATTCAATCTGATGAAATCGTACCTATAAACACAAAAATATATGATGGTGATAAAGAAATTGGTTGGGTAACAAGTTCTACCTATTCTCCATCACTTGTAAAACAGATTGCACTTGGATATGTTCGTATGGCTTATACTGATCCTGGGAGTACAGTACAACTTGCAGTATCAGACGGTCATATAACTGGAACAATTGCTGTGTTACCTTTTCTATCTTGAGAAAACAAACTGGATTTATAGATTCTTAATCATGAGGTAAATTACATTATCTAATTCAGGACACCAATATTCCTCTCTTCTTATACCATTAATTAATATATCATATAGTGTGTTCAAATGAGATCCATTAAACTTAAAATATAGGAGACAAGTAAAAGTCTATGAAAAGCAATTTTATTTACTACCGAATATCTCTTTTGTTTTTTATTTCCTTCTTAGTCACTGGATGTGGTCTGAGTAAATTATCAAGAATTCAGCAAGAGGGTGACTTGATGGTTGTTGAATCTACCCTTGAGAAAAACTTAGGGACCCTTGAAGGCTTAGCAAAAATAGGGAATAAGTCAATAATTGTTAAAACATCACGTGCATTTTCTTCCTATAGTGGGTTTCTTGAAGATAAAATGGAAGATGCAGAAATTGCAGGTGATTATGATACGGCAGAAGAAATGCGCGAACAAGCAATTGAAAACTACAAGAAATCAGAAATGTATGCTATCAAAGCATTGCGTAAATCTGATAAAACCTTTAAGGATGTCAGAACTGTTGATTTGGAATTGCTTGAAAAGGCAATTCAAAGGGTAAAGAAGAAAGATGTTGAACCAATGTTCTGGTTAGCCTATTCTATCGCCAGAGGAATTAGTCTACAAAAAGACGACCCCATGCAGGTGATTGACCTTGCTCGTGTGGAAATGATGATGCGACGTATTTTGGAATTAGATGAGTCCTTTTATTTTGGGAGTGCACATCTATTCTATGCTGTCTACTATGGGGATCGTCCGCCATCTATTGGGGGTGATCTGAATAAAGCAAAGGAACATATTGATCGAGTAGATGAAATTAATGATGGAAAATTCTTGATGAGTAAGTTCTATCTTGCACGGTATTATGCATATCCAAAATTGGATGAAGAACTGTATAGGAAATCATTACAAGCTGTCATTGACGCCCCCGATGATATATATCCTGGAGAAAATGCAGCAACATCTCTTGCAAAATCTCGATCAAAACGTTGGCTATCACAGACAGATGAACTGTTTGATTCTGAAATTGAATAAGGAGTAATAAACTAATGAATTATCAATACTTGAAAAAGAAAACGCGTTTCACATCTTACATTTGTATCATACTATTCTTATGTAGTGTTTGTATTGGTGTATACGCTGTTGAATCTATTAAGTTTGCAACGCTTGCCCCGAAAGGTTCAACGTGGATGAACAACTTTGCTGCAATGGGTAAAGAGATAACACAGAGCACAGATGGTGAAATCAAATTCCGTTTTTATGCAAATGGAGTGATGGGAGATGAACTGGATGTCATCAGTAAAATGCGTGTTGGTGCACTTCACTCAGGAGCAATGACAGCTACTGGACTTGGTGAGATAAACCAAGAAGTACTTATCTTCCAGTTACCACGTCTTTTCAAGACCTACGAAGAATTGGATTACGTGCGTGATCACCTACAGGATGACTTATATAATGCCTTCTTAGAAAAAGGTTATGTTCTAATTGGGATGGGAGACATAGGTTTCTACTATATTTTTAGTAACCAACCGATTAGAAATATAAATGACCTACAAGCCTCAGACGTGAAGATGTGGGTACGGACAAGTGATACAATCGGTCTTGAATTTTATAAGAGAGCAAATATTGCAACTGTACCAAGGGAGGTAACACAAGTTATCTCTGCCCTCAATTCTGGACAGATTAATACGTTGACTGCATCGCCTTATGTTACAGTCGCACTTCAATGGTATCCACAGTTCAAGTATATGACAAACTTTCCTGTGAGTGTTGGTGTAGGTGCAACAGTAGTCACAAAGGAAAAGTTCGATAAACTGACACCTGATCAACAGAAAGTCATACTTGAAATTGGTGATAAATTTCAGTCCGGTTTGATTCAGGATATTAGAGCAGATAATGAAAAAGCTGTTGAAGCACTAAAAAAGAAGGCTGGAATACAGGTTGTGGAATTTGAAGAGGATTCAATAGAAGCGTGGGATACATATTCCGTTGAAACCCACAATGCTCTTGTTGGGGAAATCTATTCTCAGGAGTTTCTTGATAAGATCAATAAGTTGTTGATGGATTATAGAAGTAAGAAGTAGATTGGCCGTTATAGATAGAATTTTTAAACGGTAGGCCGGTTTATTTTTGGTCTACCGTTTATTCTTTTTTATTCATGCACTCTTGTTGTTACCAACCTGTAATTTATACATTCATGAATAGTACAATTCATGATTTTGTTATACACACCTGCTCCTATAATTTCGAATGTTACTTATTTTAACTAAATATATAAACTGTATAGACTTCTTTTTATACAACCCTCAATGAGTACTAATTTTATCTACCAATGTTCCTTTTGTAGGGATTCCACTTCATCAAAATGTGAGTCACATGTTATCAAAATTAATTCATGTGCATGACCATTGAGGCGAACCAAATGTCATTGTCAGGTATTAGTAAACCCATCCGTTCTAAGATTTCTTTAATTATTCCATACCACCGTGCAGTCAATAAATCATGAGATAGGATTTCAGTTTGTCATACTAATGTGTCAATTTTCTGTAATATTGGTTGTCCCTTCGTTAGATTTCTTTGCACCAAAGTAGAGTTACCCAACTATTGTTGGTGTGACACCAATGAATACCACATTTCTTATTTTTTCTTGTATTATCGATTAACAGGATATTGCTTTGATGGTCTTGTTGACAATTGAAGAGTGAAATCTAAGACTTGTTTGTGTTGATCACGAGATAGTGTATTGAGTATTCTTATTATCTCTTGTCTAATCTGCTGATTAGAAATAGACTTCTCCATAATTCCACCTTTACTATTATACTAATTGAGTGAACTATCAATTATAATCACTGCCAAAATACTTGTTGATAATATACCATAGCTTTTATGAGAAATCAAGATCACTCAAATCGTACATAACCAGACATTCTGAGATTTTCCTTTGTTGCCCACTGTGTTAGTATATGCTTTTCACTCAATGTAGGTAATCTGTTCCGATTGCCACGAACTTGTCGGATCACCTTATCAGGTAATGACACCTCTATAGTCAATAACTTGTTAAGTTCGTCATTTTCCTCTTTTTCTAATGTCCAAATAGATGTTTTTCCAGCATGGCAGGACTTTCCGTAGGAACTGACACAATGATTCAATTTACGACTTTCGTATCTAAGCTCTTGTGTACTAAGGAGTTCACGAATTTTCCATATTTTCATATCCTTTTTCTTTTTCTTTCCTTTTGTCCGATATAACTGCTGAATATCAGAACGTTTCCATTGGAATTCTCCTTCACGGGTTTCTTTCCCAAGTTGACGATGCCAATCGTTCATTTGATGTAAGAGAGTCTTAACTGTTCTACCTTTCATTGTAAAGTTTGGTTGTGGAGGATCAATTTCCTCTACAACGCCTCTCTCCACAAATACCTGCTGGTTTTCAAATTTCTGATTCCAAATAAAATCAAGCATTGGATTCACCTGATTTAGGTCCAACATAGGATTCGCTATAAAGAAACGTATAACACTCAACCAGAATTCATCATTTGTGAAATCTGGAATCAGGGGTGTACCTCGGAGTGCCTCCATCAGACGTTTATCACCCCCGAGTGCATGTACCTGCCCCAAACGGATAGCCTCTTCAACAGTATAGTGTTTTGGTGACGAAAGGAAGTGATGTGCCATCTTTTTGGTCAGTGTTACTGGAAGATCAGGAGCAGATCTAATATTCTGACCAGATCCGATGTGAATATACCATTCATGATGACTTGAATTGTCCGTTAACCAAACACTATCCATGAATAATGGAATATCATAAACAGCAAATAGATGTCTTAATAGATCAGCAAACTGTCTATTTCTATTATGTCTTTTAACACGCCATGTATCAATTGGACGGATCCATCTATCGACATACTTTGATATTGAGTGCATTGCTTTAATATATGATCTATCTTCAAATAGCTCAGAGTTTTCTTCAAGGTGCATCATCAAGTTGACAAGTACATCACTTTGTCCATTATTTTGAAATACTTGTGCAATTTCCCTTGCAATATCATTCCTTATTTCATCAGCAGTTAATTCACCATTATGGATTTGGGGTATGATTTCCTTCAAATTCCGTGATTTCTTCTCAGCTGTCATTAACCTTACTAAATTCTTTGTAGTAATCAAATCCAGTTCATCACGAAGTTGACGTGAACTTTTATTCAAACCACAACTAAGGTTATGTTCACGACACCACATTTTATATTCCTCTATTGAAAACAGTCCGAGTTGTACGAAATGTCTTTTCATGCCACTTCGCAAGGTATTTATATCTGTCTTTCGAGGATCCAATTTTCTTCTTTTTGCCATTTTATTCCTCCGAATTAACATGACTGTAGATGCAGCTTATGTGCACGAAATACAGTCTATTACATAAATATCTTAGTTTCAATATATATAATACTAAACTTTGACACTCTTCTAATAATTTAAAAGTTATACTACACAACAAATCTTACATATTCAGCTATTTTCAGATCTTCACTTGCTGCCCATTGCAAAATGATATTCTTTTCACTCAATGTTGGTAACCTGTTACTTTTCCCCCGAATTTGACGAATCAGTTTATTTGCCAATAATACTTCAATAGTTAAGACCTTTCTTATTTTATCTTTTTCATTTACTTCTAATGTCCAAATTGAGGTTTTTCCAGCGTGGCAAGATTTTCCATAGGTGCTAACACAATGATTCATTCTCCGTCCTTCGTCTATTAACTCGTTAGAGTTTAGAAGTTCTCGAATTTCCCAAATTCTCTCATTCCCCTTCTCCTTACTTCCCTGCATTATCTGTACCTCGCCGATATTGGATCGTGTCCACTGAAAATGTCCACCCCGTGTTTCTCTGCCAAGTTGTCGATGCCATTCATTCACTTGGTGTAAAAGTGTTTCAGCTGTTCTACCTTTCATTGTAAAATTGGGTTGGGGAGGGTCAATCTCTTCTGCTTCACCTCTATTAACTATAATCTGTCTGATAGTAAATTTTTGATTCAGAATGAAATCAACAATTGGATTGACATGACTTACATCTAACATAGGATTAGCTATAAAAAACCGAATGACACTCAACCAAAAATCGTTGTTTGAAAAATCAGTAATTAGGTGTGTTTCTCGCAGTGCATCCGTCAGTCGTTTATCCCCACCAAGTGCCTGAACCTGTCCCCATCGGATTGCTTCCTCTATAGAATATTGTTTTGGTGCCTTAAGAAAATGATGTGCCATCTTCTTTGTTAGAGGCACTGGAAAATTAGGAGCAGATCTAATATTCTGCCCAGATCCAATGTGTATATACCATCCATGATGGGATGAATTATCTGTAAACCACACATTATCCATAAATGCAGGCATATCATAGGCAACAAACAGGTGACGTAGTAAATTAGCAAACTGTCTATTTCGATTATGTTTTTTCACCTTCCATGTTTGTATAGGACGGATCCATCTATTAGAATACTTAGATATAGTATGTATTGCTTTAACAAATCTTATATCATCTAATAATTCTGACTTTTCTTCAATATTCAATAATAGGTTGAGAAGATTTTCTGATTGTTCCTGAATTTGAAATATCTGTGCGATTTCTTTGGTAATATCGTTTCTAAGTTTATCAGGTGTTAATTCTCCGTTATATATCTTTGGTATGACATCCTTCAGATTACGAGACCTTTTCTCATTTGACATTAAACCGTCAATTTTATGTATAGCAATTTTACTAAGTTCAATACGTCGTTGTTGAGAATCTTTATTTAGACCACAACTAAAATCATTCTTCTTACACCAACTCTTATATTCCTCTATTGATGATAGACCAAGTTGTTCGATATGTCTTTTCATTGCACCAGGTAGAGTGTTGACATCAATTTTACGTGGATTTACTTTTCTTTTTTGTGCCATCCGTATCCTCCAATTTAACCAATTATGGATGCATATTTACACACCAGGGATATATAGGCATCTCATTAAAAATGTTTGTTGAAGATTATAAAGTTAGGTATAAGTAAGGCTACTTATTTCTTTACAGCACCAAAAGTGACACCGCGGAGTAGATGATTCCGCATTAAGAATGTGAATATAGCAACAGGAAGTAGAAATACGAAAGTTGAAGCTGCTATTTTACCCCAGTCCATACCTGCTGAACCAGTAGCACTTGTAATTGAGGGTGGTGCAGTCACAGCACGTCCACCTGTTTCCGTGAGTACAAGTGCAAAGGCAAACTCGTTCCAAGCAGTAATCAAGCAGAAAACTGCTGTAGCAGCAATTCCAGTAACAGATTGGGGTAAGACAACCTTCATGAAAGTTTGAAATCTTGTATAACCGTCAACCAATGCAGCATCTTCGTATTCCTTTGGTATCTCATCAATAAACCCTTTCATCAGCCATACTGCAAACGAGACATTAAAGGTTGTGTATAGTAGAATTAAACCGAAATGCGTATCTCGTAACCCCAATGCACTATACATTAGATATATGGGAATTACGACAACAACAGGTGGTAGCATTCTTGTACTTAATATAAAGAAGAGTAGATCATCCTTACCCGCAATATTGAATCTTGAAAATGCATAGGCTGAAAATGTACCTAATCCAACAGCAAGTACAGTGCTCCCACCACCGATGATTATACTATTGAGAAGTTGATAGAAATACTTTGAACCACCATTAGCTAAGACGATACATACCCCTATTATTGATAATATGACAGGAGTTACAAATGCAAAACGTTCTTTATTCTTATTTTGAAAGCCAATATTTGTAGTTGTGTCGAATGATTGTTGTTTTTTCCGGGGTACAACTATTATGTATGTAATGACAGTGCATATAATTAGTGTAAAAAAGTGATAACGCACATCAATTTGTGTTCGACTGGAGATTGTCTGAGTGCTAAAGAAACCGAAAAGACATGTAATGATAAACAGAATATTCCAAGCTAAACCGGTTTTTCTTAGTAATCCTACTCGTTGTTGAAGTTGTTTAATCAATGTGAACGATGCAAATAGTAAAAGTCCACAAATAGCCTGTATGATGAAAAAATAACTTACAATTGGCATATTTGCTGATGGGAGGAGTTTACGATAATTTTCGAAGGATATATTAAAGAAGAACTTAGGTATTTTGGTATTAATATCGCCTGGTGTCTTCAACGATGTAACTAAAATCCAGTATATTGGCATAATATAAACAATTACCATGATGCCGATAGCTATCAATATAGAGAAGAAGACAATTTTTTTCCAGACAGAATTGTATTGTTTGTATATTATTATTAATAGAAACAATACTCCTAAAAACTGAGTAAGTAGGTATAGCTTGAAGAATATAGATGGAATCATTCCAGTGTTAACCTTTAGTTATGCATCTGCCTTAACTTGATTTAGGTATTTTACGTAGATATTACTCAGAGCGACGATAATGATGAGTAGAATATAAGCCATTGCACAGGCTTTTCCAGTGTTGAAATTACGAAATGCCAATTTATAGAGATTCATTGAAACAGTCTCAGTTACAGTTCCTGGTCCCCCTTCACGTGTCAATACATACACAATATCAAACATCTTAAATGCGTCCATAGTCCTAAACAGTAATGCAATTAGTAGCAGAGGAGAAACTAATGGTAAAGTTATCCTTCTAAATTTGAACCATCCAGATGCCCTGTCAACATCTGCTGCTTCATATAGTGATTTTGGCACAGCACTTAATCCCGCCAGTGATATGAGCATCATAAATGGGGACCACATCCATGTATCAACAATGACAACTGCTATCATTGCTATATTAGGATCCGTTGTCCATCGTATAGGTGATTTTAGAAATATATCAAGAAAATAGTTTAATATACCAGAATTATCTGATGCCAGTATAAATCGCCAGAATAGACCCACTACTACTGGAGACAACATCATTGGAAGAAGGAGTAATGTTGTTACAAAACCTTTGGCAGGAAATTTACGATTTAGAAGAAGGGCAAGACCAAAACCGATAAAGAATTGTGCAGTAACTGCCAATACAACAAAATATGCAGTCGTACGAAAATAACCCCACACCTCTGGGTCCGAGAGGAGTCGTGTATAATTCCTGACACCAATGTATTTTGGTGCTGTAGGCATTGAAGCCTTATAACGATGGAAACTTAGAAAAAGCGACCAGAGAAGAGGGAAGATATTCATTAAGATGAGCAATATCATCGTAGGCATGATGAAT
The DNA here is from genome assembly GCA_964652195.1 of uncultured bacterium. GTDB lineage: Bacteria > Poribacteria > WGA-4E > WGA-4E > WGA-3G > MSPOR6. The sequence continues at coordinate 4,150 of CAZZBB010000012.1, read as the reverse complement.
GCCATCTTAAGTTGGTAGTCGCTCATTCCACGAGCAAAACGGTTGGTCTGCATATAGTCAATCTATAGAACGCAAATGAATGAGGAAAATAAGAAACAATGATAAACTATTAGTTCTCTATATATGAACAGAAAATATTCAGGGAAGATGAAAGTAGGATATTCTACTGAATGTAAGCAATAACATAGGTAGTGCGCACTAAGAGCGCGCCTACCTAATTGTCGGATTATCAATTACCCATTACAGTACATTCAATGTGGGATAGTTATTTATAGTGAACTTTGGAATTAATAAAACACTCCACAACGGGCGAGGGGACCTCGCCCCTACGCTGGGTGGTCTTCGTGAACGTCGAAATGTCTCATTAATTATTAACTTTACTATAATCTAATTGCATGTTAACATAAACTATCCTATCAGATTCTACTAATCGTAGTAACCCGCATCTTCAAAGATTTCTTCGTGTTTTCTGGCAATTGTATTGAGTGCTTCTTTTGCAGATTTTATCTTTGAAATAGCTTCACTCCAGTTGGTCTGACATACTTCTAAAAGCTCTGCATATTCTGGAACTGCCCAGAAATCACGGAGATATGGAAAACTCGCAGCAAATGCCTCATTAAATGGGGTTGCAGACTTAAATGTCTCTGACTGAAGTACTTCTTTATGAGGTGAAAAACCCCCGAGTTTTGCCCACTTTTCCTGTACGGGTTTCTGCATAAACCATTTCATATATTGTTTTGCAATATCCTTATTTTCTGAATATTCAGAAATGGACATTCCTTGTCCACCAATACTAATATAGTGTCCTTTTGGACCTGCAGGAGCTATGAAGAAGCCGCTCTTATCATGAGAAATAGGATTGGTATCTTTATTTACGACACCTGGGAAGAAGGCAAAGTAGTTCATTCCCATAGCCACTTTACCAGAAATATAGGCATTAAGAGTTTCTTGCCAATAGTAATTTGGAGCATCTGGAGGTGCAAATTTTAGCAATTCTGTGTAATAATTGAGGGCTTCTTCGGCATCTTTACTATTGATATATCCATCAACTTTATATTTTTCTGAATCACCATAGGATGCACCAAAACTCCACATGACTTGCTGGAATCCCATTGATATTCCATCGTATTCTTTACTGTACCAAGTTGCTATCCCGTATAAATCTTGGTCTGGACGCGTAAAGAATTCGGCAACATCCCGTAGTTGTGAATATGTTTTAGGGGGTGCCAGATCATATCCATACTTATCTGAGAAGGCTTTCATCTCTTTTGGATCTTCAAAGAGATCTTTTCTATATACATATCCTGCGGCATCTACCTCTGCTGGTAGTGCCCAGTATTTTTTACTACCTTTCGGATATTCGGCGAAAGCGGTCATTGCAGGACCGTAGATCTTATCAACCTCAATGTTCTCATTTATCCAATCTGTAAGATCAATATAATGTCCACCAACAGAATTTCTACCAAGCCACTGGCTATCGCCAATTACGATATCGTATAATTTACTCTTACCAACAAAGGCTGTAAAAACTTTATCCTGAAAATTACCCCACGGTATCTGTACAACATCAACATTTATTCCCGTTTCTGCTGTAAAATCCTTTGATAACTCTTGCAAATAGTTTGCAGGATCCCATTCTGCCCAAACAATAGTTAAGGTCTCTTGAGCTTCAGCAGTGAAAGGAATACATACCATCACCACTGAAATAATAAGCAAAGTAATTATGGAAAACTGTTTCATTTAGATAACTACTCCTTTCGATCTGTACCGGACATTAAATAAATAAGATTCTAATGTACGGATTTTACGAATTTTTGTTGCGATTATAGCAGCATAAGTTAATATTTGCAAGTGTATAAAACGTAAGGGTACGTAAATAATTTGTCATTATAGGCGTCAATTTAAGCATTAGACTCTTCTATGCGAAGGATTCCGATCCCCGATCTCATACCATTTCTGATAATTAAGGTCTCTTAAATGTAGCATAAACTTTCAGTTTGGACAGTTTTCAAGCCCACATATAACAACTGTTCATGGGATAAACATTTTTATAAATGGTATCAGATGAAACCATAAATATATTTAATACACACTTTAGCTATATATATATTAACATATGTGATTCACGGAGAATTGGTATAATTAAAATTATAAACCCTTATAGAATAAGGGTTCGTAGAATTGCTTCGTGAAGGTTTCCGTGAAAGTGGAATCATCTAAGAACAACAAATATTAACACTTTTTCCATTCACATTATCCATACATCTAACATAATTAGGTATTTTATCTCACTTTGAAAATATAAGTAGCGATTATGGTATCAGTTCTGAATAATTTATTTCCCAAAGAAGTACTGTTCCATCATCACCTGTACTTGCTAATATTCCTCCATCAGGACTAAATGCAATATCTCTAATCCAAGCAGTATGCCCAGAAAGTGTTTTAAGTTTTTCCCCAGTAATAGGATTCCACAGATTGATTCCCTTGTCAATACCAGCACTTGCAAGTATATTACCATTTGGACTGTAAGCTAAACAGTGCACCCAATCTGAATGACCGATGAGTGTCATCTTTTTCTCACCAGTATTAATATCCCAAAGAAATATGTTCTTATTACCATCTCCACTTGCAAGTGTTTTCCCGTCAGGACTAAACGTAACAGTCTTAACTCCTTTTGTATGTCCCGTGAGAATCATCTTTTCCTTTCCAGATTCAACATCCCAAATCCGGACAGCGTTATCATTACTACCACTTGCCAAGAAGGTATTATCTTGATTAAATGCAGTACTATAGACATAATCAGTATGACCAGAAAGTGTTTTCTTAAGTTTACCTGTTTTTGAATCCCATAAATAGATATTCTTGTCTTCATGACCAGTCGCATATGTTTTTCCATCTGATGTAATCTCAAAGCTGTGAAGACCCTTCTTAACTTTTGAGAGTACTCTCTTTTGTTCTGGGTTATCTTTAGTGATGAGAACGATTGCGCCTCCACCACCAGCAATAATATCACCTTTTTCATTAAAAGCAACTTGATCTAATTCATACTCACTTATAATGTTATTAACAAGACTTTTGGATTTTATATTCCAAATACTTAGTGTATTATCTCCATTACCACTAATTAATTGAGTACCACTCGGATTGAATGCCACTGAATAGATAGAATGAATGTGTCCAGTGAGTGCATTCTTTTGTGTCCCCGAAGCTAAATCCCAGAATCGTATAGAACCATCTTCAGATGCACCTGCTACTGTTTTTCCATCCGGACTAAATACTACAGTCACAATAAACGATGTGTTTTCAGTGTTTGATTCTGAGAAAGATGTAATATATTCACCAGTAGGACCGTGCCATAAATGTACTATATTATCCGCTCCACCGGATGCGATAATCCTCCCATCTGGATTATAGTCCACAGATATAGGATAGCCTTCAACTGGTCCATCTAATATCTTCTTATTCTGTAGCGTATTGACATCCCAAAGTGACAATGAGTCATCATCACTGATGCTAATTAACGCATTTCCATCAGGACTGTAAGATAGATCATCAACCCAACTGGTATGAGCATTAATAGTCTTTTCATTCCCATTATTGATATCAAAGAAACGAATTACCCCATCATCTCCACTTGCCAGTGTATTGCCATCAGGACTAAAGGTAATGCATTGAATTTCTGCATTCGTTTTTTTAAGTGTTTTAATATGTTGACCCGTATTAACCTCCCAGAGCTGAATAATAAAGTCTCGACCAGCACTTGCAAGGATTGTACCATCAGGACTGAAGGAAAGACCATTCACCCAACTGGTATGAGCCTTTATTTCTGTTTTATTTCCAGTTTTGTTATTTACTAAATGTATGGTTCCTTGTCTATCACCTGCTGCAAAGAAATTTCCATCAGCACTATAGTCTAAGCAATTAAATTCAGTAGATTCTAACGGTATCATGTCGATTGCTTTATATGTGGAAGTATCGTAAAGCCAAAGACCAATTTTTCCAGCGACAACTAACGTTGATCCATCGGGAGAATACAATATATCTCTTATACCGCCCTTACCAAAACGCGCCATTGCATCCTTGGGTAAGTTCCATTGCATAGTATCATCTATGGAGTCGTTATGCATGTGTTCTCCCTCATCTGATAAAC
>CAZZBB010000011.1:0-15632 GCA_964652195.1 uncultured bacterium | reverse complement strand
CTTCGGTTCTGATGTCTTGGGTGGTTTGTGTAGAAATGAGATATTTCGGATCCATCTCTCGAAGGAAATATTCGCTTTCAAGATCAAGCAGATGTGAACGAAAAAAGATCCAAAAGAGAGTTCCCCAAGGTAGATCGGTGTCAAAAATGGTAAGGTTGAAGGAAAACAACGACATAAATGTAAAAGTTGCGGATTCCAATTTACACGAATCACTCCAAAAGGATATCCGCTTCAAATGCGTGTTTTATCTGTATTTCTGTATTGCCACGGATTGTCAATGAATGCGATTGCGAAAATGTTATCTGTTTCCACGCCTACTATTTTACGATGGATACGGCAGTTTGGGATGCAACACGCACAACCCCCACAACCAGCCCAAGGTACTGCTGTTGTTTTAGAACTTGATGAGATGTGGCACTATCTAAAAAAAACAAAAGTTGTGGATTTGGAAAGTTTTGTGTCGTGATACAGGAGAACTCATCGCTTGGGAATGTGGTGATCGGGATAAAGCAACGTTGAATAAACTTCTCAGCAAGTTATCCCATGGCAAGTAATGTTATACCATTTCTATTTAAATAGTTCACATTATGAATACTCTTAGAAGTCCCCCTGATAAGGGGCGGGGAATGCCCTAAGGCATTCATACCCGGTGAATGACTGGTTTGTGGATAGTTTTATGTAAGGATGCTATCAGCAGGTTAGTTGATTATTGAATGCTCTTAAATATAGTTTGCACTTCACAATTCTATCTGGTATACTTATACATCAAATGTACTTATACAGGATGTGATTTATTAAAGACAACTATATAATGTATATTGCGTACAATTATCTATCATTATTTTACGAGGAAAAATCGATTGGCAGAACAGAAAGCAACTAATATTACATGGCATGAAACAACTGTCTCTATGAAAGATAGAGAACAACTACTCAACCAAAGGGGTTGCGTAATTTGGTTTACAGGATTATCAGGCTCAGGAAAATCAACTTTAGCAAACGTAGTAGCACATCTATTACACGAACGCAACCATCATACCTATGTATTAGATGGAGATAATGTTCGACATGGACTGAATAAGAATTTGGGTTTTTCTCCAGAAGATAGAGAAGAAAACATACGTCGAGTAGGTGAGATGGCAAGATTATTTGTAGATGCTGGAACTATTGTCATGACTGCCTTTATATCTCCATACCGTGCAGATCGTGATCAAGCAAGAGACCTACTATCGGAGAATAGATTTGTGGAAGTTTATGTGGATTGTCCTCTTGATGTGTGTGAAGAACGTGATCCAAAAGGGCTTTATAAGAAAGCACGGTCAGGGGAAATTAAGGAATTTACTGGTATCAGCGCACCATACGAAGCTCCAGAAGAGCCAGAGGTTGTGATTGACACATCACAACTTGATATCCTTGCATCCGCACAAGAAGTCATTTCGTATCTTGAGAAATCATCACTGGTCCCTTCATCATAAGGAACATTGAATACACAGGATTAAATTTACTGGAGAATAAAAGACCTTTAGATGGCTTTTATAATACCTTATGAATTTAACGGTTTGTTCGGAGTAATATGAAACTGATCCAATTTCATCTACCAAATTCAGGAAAACGTGTAGGAATTGTAACCCGTGAAAAAGAGGTTATAGATGTTACAAGCGATGAATCCCCTGGAGTGTTAGAGATTCTTGAACTTGCTAATAAAGAACGCGTTAGTTTGGGTGTATTACTCGCAGACATACAGGAACAGGTCTCTACACCGACACCCATCAGATTTCCTGTAAACCCATTACCTGAATCAGAATCCATAGAGGATAACAGTTTAACTTTAGATAAACTGGATATTCCTCCTACAGATGACCTGCCACATCTATTGTCGCCAATTGATTCCCCGGAAGTTTGGGGTTGTGGTGTTACATATAAACGAAGCGCAGATATGCGTGATGACGATAGTGAACAGGATATATACAGTCGAGTTTATCATGCGGATAGACCTGAGATATTCTTCAAAGCAACCCCACCACGTTGTGTTGGTCCTAATGGATATATAGGCATACGTAGTGATTCGACTCTGACAGCAGCAGAACCAGAACTCGCATATATACTTGGGATGGATGGTGAGATATTAGGTTATACTCTTTGCAACGATGTTTCTGCTTGGGATATTGAACGTGACAACCCTTTATACCTACCGCAGTCGAAAGTATATGCTGGATGCTGTGCACTGGGTCCAATGTTCATTACTACCTCAGAAGTAGATAATCCATACAACCTTCAAATGAAATGCACTATTCTTCGAGATGAAATAGAATTATACGTAGGAGAAGTAAACACTTCTCAAATTAATTGGAAATTTGAACAACTTTCTGAGTTCCTGATGCGTGATAATCCCATCCCCTTTGGTACTGTAGTAACTACTGGTACAGGTATAATAGTGCCTAACGATCTTCCGCTGGCTCCCAGAGATATTGTAAAAATAGAGATTGATGGTTTTGGAACATTGTCCAATCCTGTAAAGCAACTTTAATTGAAACATGATGTCAGATACTCATACATTTATTGGAAAACACAAGACTAAATTAGATACACCAGCATTATTAATTGATCTGGATATATTGGAAAGTAATATCCAAAGTATGGCGGATTATTTTTCTGGTATTTCTACAGATCTCAGACCACATTTAAAAACACATAAAACCCCAATTATTGCTCAGAAACAGTTGGATGCCGGTGCAATTGGAATTACATGTGCAAAATTAGGTGAAGCAGAAGCAGTTGTTGATACAGGAATTCATGATGTTCTGATTGCCAATCAGATAGTTGGTGTCCAAAAAATAGAAAGACTGATCAACCTTGCAGCTCGATCAGAAATCATGGTTGCCGTTGATAACTCCGATAATGTGCAGGATATTTCAGATGCAGCTAAAGCCGAAGGAGAGACTGTAAGGATTCTGATAGAAGTAAACATTGGTATGAACCGTTGCGGTGTTGAACCAGGACAGAATGTTCTTGAATTAGCACAGCAGATATGTAAGAGTCCAAACTTAGAGTTTGAAGGATTGATGGGGTATGAAGGTCATATCGTAGCAAGAACCAGTCGCGCGGATAGAGAAAAAGCAGTAAAAAATGACATGCAACACCTTGTTGATTCTAAGGATCTACTAAAGGAAAATGGTATACCTGTAAATATAATGAGTGGTGGTGGAACAGGAACCTATGATATAACAAGTCGAATTCCTGAGATGACTGAAATACAGGCAGGATCCTATGTATTTATGGATTCAACATACAATGGAGTGGAAGGAATCGGTGAGAAATTCGATTACGCTTTATCCCTTCTCACGACAGTTGTCAGTCGACCACAACAGAACCGGATTATTGTTGATTCAGGAATGAAAGTATTGACAACTGAATTTGGAAATCCACAACCAATTGGTTTTTCTAATCTTGAAATGGTAGGATTATCCGAGGAACATGGGAAAATAGAAATATCCAATGGTGATATTAACTTAAAGCCTGGGGATAAGTTTGAAGTATTACCAACACACTGTTGCACAACTGTAAATTTACATGACAAGTCTTATGGAATCCGAGACGACATAGTAGAATGTTGTTGGGATATCTCTGCAAGAGGGAAAGCACAATAATGATTACGACGACAACAAATTCGATCGAAGGCAAACAAATCTCAGAATATATAGGTTTAGTTACCGGTGAGACGATTATGGGTGCGAATATCGTCCGTGATTTTCTTGCGGGTATCACTGATATGATCGGTGGTAGATCAGAAGCTTACGAGAGTAAGTTAACCGAAGCACGTGAAACTGCAATACGGGAAATGGAGCAGATCGCATCACGACAGAAGGCAGATGCAATTGTAGGGATTGACATTGATTATCAGGTTCTCGGAAGTAGTAACGGTATGTTAATGGTGACTGCTACCGGTACTGCAGTTAGGTTAAAGTAAATTAATGAAATTACTAATTACCTTCAAACCATTTAAAAATCAATAGTTTTGTTTCGCTCTATGTAGATCTTTATAGGGTAAATTTTTATAGGAGTCCTGCGGTGCATATTTTAAATCATAATATTAATAAGCCAAATTACAGATTTCATTTCTATTTAATAGCATTATGTTTAATTTCGTTGTTTTTCTTACAGAATAACGCTAACGCTTATATTACAAAACGTTATACTGTACCCCAAATCATTGGTGAAAGCAGTAATGTCCTTTTTGGCACAGTCAAAGAAGTTAATACCAAACGAAAAAATGCCACAGTAAATGTAGAGAAGTATTTAAAAGGAAAAAGTGACTTCAAAGAGATCAAAATCAGGTTTGACGTATATAAAGGTGAGGAAGATCACAGAAACCAAATTAGCAAATTTCTAAAAGTAGATGAACCAATTATTATCTTTTATTTAAAAGATGATAGAAGAATCGATAGTCTCGCTCACACAAGAGGAAAGTGGTTTCAAACCCAAGTCACAAAACAGAATGGAAAATGGGGTTGGTGGGGATTCACCCACTTTGAGAAATACTTTAATAAAGACCAAGTCACACGAAGAGATTCAACCCAAGAATTCCAAAAAGAACTCAATGCAATGCTTGGTAAAGATGCTATACAGTTACATCTTTTTCATGATGAGAGATATCAGGCAGAAATTCCAATTATCTCGGAGATAAATAAAGTAGATAAGCAATGGATTTCTTATCATCAAACAACTGATCGTAATTTGCCTGGACTAAGTAATGCTGAAATACTATGGATTGGATGTAGATCTATTGGTCGTGATGGTAGATATAGACTTAATGACAATCAAGAGAAAAAAATAAAAGAATTTGTAAAAAATGGTGGAATTGTCATTGTTTCGGGACAAGACAGCGATGATAATAATCCCTGTGAAACTGGTTGGTTGCCATATAAATTGAATGGAATTGAAAGCAATCACAGAAACGATTTTGAATCTACATCAAAAGCCGGATCACTCTTTAAAACACCTCATCGTATTAAATCTGGTCAACTTTCCCTTGATGATTCTTGGAGCGGTTGGAATGATAGATTTGAGATACTTGCAACCACAAACAACGGTAAGGAAATCGTTGTTGCTAAATTGAGGCACGGGAAAGGTATGTATCTTATAACCAACCTACATAACAATAGAAAAGAACAAGCTGCACAAAATCGCTATATGCTTGAAAACCTTATACATTTTGCTGTGGCAACTATTAAATAACATTAAATCCAGAGATATAGTAATGAACAGAATTAGAATACTTATACCTTTGACAATCGTTTCAGTTTTATTCTGTTTTACAACTTCTGCTTATGCGGTCATTCCTCAGTTACTTGGTCCTCTCTCTGCCCTTCTTAGTATAATACCTCAAATTCTTGCCTTTGTTGGTATTGCAGTCGTAACCAGCCTTGTTTTTGCACGTGATACGACAAAAATGTTATTCTATAGACTACGTAATTTTGTTTTTGCAAACAAAATAGGTTCATTAGTTAGTATCTTAGTTCTAATCATTTTAGCAGTGCTAACTTTCCATTTTGTTGGAAAGAATGTCAAACATACGCCTCCAATAACTGTTGAACCTGAAAAATCGAAAACAGAATTAGTAACCAACACACAGTCCTGGCCAACATTTAGAGGTAATGTTAATCGTACAGGACACTTAGATGGTCTATCTGGTCCCCTTACAAATGATATTAATTGGATATTTAAATCCAAAGAAGCTATGGCAGTAGAATTCTCATCATCTCCTGCAATAGTTGGGAATCGTCTATATATAGGTGCGACACATGGAGCGATTTTTTCTGTTAGTGGTGCTACTTACTGTATTGATATAGATACGAATAAGTTGATTTGGCAACATGATTCTGAGATCCCTATCTTTTCATCTCCTGCAGTTGTTGCAGGACGTGTATATATTGGTGAAGGATATCACTACGATACCGGGTGTAGACTCCGTTGTCTTGATGCTAATACAGGTGATCCAATTTGGAGTTTTAAGACAGCAAGTCACGTAGAATCCACACCATATATTATTCAAGGGAGACTCTATTTCTCTGCTGGAGGAGATGGTGTGTATTGTTTAGATGCTCTGGCAGGTGAAGAGATTTGGCATTTTCCTGCTGTTCATGTGGATATGGCTCCGATAGTAAAAGATGGGAAAGTCTATTTTGGAACAGGTTATGGTGAATATCGTACCTATGCCTTAGATGCTATGACAGGGAAGGAAATCTGGTCTACACTCGCTCCATACCCTGTTTGGGGTAGTCCAAGTTCTTATGACAACATTATCTATTTTGGACTCGGTAAAGGTAATTTCTCAGAAAGTGCACCAATTCCAAAGGGTAGCGTAATTGCATTAAATATGGAAAGCGGTGATACCGTATGGGAATATGAAGTTGGGGACGCCGTGATGTCAGCAATTTGCGTTAAAAACGATCAAGTGATATTTGGTTCCAAAGATGGACATGTTTATAATCTAAATGCTTCAGATAGAGAATTAAATTGGAAGGCTAATCTAAATGCCGTTGTAGTTTCATCCCCTGCCGTAACAGAACAATCAGTTTACGCTGCAACTTATGACGGGAGAATATTCTCACTTGATCTATCTGATGGTGAAATTGAGTGGATATATGATGCTAATTCTGTTTCAAATGGATTAAAGTTCATTTCTTCACCTGCAATTGCTAATGGTAATCTATACATTGGTTCAAGTGGACGGTATGTCTTTTGTTTAGGTGGAGACAAGGGTGCTGGATCATTTGAAGACCGTTAACAGTACTTTCAACAAATAAATCACTGTTTAAATAGTTTAGTTTTTAGATTTTGTTTAGGTTATACTTATTATATGTTTAAAGATATATCTGAAATAGGAGATAAAGAAATGAGAAAGTCTACATACATAATAATTCTATTATTTTTCATAACAAGTGTATCAGTAAATGCTCAATGGCGGCATGCAACACATGACAAATACAATGCTCTTCAAGCGGAAACCGACATAAAAATAGATGGAAATCTTAATGATTGGCAGGGTGTTTTAGATGCAGTTAAAGGAACTAATGGAAAACCTTTCTGCGGCATTAAAAATGAACAAGGTGTTTTTGAAGCCCACGCTGGGGGAATTTGGAAAGGGGCTGACGACCATGAAACTTGTTTTATGATTCTTTGGACCCCGGATTATGTATATCTTGCTTTGGATGTCACCGATGATGAACATGAACACGCTGCAGGTGCTGCTTGGAATGGTGATGGTGCACAACTCTCTTTTGAACCTACCGGGAAACGGCAACCTGTTAGAACTGATATACTCTATAATGCAGGTTTAACTGATGATGCCAAAAACCTATTACTCCAAAATGAAACAACACGTGGAAATCCTGGTCTGGTTGGAGGTGAAGATGTTGCAATAGTACGTGATGAAGGAAAGAAAAAGACATACTATGAATTCAGAATTTCACCAGATAATTTAGGGTATAAAGATCCATTCAAAGAAGGGTTACAATTTGGACTTGGAATATGTGTTAACGATGGAGATAAAGCAGCTGGACAAGGTGGACAAAAAGGTTGGTCAGGTTGGTATCCTCATTCTGTTGTCCATGGGAAAAATCCAGATAAAACTGGTTTGGTAACTCTCACAGATGAAACACTCTCTGTTGAGCCTTTAAATAAAATCACAACGACATGGGGTAATATAAAATCCCTGAAATAGGTATTAGCCTGAAATAAGTATTAGTAAGACTAATACTTATATACTATAAATAAACCATGATATTCTTTCATAAGAAGAAATATCATAATGAATACTAATAATGTATTTTCAAATCTACTAACCAAAATAACGACCTAAGGTCAATTATGTATTGAGGAAATCTTTTATGAAAAAACACGTTTTTATTATGACTACTATTTTTGTAGTTCTTTTTACACTAAATATAGCCGATGCGCAATGGCGTAGTGAAACTCACGATGTCTACAACGCGGTAACTGGATTAGATGTCACTGTTGATGGAAAACTTGATGAATGGGATGGTGTCATGGACGCTGTCACTGGTACCGATGGTTCTCCTTTTTGTGGTCTTGAATTTGAAGCTAACGGTGGTGCCATAAAGGTCTTTGAAACATACCAAACAGGTGTATGGAACAACGCCGATGACCACACAACATGTTTTATGATTGCTTGGAATCCGGATGCAGTATATCTCGCACTAAGCGTCACTGATGACGAACATGAACACGCTGCAGGTGCTGCTTGGAATGGTGATGGTGCTCAACTATCTGTTGTTCCGAGTGGGAATCGTGCTGGTGGACAACCATTCTTTCTTTATAACGTTGGATTGCATGATAACGGAGATATCCTTCTACAGAATGAAAGAACCAATGGCGCTCCTGGACTCGAAGCAGATGATGTTGCTATCACCAGAGATGAAGGTGCCAAGAAGACATATTATGAATTCAAATTCACGCCTGCAAATTTTGGACTTTCAATTTCACTTACTGCAGGACTTGAAATTGGATTAGGTATTTGTGTTAATGATGGTGATAAGGGTGGCGGACAAACTGGACAAAAGGGATGGGATGGTTGGTACCCCCATGCTGTTGTCTATGGGAAAAATCCTGAAAAGACTGGACTCGTTGTGCTTAGCTCAAACACTCCTACCCCAGTTGAACCGGCAGGTAAATTAGCCACTACTTGGAGTACAATTAAATCCGTTAAATAATCTTTGTATAGAATATAGATTACAAACAAAAAAGCCACCTTTGGTGGCTTTTTTGTTTTTACCCGATACTAATGGCTATGATGTTTAGATTTATGGTAGTGTAACCGAAGCAAATCCCCACCAAAATCATCTTCAATATGACGCCATACTGAATGGATGTGGTTGGCATCATTCTGTGTGTTATCATATTCCACGAAGAAGAATGGACTATGTATTCGATAATAATGTGGCATTCTTCTTTCCTCACCACCTGCCCATGCGAAATGTATATCGTTAAAACTTCCTTCGCGTAGTTTTCGTCGTTCAATTTTTGCCATCTCATCAGGAAGCCTTTCAATATACTCATTAACAAGCTGCATCAACAGTTCCCGTTGATGTGTTTGCATTGTTTCCACAGCTAATCCCTCTACAGCATCAAACTCTACTTTCGGAGCATTCCTTGTGAGTATATCTGATGGTGCCTCCGTATCTATAACTGCATTAGTCTTTTGGTAGGGTGTAAAGCTTGTGAGAAGTTGACGGGCGAGATCCTCTTCAGCTAAGAGAACTCGTAACCCTTTCTTATCACCCTGAAGTACTTCTGCAGGATTTGAACCGAAGAAGAACGGATTCGGTGAAATTAACTCTCGATTGACAATTGTAAAATTCAATGAAATATGATGCCCTTCTGTACGCCATCCCCATGCACCATTTCCAGATGGATCACCAAAGATTGTGAAAAAATAGTATTCAGGATTTCGTTCAAGTTTTCCATCGCCTGATGCTTTTTCTATCTCACCAAGTGTTGTTTCTAAGTTAATAATTGCCTTAGCTTTTTCATATCCTTTAGCACTCAATCCGCTTTCCATGAGAGCAAATGCTAATTCTCTCTGTTTACTATTCAATTCCTGTAATGAAACGCCTTGACGTTCCCACATTTCTATAGGAATGTAATGCCAACGGAATCTTTCATTACCGTCAAACGGTTCACATGCTTTCTCTCGTAATTCTGCTGGTAATCCATCCAAAAATTCCGCTGCTACTTTCACCATATTTTCTGCGGTTTTTGATGCAGGAATTATCAACGGTGTTTCTTGAGGCTTAGTCTGTGTAGTTGCCACCTTTATACCTCCGATTTTAGTTTATCTGATTCATTTTATCCAAACTGCTGATATAATTCCACACAATTCATCATGCATCTGTCTCTAATGTATGAATAACTAAGTTTGAAATAGAAACGCATTTTGGTTTTATATAATTGTTGTCTGATGAGTAAATTCTGTAAACTTAATTATTCCTACATCCGTTAAAGAAATATGATGATGGAATCAAACGAAAGTTTGGCAAATACTATGGACAAATTAATAGCTGATGAAATACTCGTAAAACAATTCCAGACAGGAAGCCAAAGAGCATTTGATGAATTGATGAAACGATATGAACGGAAGATCTTTGGTTATCTCCTACGGTCAGTAAGAAATTATGAAGATGCAGAAGAACTAACACTTGAAGTCTTTTTCAAAGCGTATCGTGCTCTATCTTCATGGGAACCAAAAGCAAAGTTCTCAACTTGGTTATATACCATTGCTTCAAATCTATCCATTGATTATCATAGGTCAAAAGCTCGACATCCAGTCTACGTGTTGGAAGATGAAGAGGTATTAGAAACAAAACTCGTAGCAAATGATTTGTCAAGTAATCCCGAAAAACATGTTGAAGAAATGGAACGGGGACGTATTATCCGAGAAGCAGTGGACGAACTCTCATCTAAGCAAAAAGAAGTATTTATGCTAACTCGTTATGAAGGTTTACCGATCAGAGAAGTAGCAGAAACTTTAGGTATGGCGGAAGGAACAGTAAAAATTCATTTACATCGTGCAATGAAGAAATTACAAACTTTATTAAGACCCTTAATGGAAAACAATGAAATATAGGAGGTAATTATATATGGCCAAATGTAATATTTCTGAAGCACATGCTATTGACTATGTATATGGTGAACTTGATCCATCAAAGATGGATGATTTTAAAGTACATTTAATGACTTGTAATACATGCACCAGAAAGGTCAATTCATATAAACGTGTGCTTCAACTTGTTGATGATGCTGAAGGGGTTTACGCTCATAATCTAAGCATGCCTAAAAACCTTCAGACAAAACTCTACCAACGCATCGCTGCTGAAAAAACTGTCAAACCTACTATTCACTCAAACTTAGCAGCACAAGTATCGAATTTACTATCTCTGATATATCAACAAAAAGCAACGGTATTCTCCTTGTTTATTGTAACTGTGATAGGAATTACATTTCTCTTAACCGATCCGTTTCAATATGTGCCAACCTATAAAGAGAATGTAACAGATTCTGCGCATCTAAAGATTCAAGAGTATAGACATCAGGAGATACAACGCAATATGGAGGATGTACTACGCAATCAACACCTAAGAAATTCCAATAAATGGGATAGAGTTAGTCAACTGAATCGAGTCAAAGATCAAGCACATGGCACTGATTGGGCAAATGTTGCACATCAACATCTTAAGAGTGTTCATTCTGAACTATAAGTGATACTATCCTACAAAAACCATCTGAAACAAGGTATTATTGTGAATAAGATAAATAGTATATCAAACTATTTTTTCTATGTAATTACTATACTTGTGCTGCAACTTTCCATTCTGACTTCCATAAATGCCCAAAATGAGGAAGTGAAGGATCTAATTCAACAACAAAGATATACAGATGCTATCAGAATGTTAGAAGCACTTGTTGAGAAATCAAATGATGTTGAATTACGTAGTCAATATTACAACCAACTTGGAGAGTTATACTATAATTATACACAACAATATCAAAAGGCACTTAATGTATATAAAGCAATTCTTGAAATGGAAAAAGATGGATTATCAACCGCTGAGATTCTTCTTGCACATATAAAGATGGGTGATGTGTATAGCCGAATGGGTAAGTATGATTTTGCTATTTCAAGTTTTCGTACACTGATTGATATGGCTCCAAGTACACAGTTTGTTCATCAACTTGGACAACAACGAATCCGAGATATACGTATGGCATTAAAAGATCTAATGTTGCAAAGAGAGATATTACGCACATATAAAGGTACACCAATACAGGTAGTAGCTCTCTTTCAAATAGCCGAACTTTATCGAACTCAATCACAACTCAATCAACCTGAAAAAGCTATTGAAACATATCAAGAATTACTTGAAAAACATCCTAACGACGAATTAGCTGCTGAAGCACAATGGCGTATTGCTCATGTAAGACATACAACATTACACCAACTATCTCTGGCAATTTCTGCATACCAAAAAGTCGCACAGAAATACCCTACAAGTAATTTCGCTGCCGAAGGTCTTTTTCATATTGCAAATCTACATAGAGATGCTAAGAAATTTAATCAGGCATTGATTGTATACAACTCAATCGTAGACAATTACCCGAACTTCTGGAATATGCATGCAGTCTATTACTCATTAGGTATTTGCTATGAAGAACTACAAGAGTATTCTAAGGCATTAACTTCATATAAGATATTTCATCACGTATACCTGCCTACACTTGATCCAATGTATCTTGGACAGGTAGCCATGTATGATAAAAGTGTATCTGAAGTGGATGAATTATTACACCAGAAGATAAAGACATTGACAGAACTGATCCCCTCCCAAAAATTCGATAGACTTGTAAAATATGCGGATGATGGGCGTTATGATCAAGCATTAATGTTAATACGAGATTTAATTGTCAATGAACGAGGCACCAAATTCGCAAAACAGGCTGCTTCGTTACTCCGGTCTTATGAACATCTGGCAACTATTCAGAAACTTAATGAACATATTACGGATAGTAATCTAAACATAACCGAAAAAATTAGAACTCAGCTTCAAATAGCAACGATTTATGAACGTGAGTTGTTGGATTATTCACAAGCAGTAGATGGGTATAGAAAGGTGATTGAATACAATCCAAAATCTACTTATGCGGCTGAGGCAAATTACAGGATTGGTATTATATATTCGGATATACTTGAAAAACCAAATACTGCTCTTCACACTTTTAATACTGTGATAGAACAACATAAGAACACACTTCAGGCGATGATGTCTACCTATCAAGTGGGGGAAATATATCGAAGACTACAGCGTTATGAAGAAGCATTACGTGCCTATCAAACGACTATCGGTTATCCAGAACGAGAACTGTATCTTCCTGGTGGATATAATGATAGTTTTGCTGATAGAGCACAATTTCGTATAGGTAGAGTACATTATGAAGACCAACGTTACGCTGATGCCCGATATGCATTTGAAGGTTTTATTAATAACCGTCCCAACTCACCCAGATTCGCTGCTGCAAATATATACTTAGGAGTCATGTATCAGGAGAGTAATGATATAGAGAAAGCTATAGAGCATTACCGAAAAGCTAAGAAAGCGTTGGCAGATAATCATGTTCTAATACAGATGGTATTAGACGAAGCAGGTACATTTGGTTTACATAGTCCTGAACAAGTAATCCAATTCTTACAGGACCGAATTAAACGACTCACTTCTGATTAGAATGCGAATGTCTTAATCTGATTATTTCACATGTGAAGATCAATTGAGAGACAGACAAAGTAGACTATAGCTAAATTTATTGATATATCGACAAATCGAAACTGATTTGATATAATGTACGTTACTAAAATGTGATTTATAAAGAAATCACATTTTAAAGTCACATTCTTATCCACAGTTGCATCGGAGGGATGGTATTGTCAGCCGAAATATTAAATGGCACTCGTCTTGCTCAAAGCATCCGCAGCCAAATACGGAAGAAACTTAAAAAACTAAACATAACTCCCGGTCTCGCTGTTATCCAAGTTGGAGATGATCCAGCCTCAACGATCTACATAAAACACAAACAACGCGATTGTGATAAGGTTAATTTCCATTCTGAAGTTCTCAATCTCCCTGCCAATACTACCCAACAAGAACTCATCACGGTAGTAACCGATTTAAGTACTCGAAAAAACATACACGGGCTATTAGTGCAAATGCCACTACCCGAACAAATTGATGAGCAAATTGTTATAGATTCTATCCCTCCTGAAAAAGACGCAGATGGCTTAAACCCTCTTAATTTAGGCAAACTTTTTATGAATCGTGAAGGTGTGACTCCTTGTACTCCCACAGGCATTATTAGATTAATTGAGTTAACGGGTCTACCGATTGAAGGTAAAAAAGCAGTTTGTGTAGGGAGAAGTCATCTCGTTGGTAAACCAATAGGTATTATGCTATTAAACAGAAATGCAACGGTGACTTATTGCCATTCACGGACATTGAACTTAGCAGAGATAACCAAACAGGCAGATATTCTTATAGCCGCTGTGGGTAAGCCAGAATTTATCACCGCAGATATGGTGAAACCAGAGGCTACTGTCATTGATGTAGGGATAAACAGTATAGGAGATCGTCTTGTAGGTGATGTAAAATTTGATGAAGTACAAAAAGTTGCCGGGTTTATTACTCCTGTACCGGGTGGGGTAGGACCATTAACCAGAGCAATGCTATTAGAAAATACTCTCAAATTGGCAATAACTTAAAGAATAGATAAATTATAGTAAACATTGAAAATAATAACACAAAAACCCTGTAGGAGCGTTCTCCGAATCGCGACTTAACTCAGTTATAGTCGGGAATCGGAATTCCCTCCTACATATCAAAATGTTCCATTAATTCAAAAGTTTAATATATATACGGTCCGTAGTGATAGCAGGACTTCACGAATTGAATTCCTCATTTCTCTTTCATTAAACTCACATGATTTATAATTCTTTCGAAATTTGTTTATAAAGTTATAGAAAAGGATCTACATTTATAGGAGAATAATGTATGGCATTTCCAGGATTTGAATTAACAGGTAAAGTCATCTTGATTACCGGTTCTGGTAAAGGAATAGGTAAAGGAATAGCATTAGCAGCATCACAAATGGGTGCAAAAGTCATCTTAAACAGTAGGACACAGTCAGATCTTGACGAAGTTGCTGCTGAGATTAAAGATAATGGTGGAGAAGCAGAATCCGTTGTATTTGATGTAAGTAATCTAAAATCTATATCTGATGGTGCACAAGCTGCAATTGATATTTGGGGAAGAGTTGATGTACTTGTCAATAATGCTGGTACCAACCGTCCAAAACCAGCATTAGAACTAACAGAAGAAGATTGGGATGCAATATATGATCTGAATATGAAAGGTCTATTCTTCCTGACACAAACTCTTGTTAAACCAATGATTGAACGCGAAAGTGGAAAAATCATAAATATCTCATCAACTATGGGTTTAGTGGGAGGACCTTTACGGACAGCTTATTCTGGTAGTAAAGGTGGGGTGGTATTATTAACGAAAGGGCTTGCCGTGGAATGGGCACCACATAATGTAACTGTGAATGCAGTTGCTCCTGCGTTCACACGTACACCCCTTGCAAATGTCTTATTACAAAGAAAAGAATTTTATGAAGATGTTGTCCGTCGTATTCCAATGGGGAGGGTTGGAGAAGTAGACGAAGTTGTCGGCGCTGTTCTCTTTTTAGCTTCAGATGCCGCAAATTGGGTCACAGGACAGACAATTGCTGTTGATGGTGGATGGGTCGCTTGGTAGGTTTATAGATAGGCAACCATGAATTCTATCTAACATTTGATTAGATAAGTATTCCATATCCATCATTTAGGTTAAGTTATTGTAGTACTTAGTCAAAAATAGTTTGATAGTTTATTTTGAAAATGGTATCCTTAGACTCAAGACAATTATTCAATTACTTTGGAGTCTATTATGCCAGCCAAACAATATCAAGTTATACTCGATCAATGTCAACGAGATTATCTAATTGATCTGATCTCTTCTGGAATTGAATCG
>CAZZBB010000010.1:0-111031 GCA_964652195.1 uncultured bacterium | reverse complement strand
AATCATCGGTTCCTCCTTCTTTAAACGGTGCCGCGCACGCCTCAAGCGACTTTTAATCGTGCTCGTCGATACGCCTAAAAATCGACTAATCTCTGCAACCGTCATCTCACCAAGATAGTAAAGCGTCATCACCGTGCGTTCACTCTCTTTCAATTTTGCGAGGAGTTTTTTGACGGCTTCGCGGTGCGCCTCAACAGCAGAATTTCTCCTATCTTCTATGACATGGTGTGAATAAGCATCTTTGTGTATCATAGTGGTATCTACATCCTCCAACGGATCGGTACGTATCCGTTTTTTGCGGAGCCAAGCGTAGCAACGGCGTGTCGCAATCACATATAGCCAACCAGAAAACTGGTTTGGGTCTTTCAGGGTGTGTAATCTCTGATATACTTTCAGGAAGGTGTCCTGTGTAATTTCTTCAGCGATTTGAAAATCCCCGATTTTACGCCATGCCAATGTATGAACAGGCTTTTGATGTCTCTTCACAAGTTCTGCGAAAGCGGTTTCATCACCAGCAAGGGTGTCTTGGATCAGTTCAACATCGGTGTGTTTCATTGGATACCTCCAGAGAGAATAGGTTCAGAAATGATATTGAACCCTTATGACGCGACTTAGGAGGAAAACGGTTGCATAAATCTGCAAATTAGAAGAGAATAATTTAAGGTAATAGGATATTATCTGTTATTTTCCAACAGGGTGTCAATAGTGAACAGAAGTAGCAGGTTTCTATAAACTACTTGTAGGTTGGGTTGAGGAACGAAACCCAACATGTAAAGCTGAACATACAGGAAATGTTGGGTTTCACAATCAACGGTATGAAGGTCTTTTGACCTTCCCCGGGTTCAACCCAACCTACGAAATAAACTGTCAATAGTGAACAGAAGGAATAGATAGCTATATATGCCTGATAAGGTATAACCAATTGTGTTTGAATAAATGTGTATATTCGGTTAAAATACGTTAATAGTGTTGATAAAATAATACACCTAATTCTTCATTTAAAATAGGGCACAATTACCACCACCATCTTATTGAAATATAATATATTCCAAGGCAAATTCGCAACGGAGATTAGCATGGATACCTTAAACGATTTCAGTATCAAACAGAAAAAGTATATTCCTGTCTTTCCAAAAGCCCGTGGAAAACCGACTGTTTATATCGAAGGCTATCCTTTTGAGGACGATGAACCAATGGCAGCAACCGGATTCCACGGAGAGCAGATTGCTACTTTATACCACCAATTTTTAGGATATTTTGAAATTGACCCTCATATTCACATTGGGATTGACAATTTCGTATACTATCACGAGGGGGACATTACGAAGTTTGTTGCACCAGATATTTATGTTGTTTTTGGTGTAGATAAATATCCTCTACGGCGTAGTTTTTATACATGGGCTGAAGGGGCAGCACCAGTGGCTGTTTTTGAATTTCTATCTGATGCAACTGCCCATCACGATAGGAATCAGAAATTGGACGTATATCTAAAAGATATAGGCGTTCAAGAATACTTCATCCACCAACCTGAAATGGATAAACCGTCAGAATTTTGTGGATGGCAGCGTAGTCCTTCAGGGGACATTATAGAGATGGAATCGGATGTGGAGGGTGGTATATTTAGTGAGTCATTGAATCTTTGGTTCCGCTGGAAGGAAAATCAAGATACGGGTGTTAGACTTTTACGTCCGTCTCTACCTGATGGAACACCGATTACCACGTTTTTAGAAGAAAAACATCTACGCATTGAAGCAGAAAACCAACAGACTCAAGCAGAAATCCTTCGTATCCAAGCCGAAAATTTACAAAAGATGGCTGAAGTGAGAGCAGCTGAAGAAGTGTCACGCAGACAAGAACTGGAAGCTGAAAACGAACAACTTCGTGCGCAACTTGCTGAAGCAAGAAATGAAACCTCATAACCCTACCAATTTATGTGATACACTTTTTGCCTCTCGAATCAAGGAATCAAGAAATCAAGGAATCAACGGTATGAATGTCATTGAGACATTCTCCGAATCAACGGAAGGATCTGGGAAATGTAAGAGTAATATCGGGGATCGGAATCCGAATCAAGGAATCAACGGTATGAATGTCTTAATGACATTCACCGGGTATGAATGCCTTATTGGCATTCCCCGCCCACAGAAGAGAATCCCCTCTCACAGAAGCGCATCATATTAACCAATAACTAAAAACCAACAACTACATAGATCCTTTCAACAGATAAAGACGAAAACCCTCATCACCAATCGTGGATCCAGTAAATTGATTCAAAAGTGTAAGTGAATTCTCTTCAATCAATTCCGCAGGCAAATTGCGATTTAAAATAAGCAACACATCCTCCGAATTCTCAGCACGAATCTCCTTTGCAGCATCAATAATTTCTTCATCGGAAACACCGTGTGTTCTTGCCTTATCCCATCTTACAAATGAACCGTATCGACTCCCTTGAGGATAATAAATTCGATCTTTACCTAAATAACCTACAACTGTACTGATCGCAAAATCAGTAATACCAACCATAGGTAAATCCTGCAGATTCTCGGCTTTGATATATTCTGCTGTTCTTTTCCCATTAGAAAAGATATATTGTGTATCCATTGAAAGCGAATTCATCCCACCCATAAAATGAAAAATAAGTAACACCATAAAAATAGCAGAAAAACATCGTTGTGCATAGACACTGATAATATCTAAAGGAAACTTGAATTCTGGGGCATCATAATAGATCCAACTCGCCATCACAAACGTAAAAAACAAAAAACCGTGGTGACGCATACTACCCCCATACTTTACATAGAAGAAGGATAGGAGTCCAATCGTCGCAATCAGATAGATAAATAAGGATGTAGGACGTTTCAAGAAACGCAGAACACACCAAAATATAATCAGATAACATAGCAGTAGTCGATACTTCTGGAACAATCCGTAACTATGGAGTTGCATGTTTCCCCAATGTCCCATCGTTGCTTTGGTAAACGGAAGTAATGCGTTGGTAATGATTTTCACGATATTGTTCATACGTTCTACCGTAAAATTAAAATTCCATCCTACGGCAAAACCTGTATCAGCTGGTGGATTAAGCTGCAAAATAGCAGTAACAATACCGATACCAATCAATGCAAAACCTATCCAGATGTGGTGTTTATTCTCCCACGGTACATCATCCTTACAGCAATAAAACAGCAGATATTCAAACAGCAACGCACATCCGATTGCTATAACAACTATCAAGGCATGTACACTGGTATGGCATGTTAAAAAGAGCACAATACCCACCCAAATAAAACGTCTGTACCGGTCACTATAAAGCACACAAAAGATTGTAATCAGCATGACACCGATCGCATAATTCCTTACGACAATACCGTATTCGTAGAGTGTAAAATATCCAAAACTAAAAAGGAATTTATGAAGTCGATTAAAGGGGGCGTAACGATTGAAGAGAAATATGGTGGTAGCAGCGATAAGCAGATGAAACACCTGCATCATTATAGGAGACACCGATATACGACTCAACGGCATTAGACAGAGATGCCATAAAGCAGGATGTCCCTCATATTTCATGTTAGCAAGGAGATTAAAGAATGAAGTGCTATCTCTCGCAAGAAGCCATGCTTGGATTTCATCACGCCACATTTCGTGATTCATTGCACCATAACCACAGACAATCACGAAGATAGCTGTTATCCAAGATGCGTAATATAGATTTTCTCTTGCCGTGGAATTTGGCAGGTCAGAGGATGGGGACTGCGTTGAAAGAACAAGGTCAGTGAAGGGTGATAATTTCTGAAGAAACTTCATCGCTAATTCATTGTGCTCCTAAACTTGATATAGGCAACCATATACCACCCGTCCTACGCGTGATATATCCATGAAACGGTTCTTCAAGACCTATAACATCTACCTTAATGTTACTACTTAACATCTTCGTTAACACATCAGCTGCAGTGTAGTTGCCAGTCACATATTCATCCGTTACCAAAATGAAATGCACCTCACTGTTCTTCCGTAGTTCTACTTCGTCAGCAGCACGAATAAGCGCATCTAAAGCCTTTTCTCCGCCTCTACACTTCACCTTCGAAAGTGCTTTTTTTATCTCACGTACCGATTTAGTCTGTGGAACTACCTCGAAATCCCATCCGAGCATACTATAGGTCGTACTGTCTCGAAAGATGACAATCCCTAAAGTAAAATCTATACCCCCATTATGAAAAATACTTGTCATCCTATTCAGATGATTCCGTACTGCAGTAATATTATCCTTCATACTCCCACTTCCATCAATAATGAATACAATGTCCACTAAGTCAGCATTTCGGTGAGAGACAATGTGATTCCCAATACGTTCCAGTAATACAATTGGTAGCGGAAGATCACTCACCTTTGGAAAAATATGATTAACGGAAGGTTTGTAAGATGAGGATTTTGTACCACGGTTTATCCCTTGCAAATTGGATGTCACGGTTCTGGGACCACTTACAGGATTACCACCAACTGTAGGGAGAGGAGAATTACTGCTATAAAGGGACTCCCCCAATGTGCGTGGAGAGGGTAAAGTATAATCCCGAACAGGCGTGACAGGATTCTTATGTGAAATCGGTGCTGTAGGTTGTACAGATGTTACTGGAGATGTGGAAACCGACTCAATCTGTTTCTGTGGGACAGGCGTATTATATTCTTGGGGGACATAACGTTCACGTTTTAAAGTACGCAGGGAACGTTCGGTAGGGACATGCAGAATATCAAAATGAGTTACATCAGATATCTGGGTAGGTTTGGTTTGATATAGCAGACTTAGGAAAGCCACCAAGACGATATGAAGACCTATTGATAGAATTAGAGCGTATGGGATAGATTTCGTAGTATTAGGTTTCATATCACGCTCCTGAGAATCAAGCGTGCATGTCAAGATATCTGTATCATAATTATCACATTAACCTCCGCTTTATTCAAGGGTAATCTTAACTGAACATTTCTACTTTTCCGTATGAGGGGATTCCGATCCCCGATCTTACATTCTCCTCTCTTCTGTGTGAGGGCTTCTCTTCTGTGGGAGGGGATTCCGATCCCCGATTCTTCAAGATCCTGTTTCTACCCCTTGGTAGGCTCGGTTTCTAACTGCGGGGAATGCCCAAGCAAGTTTCAATATAAAATATTCACATTGTACGTCAATAATGGACGGGGAAACCCCGTCCCTACGCTAATTTCTTGGACTGGATTACTGAACTATTAATTTAACCTTCATATGACATTCATACCGTTGATTATCAGAACGACGATTAAGAATGCTCATAATGAGAACTATTTATATAGACATTAGTAAAACGGCTGTCAGCCCTGTCACAGTCTGTGTTCATCAGTGTTTTTTTAGAATTATAGAAATTATTAAATTGTGTGATTTTGTGTCGTTCTTCTTTTTTATTTTTATATTTTTTGGGGGAATATCCGTTACAGACAATTGTAATACATTTTCTAAATAATAATATGTCATTATTGCAACATAATATTTTAGGGTGTATCCTATTAGATGACATCCGCATAGACCATCCATGCTGCTATTTTTGGCAGAAATGGTATAAGTTATGCTGTTCTTGTTTTTAAGATTATTTTGAATGTATTGGATAGTCATTAGAAAGTATCCTGTTTTTATGTAAAAAGTTACGAAATCGTAACTTTTTTCTGTAACCCCAATTTTAGTATAGCCACTGTTAGGTCAGTCTCCATCTATGTTTACAGCCAATTTACGAATTTGTGTAAAAAAACAAAAAAGTTCTCTTGATGGATTCCTTTGTTCTTAATTTACCATTTATGATGTGTTGTAATATTGACATTTGTATACCTGTGTATATTTCTGTAATCATAATTGGATATTAGTATGTGTATAATAATAATTTGTATATATTATTGTAACGTATGTTTATTATTGTGTCAACTCTTTTTCATATATTGATGTTTGTTCTTTCAGTTTTCTTCATTTTTTATTTATAGTAGATTTTAGAATTAATTTTGAATACAACATCAATGCGATTTTCAAACCCACCATATCTGTTAATTTAGCACCATTCTCCAACCCCACTGGACATGAAAAATAAGAGTACGCAACTAAAAGATTAATCCTTTATCCAACTGCTCCGGATGTTTAGCACAAAATACAACAACTATCACAGGTTGGCAATACCAATAGAATGTGTCAATTCGAAATTGAATAGGAGTGATTTTACTGTCCCAATCCTGTAGAAATGCTATTGAAATTCCATCTCAATTCATGGTAAGATATACAGCATGGAAACACAGTTAATTGTTGAAAATACAAACACATCATATCTTAAAAATCCCTCCTTCTCCGGATACCAAAGCTCTTATTTTAAACTCATCTTGAGATAGGTTAGCAAGATACAGGTAGTAAATGAATTGACTGAAAAATATAATGGGGTGAAATAGTGGGACAAACGCGACATCTTCTCGGTCTTTCAGGTGGAAAAGACAGTTCTGCCCTGGCAGTCTATATGCGTGACAGAGTGCCAGAAATGGAGTATTTCTTCACCGATACTGGGAAAGAACTTCCAGAGACCTACGACTTTTTGGATCGTTTGGAAGCATTCCTTGGAAAGCCAATCGCACGTCTCAACGTAGAACGCGATTTTGACCACTGGCTAACACTTCACGGTGGGATGCTACCCTCTTCACAAGTACGTTGGTGCACCATCAAACTCAAGATTAGACCATTTGAAGAATATGTTGGTGCAGATCACGCATATCACTATATAGCAATCCGAGCCGATGAAGATCGTGTTGGTTACAAACCGCTAAAAACCTCTTCACTCCGAAACATTGAACCCAAATATCCATTCAAAGAGGATGGTATTATCAAAGAGGATGTTTACCGCATCCTTGAGGAAAGCGGACTTGGGATGCCCGACTACTACAACTGGCGAACACGTTCTGGATGCTACTTCTGTTTCTTCCAACGCAAATCCGAATGGGTTGGACTTTTAGAACAACACCCTGATTTGTTTGAACTCGCCAAGAGTTATGAGAAATTGAATCCAGAAACTGGCGAACGGTTCACATGGTGTCAAGGCGAGAGTTTAGAGGAATTGGCTACTCCAGACCGTATAGAACAGATAAAAGAACGGACTGAACAAGCCAAAGCATCAAAGAAGAAGGATAAACCCAATCAACGTCTTATCGAAATTCTCACTGATGTCCATGATGATGAGGATGATGAGGAACCGTGTTTGGTTTGTCATAAGTGATAGTGTGGAGATATAGTATGGATAGAGAAAAGATTATTAAAAGATTTCAAAAGTTGAATGTATGGCAAAGCAGGGATAATAGAGCAGTGCACAAACCTCTCCTTGTTCTATATTCAATTGGGAAATTACTTCGTGGTGAAGATAGACTTACTCTTTATAAAGATGTAGAAGAGTTTCTTCCTAACCTATTACGGGAATTTGGTCCTTGGAGAGAAAAATATAATCCTGCAGATCCTTTCTGGCGTTTGCAAAACGACGGACTTTGGGAAGTTAACAATATACAGAATGTACATGTCCACAAAGATAATGCCTCAGCAAAAGATTTGAAACAGTACAAGTCCTCTGGTGGTTTCCCAGAAGAAATCGCTTCTAAACTTCAAGACGACTATGGTATGACCTTTGAAATTATTGGTCGTCTATTGGTGAAACATTTTCCATTTTCCTACCATGAAGATATACTACAAGATGTTGGTATAGAATTATCCTTTGGATTTTCGGAACAACCTCGGGACCCATATTTTAGACAAAATGTATTGGAGGCATATGGGTATAGGTGCGCAATATGTGGCTTTAACATGACATTACGAGACCGTCATGTTGCATTAGAGGCAGCTCATATCAAATGGCACATGGCAGAAGGTCCTGATACAGAGAAGAATGGAATCGCCCTATGTTCTCTACACCACAAGTTATTCGACCGAGGCGTATTTACATTGTCAGATCGGTTGAAATTACATGTGTCTGAGCATGTTGATAGAAAGTCCGTGGGTTTTGATGAATGGCTGAAACCATACGATGGTCAGGAAATTGGATATCTACCCAATCAAGTTTATTATCCCAATGAGGAATATACAAATTGGCATCTTAGGGAAGTATTTAAAGGGGATTACAGTGAATTGTAAACTAAATTACTGAACAATGTTTACCGTGGTTGAGTATAAACTCATAAGTATCAACTTGGTTTATAATAAATATATGGACAACTATAAATGGAATTCGAGTGGGATAAGAGTAAAGATGCTGGAAATCTATCAAAACATGGTGTATCATTTAATGAAGCAAAAACGGTTTTTGAAGATACGCTGTATATTATTTTTGATGATCCAAATCACTCTTATTCTGAGCAGCGATATATTATTATCGGAGAATCAGTACAACAACGTATTCTAATGGTAGCGTTTACTGAACGAGATAGTAAAACTCGTTTGATTAGTGCAAGAAAAGCAACCCGTAAGGAAAGAGAAGATTATGAAGAAGGATAACACAACAGTACAGGATGAACTTTTACCAGAGTATGATCTAAAAAAGTTACGGGTACGACAGGTAGGACCTAAACGTAAATTCTTTGCTGGCAAACCAATTGGTCAATTAAAGCATAATTCTGTAAATAGACTTAAATACAAACCCCTACAAGCGTTAATTCACATAAGATGTTCCCAAGATGCGAAAAAACAATTTCAAGTAACCACCTTTCATTAATTACATCTTTGTAGCATACTTGTGAATTAATAGGTCTTGGGAATGTCCTTTTCAGGTATCCAGGTGCTCAGCAATTTTGCTAATTCTTGATCATATTCCTTAAGTGCATCTCTCGTTTCAAATTCTCCCGTGTAATACCACATCCTTACTCCTTCTGCCCAATACGCGCCAGCGTCTTGCTTAGACCTTGGATTACAATCCCATGTATTTGATGCAGTACTCGTCTTGAATGAGTGTTTTAATAAACTATGGAAGTTTGGATCAATTTGGCAAATCGCATACATTATTGCATACGCAAACGAAAAAACAAAAACCCCCATATCTGGTTGATTATTCCATTCAATAACCGACGCCAGATACCCTGGAAACTCTTCATCTTTTTCAGGTAATATAGTACATCCATACTTATATTTTGGATCGTTTTCATCCAATTTCAGATAAGAAGCAACGCTTTCTCCAGGGGCTACAAGAATACATAAAAAACCTGTTAGTTCACTCCGGATATTAGGATGCTTTGAAGTGACTGTCAGAATGATTTCCTGTGCTGCAAAAAAAGCCTTATCATTCACGTTATCAGAACCGAATATCACTATATCCTCGACTACAAGGTGTTTTGTTATTTGTAGTTTATTTTTTGCTTCCAAAGGGTTTGGAACTAACATCTTAACTCCTTTGTCGAATGTGCTTGTCCTTGTATTAAATCTATAGTTTCAAAAAAATTATACCATTTTCATAGAACGGGTGCAACTTCAGATTTACTTTATGTTCAGGTTAACTAAATACTATCTACCAGTAAAAATAACTTGACTATCCCAATCTATTGATTAGAATTAATAAATACTACGACACAATACAATATCTTAAGAAAGAAATCACCTTATGCCAGACCCACTTCTCCTCGTCATCCGTGTCATCCACGATTCAGACAACCAAACCGTGTCCTCTCCGACCCTTCCTTCCATCCTCCCCCTTTTCCCATTCTGTTATTTTATGGAATGATCCTTTCCTGCCACCCAACCCCTCTTCTCCAAGAAATCCGCGTAATCTGTGTCATCAGCGATTCCGATAACCCAGGCATACCCATAAAAAACATCTTAATCATGATTTAAGCAATACTTCCATCTGGATAACTTTCCTTGACAACCTACAACCCCACAAAGTATAATCAATAAAAGACTATTGGGAAAGTAAAAACTCTACATGGCACAATACGATGAACTCGTAAAGCATCTGATGGATAGGTTCGCTGATGACTTCGCCATGTTATCCTTTGCTACATCCGATGTGCAGGTTTTAGAGACCCTTGACACGGAACAACAAATAGTAAAAGTTCATCGTAACGACATGACATTTAAGGTGTTATGGCGTAATGAAACAGTTCTCCTTCATATAGAAGTACAAACCCAGGACAGTAGAGATAAACCGATGCCGTTGCGAGTGCTTGCGTATGCTGGTGAACTTCTATTACGGTATGAACTTCCAGTCTATTCAGTGGTAATATATTTAAGCGCAAACGCAGGACAAACCGATCCAGGTGGCTATAGTTATGGTAATGACACGTTCGGTTTACAACACAAATATCAGGTGATTCGACTGGCAGAATTAGAAGGTGAGTTGTTTTTGGGTGCAGCATCGGTCGGGTTGTTACCGTTCACCCCTTTAATGAAACCACCTGTAGGCATCAACACGGAAACATGGTTGCGAAAATGCGTCGAAAAGACGGAATCCGCACCAGTTGACACACAGACGCGTGGAACACTGTTGTTTGCATTATCGACGTTGGGTAGTCTAACCTATGACACAAGTCTTTTTCAGAAATTAATCTCGGAGGAAATGATGCAAGAATCTCCTTTTTACGAACTCATAATACAGCGCGGGATTGAACAAGGTATTGAACAAGGTATTGAACAGGGATCCCGTGAAATGTCTGTTAAACATATACTGTCTGTTCTTACAAAACGTTTCCCATTAGAGGATGTACAACCTGTGGCGAAAGCCCTTGAATCTATTGATGATCTTGATCGTTTGTCAGAGATACATCTTTCTGCGACTGACACACCAAGTGTTGAAACGTTCTTACAAGAATTAGAAACATCAGAAGAATAAAGCATTAGAATATCCCTCTTCTCCGTGAAATCAGCGTAATCCGTGTCATCAGCGATTCAGATCGGAGGAAATGATGCAAGAATCTCCTTTTTACGAACTCATAATACAGCGCGGTATTGAACAAGGTATTGAACAGGGATCCCGTGAAATGTCTGTTAAACATATACTGTCTGTTCTTATTGAACGTTTTCCATTAGAGGATGTACAACCTGTGGCGAAAGCCCTTGAATCTATTGATGATCTTGATCGTTTGTCAGAATTGCATCGGACAGCAATCCAGACATCAGGTGTTGATACATTCTTACAGGAATTAGAAACATCAGAAGAATAAAGCATTAGAATATCCCTCTTCTCCGTGAAATCCGGGTAATCCGGGATTCAGATACTACCTCTCTTTGTACCACAAACTTTCTGAAGGCTATTTTTTTATCCGGTAATATACGGACGGGGAAACCCCGCCCCTACGATAATTTTATGGACTGAATTACCGAAATATTTATACCATTTCTATTAATTTTTGTCCCATTACCTATTATTAGAAATGAAGTGGAATGTGGCACAAACTGGAAAGTTTATGCTACAAAAGAGACATTATATATCAGAAATGGTATAATCTGTGTCATCCGCGTAAGCTGCGATTCAGATAACTCACCACAAAACCCACCCTTAAACGCAAACATTTCCAATTAAAGTAAAAAATAATGAAGAAAAATCTATACTCTAATATCTAAAGTAACATACGTGAAAAATAAGGTTGCAAATGTTTTACACATATGTTATAATAGTATTATGTGAAATAGGATGTATTAGCAACAAAGGTTTATTCTGTTATGATAATTTATGAATCTAAATATCAACTGACAAATATCAGGCAATTCTGTACAATCCCTTTAGCAGAATGGGTTTATAGCAGGTTGACCCGAAAATACAGTTTTCAAGTTTTTCAAATTTTTAAAAAATCGCAGGCTATTAGTGAATCGCTATCAATACAGTACCAGACTCACTTCAAAGCACTTTAAATTAGAAGGTTTAAAAAAACGACTTGAAAAACTTGAAAAACTAAAAATGGAGGATAACCATGAATACTGCACGAATTTCAGAACTAAGGACAGAGATTTTTGAAAGTGTATATAAAAATGAAACTGACGAACTACATAAAGAAATTAAAAGAAAGTTCGACTACACCACCCCCGATTTCGTTGTCAATGATGTTATTGAACTTATACAGGAGTACGCAATCAAAATTACGGGTTCAGATATACTCAAGAAATCTGAAGGCGGTATTGACGAGGATACCATGCAAAATCTCAGACAAATTATCCGGCAAGAATTA
Source organism: uncultured bacterium (assembly GCA_964652195.1). Lineage (GTDB taxonomy): Bacteria > Poribacteria > WGA-4E > WGA-4E > WGA-3G > MSPOR6. Next base: position 98,854 of record CAZZBB010000010.1, on the reverse strand, counting down.
AAGAAGTGTATATCCAACTTCATTACAGACCATCATCGGGAATGTATGGTCCGTTATCACGCATATGGACTTACAACATCAAAAGCCGTTACAACATTGATGAATGAAGATCCAATCCTAAATCGGTTAGCACAAGACGATGCTATGGGAATGCAACCGCTTCGCACAGCCTTAATACCTCTTTTGTCATATCTAAAGAAAGGTAACTCACGATTTCCGCAAGGTAAATATGGAGTATTTTGGGATGAAGAGCGTGGATGGAAAATTCGTGTATGCACTGACCAGCAATTCGCCAATATTCCAGAACAAGTGGATCTCTTAGTCAGTCATCTACAACGAATTCAAACAGTACTGGAAGACAGTGAGACCTCATCAAAACAGATACCTGCTCTCACAAACTCACTTACAAAAACACTTGACACTATCAATAGATTGACTGTTAGTCACAACAGAAATCTAACTAAACCCGCTATTTTATCTGTTTTAGGTAGAATAACCAAAGCAATCAGTTTAGATGAAGAACTATCTGAAAACCAGAACGATCCAGAAATTGTTGAAGCGGTTGAGAAATTACGACTCGCAATTGAACCACCAGAACAGAAAGCAATTACCGGATAATCATTTCCGCTGGGGTAAAACTGATAAAACAAAGTTGTGAAAACTGGATGAATCAAAACACAATTCACATCAGAAAAAATGTTACGATTCACTTTTTCACAAAAATATCTTAAATTGGAAAAGTGCTACAACGCCAGTCTACATATAGCTTGGTAAGAGTTTTAGGTGTATCTGAAAAAGTTGTGAAATGTTACGATATCGTAACATTTCGTAGCAAATTTTACTGGATTTTACGAAAAAATCGTAACATTTTAGTCTGAAATTCATACAAAAAACGGTCATGAGCATAGACAAACACAAAGGGTACAGAAATGAAAGATATTCATGAAAAAAGTTACGATATCGTAACTTTTTCAATAAAATCCAGCACATTCTGGATCAGAAAATGCATAGAATTATCTCAAAAAAAGACCGTGAGATATCCAGTAAATCTTTGGGCAGAAATTCCATTAACTGACATCCATCAACCAACAATTAACAGTAATAAACTAACACCTACTAATTATCAACAATCTATCAACAATTGTGAACATTTAACACAAAAACAGAAATCAGAGAAATGACACAAAAATGAGAAAATTAGAAAATTTACTTTCTTCGATATATAAACCGGTAAACCCAGTCCAGTACTGGTATGAAAGCCATAATTTTACCGAAAATTAATGACACGCAATGTGTCAAAAAGTGTAACATTTTTCCGTTTTTCGGCACCCTCAAAATCTATGAATCGAAACAATTGCAAGGAGATTGACACACAAAAAAATCAACGTTTTAGTAATTAATAATACATTTCTCGAATGCGTAACGAGTAAAAAATTACTTCGTTTTTTATTTTATACCATTTCTGATATATCACGATTCTCTTTTGTAGCATAAACTTTTAGTTTGTGCCACACAACACTTCATTTATAGCTATTGCTAATGGGACAAAAATAAATAGAAATGGTATTACTTATACTTTATGACTGAAAACTACCTGTATGTTGGGTTGAGGAACGTGGGAAAGATCGGGGATCGGAATCCCCTCCCACAGAATATAAGAGTTTCGTAGGTTGGGTTTCACAATCAAAAAATCAACGGTATGAATGTCATTAAGACATTCCCCGGGTATGAAGGTCTTTTGACCTTCCCCGGGTTCAACCCCGCAGCATGCCATATGCGCATGCTGCGTTGATTCCCTACGAAATAAACTAACAACTGAAAACCAAAAGCCAATAGTTACAATCTATAATTCGCTTGCATACGACAATTAGTTACAATCTATAATTCGCTTGCATACGACAATTTTATATGTTAGAATTAAACGCATTGTGAAAAAGAACAAGAAAAAAACACAACAGAACCCTACTATAACTGTCAATCGGAAAGCACGTCACGACTATCATTTGGGTGACCGATTTGAAGCAGGAATCGTCTTACAGGGAACTGAGGTGAAAGCAATACGGAACGGACAGTTCAATCTCACAGATAGTTACGCACAAATAACAGACGGGGAGATATTCCTCATTGATGCGTTTATCGGATTATATGATCACGGTAATCGTGCAAATCATGAACCCAAACGCACACGGAAACTGTTATTACATCGTAACGAAATAAAGAAACTCGAACGGTCCGTACACTCAAAAGGGATGACACTAATTCCAACAAAGGCATATTTCTCAGGAAGCAATGTCAAGGTAGAATTAGCAGTCGCACAAGGTAAAAAACTATACGACAAGCGCGATAAAATAGATCGCGAACAGGCTACCCGAGAAATACGATCTTACACATAGATTTACAATACTTATTTCGGGGGTGACTTGGTTTCGACGGAGGTAATTGCGATACGGGTTGCATGTCGAGGTCTCCGCAGGCCTCGTAAAATAGGCGGAACAATTATAATTGCTGATCAAGAATTAGCATTAGCTGCTTAGTACAGCTACGCTTGGTTGATCTGCCTCCCGTCAGAGAGGCTAAAGCGTCGCAATACGGGATAGCGGTCTGGTCGTTCTCAAGGGACATACCGCGAACATAAACTTGAGATAGCCATCTTTGAATCTTGCACAGGGGAGTCTAAGAGGCAAAACATAAAGCCTGTGATAAGCATGTAGTAGCCTTTATCAATATACTTTCGGACGCGGGTTCAATTCCCGCCACCTCCATCATGATCTTTGATTGATCATTATCGGACAAAACCTGTTCTGTAGGAGGGAACTCCGAACTTCGATTCTTCTATTCGTACCGTAAACTGTTAGTTTGCGGTAATACGAGTAACAACTTATTGGATAATACCGTAATTCCGCCGATTGACACAATCTATAAACCGTCTATCGGCGGATTTCATATTACACATTTTACTATTGCAAGGTGTAAGCACAATGGTGGATTTCGACAGTCTACCAAACCGCATACAACAGATCGCAAAAGCAGAATTACAATCCAATGAACAGATCTGCTTATGTGTTTTGGGACGTTCATCACTATTACATCCAGATTTTGTTTTGATTACAAACCGACGCGTACTCATATTAGACGAAAAATATATGGGAAGTCTTGCTGTTTCCTACGCAAATGTACGATGTAATCTCCCATTTACTGATATCAGAACCGTAAATTTAGCAAGATTCTTAAAACATAGGATTTTAGGACAAGCACGACTGGAAATAAACGTTAAACGGAACATGTACTGCATTGACAATATGAGCTATCGGGAGGCACGGCGCGCACATACATTAATCGCACAACAGATACAAAACTAAAATGGACACATTTTGGACATACCTGACTGTACCCCATAATATCTGCTTTACGCTACCTATAGTTATCGTATTCCTGTATGCTATTACATGGCGTATTATCACCCTTATTTGGCAGGTGGATGATGATACAAAATCCAAATCTCATGTATCCGTTATATTAAGATTCTTGAATGCTGCCGAGGTATCCTTCAAGATTGTATTGATGACATTGATGATAACATGGGGATTTTCGGGGTTGATAGCGAATAAACTGTTGAACGTCGAAACCGTTTCGAGTGGAAATTTCGGTTCATCCGTCATAATTGCATTCATAATAAGTGTGATCGGAACGCGTTATCTCCTGCTAACGTTTACAAAACTATTTTACAATACCGTTTCTGTTGAAACACCTGATGAACCGCAGCTACTCGGTTTACAAGGAAATGTGACCAGCGACCATATCTCACAGAACGACGGCACCGCACAAGTCGAGATGCCAGATGGTCATACAATAACTGTTAATTGTCGTGTCGGGGTAGGTGAACCAAATCTATCAAAAGGAGACAATATCACCTTTATAGATTATGATCCTGTTGAACGGGTCTTTGATGTAAAACGGGAAGAATCGGAATCCGATCCCACAGAAGAGCCTAATGATTAAAAGGTCAAATTATGATGGTAGAAATGAAACCGGCATCTATTACCACTGGTAGTGGTTCAAATACTCCCGTTCTCATCTTAGAAGAAAAGGAAAGTGAATCAAAACGAGTATTATTAATATGGATCGGCGAATCGGAAGTGATGAAAAATATCAGAAGTGGATCTTGATTTTAAATACGGATTCATAGTAAAGGAGTAATAACATGGTCGAAGTGAAGATTGAAGTTCTTACCATTGATAGCAATACTGGCGCACCGGTCGTCATCTTAAAAGAAAAAGAAGGCGAGTCAAAACGCATATTGCTAATATGGATCGGTGAATCGGAAGCGTGGGCAATTGATAATAAACTCAAAGATGTTCCAATGCCACGACCGATGACACACGATCTACTCAAAAATGTCATTGACACTATTTCCGGTAAAGTGCAATCTATCTGTGTTAACGCATTTGAAAAAACTACTTTCTATGCGAAGGTAACACTTGAACTGAACGGAGAAGAATACGAGATTGATTCACGACCGAGTGATGCCTTTGCTCTCGCACTCCGATGTGATGCTCCTATCTTTGTTGATGAGGAAGTAATCGAAGAAAACGGTTTCCTTGAGGCAGAAGTCAGAAGAGAGAAAGACAGAGATGTTGATACCAAAGACATCTTAGAAAATCTTGATGACGATATCGTCAAAAACTACACCGTATAATAATTCTGATAAGGAGCATTCTTTGACGCAAAACAAGAAACCTTTCGTTCCGAATGTTATAGAGTTGAAAGTCCAACTTACAAAAGTAGTTTTCTTGATTTTACTGTTAGGTATTCTCACACCCGCCTTTTCCCAAAACGAAGTGGAACCCGTGTCCAAAACTACCCTTCAACTTCTCCACGCATCAGACATGGAGGGTGGGATTGAGGCACTCGAAAATGCACCTCGCTTCTCATCCGTACTGAACGCTCTCAAAGCCGAAGTTGAGAACACTGTTATCATTGGTGCTGGCGATAGTTATATTCCCGGTCCGTTTTTTGCAGCCGGCAATAATCAGAGTCTTCGTGAAGTATTAGGGAGAGAAGGTTCAGGACGCGCCGATATTCTGATGCTCAACGCGATGGGTTTCATGGCAGGGGCACTCGGAAATCATGAATTTGACGCAGGCACAGGGACACTTGCAAGTTTGATTGCAGCAGATAGAGATTATGTCGGTACAGCCTTTCCATTCTTAAGCGTAAACTTAGATTTTAGTCTTGATAGTAATCTTGCATCCCTCGTTGTTCATCCAGGGCAAGAAGCAAGTACGATTCCGAATAGTATCACCAAAAGCGTGGTTATTACTACACCTTCCGGTGAGAAAATCGGTGTTGTTGGAATGACAACACCGCGTCTCGGCAGCCTTTCTGTACCTGGGAATGTCAGAGTTGCACCGGCAGATCCCAACGATATAGCAGCATTGGCGGCTATCGTCCAAGAATCTGTTAACGGGTTAACTGCATCAGGTATCAATAAGATTATTCTTACCGGACATCTTCAACAGATTGGTCTTGATGAGGCAATGGCATCACATATAGAGGATGTTGACATTATCATTTCGGGTGGTTCAAACACGCTCCTCGCCGATGAAAATGATCGCCTTCATCTTGGTGATATCGCAGACCGACCCTACCCGATTTTGACGCAATCAGCAACGAGTGAACCAATTGCAATTGTTGGGACAGATGGGAATTATAAATACGTTGGACGGTTAGTCGTTGATTTCAACGCAGCAGGTGTTTTAATTCCTGAATCAATTGACACTGCTGTCAGCGGTGCTTTTATCGCCGATGAACAGGGTGTTGCGGATACTGGCAATGTAGAACCTGCTGCACGTGTGATTGAAATCATAGAGGCGGTCCGGAATATTGTAGTTGAAAAGGACGGTAATATCTTTGGGCAAACAAGTGTCTATCTTAATGGGAATCGCGGTTCTATCCGTACAGAGGAAACAAACATCGGTAACGTAATCGCCGAGGCAAACCTTGCTGCGGGGAAACGGGTTGACCCGAACGTGGTTGTGTCTTTGAAAAATGGTGGAGGCATCCGCGCCCCAATTGGTGTCACTGCTTATGGAAAACTGCTCCCACCACCTGAAAATGCCTTGGTTGGTAAAGCGATGGGGCAGATTTCACAGATTGACATTGAGAATACACTTCGATTCAACAACGGATTGACACTATTGACTTTGAGTGCAGCGGAACTGCTTGAAGTCATTGAACACGCAGTTGGTGCCTCTGGTGGTGGCACAACCCCTGGACGTTTTCCGCAAATCGCAGGTATGGCGTTTAGTTTTGATACTTCACTGATGGAGGGTTCAAGGGTTCAATCGCTTGTCATCACCGACGCAGATGGAAATCGGTTGGACACAATTGTCCAGAACGGTGAAATCGTGGGAGATGCAGATCGCACGTTCCGAATGGTCACCATCACTTTTCTTGTAGACGGCGGCGATAGCTATCCGTATTCTAATTTCCCCAATACGAATCGCGTTGACCTTGCTGAAGTAATGACAGAGGAAGAGTCTGGGGGACAAGCAACTTTTGCTGATCCCGGCACAGAGCAAGACGCATTTGCAGAATATCTCGCGGCGAACTACTCTGAAATACCTTTCGCAATTACGGATGTTGGTCCTGAGAACGATGAACGGATTCAAAACCTTGCATTCCGTGCCGACACCCTGATGATGCAAGGCACAAGCGAGGACGCTTATGACGTATCACTCAGCGCGGGCTTGAATATGATCAGTCTACCGCTGATGCCAAACGAACCCTACACAGCACGGTCTTTCATGGAAAATATCGGCGCGACTATGATCATTGAATTCGATGCAGTTAAGCAAAGGTTCAACGGATGGACAGCAAATTCTACCGGCAACGGTTTTTCAATTGAAGGTGGAATTGGATACATTATCAACGTCCCTACACCGAAGACTGTCAGTTTCAGTGGAAGCGCATGGCAAAACACTACATCGACGGCAGCGGCTCCGATGCAGCCATCAATTCCGAAGACATGGGCATTTGTCCTCCGCGCTCACCTTGAAGGTATCAGTGGCGTGAAGTTCACTGTCTATAATGGACAGACCAAAGTCGCTGAGGCAGTTGAGGGTAACAATTTTCATGCTGCTTGGGCAGATATGAACAGACAAGCAGTTGTTTCTGTTGGGGATATGCTGTCGATTGAAGTACGTGACACAAACGGGACACTCATTCGCACACTCCAACACGTAATCAGTGCAGCAGATATCCGCAGGGCCTTCACCGAACTTCGACTCACCCCTGCTGACTTAATCCCGAAACAGACTGTACTACTTGCTAATTATCCTAACCCGTTCAATCCGGAAACTTGGTTGCCTTATCAGATAGCAAATGATACGGAGGTCACAATTCGCATCTATTCATCAACGGGAGAACTCGTCCGGAATCTGGAACTCGGATTTCAACAGGCGGGATACTACATCGGGAAGACTCGCGCAGTTTATTGGAATGGACGTAATGATTTGGGTGAACGGCTCGCTTCAGGTGTCTATTTCTACCAAATGAACACTCTTGAATCAACGACGATTCGGAAAATGGTTATTAAGAAATAGTATCAACCGATAATTAATGTTACTAATAGTTTATTTCGTAGGTGGTGAAACCCAACCTACAGGTGGTTTATATAGAAATGTGAAAAATATAGCAGAAAATCCGTAAACTCAATAACTTTGGTATTGGCATTAAAAGACTTGACTTAACTACCGTCTTATATTATACTTAAAAAATAGATTTAGCGTGCCGGTGTAGCTCAGTGGTAGAGCACACGACTCATAATCGTGCTGTCCGGAGTTCGACTCTCCGCACCGGCATTGTTCTTTGAAGGCACCCCACCTCATGAAATCCCGTTTTGTGCAAGAAATGCATCGTTTCATTTCTCAGCACGCAATGATTGAGGCTGGAGAAACAGTCCTTGTTGCAGTCTCAGGTGGTGCTGATTCAATGGCACTACTCTACGGGTTACAAACCTTACTCCCGCATCTTAACTGCTACCTTCATGTTGTTCATCTTGATCACAACCTCAGAGATGATTCAGCAGCAGATGCAGAATTTGTAGAAGAACATGCCGCACGTTTAGAATTACCTTTCACTGGACACACAGTTGAACTATCACAATTAAACAAACAGTGGAAATTATCTACTGAAGCTGCTGGACGGAAAGCTCGTTACGAGTTTTTTGAATCTGTTTGTCAGGAAACAGGTGCTACAAAAATTGCACTTGGACACCATAAGGACGATATCGTAGAAACCGTGCTAATGAATTTGATCCGTGGTGGAGGAACGACTGGATTAAAAGGTATTTTACCAATTAGGGATGGAAAGTTTATTAGACCATTGGCAGGATTCATTCGAAAAGAAATTGAGACGTTTCTTGACTCAGAAAATTTGGTGCCACGGCAGGATCCAACAAATAAAGATCAACGCTATCTACGAAATCGTATACGACATGAATTGTTACCTCTATTGGAACAGAATTATAATCCAAACATTAGAACTGGATTGATTAAAACCGCGGAAATACTGGGAACTGAATCTGAATATCTTGACAGTTTAGCATGCGAAGCATTTGAGAATTGCAAACTTTCTCCTTCCGGTAAAGATCCTATTATCTTGGATAGGAATACATTCCAACAAAAACATCTCGTCCTACAGAGACGGATTCTAAGACATGCGATCTTCGAAATGACAGGTAAAATGAGTGACTTTTCATTTAATCATTACCAAGCAATTCTAAACGCTATCCATGGTGAAAGACCGAACGTTGTGTTATCTTTACCAGATGAATTGTTGTTCAGACGAGTTTATGACCAACTTATATTTGAGAGAAAATCTGAAGAAATTGGGGAATATGTTTATTCGCTTGCTGTGCCAGGGCAGACGTATATTTCAGAAGTGAATGCTAATATCACAGCACATGTATACGACTCTTTACCGACTGAAAAAATCTCTATACCTGATGGAACATACGAGGCTATATTCGATTATGAAAAAGTAGATTTACCTTTAATAGTTCGCAACCGACGACAAGGTGACCGATTTCAACCGCACGGAATGAAAGGAACAAAAAAGATTAAAGATTACATGATAGATGTAAAAGTTCCACGAATGGACAGAGATAAAATCCCTTTACTTGTCTGTGGTGATGAAATCCTATGGGTTATCGGTTTCACCACTCATGACAAATTCAAAATCGTGTCACAAACAAACAAATATCTGCACTTACATTATGGAAATGACGCAACCTATCCCTAATACTGTATTGATTTCTGAATCTCAGATTCGCAGCCGAATCCAGGAACTTGGCAAGCAAATATCTAAAGACTATGAGAATCGTGAACTTGTCCTAATTTGTGTACTCAGAGGTGCGACACTATTTTTCGCTGATCTTGCACGAGAGATTTCACTGCCGCTACGATTTGAATTCTTACAAACCTCAAGTTATCATAACAGTACTGAACCTTCAAAGAATATTCAGTTCATTAGAACTGGTAGTGAGTATGTAAAAAATACAGATGTTCTTATTGTAGATGATATTATTGACACAGGACAAACCTTGAAATTTCTCGTCGAACATCTTGAAACCTTAAACCCAAATACCATTAAGACCTGTACACTTCTTGATAAACCCTCTCGTCGGGAAGTCTCTGTTCAGATCGATTATTTAGGTTTTGAAATTCCAAATGTTTTTGTCGTCGGATACGGACTTGATTATGGACAATTATATCGAAATTTACCATACATAGCTGTCTTAGAATCCATCCCAGAAACACATTAAATCAATAACATCAATTAGGAAATATGACTAATTTTGTAATAATTAGCAATAAACCCTAATTTTACAACATTTTTACTTGACATCATTCTTAATATTCTATAAAATACAAGTTAGTATCATTCTTAGTGTCATTATAATAAGGAGATTTTTGATGCGAAAGTTTGTTTCGCTTTCAATAGGGGTAATACTGGTAACTGTCTTAATCGTGTTTACACAAGCACAACAATTATCAGACAAAGCCCAACTTGGACGCGAACTATTTCATGATCCAACATTCAAAGGAACTATAAAACCCGGTTCTCGACCCGGTAATGCCACAGGGCTTACTTGTGCAAACTGTCATGCAGATTTTGATGAAGAGGCAAACCCCGACGGTTTAATTCGAGCCGGTCATAGTATTATCGGTGTACCACAGCGTGGTTCCGCAAAAGGCGGAATGATTGCGGGGGCTGATTTTGAACGCGCAGCCGGTGGTGGCGGTTTCTGTTATGAACACTTTCTACAACGGATCGCTCACGATAAGGTTAACCCTACTGCGATCCCGGAAGAACACGCTGAAGCCCTAATGGCATATTTTAAAGCCGTTTCCGGGGACAATAAAGGTCCACAGTTTAAAATTGAAATGTTAGATAATGCAGAAAAAGCTGCAGCCGGTGAGAAAATTGCTGCAATGTCGGGCAATAGTGAAAAGGGATGGGAACTTTTTGGTCAGGCATGTGTCGTCTGTCACCCCACACCTTTCAAAGCTGGTATCGGTAGCCAACTTGTTAAATCCAGAGCACCTCGCGACATCGATAAAACTATGGTTCGATGGGCAACTAAAATACGCGGTGGTGGTTTCCTCATGCCATTCTACGCTACTGATATCCTCAGTGATCAAGATATCGCTGATATTCTCGCCTTCCTAAGAGAACAAATGGAAAACACTGCAAGGTAGTCTATTGTCTTGGTAAGAATTTATCTTACCAAGACTCTTTGCCCTCTCAATATTTTTTGTAACCTATTTCAGCATTATACGTATTAATTGTTGTCGGATTATATTAAATTGGTCGTAACAGCCGATTAATATGGAGTGCTTGAGATGTTTGATGTTGTAACCTATTGCTAAACAATCCGTTATTTATTTGACGATTGTATTTGTATAATGGTTGTAGGCTAAAAGCAAGAGGGCAATCATGAAAACATCTCGATTTTTTCAAGTATTCGTATATCTTATCGCAGTTAGTTTAATATTCACCATCTCAGGTTGTGGTGGCAGCAACATGAAAAATCCTGTGGCTGACACCGATACCTTGGCAGAACAGGACGCTAATGACTCAATTGTTGAACTGGATACCACTCAAGAAGTTGAAATAGGTAATCAAGCAGACAATTTAGATGTGACGATTACTGTCACGAAAAAGACTGTTAGAACTGGTGAAAAAGTAGAATTAACTGCTTCTGTTAATGGTGTTAGAGGTACAAGTGTTGTATTAAATTGGCTAAATATTACAGGACATGGTGAACTTTCATCAACAAACGACAATCCTGTAATGTGGACAGCCCCAGGCTCAATTGGTGAAGATAGCGCACGGGTTGAAGTCCTTCAGCTTGTTGTGACTGTGATCAGCGAGGTCGTTTCAGTTGGATCATCGGGTATTCAAACTGAAACACAAATTTACTCAGATACAAAAGAGATTCTCCTACAGGTAGTTGACGGATAAATCATGCAAATGTAAGGAACAATGGTTTTTAACAACATAAAAGTTCCTACAACCAAATACAATAAGGATCGTCTCACATATCACATACTGTATGCAAGGGTCTATTCGATGCTAAATACTCTCGATTACATAGATAGGTTCTGGTTAGCATACCACATTAGGTAAGAAATGAATAAAAACTACATGCAAGTTATACTAACTGTTTTATCCATAGCAGTTATTTTAGCATCGTTTACGCCGTCTTCTATTGCATTACAACATCAGGTCAAACAAGGAGAAACATTAACTGGAATAGCACAAAAGTATAATGTTTCCATGAAGTCCATTGCACAAGCCAACAAAATCAAAAATAATGATTACGATCGCTTGCAAATCGGACAAAAACTTACAATACCCGGTGTAACTAAACCGGTAAATGCTGGTGGAAGTATTGAAGGTACTGTATATACTATCGAACACGGGGACTCTTTATATAGTATTGCAAGAAGATATAATGTTGAAGATTGGAGACAACTCCAAAAAACAAATGCTATCATTAACCCAAAACATCTCCAGCCAGGTCAGCAAATTCTTATACCAAGTGAAGGAACAATCGGTTTTTTGAAGCCATTAAAAGTTCCTTTAGTTGTAACATCACATTACGGATATCGCCATCATCCAATTACAAGACGTTACCGTCTTCATGAAGGAATAGATTTTCGTGCATCTATTGGTACACGAGTTTATGCTTCAAAAACAGGTGTTGTTACCTATGCTGCAAGAAAATCAGGATATGGGAAAATTGTCATTATACAACATGATGATAATTACTCTACCTCTTATGGACACTTGTCAAAAATACGCGTATCCAAAGGTGATGTAGTACGCCAAGGACAAGTTATTGGCTTATCTGGCAATACAGGATTCTCAACCGGTCCGCACCTACATTTTGAAGTCAGATATAAGGGCAGAAGTGAAAATCCGGCTCGCCACCTTACTCTCCAGTGATCGAAGATGGCGTTTCTTTGCCATCTTACTTATCTTGTTCACTGGTTCCTTCTTTGTTAAGAACGCATTTTTAGATTCAACCAATAATCCACCGGAAATTGGAACTCAGGTATACAGACCTGCAGTAGGAACACGGGGACTTGGGTTAAGTCGTGCATATATTAGCAATGTCGATGATGCAACAAGTCCGTTGTGGAATCCTGCTGGACTTGCCTCACTCAAAACAGGAAATATCATTTATGATTTCTCCCAAGGATCACTTTCCTTTGCATATCCTATTAATCTGATTGGTACTTTCGGCATAAACATACTTGATCTTAATTATAATGATCGGTTCCTTGTAAACCATGCATCCAATCCTATTGGCACATTTGAGATAGGCTACAATCAAGCACTTCTTTCCTATGGTCGTAAAGTCGGTCCCATAAAGTTAGGTGTCAGTACAGGTTATACACGTGCTCCATATAAAACCAGTCTCTGGGCACAGAATTATGATGTCGGTACACTCATAAATTTATCACACTATTCTGTTTTAGGGATTCAATATCGTGATATTAACGGTGTGTCTATTCCTGATCAGAATGGGATCGTGTTAAGAACTTTTGATCCCCAGTTATCTATTGGAACAACAATCATTCCGCATCCAGTTATTAGATGGCATACTTGCTTTAATATAACATCACCCGGTTTGGGTACGAGTCTTGAGTTTGTTTCTGGGGCAATCTCAGCCAATGTTGGATCGCTCTTCTCCTTTGACGCTCAATCTCCAATTCGATCATGGAGTCTTGGAATCTCTCTCAAACAATGGGGTAAAGAGACATATTATACCTATCTAAATGAAGACAACTTAAACTATAGACATCTACTTTCAATTGGGTTCACTTTTGGAGAAAATAAACAAAAATCTGAAACAATTATCCCTGAAATTACTGCTCCAAATTCTACAAAAAAACCTCAAGTAACTCAAAAGTCTGATGATAAAGCAGATCTGACTAATACTACGATCCAGATAACACCTGAAAAAACCGATATTTCACAACCTATCATTGTTGAAATTAAACCAAATTCGTCTATAGAAAAAAGCATTCAAATTGCCAAAAAACATAATATTCAGATAGAACTTATGCTGGCAATAATATATGTCGAATCAAAATTTAACCCTGTTGCTGTATCAAAAACTGGGGCGGGTGGGTTAATGCAAATGATACCTGGAACTGCAAGAGAACTTGGATTAAAAGTACCATACTACTCAAACAAACTTAAACCTTCGCTTGATGGTGCTATAGATGAACGGTTTGACACCGTGAAGAATCTTGAGGCAGGCCTTATCTATTTCAATCAGCTCCGTCAGAAATACCAGAACAACTTAACCTTAGCACTTGGGGCGTATAATGTTGGTCCTGGTAAAGTGAAAGTAAGTGGGCCTCTAATCAGAAGAGGTAGAATCTATGTCAATAAGGTGTTAAAACGGAAGAATCTATATCAATCCAATAAAACATTGTTAAATACTGACCTAAATCGATTGGAAGCATTACTCATAAAATAGGAATAAAATATGGATAAAATTCGGTTAGCAATAGTTGGATGTGGTGGTATGGGACATCGACACATGTACGGATTGGCAGAACTACATCGTGTTGGATGGGAAAAGTTTACTTTGGTAGGTGCTTGTGATCCAGTTCTTGACAATGCAGAATCCCTTGCTGCAAAAGCTGAAGAACGGTTTGGGAATAAACCTACTGTTGTCAGCAACCTTGATGAACTCGCTTCTGTTGGGGTCGATGCAGTGGATGTAACAACAACACCTCCATATCACCATACTATCGCGGTTGAGACATTACAACGCGGATGGCATACCATGGTTGAAAAACCTATGGGACTAACTGTGCGCGCCTGTAACTTAATCCGCTCTGCTGCAGAAAATTCAAGTGCTGTCCTTAGTGTGGCAGAGAACTATCGACGGGATCCTATTAATCGACTTGCTAAAGCACTACTGGATGCAGAAGTCATTGGTAAACCGCGTTTTCTTATTCACCACGCAATCGGTGGTTCAAACCGAATGCTTATATCTGTATGGCGACATCAGAAAGATCAAAGCGGTGTTCTATTGGATGTTGGTGTTCATTATGCGGATATGATTGAGTATCTACTCGGTGAAGTTGAGACCGTCTATGCACAAACACGACTTCATGAACCTATCCGTCACAATCCTGCTGCAGTATCGGGGGAATCAGGATCGAATCCCGCAGGTGTCTATACAGAATGGCAACGGAAAATGCCTGCTGAATTTGAAGCCACAGCAGAAGATGCAGCGTATGCAACACTGACCTTCAAAAATGGTGCTGTTGGACAATATATAGAAGATCATGGAGCATGGGGACAAGGCAGTTGGATGAGAAAAATACACAGTTCTCAAGGTTCCATGGCACTCCCAGGCGACAGGAGTGGTGGTGTCATATCACTACAAATTGATGGACAAGGCACGGTAACCGAAGAGGCTTTATTAGAATTGGTCCCTGATTTTCATCTTGATGCTGTCACAACTGATCTGTTCGATGGCAACCGTCTGTGGCGATATAACTTTCCTTTCCCTGATACTGACGCAAAGATCATTGCAATCGAATATGGTGATTTTGCTGAAGCAATTGCTGGTAACCGTCCTATTGAAGTGGACGTATACCAAGGCACTCGTTCCGTAGCAATCTCATACGCTATGCTTGAATCCGGTGTATCTGGAGAAATCGTTCATCTTGATAAAATGATTGATGAATCCATAAATACCTACCAACAAGATATAGATGCTGGATTAGGAATTTAAGCAGCTATATTACAAACTTACACTGCTCATTATATATCACATGACAGACTTAATAGACCCAGGTATCGGACTCATCGGCTTAGGGATAGGACAAACGCATCTACTTGGATATCAACGGAAAGGTTTACGGGTTGAAGCAATTTGTGATAAAGATGAAGAGCGTCTACACAATGCAGGTGATAGATTTCACATCCACAAACGTTATACCCGTATTGCTGACCTAATTGCAGATAACGACGTTGATATCATCGACTTGGCTGTCCACCCTTGGATCCGATCTCCGATTGTTAATGCTGCTGCACAAACAGGAAAGCATATTTTCTGTCAAAAGCCGTTTTCAATGACAATGCCACAGGCTGTTGAAATGGTGGAAATATGTAAAAAGAACAAAGTACAACTTATGGTAAACCAAAATTCCTGTTTTGCCCCGGGTTTTCTTGCAATTGAACCATATATTAACACGGAACATCTTGGTGAAATTTACCATATATCTATTACCTGCAACGGGTTCTTCACGACCTTCCCTGGCAAACATATCATCCCTGTAATGCAGGTACACCACATCAGTCTCGTCCAAAAATGGTTCGGTGATTATGAAAGTGTTTACTGCCAAGCACATGGACACGACCGTTCCGTTGAAGAAGGAGAGACCATTTCTGTAGCACTCTTCAAATCCAAAAATGGTGTAAAAGGCTTACTCTCATGTAATTGGGCATTTCTCGCAAATACTGGTCATGACCTTCAACATCCTCATGAAGAAATTCGGATTCAAGGTACAAAAGGTGCTATCTATGGAAATAGTGCTGATATGACTATCCATCTCACAGATCCAGAGCCACGAGAAATCAAACCTGAGATTGATGGAACCTGGTTCCCAGATGGTTTTGGGAACGCAATGGTACACTTTATTAAGTGCTTACAAACAGGTGAAAAACCAATTACCGACGGACATAGTAATCTACACATCCTCCAAACTATTTTCGCAATGTACCAATCCGCATTGTCAGATAAGGTAATTCTGGTTGATGATATTTCCTTGGATGGTAATTACGATATAAGTCCATACCCCGTCCTTGCATCCGATGACACAAGCATATTATACTAATCCTAATTTCAAACCTGCGTTAGGATAGAGATTATACCGCAGTATGGTATTAGATACAAATAGAAACATTAACGTAATTAGAAACATTAACGTAATTGATAAAATGTAATGGAAATTTAGAAAACTAATAAACCTGCTGTGTGTAGGTCAGCCAAACGGATTCTAATGCTCCGTCGTGGGAATTGGTAATAGAGAATTGTCGTTCTGCACGCTGGATGTGCTTTTTGATGAGGACGCGTCTCAAGTCCGGTGTGGCAACATACCTCAGGTGGCTATGCATTAGGAAATGCAACCATAAACCTAATATGTACTTCTGTGAATACAGAAAGCGTCTATGCATTCCGCTATTTTGCAGCAAGGCCTAAAGAAGCGTTCACTCTTGTAGAAGCAAACATCAACAAGTGAATACCTCTGATCCGTTCTTAAGACTTAAGTATTTCTCCAAATAAAATAATAAGACGTTTCATAATTCTTCTCCTTATTTAGGTAAATCAAGAAAGGTATAGGGATCTATACCAGCCTCTTCAAAAGGCACAAGTTTAATACCGGGAAAATCGGCTGCAGTTATACTCTCACGGCGCGCCTTTTTCTCATTTTTATTTTCCGCATGTAATCACCATCATCGGGATGCCCCAGAGACCTTCGCAAATATTGTCTTCCATAGGAGGTTTCACCCCAGATGACATAACGGACACCTTTTAAGATCGGGTATACCAAACCGTTTTCCATAATAGAACCTTCGACTGGTACCCCTTGCTTTAGAAGTTTGATCTTAACACGAATCCTCAATTCTGAATTAGCACTCTTCCGTGGCCAGGTAATTGGACCGAATCCTTCCGGTAATTCTGGATAGGGTCCGAACCCGTAGGGAGAAATAATCTCATCTTGAGAGGGTGGTAAAATCCCGAACTCAGCAAGAAGTTCTGGTGAAGGAGGTCCCTTTCCTAAGTATATTCTCCCATCTACCATGTCACCGACTTGTAATTGTTTCGGTGAACTCGATTTCTCTCCGGTTGGCACAGTACCATCCGTAGGGGTTTGATCGGCTGCCTGTTGCGACTCATTGGTGCTCCTCGCTTTCTGGGTGAGTTTCCATTTACGATCAACTTCTTCAGTCTTAGCAGCTTGTTCTCTATACGGTTCAAGGGTGTATTGGTACCAAAAATAACACACACAGGCAAAGATAATTAGCAGCAATATACTACCAAGTATCCACTTATCGGTTATGATGTCGCGTACCATGTTGTACCTCCATAGTGTTACTACAGTTTTAAGAATTTTAGAGATAGACAGTAAGATGGTTTTACACGTCTATTGATTTTAACAGACTGTACGATAACCCTCTATATCGTACAACTTACTCCTTACTTTAATATAGGATTACATTTTGCAAAAAAAGGATCAAGTTGTCTTTTGTCTTTTAACCATATATGTAATCAAAGAAATTGTAAAGTGAGGTTATCGAATGTCCTGTCCACGTTGTTATACCCTATCTCAATGAATAGGTGTCATAAATACGTATGTTATATTATATTCGGAGCGGTTTGGAACCCGACGAATTCCAAATGCGGATTCTGCGTTGATTTGGTGGAATACCGTAATGGCATTCATACCGTAGATTCACCGAATATAATATAACATGTGAATTTAAGAGAACTATTCATTAGAAATGGTATCAATATAAATAGGTCAAAGGCAAAGCCATAACCTAACAATAGGTCAGACCTTACCTTTGCTAATCAAATTCTCATTTTATTTATGGGTAGGAGAGAGAAAAGAAATTGCAGGGGTGGGATTTGAACCCACGTCCTCCGGGTTATGAGCCCGACGAGCTACCAGACTGCTCTACCCTGCGGCAAGATGTTAATATGGTCGAGGAGGGACTTGAACCCTCACGCCTGTTTAGGGGCGATGGATTTTAAGTCCATTGTGTCTACCGATTCCACCACTCGACCAAAAGAACGATATATAGTATACACCTTATCTGAGATATTGTCAACTTTTTTCATGTTTTAGCAGGTTTATTTAGTTTTCGGTTTTCTGTGCGTTTTTTATCACAGTTGTTAATATTCCATACAAAAGCAGATATAGCGTGACTTTTCACGCTATATCTGCTATGCTTCACCTTAACTAAAGACTAAAAACTAATGACTATCTATAAAAACGATCCTAATTGCGAAATCTTATATACGTCAAAAAACCATACCTTTATAACGGTTGGAAATGCGAAAATCAGAAAGGACAAAATCACACATTTAGAAATTCTTATAAAGTTAATTCAAAGTGAAGTAAAGCCAGTCTATGACAGGGCTGACAGGGAAAATTCACACCAATTTCAATCTTTGTGACAAAAAATGTGACTTATTCATCTTTTCGGTGTGTAGCGAAATGCAACAACAACACAATCTACTGTCAGAGTATTTAGGATTAAATGTCTGTTTTTACACGTTATTTTCTGTCTGTATATTAGGATTAAATGTCTATTTTTATACCTTTTGACCCATCAGAAATATCATTTTATCTTGCAGATTGGGTTGAGTTCGCGAAACCAACATGAACCAAGCGTGTCGGATTTCTCTCTGCGTCTCATGGTAGAAATACATTGACAACACCAATTATAGTTTGTTAAAATTCAATATACCAAGATACATGTGTTGAGAGCAATACAACTAAGCCACTTTCTAATTTGACAATCAAATTATATCGCTAACTAAGACTTACCATTATTATTTTTTTGAAGACCAACAAAATAGCAACTTAAATGTATAATGATTACATGGAACACCAAACAAATATATACAAGTTAAAAAGCACTTTTCAAAAAACAATGAGGCATCTTATGATAAGAAAAACGGTCAACTACTTTATTATACTCCTATGTTCAGTGATTACTCTCTCGTGTGCAACACCTTCCAGCCAGACCAACGATAGTGATATTTTGCGATCTTTTGAAAACACTATAAGTAAAATTGTAGAGCAGAGCAAACCTGCTGTTGTCAGCCTAACTGTAGAAAAACATTCATCCAAACTATTAAAAGATAAACCCTCAACCAGCGGCGGATCTGGATTTATATTTAAGAAAGACGGACATATCCTAACAAATGAACATGTCGTAAGTGGAGCAAAAAAAATCACAGTCAGATTGTTCGATGGGAGTAGGTATGATGCAACATTAGTTGGTGGGGATCCAAACACCGACATAGCGGTTATAAAAATTGACCGAGATGAAGAATTCCCCAGTCTCTCTCTCGGGGATTCAAACAATGTTCGTGTCGGACAATTTGCTATCGCAATCGGCGACCCTATAGGTTATAGACAGACAGTTACCGCAGGAATCATAGGGGGTAAGGACCGGTGCCACCACCCAAAATCAAAACTCTTTCAATATCATAATAATTATATCCAAACGGATGCTTGGATCAACCCCGGAAGCAGTGGTGGCCCACTACTCAATATTGACGGTAAAGTTATTGGAATCACGACTTTAAATCCTGGTGAAGGATCCTCTTTAGCAATTAACAGTGATCTTGTTAAGACTATTTCCCGTAAACTGCTTGCCGATGGAAGAATAATACGTGGCTACATTAATGCTGATATGCACAATGTTTCTAAAGGCATCAAAGTAACAAAAGTTCAAACTGTAAATTCACCCTCAAATGAAGGCTTAAAACGGGATGATATTATCGTAGAACTCAACGATGATAAGGTGCCATCACTCAATGAATTTAGATTGATTATAGCCGATTACGAGATTGGTGAACAATGTGCCTTGAAAGTATTAAGAGAAAATAAAGAAGTTTCACTCAATGTGACAATTGATGAAATGCCACTTGAATTAGTAGGACGTCCTGCTGAAATTAAATCTACGTCGTGGAAAACGTTGGGGTTAGCTGTACGAAATTTAGAAAACGGGATACAGCATAGATATAGCTACCTGAATCAGGATGATCGTGGTGTAATCGTTGAAAAAATAAAAAGATTGTCACATGCATATAAGGCTAAGATTCCTCGGAACGCTCTTATCATTGCTATAAATGAACAAGAAATCGTTGACGCTAACAGTCTTGAAACATATCTCACAAATAATAAAAACATCACAGATATTACCCTTGATATCAAGAGTCTTCAAGGGGCAGAAAAAGTATCTATTAAATTGGATAGGAACAACTAAAAAAAAATTAATAAGCACAGGAAGGCACACTACACAGTGATAAGTAATACGAAAGGCAGGATATAATCGTTTTACCTTTTACAGGAAACTGATGTTAAAATTGTTTGATAGGAATATTATGAATAAAAAGAGTCTCTGCTATTGTATCCTACTCTTTTCCGTTATCACATTCTCTTCATGTATCTCCCGTTCTAAACAGACAGCAAATTTGGAACTATTAGGTGCAATTGAAAAAGCGTTTGTTGATATTGCTGAACAGAGTAAACCTGCTATTGTCGGAGTTCTTGCAAGAAATGAAAGTAAAGACCTATTTAAACAAGGATCAGGATTTTTCTTTAAAAAAGACGGTTACATTCTAACAAATAATCACAATATTGTTGAAGCGGACCAACTAAGAATTAAAATGTTAGACGGTAAATTGCTTGATGCTAAATTAATCGGGGGAGATGTTATCACCGATATTGCCGTACTAAAGGTTAACAGGAAAGAAGAGTTCCCAATATTACCATTAGCTGATTCTGATAAGGTTAAGGTAGGGCAATTTGCTATCGCCATTGGGAATCCTTTTGATCTTGCTTATACTGTAACAACTGGCGTTGTCAGTGGGAAAAGTCGTTTAATACTTGGAGGTCTCCGTGTAGTTCGACACCAAAACTTCATCCAAACGGATACGTGGATACACACCGGCAGTAGTGGTGGTCCTCTGCTAAATATCTATGGTGAAGTTATCGGTATTAATGCATTGATCCAAAAATCAGAAAACACCCCCGCTCCAGTAAGAGCAGGGGCCGGGTTTGCAATTCCCAGTAACCTTGTCCGTTCTATCGGCAAAGAATTGATAGCAAACGGCAAGATTATCCACGGCTATCTTGGAATTACAATGCAAGAGATTTTGAAAGGTATCCTTGTGACCGAAGTTCGTTCCGATACTCCAGCATTTCGTGGTGGATTGCAACAATATGACATTATCGTTGAATATAATGGTAAGAAGGTACAAAAAACACCTGATTTTCAGATGCTTGTCGCGCAATCGCAAGTTGGCAAACAATCTATAATCAAAGTCTTACGGCACGGAAAAGAAAAAACATTAAAAGTTATTATAGGTGAAATGCCTCGAGAAATGGCTGGATTACCTGTAGAAGATAATTCCATATCATGGAAAATGTTAGGGTTATCGGTAAGGAAGTTAGAGAAAAAAGATTTTCAAAGATATACCTACCTAACGGAAAAAGATCGTGGAGTTATTGTCGAAAGTGTTATGGAAAACGCACCTGGGTTCAAGGCAAGGATACCACGCGGTGCGCTTATCTATGCAATCAATGGGAAACCGGTGACCGATGTTCAGACTCTTGAGGCATTACTTCAGGTACAACAAGATTCTTTAGAAATCTTAATTGATATTAAAAGCAACTACGGAGAAGAAAAACTAACGGTGAAATTAGAAAAGAAATCCCAATAAAGTAGTTTACATTCACCCTTCTTATTTCTCCAAACTCTCACAAACACACATGACTCAATCCTCGAAAACACTGACTCTAAAAGATATCTTTAGTCCCGGAGGTATTATCTCCGACCATCTTCCAGGGTATGAATTTCGCAAGGAACAGTTGAGTATGGCAAACGCTGTCGCGTTAGCCTTCGCAGCATCTGAACATCTAATTGTTGAAGCCGGAACTGGTGTAGGAAAAAGTTTCGCCTATCTAATACCTGCTATATCTTTGGCACTGAAAACAGAACAAACCGTTGTCGTTTCAACCAATACTATTAGCCTACAAGAACAACTTATCACGAAAGACCTCCCGTTTTTGGAGGAAGTACTCCCACGTGAATTTAAGGCTGTTCTGGCAAAAGGACGGCGCAATTACCTATCACGACGACGACTCAATAGCCTACTGACTTATGAACGTGGACTCTTTGATACAATGGAAGAGGTAGAACAGTTAAAAGATATTGTTCAGTGGGTCGAAACAACAGAGGATGGAAGTCAAGCAGACTTACCAATACAACCTAAAATCAATATCTGGGAGAAAGTCAAATCTGATCGCGACAATTGTCTTGGTCGTAAATGTCCTACCTACGATGTTTGTTTCTACTTCAACGCACGGAACGAGATGCAAGAGGCAAACCTACTCATCGTCAACCACCACCTCCTTTTTAGTGACTTAGCAATCCGGCAGACCGATCCTTCTGCTGGGATACTACCTCATTACGATTATCTCATTATTGATGAAGCACACCATTTGGAAGCCACTGCAACCAAACATAGCAGCCTTGAAATTAGCAACTCACAAATCAAATGGTTGTTAGATTCTCTACACAATCCGAGAAACAATACTGGTATAGCCTCAAGATTTGAATCAACAGAACTTACGGATCAAGTTGAGGAAGCGCGAGAATCAACAAACGAGTTTTTTAAGGGGATTTTAGAGCACTTTTCTGATGATAATGGCTATACTACAACAAAGCGAATTGATCAAGACAGTCTATCCAAGGTTTTTGAAAAGGGGAACACATTAGAGATTCCACTCTCCCGTATTGAAAGTATACTCAAAAAATTGAATGATGATGCTGTTTCAGATGACGAGGAACAGGAACTTTCATCGTATTACAATCAGTGTAAACGACTTCGTGAAGAACTTGATTTGATGATTAGACAGGTTGAACCCGACTATATCTATTGGGTTGAAACATCAACGCGAGGACGGACGCCACGTGTCCTGATTAATGCAACTCCTGTAAACGTAAGTGGAATGTTACGCGAAAACCTGTTTGATGCTAAAGAAAGCGTTATAATGACAAGTGCTACACTCTCAACAAATCAGAATTTCGACTACTTTAAAAAAAGAATCGGTATGACAGAGTGCAGAGAATTACTCGTACACTCACCTTTCAATTTCCAAGAGCAGGTAAAAATCCATATCCCGCAAAAAATGCCGGATCCAAATAGTGCAGCATTTATTCCCGCTGCAATCAAAGAAATCAAACATTACCTGAAAATGACACACGGCAAAGCATTTGTTTTGTTTACAAGCTACAAAATGATGGACGAAGTGTTTGAAGAAGTCGCTCCTTCACTTGAAGAAATTGGAATAGAAGTTTTTAAACAGGGTGGAGAACTTTCACGCACAGATATGCTACAAGCCTTTCGAGAAGATACCGATTCGGTCATATTTGGGACATCAAGTTTTTGGGAAGGGGTTGATGTACGCGGGGAAGCACTTAGTAATGTCGTCATAACGAAACTACCATTTGAAGTGCCAACACACCCTGTGATGGAAGCACGGGTCTCACAGATTAAGGAACAAGGTGGGAATGACTTCCTTGATTTCAGTTTACCTGAAGCCATACTCCGTCTCAAACAAGGTTTCGGACGACTTATTCGCACAAAGACCGATCAAGGTATTGTGGTAATATTGGACTCACGGATTCGAACCCGTCGTTACGGGAAACACTTTATAGATTCTCTTCCACCTTGTGATATCATCACCTAATATACGATATATCCTTTCAAACTACTCCAGTTGAATATCAATATAAAAGGCGTTCAATACGACTTACGTACTGAACGCCTTTTATATAATAGGTAGTATAGAGAGAAGAAATACCTACACCAGCGAATTCTAATATCTTTGTGGTGAAGGTTGAGCGTTCCGGATACCTCTATTATGTGTGAATGGGAAATTGAAATCTATAGTTTGATAGCGTTGGACGCCACCTGGAGGTGGTGCTTTTTCAATTGGAATCGTCACTGTCAGATCAACTGCATTCGCTTTAATTTCAATAAATGGAATAAACCCTTCAACACTTTCACCAGGTTTTACACCGGTTCTATTTGCCCCTACCTGCCTTTGAACAATAGGCATTCTTTTTTCAAGTAAAATCTCTTTTGCTTTTTCAAGACCGTTTTTAACATAGAGTCCAGTAGCGCGCGGCATAAGTAGGAATCGATCTCTTAAATCCTCGTAATCCATACCCGGATATACGTTCTCACCTTGATCTTCAATAGAGCATTTCTTCACATCTATAATGATATTATTCTCTCGTTCATTAGTAATTTTTACATAATACACATCTGTTTTATCACCTTGGTGAGCTGCCTCAGTTTCATAGAAGGGAGAAAATGCATTACCAACATTATACTTCCGATCAAGATCTGCACTACGCCAATAACAGATCGAAACAGTGATACCATCACGGGTTTTTGTAAGGAACGGTTGGCGTGCCTGTACATTAAAAGCTTGTGGATAATCAGAAATTAGCATTACATCGACATTCTTCCTGTCTTCGTTTACTTTGGGTAATTCAATCTGGGGTTGTACAGTAGCCCAGTCTGCCAGAAATGCCTTCCAATCATCAAATGAATAGGCGTATTCTGAATAAGCAACTATATAAGATAGATTCTTTGTATTTGCTTCCTCTGCCTTAACAAGTCGGAACCCTACTGTTTCTAAACCGTGTTTGTCTAAGACAGGTTTAGCAAGATCTTCTGATGGTATTGCAGGTATAACTATATCTGCTGAAGGATCTATACTTTGTTCCTTTAATGCGTCTGCGATATTATGAACAGGTTGTACTGGGGACAGACTTTGTAAGGATTGACCACACCCTGCTATGACGAATCCTAACAGAAAAAGCATCCCAAGATTCAACAGTATACCGCATCCTTCAAACCTGCTCTTACTTAGCCCCCACTCCATAATCCTTGGGAAATGTTTATATTTTTTTTCCTGTTGATTGATAATTTTCATTGATAAAATTGCCTCCTTGCCTACCATATGAAAATGGCAACTGGTTAGATGTTTGTCCAATAGACGTGATTTTAAGTTACCATAACTACAAATTTTAGTCAACAACATAATAATGTTGATGAGGATATATACAGAATTGTTGTTTACAAGGCAAAAGGCATTCGATTGGGTACGGACATCTCATGTAGGCGAAACCGAATCTACCCAACAGGAATAAACTATCTAAGAATAATAAACTTACCAATGTCTTGAATAACTGTATCTGCCTGAGAAGCTGATAAGCGATATATATATATACCGGGAGCAAGCGGTGTTCCATGGAGATTAGATCCGTTCCAACGGAATACTCCAGGGGGAAACACATCCTGATGTTTATTGCGATAGACTTTCTCACCTTTAATAGTATAAATATCGAGGGATACGTTATCTGCAAACTGAGATGGAAATAGTTGGTAGGCAAACGTCATTTCGGATTTCTCAAAACGAAACGGATTTGGATAAACACGCGTCTCATAGAAATCAAAAGGACCTGGTTCTAATTGTTCAACAAATAGTCGATAGGTAGCAGTACTGCTAAACCCGTTATTTGATGATACTAAGAAATATAACGTTTGTTTGGCAATAGGTTGATAAAGTATCTGATACTCTAAAGTGTTTGGTGCTTTTTTTCCAGTTGCCACAATTTCTCCGGTTGACGTAATAAGTGATAAACGATAATCTACATCTGAGGGCAAAACGGAAAAAGTCGCTCGAATTGTCACACCTCCAGCAGCTTCAATTTGAAAGTAATCCTTAGTATCTGAAGCATCATATAGAAAAGAATGATAGGGTTGAGCGTAATAGATAGGAAAAGCTGTTTCTAAAGTATTATTCGGTTCATAGGTATCACCAAATGAAACAAGCATCTGCATAACCATACCTTCCGCTCCAATATTGGTAATAGATATACCGGTAGGTGTTCCTTTGTTAGAATTACTGTTTGGTAAAGTTCCCGGAGTAAATGCGGTTTGGTCATCATCCGCAGAATAAGCTGCACCTTCAGATATGGTATTGATATTTATGATACCAGGATCTTCAGGATGGATACCAAGGTGTTCAGGATCATTCGGGTCTTCAAGCCAAATCTGGTAACCTGCGTCAAAACTATTTTCGGGACGCACCTGCGTTTCATCAATATGCCAAATAAGAATACCCGATTCGGGAAGATAAGTATCAAAAATAGCACCAGAGTCTTTATAACGATTTTCAATAAGGAAAAACTCTCTGTTTGTCGAAACATTAGGTAATGGTAAATCAATACCAAAAATTGTTTGCGTTTCCCTCTCATGCGGTATATCTATTTTAAACAATTTATCTGTTTTTGAGGATAGTTCAAATGCAGGAACAGATACTTGACCGCTATGTGTAATATCTACAGGTTTAATCCACCCGACCCTTCCATTTGAAGGTCGAGCATCAAAATCCCATTTTAGATACCCCATGATATGACTGGGTGCTAATCCATTTCCAATACCGGATTCTTCAGGACCCAGATAAGGACCGAATTGTCCCATTAACCCCCATTTATGATCTCGTGCATCTGTGAAGTTTGGTCCATATACATCTGGTGCGCCAAAATCATGAAAAAATTCATGAAAATATATCCCTAAGTGTGGTTTTTCAAAGTCGGGTTCTTCACCAACAACTACGGCTGTATCAACCCGTACTCCATCCACGATTATATTGACACTTGGTGTTAATATAGACCATATATCGTTTTCATCACCTGAAGATGACTGATCATTACCAGAATGGATAAGAAAGAGATGATCTACAACCCCATCTTTATCACGATCGTACTTTGAAAAATCCACACTGTTATCTATTGCTCTACACGCTTCAGCAACTAATTCTCGATAACGCTGTGTCAATATTTTTCCTTCTCCGTAATAAGACATCGACTTTTGTGCGCGAATCCATTGATCACCAGCAGGTAAAACACCTCCAGCAGGTCCAGGTTGTATATCCATCTGATTGTATGAGTTTTCACGAAAGTAGGTTTTTAGGGAAACACCTGTTTCAGCATAAAGATATTCGTTAAATTCTTCACTACTTCTTATACCGGGTTGGTCGCTGAAGTCAATTTTGAGGGCGAGTACATATTCTATACCATCTGGTTGAAGGACACTCTGTTCCCTTGCTAAACAGCATCCATCCAAAGCTTCCATATATTGAAGAACACTGAGTTCAGCATTTTGTCCTGAAAGGGATTTTGGGGTTAATCTTCCAGTGTCGCTATCAATGTCAAAATAGAGGTAAGGATTAGGTGGGGCTGAAAAACCTATGGTAGTGACAAGAATAAGATTGCTAAAACACAAAACGAGAAAGAGAAAAAACCTGTTAATCAAATTCACCACCACATTTTCTACACAGAATATAAAATTGAATATCATCAGAATGTGCGTGCTGTTTGATTAAGTCAACTGCTTGATCAGGCAAATCTGCATTACATTTATGGCATTTATAAAGCGAACCTTCATGTTCAGGAAATTTCCTGATGTCTCCCCAAATGTCATTAATCCAGTATTTAAACTCCCATGGAAATTCGGTTTGTACAGCTTTAGATATTTCCACAGCATGCCGAATTATTTTTCGACAATCTTCAAAGGTAGCAGGTTCATAAGGGTGTGGGGCTGTTAGGATAGGGATCGGTTTACCTTCGGATGCAGTTTCTGGATTAAATTTCCTGGAACGTGTTAGTAGAATTTGATCTAATCTTGATCCCATTTCTCTACCTTTTGACCAGATGCGGTAGTATCCTTTACTTTTAATCCGAAAGTATCCCGGGATCCGCTTTCCAAGGGGGTGTGTAGCGGTATCCCATAGCCAACGACCCCATTTTGATGTATCTCCTGGTTCTACTCTAATTCTGATTGCGCTGGGACCACCTTGTTCATCACGCGGGTACGAATCAGCATTATCTATTCCAATCCAGTATGAATCTTCACCATCTTTTGGGAAAAAAGCACGAATCCAGATATACCATTTTCCAGGTTTCGGTATATATAGTTCATATAATCCACGAGCATCTTTTGCATTAACAATTGCTTTTCCGTTTGAAGCTTCCGGATCATCAATAAGTTTCACACCATTATCAAAATGTATTGCGGATTCTGCTTCAATAATGAGCGTATTCCGTGGAACACGAACTAATTGTTCCTTTACTTCTTCTTCGGGTTCTTGTTGTTCAACAGGTTCTTCAGGAAGTGGTTGTTCGGGTTCTACATAACTGCTTCCAAACCTTTGTGTAGCACGTTCAAATTGACTTTCAGTAAGGTTGGCATCATAGAAGCAGTCACGAACTCCCTTTTTCCAAAGATCAAGGAGAAGAAACATCGCCTTGAGTTTTCCATCTGGTCGTTTTCGTGTTCCAACGACAATAACCATTCCAGTATCACGAGAACGGCTAATCATACATCGATAAATTGGATATTCGGGGGGTGATAGTTTACGACTATGTATGATGAGAGAACTATAATACTTGCAATTATGGTCGCATCCAGGGATTTTTGCCCGTTTAGCACTACAGCATTCAGGACAGATTATCATGTTACTGAGAGCGGGACAGGAACGTTTTCCATTATTAGAATTACAAGTACGACACCGTTGGTTTCTGGTGCGTTTCTTTCTGGTAGGAAGTCTCTGATGGCGCATGATTCTCTGTATGTCCCATTAACTGGTACGGTCAAAGGTGGAAACCGAAAATGTTAACTCATAACATGTTAAAACAATCACGTCACAGACCTATAATTCTAAACGTCCGGTCTGTTGGAAGGGTTAACCAAGCCAGCAAGATATTCAGCAATTTTATCAGCGACCTTTTCAGCATCTACATCAGCAAAGTTAAAGAGTTCTTTGAGCATCGGTGATATAGCCCCTGTATCAAGTAAAGCATTCGCAAGTCGGCCCATGCTGCTTCGATTGACTCCTCCGTTACCATCATTTCCCATATCAAGAATCTTGATGCTATCAATTTTCTCAGCGGGACGCATAAGTTGTTCAACAATATCCGGTGCTTCCTCAATTAACTCCAAAATGGCCTCTTGTACAAGAACACGTTGCTCAGCAACATTACGTGCTTCATATTCCGCCATTTCACCTTGTGCTTTAGCTCGAGCTTCTGATAACACAGCATCTGCGAGTCGTTCAATGGGTTGTGCTTGCGCTTCTGCACCAAGGACTGCAACATCTCGTTGCCATTCAGCACCCATAACCTGTTCCGTAGCAGTGACATTAACTTCTGCACCCATCCGTTCTGCTTCTGCCACTAATTTTTCTTTCTCTGCTAAGGCGGTAACCTGCTGTTTAGCTGCAACCTCAATCTTTCGGTCTTCGTCAACAAGAGCAACCTGTAATTCTTGATTGATGCGAGACTGTTCAACAACCAACATCTTATTAATTTCAGTGAGTTCAACCTGTCGATTCTGGTCAATTTGAGCAGTTTCAACAACGAGATGTTTCTCAATTTCACGTTGTTGTACTTGTTGTTCTTGAGACAGCTTAGCAGTCTGAACTTGTAATTCTTTTTCAACATCTCTTAAGGCAACACCCTCTTCCTGGACAATACGGGCTTTCTCGACCATTAATTGTTTTTCTATTTCTCTAACGTCAACAGTCTGTTCCTGTTCAATCTTTTCCATTTGTACGATGAGATGCTGTTCAATTTCTGCGAGTTGGACAACTTTTGATTGTTCAATCTGTCTGGTTTCAACAATAAGATTTTTCTCAATTTCGCGTTCTTGAACTATTTGCTCCTGTTGGACACGAGCGACTTCCACATCACGATTCATTTCAATTTCTCTTTCCACAACAACCTGTTCTTGTGCGATGCGTGCCCGTTCGACTTCCTGTTTCATTTCATATTCACGTTCTTGAACACTCTGCTCCATTTCAAACTGGAATTTAATCGTTTCCGCTTCTCGTTCAGCAGCAAATATAGCGATATTTTTCTGTTGATCAGACACTGCCCATTCTTCTTCTTGTTCGGCTGCGAGTTTACGGATTCTGGCTAATACTTCAATTTCAACGATGTCCGCCTCTTTCTGTTGAATGATTCGCTCTTTTTCACGGGCTTGATCAGCAGTGATGTCAGTAATTTCACGGATACCGACAGCATCAAATCTGTTTTCGGTATCCAACATCTCTATAGGAGTTTGATCAACACGAATAATTGATACTGTATCAAGCGTCAATCCGTTATCAGCTTTGAGACTATCTCCAACAGTCCGTTCAACATTCATTGCAAATTCAATTCGCTTCTGAAGTAGGTCTTGAATATCACTTTCCGCAGCAACACTTCTTAGAGCACCATCTAACATAGGTTCAATAAGTTCGCGAACTGTTTCTGGTGTCATAGATTTATCACCAAGAGCTTGAGCAGCCTTTAAAATATCGTCCTCATCAGGGTCTACTTTTAGATAGAAAACAACCTCAATGTCTGCCCTGTTAAGGTCAAGCGTTATCAGAGAATCGGACTGTTCCCGCAACACTTCAATTCGCATAGTATTGAGTGATATTTCTTTAATTTCGTGAATAATCGTGTTAACCCAGAGTCCACCAGTAATGTTGATTTTGGCTTTCGCACCCCCAGTCCTTACAAGTGCTATATCCGCTTTAGGTATCCTATACCGTATAACAGAAATACCGAAAGTTAATAAGAGCCCAAGCAATACGACTCCGCCGGCTATCATTACTCGTGCAGCTGTCTGTACATTGTCAAAAAAATTAAAAGTAAACCAACCGATAGCAACAGCGACGGCAATTAGGAAAACAGCAACAAATATAAAACGCATTAATTTCTCCTATAGAAGAGCATACTTTAAGAAAATGTTCTTACCGGAACTTTAAGTCCCTATCCTGGGTTGTGCGATAACGCCCCCTAAGAGGTTGGCGTGGAGAGGTTTGCCATGCAAGGCTTGCCAAATAACAAAGTGTATTTTCAATTAGAGGTTTAGCTATAGCAGTGCGATGTTCATCACGTGTATCTATTGCAAAGGTAACATAGTATCCCTCTCCCCAGGGTAATAACACACTGGCAGCGTCCCCGTTATCTTCTCTCACTGCCAATTTACGATAGCTTGGATCATTCGTAACCCAATGATCATCAGTTATCAAAGTATCAACATTGATTTTATGCGGCCATGTAAACATACCCGTTTTTTGTCCGTCTTCTGTGACAGTGAGATTTGAATCTTCAGAATTTATAACCTTGATCGGATGTCGATCAACAGGCATCCAATCCCCGCGCCATGTAGGTTCAGTTATATTCACTCCATCAGGACGAATAATATGATTATCCATTGCTGACGCCCAAACAATTCCACCTTTTCTAACAAAGTCTTTGATTTCGTCTTCTGCGTCTTCAACGAAATATTCACCGTCGTGTCCTGGTCCATTCCAAGTAAACCAGACTATGTCAAAATCAGAGAGTAAAATATTGGATAGTTTTGTAGCATTCCGCGCATCCCCACGATTATCAGGGTTGTCATTAATAAAAACTGTTGTGTATTGAAATTCTAAACCTTCAAGCGATGTAAGAGATTCTAAAACCGCAGGTTCACCGGTTAGACTATCACCAACAACAATTAGTACTCGGAATACACCTAACGGGACTATTTTTAAGGATGAAATAATGTCAGAAAATGATTGAGAATGCGGAAGGGAGCGTAAATTTCTAAACGACATTTGGAATTCTCGGGAGTTTAGACTAAGGTTGAGTCTACGCCCTTCAAAGTTCACATGTTCATAAAAAAGGATATGGCATCCGCTGAAAGGAAAATTGGGTCCACGTTGAATACGTACGGAGGATATGGTATCATTGATACCGATTTCGAACATTGAACTCACATCTCGGAGGATAACGTTTCGCTGACCACTGAAATCTATATCTCGAAAAACTTCTATGATGACGGGAATGGTTCCATATTCTGGAGGTGTGGGATGTGCAGCTGGACTGAAACTAACAGATGAAATGGCATCCCCGAAATTATATGGAACTTCATGTATATTAGGATAGAATCCTGGTGCTAATACTAATCGTCTCCCTTGAAATTTTACATGTTCATGAAAAATAGCTTTGTAGTTAGGAGACGCATTGAATCCTGGTCCCTGATATATCTTAATAGAAGAGATTATATCTTGGGCACCAATTTCAATTGTACTTGGAACAGATTCTATGAGGGTTACCTTGCGTCCTTGATAGTTGACATGCTCAAAGACTTCAACGACTAACCTCGGCATACCTGCCATATTTTCGCCTTTCGTTGAAGGTAATATATGTTATAAAGGTAATATATGTTATAATTGACTTGATAGTAATTTATATTATATCATTCAAAATTGGCTTTGTCAAGGAAAAGGAAAACAACGGATAGTCAACTATTTGGTCTTGACATACCGATAAATATATGATATTTTTTTCAAACTTGAATTGGTTATTTTTATTTATATAAGGTTAGGGATGATTGATATATAACAATTTTCATAACGTATAAACCTTGTCCGTTCTATGGTTAGGGTACTGAGGTTTTTTATAGGGACGTAGGAACACCGATGCAATATAAGAGAATACTTGCTTTTATCTGCTTTCTGATTGTGAGTGCCTTCCTTGTCTACTTTCTGATTTATTTAGAGGATTCAGAAAGAAAAAACAAAGCTGCATCTATACCGATTGAACTCCCATACACTTGGTTAGGTCATATAAATAAAGAAAAAATATCTGAACCTTCTGGGGTGACCTATCATCCGACTCGGAAAACTTTATTCGTTGTAGACGATGAAGGACATATTCATGAAATCCGTCCGGATGGATTTACAATCCGAAAAAAGTCTCTTCAAGGACGAGATCTTGAAGGGATTACTATTAACCCTAAGACCGGATTGCTTTATGTTGCAGTTGAAGATGACGAAGTGATCTTAGAAATAAATCCGAAGACTCTGACCATTGTTCGAGAATTTACAGTTAATCGTTTGTTTGAAGGAAAAACCCTTCTGAAAAAGGGTGGTATGGGGATGGAGGCGATTGCTTTTGTTCCAGATACATCTCACGCTGAGGGTGGGACTTTTTGGATTGGAAATCAATCCGTTAGTCTGAAACCAAATCGTGAACTATCTGTTGTCTGTGAAGTCGTCATTCCGATTAAGTCGTCCGATACCTCAGAAACGGAAGGCACAATAATTCGATTCCATGAAATGGATTTTATTGATATTTCCGGTCTCACCTACGATTCACAAGCTGATTCTCTGATACTTATTAGCGATACAACAAACCTTTTAGTTGTACTCAAGACGGATGGCACATCACTACACCGGTATCTATTACCGGGTAACGACCAAGAAGGTGTAACCTTAGATGGTCTTGGCTATATGTATATCGCACAGGAAAGTGGACAAATAGTAAAATTAGCAGATAGTCGATTACGATAATACGGTTTCCTGAATTACTTTATCCTCTGAACTGTCCATCCGCAATACAACTATCCCAGGAATAAGATCTATAATAAGGTGAAGAGAGGAATATTGCTCCGCAGTATATCCAATATCTGTTCGCCATAACACCTGAACATTCCCCTCATCATATATGATCCCGGACGCAAGTTTATTAGCATCCACATCTTCTAATTGAAAACTCCTGCGACGTTTTACATCCATTAGTTACCACTACATCCTGTTTTACTTCTATCATAGTGTAACAAAATCGGCTTGAACGTGATGCGGAATTATACCTGCCTCATAACCTCGAGTGAGTAGAAGTTGCACCGCAGTTCTTCCGTCATCTCCATAATCCAATGTAAAATCATTCACATACATTCCTACGAACTTATCAGCGAGTTCAGTTTCCATGTCCCTTGCATAAGTCATAGCGTATTCAAGTCCGCTTTCACGGTGATCAAGTGAATATTGAATGCTCTGTTTTAATAAACTGGTGATAGAACGTATTTTTTCTTCACCAAGATTTCGTCGTATTACGTTTGCCCCAAGTGGGAGTGGCAATCCTGTATCTTCATACCACCATTCACCGAGATCCACTATCTTATGAAATCCTTCACGTATATAGGTTAATTGTCCTTCATGAATAATCAACCCCGCATCCACCTTGCCTTGCTGGACAACATCTAATATCTCATCAAATCGATGAGGTTCTGTCTCAACATCTGGTTGGTAAAGTTTCATTGTAAGATAAGCAGTCGTCATATCACCGGGTATAGCAACACGTTTTCCCGTAAGAGACTCGAACGGCTCTTTTGATACAATTAGAGGACCGTACTGATCTCCAATACTTGCCCCACAAGGCATGAAGGCGTAATCCTTTGCTACATAAGCATAGGCGTGAACAGAAATTGCTGTCACCTCAAGTTCTGCTGCAAGTGCGCGTCGATTTAATGTTTCAATATCTTCAATAACATGGACAATTTCAAACGGTCCTGTTGATATATGTCCTTTTGCAAGAGCATAAAACATGAAGGCATCATCAGAATCTGGACTATGTCCAATTCTGATTTTTTCAGTTTCTGGTACCATGCTTTTCCTTTCTAAAATTGTTATTTCTTTATGTTTATGGTATTATGACTAATATGGCAACTCAAGAGTATCTCTATCTTGTAGCGATTCCGTCGCAACTCACCGAACTTGCATCAGCAGAATCAGTGGCATTAACAGGGAATGCACCAAATGAGTATGGTATCACAGTTTCAGACACTTGTGTCAATGTATGTAGAGGTGCTTATCTCAAAAGTTGTATACAAGTCCTCTTTTCTACGTCAAGTGTTGAGGAACTCTGTACATACATCAAAGCAGCAAATTTATATGAAGACGGATTTCGCGTATCAGTGATTAAAAAGCCGAAGAGTTTGAATATAAACTCAATGACTTTAGCCAGTCAGATAGGAAGTTTGATCGATGGAAAACCCAATTTATCCTGTCCGCGAGTCGTATTTTCAACCGTGATTACCTCCGAAAAGATATGGTTCGGCCGTTTGCTATCTGAATCTGATGGCATGTGGATGGCGCATGACCACCGCCCTCATACAACTTCCAGTTCGCTACCGGCTAGACTGGCACGCGTCCTCGTCAACCTTGTAGCTGGTCCTGGTGAGCATATTTTAGACCCTTGTTGTGGAACGGGGACAATTGTAATGTCTGCGGCACATAGTGGACTTCAAGCATCAGGATCGGATAATAACCCTCGCATGATTGGGGCAACAACCAAAAATCTGTACCACTTCGGTCTTAGGGCAAAAATCAAATTAGAAGATGCAAGAACAGTTACAGGACAATTTGATGCAGTTGCTACAGATTTACCTTACGGTATAAGTCTTGTGAAAGATACGGAAGCAGCTACAGAAATCCTTGCTAACCTACGAACCCGTGCGCCAAAAGCAGCTTTTATTGATATTCGTGACCTAAGCAAGCCACTCAATGACTTAGGATATACTGTAGAAACTGTAATTCCAGTTCCAAAACAACGGATTGTCCGTCGTATTTTTATTGCCTCTACCAGTAATCAATAGTCGTCAATATTCTCAAAAAAATCTGTCTCAGGTAAATATTCACCTTCATCAATTTCATCTTCTTCATAGTCTTCATAATCGGATAAATTCATGAGTGAATCAAGTTCACTCAGATTATCAATGTATATTTTACATATCCAACCATCGTTTTCCGGCACATTATTTATCAGGTCAATATCTTCTTCCAGAGCTGTATTTACTTCGTATATTTCTCCAGCGACAGGTGCGTAAAGATAGAAGTTTCCTCCGGTTTCAGTTTCAATTCTTCCTATAATCTCTCCTTGTTCACATTCTTGTTCAGGTGAAATATCAATAAAAATAATTTCACCATAAATTAGCTGGGCTCGCTCTGTAATACCAATAGTTCCATCTGTACCAACGACTTCAATCCATTCATGTGTAGTTGTATATTTCACTGTGCTCAACGTGTATTCCTCCGAAATTTAATACCTTGGTGTAATTCCAATGCTTTGGAGCTGTACCTGAATACTTTCCAACTGTTTTTCCTTTATCTGTATTTGTATGTTTGGGTTTGGTTCGTAATTTATTGTTTTGACCTGTCCTCCCATACGTTTACACAATGTTACAACTGTTCCTATTTGAGTGTAAGGAACATCTACATGTAATTCCTTATATTTAATCCGTGTTTCTAAAGTTGCATTTTCAAGGCATGCGCGGGCACATGCCCCATAAGCACGAATCAATCCTCCGATTCCAAGATTTATTCCTCCATAATACCGAGCAACAACGATTATTATATTTAACAATTCGTTTGCCTGTATCGCAGCCAGTATAGGTGGACCGGCTGAGTGTGTTGGTTCACCTGCATCTGATGTGTATTCCAGTTTTTCTTCTTCATTTCCGATACTATAAGCATAGCAATAATGTGTAGCTTGTGGTATACGACTCTTAACATCAGCAACGATTTTTTTCACTTTATCCCGATTGTCTACTGACCTTGCTTCTGCTAAAAACCGTGATTTTTTCGCTACATGTTTTGCCGATGCAATTCCCTTAATTGTTTTATATCTATCTGACATATTACACAATTTGCTAAATTTAGACAATGACCTTAATTACAATGATGAGTCTGTACTGATTTGAGGGTGATTCATACTTTTAAAATCGATGGCACACGTAGTATGATTATTATACCATTCTATAAATGTTTATCCCATGAACTGTTGTTAAGCATGTCTTGAAATACCGCACAAACTAAAAGTTTATGCTACATTAAAGAGACTTTAATTATCAGAAACGGTATTACAATTAACACCCTCAATTATTGTCTTGAAGTATTTAGAATGCCTGTTCTATTGAGAATGTATAAACTGCTGTGCCTTGAACAATATGGAGACGTTCATCATCAGATTTTGTAGGTTTATATTCTGGCGTATATGCGCCATTTAATGTGATGTTCCCTGCTCTTACACCAATCCCAAAGGAAATACCTACTGCCTTCCATGTACGTTCTTCCATTTCAAAAATTGCATCTTCCAAAAGATATACCGATGCAGATCGTTTTTCCGTGTCTCTTAAGTATCCAATTCTAACACCGATACGATTATGATACCATATCTCTGTACCAATGTTAGCTCGAATACCATCGGTAAATGGCGGATGTAAATCCAACCCTATCCGTAAAGCTATGTTTGAAATATCGTATTGATAGGTTATACCTGCAATAACATCACGACGAATCTTATCTGGTACATTTGGATCTATAAATGATAGGCCATTACTTAAATTACGCACGACGATACCTATCTGAAATGCCTTCCCAAATTGTTGAATCATACCTATATTATATGCATAACCTCGTCCAAGATGTTCGGTTCCAGAGGTATCCGTAACTTTTGAACGTATCCATTTAGCATCTAATCCGACAGTTGTGCCTTTAAAACAGTTTAAACCGTAACCGAATCCGATAGCAAGGTTATTTTCTGGGAAACTGTTAATTGCTTTTCCTTGATGGTTCACACGACGAAACGACCCTTCGTGTGCTAAGGAGAAAGCAAATCCCAGAGTTCCAAGTTTACCCATTGGAAATGCCCAATTCAATGTTTCAATACCGGAGGCATTCTGTTCATATCGGCTATAATCCTCATACTTCTCTGTTTCATTCGTCTTAGAAAGTAAGACAACTGTATGTGGAAAACGGGTCATATTAATGATAAACCTATCTCCTGTTCCTGAGTTAATGCCGGCTGGATTGTTCCCGATTGCATTTGCCCCATCGGCAACACCAACGAAACTCCCACCCATACCACGGTATTCTGCCCCTTGTAGCCGCTTCAAAAATCTATCTGCATCTGAGGCGGTGTCTTCTGCAATGACAGTCCAATTTAGGAACATTAAACAGAAAAGAGCACACAAAGTGCTAATAAAAAACTGGGTTTGAATTATCTTGATTGACATAAAACTGTTATGTAGGTATTCCAGTATGCTTTTCATTGTGTATCAATCTCCACGGGATATTATGTTAACCTATGTTGCTATTAATATTCAAACTGAACGTATGAAATATTCAGGGCAAGTTTTCATCAGTTTTTCAATTAATATCAATTATTTCCATAATTCCCTATAAGAATAGTATACTGGTGTTAGATGAATTTATATGCAGTTTTCATCACAATTTTAATTAACCAGAACAAAGTGTTACTTGTGCCACGGCGTAATCTATAGCATGGGATAGACTTACAAAGGTAGTCACTATACCGAGTTCTGCTGCATATTGTCTTACCTTGCCGTGTAATACGAGCATAGGTTTACCATCAGCATTCGCACAAATTTCTACATCCTGCCAATACATTCCATCTATTAGTCCTGTTCCCAACGCTTTAAGGGTAGCTTCTTTTGCAGCAAAACGAGCAGCGAGCCGTGCATACCGTGTCTGTGTATTTCCACAATATTCGAGTTCTTGGGTGGTATAGACGCGGTTCTCAAATTTACTCCCCCATCGGATAGACAGTTTTTTTATCCGTTCTACCTCTATAATATCAATACCGATTCCTTGAATTGTTTGTTGGAGCATCAATTTATGAGCTTAATTTATTGGTATAGGATATCTGTGATCCGTGCTACGCGGGCAGTTGCTTTTACATCATGAACACGCACGATATTTACGCCTTTGGTAATTGCCCAACACACTGTTGCCAGAGAACCTTCAAGTCTTTGTGTGACAGGAAGATCTAACAGATTACCGATAAAGGATTTCCGAGATGTACCGATTAATATCGGTTTGTTTAGACGGTTGAAGTCGTTGAGGTGCTTTAAAATTAGTATATTTTGTTCAGTCGTTTTTCCAAATCCAATGCCAGGATCAACAATAATTCGATCTGGATGAATACCTTTTTGTGTTGCCTTTGTAATCCAATTCTCCAATGATTCATATATTTCTTTTATAACATCCTGATAGTGTGCTGTCTTTTGCATCGTATGGGGTGTCCCCTTCATATGCATTAGAATTACACCTGCTTCCATATCCGCTGCGACCTGTGCCATAGCGTTATCGCCATGAAGTGCAGTTATATCATTGATAATATGAGCACCGGCTTCAAGCGCATATTGTGCGACAGATGCTTTAGTTGTGTCAATAGAAATTGGAACGTCCAGTTTTTCAGAAACAAGTGCGTGTATAACAGGTAACACGCGATCCAATTCTACGTCTTCCGGAACTGGTTCTGCTCCGGGTCTTGATGACTCCCCACCGATATCAATAATCGTAGCACCATCGGCAACCATGTTTTTGGCATGTGTAATAGCAGTGTTGACATCTTGGTATGCACCACCATCGGAAAATGAATCAGGGGTAACGTTTAGAACACCCATAATATGGGTGTGTCCGTCAAAAGGGATTTGTATGCCTCGGCATATCATGTAAGGGGTTTTGCTGGTAACTGTGGTCGGGGACCGAGGATCTCTTCTATTTCTTCAGTAATCAAAGTTTCGTGTTCTAATAAGGCATCTGCCAAATGTTTCAAGCCATCAAGGTTCGTCTCTATTATCTCTCTTGCCTTTTCGTAACATTCCATGACAATATCATAAACTGCTTTATCAATTGCGATCGCTGTTTGTTCACTATAATCTTGGTGAACAGCCAATTCTTTGCCCAGGAATACCTGCTCGTCTCTTCGACCATAAGTCAATGGTCCCAACGTACTCATACCCCATTGTGTGACCATTCTGCGTGCGAGATGTGTGGCTTGTTCAAAATCGTTTTGGGCCCCGGTTGTTTGATCTCCAAAGATTATCTCTTCGGCAACCCGACCACCTAATGCGAAGATAATATGTGCAAGGAGACCTTTCTTGTTGAGGTTATGACGTTCTTCAAGCGGAAGTTTAGCAGTTACACCGAGTGCTCTCCCACGCGGGACGATTGTGCACTTATAATTAGGATCACTTTCTGGCACAAAATGCAACATAAGAGCATGGCCTGCTTCATGGTATGCAGTAATGCGCCGTTCTTCATCACTAATGACTAAACTTCGTCGTTCTGGTCCCATGAGTACACGGTCTTTGGCTTCATCAAAGCAGCTC
Source organism: uncultured bacterium (assembly GCA_964652195.1). Taxonomy (GTDB): domain Bacteria; phylum Poribacteria; class WGA-4E; order WGA-4E; family WGA-3G; genus MSPOR6. The sequence goes on along the minus strand of CAZZBB010000010.1, from coordinate 58,410 downwards.
ATATCAATCATGTCTTTATCTTGTCTTGCAGCAAGCAGTGCAGCTTCGTTTGCCATATTCTTTAGGTCTGCCCCGGAGAATCCTGGTGTTGCTTTTGCCAATATCTCTAAATTTACATTATCTGAAAGTTTATAAGGATGCTTCGTATGAACGGCAAGTATGGCTTGTCTACCACGGACATCTGGTAAATCTACGATAATTTGACGGTCAAACCGACCTGGACGTAGTAATGCCGGATCAAGAACATCTGGTCTGTTTGTGGCTGCAATCAGAATGACGTTTTCTGAAGCCTCAAACCCTTGCATTTCAACAAGGAGTTGATTCAATGTCTGTTCGCGTTCATCATGTCCACCACCGATACCAGCACCACGATGCCGTCCAACTGCATCAAGTTCATCAATAAATATGATACAAGGTGCGTTTTTCTTGCCAGTTTCAAATAGGTCGCGTACTCTTGAGGCACCAACACCAACAAACATTTCCACAAAGTCTGATCCACTTATACTAAAAAATGGGACATCCGCTTCACCTGCAACTGCTTGGGCAAGCATTGTTTTGCCTGTGCCTGGAGGACCAACCAACAAAACGCCTTTTGGAATTGTGCCACCAAGTCGTTTAAACTTACTTGGTGCTTTAAGAAACTCTATTACTTCTTCAAGTGCTTCTTTTGCTTCATCAACACCGGCGACATCTTCAAATGTGATTTTTGCTTCATTTTCTGAATGAAGTTTGGCACGACTTTTACCGAAAGAGAGCGCACGGTTTCCACTTCCTTGCATCTGACGAGAAAGGAAAATCATTAAACCGAGAAATATTAATAAGGGAACGATTGTTGTACCGAAAATAAGGAGCCATTGTGAAAAATTGGAGTTTGGTTTTGCATTGTATCTTATTCCGTTATCTTTCAGTCTTTCCTGAATTTTATAATCTTCACTGATATCACGACTGGATTTAAATGCACCATTCCAATTTGATGCATTTTCCAACCCCAATTCTTCCTTTATTGTAGGTAAATAATCTTTGCTGAACTTCCCTTCAATCCATTCGTCATCAAGAATCAGGTATCCATCAAAAAGTGCGCTTCCCTGCTCAATATAATTATGGAAATCAGATGTAGCCAATTCCTGAACCTGATCGCTCCGATTAATAAGCTGGTAGATAGCAACCACCACTACCAAGCCTAAAATAAACCACACGAACATGTTTTTTGTGTTCTTGTTCACACCTATCGCCTCAATTTCATTATTAATATTTTTCGGGTTGTAGCAATGCTTTAGAGTATAGCATGCATTCAGGATAGATTCTTAGAAAAATTGCGTAAACAACCTAATTAGTGATATGTCTGTTCCGCTTATGTCTATTGTTAATATGTTGAAACTGAATCAGCAAATTATAACACACTTTTTACTTAATATCAACTGTATTTAAATATTCCTATATACCTGAAGCATTCTGAACACTACCATTCATACCTAAATAGCATTAACAACTTCCTCATTGCTCTGTAATTTCAGCACAGTACTTCTCAATTGGCAACTATTAACACTTCATTAATATAACCTGTTAGCAGAAGTGTGTCAAATATGATTCTATTCCTCTTCTGTAGGAGGGATTCCGAACCCCGATCTTAAAAACGTATCGTGATTCGAAGAACATACCTTCCAGTGCTTTAATGCCAAAAACTTTACATACCCCCTCTTCTGTGTTCAAGGCTTGGTCAAATACCACGGCATTAGACATGAAATCGTTTATATTGTTCGGATTAAACATACTATAACTATCAACTCCCTTGTATATTTACTTAATTCTATTCCTATGTCAACTTTTAATTAAGTATTGTGGTTATAACACCTGAATTGTATACAATTACTTGTGAAAGCATGTACTTTACACCCATGAACGGTAGGGTGGTTTCATAATAACGACTTGTGCCAGTTAACTATAGATGTTAAATGTGCCAAAATAATACGAGGAAACAACAACTAAATAACCCTATATGGTCTTAATTCCAGTTGACAAAACACTTTATGGCATGTTACACTTTCAATTACTCATGTCCAAAGGAGGAATATGGAATGCGAAAACAGTTTATTTTGTCTATTGTTTTGTTGCTAACAGTTATGTCCTTTGCCGTAGGGCATCTCACTGATGAAAATCTTGAAAATTTCCAATACAATGCGGAACTGGTTTCGGTTGCTCCTATTGTTGATGGATACCTTGATGATCCCGTATGGGATGAAGCCTTACCTGCTAAACTTGATCAAGATATTATGAATGGTAGACAGTGGCAAGAATCTAATGATTTTACTGGATCCTTTAAAGCTGTCTGGCGAAGTGGATTTTTATATATTGCTATAAGATTAAGAGACGATCAGATCGAAAAACAACAATCTAAACTCTTTCGTCAAGATCACCTTGTGCTTCATGTTGATCTACAACATTATCACGGTAAAGATGAATTCAATCGCTATGAAATCCCAATTGGTACTGAGTCAGGGGCACTAAAAGGACCTTTAAGTGCTATTGCTTGGGGAAACGATGGACAAACATGTGAACTCAGTTTTCGACTTGGTGGACTTGCAAGTAAAGATACTATTATTGGTTTCTGCATTGCCTATAATGATGTTGATAACGGTCAACTTGAAAATAAAATTGCTTGGGCACCAAAAGGATATACTGAACAAGAATTCAGACTTCCTGACCTTGTTTTCACGGCGTCAATAAACCCAAATGCACAACAAAAACTAATTCGTTGGGGACAAATTAAAAGTTTATACTAATAACATATCAGGGCACTTTCAACCGTAGTATATTACTGCAATGTTGGAATGTGTCCTTATTTCGTAACGGGGGCTTAGGTGTATTATATCGGAAAAACTTTGGAACTTATGGGAATAGTTTGTGCTGGTGCAGCACTTTTCATAGGACTTGTTAATCCTTTTGGATATACCGAAACCCAAGCGATGGGGGCTGAAATGGGTTTTTTGGCACTCGGTATAATTGTCTTTTTTATTGGCAGACAAATAGAAAAACAGCAGTAAGTATACCCCACTCTCAATAACTCAACTTATCCTTCCACAATCTATCATTATATATTCCGCAATCTTAAATCCGAATCCTGTTCTTTAGGTAAACATTCTACCTCAGTTATCCTATCGGAATTCACTTATCCTGATAACCCCATAAACAGGTATACGAATGGGTAATATATTAGCGGAAGTTGTAATCACTATATCTTCGCGTAATAACCGTGGTGAATTCTCCACATCCCAAGTCACTTTATACCATCTATGCATATTTGACGGATAGGTAATTGATTGTTCTGCCTTTGTAATATCCACAATCTCTAAGTGTTTGGGGGATTGAATACGATTAATTTTAAAGTCTATTTTAGAAGACAGTGTAAATTGAATGGAAGGATTTGTCCCAGCATTTACCACACCAAATGAAAGACTTTCAGGTTTAGCCTTGACCGGTTTTACAATTCTTGCTGTTACAGGGAGTGTTAAGGTCCGTTCATTCGGAAATGCAATTGTTAGCAATGTTGAAAATATGTCCTCGGATTTTACAGGATTGATCCCATCAATAGAGTTATATCTCTTTGGAATTTCCAATTGAATCGTGATGGTAAAATAATTCTCTTCTGAATCAGGTAATAATTCCCACATTAACATCGGGTTATCAGCTGGTAGCATACGGATCTCTTCTGGATTTAAAAAGTCGTTCACACATAACCTAATATGTTTCTCATAGGATACATCTGGTAAGATCTCACCAAAATCACATATTTCGGCGCTCAAAGTGGCTAACCGTTTTGCCTTAGCAACGATAGTCAGATAGAGTTGGGGTGTCTTGGGACTATCTGTAAAAAGGATTGCAGTGGATGTAGTTTCATTATCAGGTAGGTATTGTGGGTTGAGGATTACATTGAACGTACCTGCAGTGGCTGGTTGGATAATTTTCGGTCCATCAATTTCTGCATAGCTACATCCTGTTTGTATACTTTGGATATTGAGAGGTTTCTGCCCTATGTTCCGTGCAAAAAAGGTTTGTGTTACTTGTCCCTCCCATTCAGGCACTGTCCCGAAATCAATTCGTTCCTGTGATAGTTCTAACTGTCCATACGATTCTCGTTGGTTGTTGACCAGAACAATTATTAGAACTGAGATAAGTAATATAGGAAAGATGAATGTTGTTAGGATTCTACGTTTGGACATGGTATGCTTTAATTCTTATAGGCTACCAATTGTTAGTACAGAACTCATAAGTAATTTCTAACTCATATTATATAAAATTTCACCTAAATATGCTTATAAGAAATCTTGGACTATAAACTAAATTGTATAATTATACATATTGTTTGGACACTTTTCATGCATGAACTCAATATAAGAAAGCTGTTTCATGGATGTTTATACTCTGTAGGAGCAATCTCCGAATTGCGACACATTTGTAGTCGAGAGTCGTGATATTTAAGAATTTGGCAACCATTTTACACCTATCTTGCGTCATTATAGTATGATATGTAATTATTCAACTATTACTTTACAGGTGCATGATGAAAAACGACGATGTTGCAATTATTAAACGAGTTCTCGCAGGTGATGAAACCGCATTCGCAGAACTTGTGAAAAAACATCAAAAGCCGGTTCATACATTGGCTTGGCAAAAAATCGGTGATTTCCACATCGCTGAGGACATCACCCAAGACACTTTTCTAAAAGTGTACCAGAAACTCTCAACACTGAAAAATCCAAGTCAGTTTTCGGGTTGGCTCTATGTGATTACCACACGTCTTTGTGCCACATGGCTACGTAAAAATCGGATTCAGACAGAACCGTTGGAGGACACCGATATAAGTATGATACAAGCAGATGCTTATTCTCGACACATCACTGAAGATAGGCATAAAACCGCCGTTGATGCACAGCGTGAAACCGTTAGAAAACTACTCGCGAAATTGAAGGAGAGCGAACGGACAGTGATGACACTTCACTATCTTGGTGAAATGACGATTGAAGAAATAAGTCGATTCTTAGGTGTATCAGGAAGCACCATCAAGAGTCGTCTACGTCGTGCGCGAAACCGTCTCCAAAAGGAGGAAACGATGATTAGAGAAGCACTCGAACATTTTCAAATATCACCCAACTTGACCGATAATATTATGCAAGAGGTAACACGCCTTAAACCTACACCTTCTGGCAGCAAACCGCTTATTCCGTGGGCAGTTGCTGCATCAACTGCTGTTCTGATTGCGTTGATGTTGGGAATCGGCAACCAACACTTAGCACGGTTCCAGATACCCTATAGTTTGGATGCGCAATCCGAGATGTCGGTTGAACTTGTTGAAGCACCTATAGTACAAGATATTATTGTAGAACCAGAAGTCCGAAATCAGATTGGGAGTGCTAATGCTGGTGGTAAGAGTGATACACCAAAACAAAAACCTGATGAGGTATTATTAGCTGCTGCAGAGGTGGAAGGTGAAAATAGTTTAAAAACTAAACAACAATGGATTCAATCTGAACCTATCAAAGGAAGTATGGCGTATAGTATGTTTTCAACACCTGAAGGGGAACTATACGTTCTTGGTGGTCCCAACCCGAGCATCTTCAAATTATCAACTGATGGGAAAGAATGGCAACACCTTTTGGACATAATCTCATTGAATACCGCTTGGGGAGGTAAGTCGCCTATTGCTAAGTGGAATAATACACTTTACTTTATTCCATCTCACGAACTTTTCACTTCGAAAGATGATGGTAAAACATGGAATTTGCTCTACTCATGGTCAAAAGAACATGATGCCGTCCAATTTGCACTAATTGATCAAGTGTTCTATCTCGCGTTTAGAAAGAGTATTTATCGTTCAGTAGACAATGGTAAAACATGGGATGCCATGAACATTGGATTAATGGGAGATATCATATCTCTGGTAGAGATCCAAAACTCTCTGTTTGCAGGTACAGAATCTGGACTCTACCGCTTGGAAGGAGAAAATTGGAAACGTTTGGACTTCCCTGTTTCTGTAGGAATGATTCGATCTATAGCTGGAACAGATGAAAAACTTTATGTTGCAGCCGAGATAAGTAATGATATTGGAGATCCTCGCAAAATGTCACGGGGTTTGCAGCGTTCTTGGTGGATATTTCGATCACCTGATTTAGGAAATTCATGGACAGATATTACGCCAACACACGCTTGGAACGTAAAAGGTTTTCCACCGTTTGCTAAGCTTCTTGCTGTTGGTGAAACAGTCTTAGTCATGGAAAAGGGTATGGTCCGTTCTACCGATAGCGGAGATACTTGGATGCCTGTCCAAGAACCCGGTACAACTCCTTCAATAAATGCTGATGTAGATGTTGCAGTCGTTGTAAACAAGAATGACTTGTATATAGGGAGTGCGGACGATGGCTTACATAAATCAACTGATGGCGGAAAAACATGGAACAAAGTCAATCTCAATCAAGTTGGTAGAGTTGATAATTTAATCACATTACGAGCAAAGCATATCCCCGCTTACCTCTATGCAAGAACAGGTGATGAAATAAAGATGTCCACCAATCAAGGTGTATCTTGGAGTTCTGCTCAAGAGAAAATATCAATGTTAGCACCTCACAGGAATCAATTGCAACAGATAACTCATATAAACAAACATGATGGATCTGTCTATGCAAAAGGTGGAGATACTCTGGGAAGAGGGAAGACATATTTATATCAGATATCTTCAGTAGATGGTATTACACTTATGCCAATTCAGGACATGCCGGTTTTTAACTCGACAGATTTATATTTCTACTACAAGGGAAACGCGTTAGGAAATAACCCTTTACAGCAGTTAGATAAATCTCCCATTGAAGGGTTGTTACAAACAGTTTCTCCTGGGGCGGCTGAGTTCTTTAAACAGTTGGCTAAATGTAATCCAAGGCAGCTTGATAGCTACATGCAATTAACGTTTCGTACTGGTGCTTTTGCGGTCAGTGATAACACTTATTATATGGAATATAATTATAAGCTTTTTCGATGGGAACCCGGTGATATTGAATGGTATGATACGGGTGTGGAAGAAACCATTGAATTGACACTGGATATAGCATGGAAAGGCTTAAAACTTGCTGCATCAGGAAACTTTATTTATGTCGGGAAACGAGATGGACACCTTGTTGTATCGCATGATAAAGGGAATAATTGGATTGATCTCACACAGAGTTTACCATTTCCTGTTAAGGACTATAAACAGATTTTGGTTGCTGGTACTACTGTTTATGTAGCAACGGATGCAGGTGTCACTTCCTCAGATCGTGGAAATAATTGGGGTATTATAACAGATGCGGAAAAAGCTAACCTTATTATGGAACATCTAACTGTTGATGGAAATACCTTATACGGTGTTACAAAAGACACAGGTATCTATCATCTGAAAAATGGATATTGGGAGCAGATTGTTTCTGAGATTCCTAATAATGTAAATTCCCTTGCTGTTGATCGTAATACCTTATATGTAGGTACAGAAACCCAAGGTATGCTACACTATAATCTTAAATGATAATTGTTATACGATTTCTATTATTTTTCATTTCATTACCTATTGTTAGAAATGGATGGTTATGTAGCACAAACTACCCAGTTTATGCTACATAAGAGAGTTGAATAGAAGAAGAAACCCAATATTTCAAGAATATAAAAACGGCTAATGTTGGGTTTCTTCCTCAACCCAACCTACAAGAGGAGTAGACATCGTCCAAATATAATTGCAGAATCCTTTATATTGACACCTATAGTGAAGATTTTACCGCACTGAATTATAAGGATCTGATTTTATCAAACTCACGTTAATATTGTCGGTTGATTTATGATATAATTCCATCATCTGATAGCCATGTGGTAACATTCCTTACCTCCTATTATCCATTATCCTCCTACCTAAACACGTTCCATTTTCAAATTTATGCAACCGTTTTTCCTCTAACCTGCGTCAGTATATTTGATATGTGAATAATTATGCTATTCCTAATCTGGAGACACTATGAAAAACGACGATATAGAACTAATTCAACGGATTCTCTCTGAAGATGAATCAGCATTTGCTGAACTTGTTAATAAATATCAGAAACAGGTTCACGCACTTGCATGGCGAAAAATTGGAGATTTCCACATCGCCGAGGAGATTACACAGGATACGTTCCTAAAAGTGTATCAGAGACTTCACACGTTGAAAGATCCAAATCTGTTTTCTGGGTGGCTCTATGTCATAACAGCAAATTTATGTGCTTCTTGGTATCGAAAAAAACGACTTCAAACACAACCGTTGGAGGACATAGAAGATACGATGTCAGAAACAGATGTTTATTCTGAACATGTGGCAGAAGAACGCACAAAAACTGATGCAGAGACACAACGTGAAGTTGTGAAAAAGCTCCTCGCTAAGTTGAAAGAGAGTGAACGGACAGTGATGATGCTCCACTATCTCGGGGAAATGACTGTTGAAGAGATAAGTAAGTTTATTGGGGTGTCAACGGGAACTATCAAGAGTCGATTACAACGTGCGCGGAACCGATTGCAAAAGGAGGAAACGATGATTAGAGAAGCACTCGAACATTTCCAAATATCACCTAACTTGACCGATAATATTATGCAAGAGGTAGCAAGACTTAAACCTACACCTTCTGGAAACAAACCACTTATCCCGTGGGCAGTTGCTGCATCAACCGCTGTTCTGATTGCATTGATGTTGGGGATCGGCAACCAACACTTAGCGCGTTTCCAGAGACCTTATAGTTTGGATGTACAATCCGAGACATCAGTTGAACTTGTTGAAGCACCTATCGTACAAGATTTGATGGTAGAACCAAAAGTACGAAATCAGATTGGAAGTGCTAATGCTCATGGTAAAAGTGATACGCCAAGACCCAATCCTGATGAAGTTTTATTTGCTGCTGCGGAGGCAAACGGGGAAGTGAAAGATATTTCTAATCCTCAACAAGAGTGGATTCAGTCGACACCAATGTCCGGTAGTTCTACACAAGAACTCCTTGCAACATCCGAGGGAGATCTCTACTCTTATACAACTGGACACCTCTACAAATTACCTGCTAACGGAATAATCTGGGAACATCTCTTTGAAATTTGGACATTGGATCATACCCATTTAAATAATCATGTCCTCGCTGAGTGGAACAAAACATTGTACTATACACAATCAAGTAGACTTTTTGCTTCAATAGATGATGGAAAAACATGGAACTTAGTTTACTCTTGGGAAGACACCCACACTAATCCAATGGCGATGATTCTAACAGACCACGAATTTTATATCGCTTTTGACAACGGTATTTTCAGTTCTAATGATTACGGTAAAACTTGGAAGCATATAAGCGGGGTATTTGATGGAAGTATTAATGCCTTAGTTAAGGTACAAAACACACTTCTTGTGGGAACAGATCACGGACTTTATCGTATGGACACAGAAGGTTGGAAACATCTGAAATTTCCAGAACCTATAGATTCGGTGTATTCAGTCGCTGCCACTGAAAAAATGATCTATATTTTAGCATCACTCAAGAGAGCTGCACACAATCCTGACAAAGTGTCACGTGGACATGAACGAGGGTGGGCTTTATTTGGCTCAAGCAACCTTGGTAATAGATGGCTTGATATAACCCCAATAAATGCCTGGGCAGTAAATGGCTTTATTCCAGAAGCCAAACTAATTGCCACAGGTGATACCATTTTACTAATGGAGAGAGGAATGGTCCGGTCTACTGATCGTGGATTAACTTGGTTAGCTCCACAACTATCAGACACCACCCCTTTTATGGATAGTTATGGTACAGCTGCAGTAGTGAATTCTGATACTATTTATGTCTGTCGGGATGGTCTTCACCGATCCACTGATTACGGGAAATCATGGGAAATGGTTAATATCACACCAGACAACATAGATGAAGGAATATCTAATCTCATAGTAATTTCAGGAAGTGAAAAAGATAAAAACAACCGTCCTTTCCTTTACGGTATATTCGAAGCAGAATGTATAAAAACAACCGATAGAGGTAAGTCTTGGATGGATGTTCCAGTTGAAATTTCCATGTCAAAACCCTTCAGAGAAAATTCTCCAAGTATAAATCAGATAATCAAATCTGGTGATATACTTTATGCAAGCGTAGATTATCGGTTAAGTGGTAAAAAAGCCCGTCTCTATAAACTCTCATCTAATGGCAGCAGATTTTTACCAATACAAGATATGCCAATTTTTGACACAGGTAAGTTAGAGCACGAATTAGAACGTAATCTTTCTATTGATCATTTGCGAACCCAATTTCTTGGAGCATCACAGTTCTTCAAACAACTTGTTATCGGAAATGCCCAACAACAAAATAGGCTTCTCCGACTTGGCTTAGAGGGAGTTTTTGCTATTAGTGGAGACACGTTCTATATGGAATATAATTTTAAGCTGTTCAGATGGAAAATGGGTGATACAGAATGGTACGATACCGGGGTGGAAGAAACTGTTGAATTGTCTGGGAGTAATCTAAAACTTGCTGCGTTAGGGAACACTGTCTACGTTGGGAAACGAGATGGGAAACTTGTAGCATCGTTTGATGAAGGAACTAATTGGATTGATTTCACACCGGCACTACCATTTCATGTTAAGACTATAAAGAGATTTTGTTTGCTGGAACTACCGTGTATGTAGCAACGGACGCAGGTATTATTACATCTGGTGATGGAAAACGTTGGAATACCATCACAGATGCAGCAGGAGACAATCTTATAATGGAACACTTGGCAAATGATGGAAATACCCTTTATGGGGTCAAGGATACAGGTATTTATCGCTTGGAAAACGGTATTTGGCAGCAAGTTGTTTCAGTGATTCCTAACAATGTAACTTCCCTCGCTGTTGATGGGAACACCTTATACGTAAGCACAGAAAACCAAGGTATGCTACACTATACTCTTGAATAACATTTAGTCGTAATTCAGCGGACGGTGCAATGGGGCCGTCCATTCCTTTCCATTCAACGAAATATTAATCTCCTTATATCATCATGTTCATCTTGCAGAATTACGCGACCATTTTACACCTATCATGTGTCACTATAGTTTAATATGACATTAATTAAATTATAGTTTCGGAGGTTTCTGATGAAAAGCGACGATGTTGCACTTATCCAACGTATTCTTGATGGTGATGAACCTGCTTTCACTGAACTCGTAAAAAAGTATCAGAAACCAGTTCACGCGCTGGCTTGGAGAAAAATTGGAGATTTCCACACAGCAGAAGACATCACTCAGGATACATTCCTAAAAGTGTATCAGAGACTACATACTTTGAAAGATCATAGTCATTTTTCCGGGTGGCTCTATGTCATAACAACAAACCTTTGTGCTACTTGGCTCAGCAAAAATCGAAAACATACTGAACGATTGGAGGATGCAGAGATAACAATAACACAAAGGGATACTTACTCACAGCATGTCAGAGATGATCGTGCTAACAGTGTAGCTCAGACACAACGCGAAATTGTTAAGAAACTCCTCGCGAAGCTAAAAGAGAGTGAACGGACTGTGATGACACTCCACTATCTGGGAGAGATGAAGATTGAGGAAATCAGCAGATTCTTAGGAGTATCCGTAAGCACAATCAAGACCCGTCTCATGCGTGCAAGACAACGTTTACGAAAGGAGGAAACAATGATTAGAGATGCACTTGAACATTTTCAAATTTCACCAAACCTGACTGATAATATTATGCAAGAGGTAGCACGACTTAAACCTACACCTACCGGTAGCAAACCGCTTATCCCGTGGGCAGTTGCTGCATCAACTGCTGTTCTGATTGCATTGATGTTGGGGATCGGCAATCAACACTTGGCACGTTTCCAGATACCCTATAGTTTGGATGCACAATTCGAGATGTCGGTTGAACTTGTTGAAGCACCTATAGCACAAGATATGGTGGTAGAACCAGAAGTACGAAATCAGATTGGGAGTGCTAATGCTGTAGGCAAGAGTGATACTCCGAGACCGAATCCTGATGAGGTCTTATTGGCTGCTGTAGAGGCAGAAGGAGAAGAGGAGATATCTCTTCCTAAACAGTGGATTGCTGGTAACGTCCCTGGAATATCAGACGATGTGAGAACGGTATTAGCGACAACTGATAGAGGAATCTATCTTCTCGATTATAGCGAAAATCTCTATAAATCAGCATTTGATGGATCCGAATGGGAACAAGTATCTGACCTGAGTACTTTCCGTAGGGATGATAGATGGGTGGATAAAATCCCGTTAGCAGAATTTAATGATACTCTATATATAGTTATACTCGATGAAATATTCGAATCTACTGATGGTGGTGAAACATGGAATTTAGTTGGTGAATGTCCAAAAGCAGATATAGTTGACTTGGCAGTAATAGATGAGACGTTTTTTCTTGCGGCTGAACATGGTGTTTTCAGTTCTAAGGATTCTGGGGAAACGTGGGAAGCAATTAACAACGGATTAAAAGAAGCGGTAATTTCCTTAGATCTGATACAAGACACATTATTTCTTAGAACAGACACAGGTATATACAGCACAGGTTTATACCGATTTGTCGTTGATAGGTGGGAACCTGTTCAATTTCCAATCGCTGACATGGCAGACATCAGATCGTTTGCCGGAACAGATGATATACTCTATATTATGGCTGTATCGAACGTCGGAGATATTAGCAATAATAATATAAGCCAATACTGGGGACTCTACCGTTCAACCGATAAAGGTAAGTCATGGACAGAGATAACACCTAAGAACGCACATTCTATTTTCGGACATCAGCTTTCTTTTGAAAATGAACCACTGGCATCACTTGTAGCAAAAGAAAATACAGTATTAATAATAGGTTGGGACAGTGGTAGTGTTATTCGGTCAATTGATACAGGTAACACCTGGACACATGTAACTTCTACAGGAATCTCTGCAATACCTGGGAGTGTGCATGAGGCAGTAGGGATAAACGATAGCACATTTTATATATATGGTCAATCTGGCATATATCGTACATTTGATGGAGGCATATCTTGGTCGAGGTATAATACAGAACCCAAAAGTGGTTTAAATAGCCTAACTTTCGTCAACAGGGGTAAAGAGAAAAATACATCTGGATCCCTTTATGCAATGACCAGAGAAGAGGTGTTTAAATCCACGGACAAGGGAAAGTCATGGTATGTGGTAAATCCAGAAAAGGGATTAAAAATAGGGATACCCACTTCTTCTCGGATAGTCGAATCTGGGGACACACTTTATGCAAAGTGTCAAAGTACTTTCAATCCACAGATCGTGACTCTGTATAGACTATCTGATACTCGCAAGACGTTAATTCCGATTCAAGATATGCCGGTCTTTGACTCACGCAACTTATTTGAACTTTTGAACAAACAAGAAATAATATCACCTCATGAAGGAATAGCTGCTATGGCTAAAATGTTTGCTAAGGGTTCAGATAAGTCATACATTGAACAATTGCAGAAAAGCTCTGTTGGTGCAACACAGTTTTTTAAGCAACTTGCTATGGCACATCACGGACAATTAACTATGATTCGCAGACGCGGGTTACATGGGATGTTTGCTGTTAGTGGTAATATATTCTACATGGAATACAACTTTAAGCTCTTCCGATGGGAACCCGGTGATACTGAATGGTATGACACAGGACAAGAAGAAACAGTTATGTTTACAAGAGACCTATTAAAGAAAGATCTAAAACTTGCGGTTTCAGGAAACATTGTCTACGTAGGAAAACGCGATGGTAAACTGATGGCATCGTTTGATAAGGGAACTAATTGGATTGATTTCACATCGGCAATGCCATTTCCTGTTATTGCATTCAACGAAATTGTGTTTGTTGGTACCGCAGTGTATGTAGCAACGGATGCAGGTGTGTGTACTTCGGAGAATGGGAAAAACTGGAGCGCTTTAGTTGATACCGACGGAAGAATCCTTGTCATGGAACACTTGGCTGTTGACGAGGATACATTGTATGGTGTTACAGAAAAATCAGGTATCTATCGTCTGAAAAATGGTAATTGGGAGCAAGTTGTTTCTGAGATTCCTGATAACATTAATTCTCTTGCCGTAGATGGAAAAACTCTTTATGTAGGCACGCAAAACCAAAGTATGCTTCACTATATTCTTGAATAACATTTAACGTGAGTTTGATAATAGGTATATGAACTTCATTTTACAAGAATATCACTCTCATTACCCAGGTAGGTGCTAAACCTTTGATTGAAGGCTTCACGTTAAATCCGCTTCGGTTAGGAAACCGAAGCTACCGTTCCTGGATGTGCACTAAATTGACGCCTATAGTGCGGTTTCTAACTGCACTATAGGCGTCATTTAATCATTAGGCTCTTTGTAGGAGTAGATTCCGATCCCTGATCTTTTCCACCCCTTGGTATACATAACCACCATCCATAATTCAAAATTAATTACATAACACATAGAAAATAAAACTATAAAATATAATAACCAAAAATAAGTGAAAAATATTGAAGAAAACCAAACCGTAATACAACTAAAGATATAAAATAATTGAAATTATACGGGAAAATAAATAACAAAAGTGAATATATTCTTGAATAGTATCACATAAACTAATATTAGACTTGACCTGTATGTTTTTATCATGTTACTATATGTGTTACAAAAAAGGTGTGTCAGGAAAATGTTGTTGTGAAACTTTCACAACTGTTGTGAAAAGGAAATCGAAATCTTATACCCCTATAAACCTATGCCAGAACAGGGTTTAGAACACTTTAAATAAGGACAGAGTATAAATTTTACAAAAAAATAAAAAAACTAACATTTTTAAGTGTTTCTAAAAAATCCTTTCTGGGACTGGCTTTAGAGCAGTTTAAAACATGTTGTTTTAAAAATTGTGTTGTGAAAATACTACTACGGTGTATCTCATAAAATGAATCGTTATTACTTATAGCGTCAATTTAAGGATTAGACTCTTCTGTAGGCGGGGAATGCCTAAATGGCATTCATACCGTTGATTCCTTGATATCGGGATTCCGATCCCCGATCTTAACTACTTTACATACCCGTAAGATATTCTACATCCATACGATCCCAATTCAATGGATTAGAAGAATTGAAAAAGACACAAAATATATCATTTAACAAATTCTTGTAACCTTAAAAAAGTATCTATAAACCCAGTGTAGTACTAACGGGAAAAGGCATTTACCAATGTCACACCATGTGACAAAAAGTGTAACTATTTTAAACGTGTAAATAATAAATATATTACTGCTGTAATAGCTGAGGCGAATAGCCAGAAACTAAAACTATATGATCCGTTATATGCATGCCAAAAACTTTACACACCCTTCAGTAAGAAACATTTTGACTTTTACAGTAATATGTGGTATTTTTAATTGATTTTGTATAACCCACAATTATAATAAATATGTTAAAAAAAGTGACTGGTATGGATTTGGTTGTTAGTACTACTTCTCTGCATCAGTTGCAACGAGAGACCGCATTTACTAAATACGGTCTGATTTTATGTTAAGGGAGAAATATAGGACATTATGAAGAACTATAAAATTCTTGCACTGATTCTTATCCTAATTACCATCGTTGGTTGTAATACAAAACCAAAAGGTCCCAGTCATCTATCAGTAGGGAAAAGTAAACTCATTAATAGTGGTCTGGCATTAGATTCAATTAACGAACTCAAAGAAGCAGAGAAAATTGATGAGGATCAGTCAGAAGCCCGCGCACTATTAGTGATCGCATATTCTCATGGTCTTGCTACAAAAGCAGCACAAAGTTTTGGGCGTGAAGCAGAATTTAAACAAGAAAGAACAAAAAGAATTGCTGCAATGAATGAGGCAGAAATAAGCAAATTAATTGAAATTCTTAGTGTACAATCACAAATACGAAAAACTGGATTAAATGCTTTAGCTGAAAAGGGAACCGATGCTGCTGTTCTTATTGTTGATAACATAGCAAAAAACTCATATCCAGATGCACACGCAACCTTCTTACCTGTGTTGGTTCAGATTGGATCTGATGCAGTTGATCCTATTTTAAATAGACTAAATGATACCGATGTAAATCCTTCAGCAAAAATAAAACTCATAAGAGTAATTGGCGATATAGGGGATAAGAAAGCACTTGAAAAATTAGATGCTATTGATAGAGAAAGTATGGATTCCGCTCTCAGAATGGAAATCTTTACAACATTATATAAACTTGGAGATAAAAAACATAAATCTGAGATTACAAAAGGACTAACATCCAATGATGTCGGGGTTCGCCGGGCATCTGCCAAAGCAATGAAGGATATCACTGATGTTAATGAAAATATATTAATATCCTCATTAAAAGATAGTGATACATTGGTCGTTTCTAATATAGCAAAAGCATTAGCAGTACATAAGACAAAAAATGCAGTAAAGCCGCTGGTCGATATATTGAAGAGCCAACACGACAAGGCAACAAAACAAGCAGCAATTAATACACTTACTGATTATACAAATACTGGAACAGGTCTTTCAAGAGGTTTAGCAAAACATCTCGCTGAAATGTTAATAAATCAAGAGGTAGACAGTCCTGAAGATCGTGTCCGAATCGTACAACTTCTCAAAAATGACGCATTAGTAAAACAACTAAATGCACTCAGACTTGTTGATGATATAGACAGTAAACTTTATGACTACTCTCAAAAACATGAGGATAGTTCATTTGTTAAAACTGAATTGAATGATCTTTTTCAACGGATACGAAAATAGATTCTTAAATCGTACATTCAATATCATATTGATACACCTCAATTTAGTTTCAACTATCACAAATGTAACATGGGAGAATTTATATACCTTTAAAAAAATACTTGACACAAATATGTGTCTGATTTACTATAGTAAAATTGGGATTTAATCTGTTTAAACATAAAGGTCATTATTAACAATCCCTATTTTATTGCTCTTACGCTGATGTTAGAAGGAGAAAACGAACGTAACATGAAAAAATTTTTAACGATATGCCTTATCTTAGCATGGGTTGTGTCGTTTGGTTGTAAACAAGAACAGATCATTCCTGAAATCTCACCAGGTAGAACAAAGTTGTTAGGGGCTGGTCTTGCTGTAGAAGCTGTTGAACACCTCAAGCGCGCAGAGATTGAAGAAGAAAACAAAGTTGAAGCCCAAGCTCTTTTGCTCATTGCTTATAGTTACGCACTTTCACGAGAATCTACTTTATTGAAAAATCGTAATTTGGAAACAGAATATCGGAACGAACGGGCAAGACGACTTGCTGAATTAGACATTCCTCATATAAAAAAGATCTTCCTAATACTGAGTGAAAAACACCGTGTCCAAAATGATGTAATACAAATTCTCGCAGATAAAGGTTTAGATGTAATCCCTCTAATATTACAGGATTTCACTGATAAAAAATATAGAAATGTACATGGCGACTTTCTCACTGTATTAAGAAAGATCGGTATGAAGGGGTTTGATTTAATATTCCCTGCAATTGAAGATCCTGATTTTCCTCTCACAGCAAAGGTAAATTTAATTCAAATTATCGGTGAGAAGGGGGACACATCCACACAGAGACGCTTAGAATCTACTAAGAAAAAAATAGCCGATAAGGGGTTAAAAATGGAAATAAATGCTGCCCTTTACCGCCTTGGAAAAAATGAATACAGTAAACAGATTGAAGTTGGATTAACAGATAAACATGTTGGTGTACGGCAAGCCTCGGCAAGATCTATAAAACTACTTAACAAACCAACTACCTCAAAATTGGTAACGGCACTCAAGGATACTGATGACAGTGTACGCAAACATATTGTTATTGCATTACAAAACCACATTGACATTAATGCCGTAGATAATCTATTTGATATTCTTACAAATGATTCAAGCGATAACACCAAACAAGCTGCTGTAAATACATTGGCTCATTATGCAAAGAATGGCTTAGCTTCTGGATTAGCTCATCGTCTAATCACCCTCTTGACAAAAACAAAAGTTGAGAATCACAGAGACAGAATACGTATAACACAACTTCTGGGAAAACCGGCACTCATAAAGCAAATAACAGATGCCGACCCTTATGATAATCTACCATCAAAAATCTATGATTACTACGATACTAAAGAAGATAATAATTTAGTAAAAGCAGAGCTTAACAAAATACTAAATATACTCGAATAGTAATCAGAGTCTTTATAGCAATTCCAGGTAAACTAATGATTTCTGCCGGTAGAATGTCAAGAAAATATTATATATACCCCAAAGAATATGTTCGTTTCATTATAGAAAGATTGACATGTCTAAGTATCCATCTGATATCACCATAACTAAGATTGAGCAAGTAACCGTTGAAATTGATCAACCAGCAATCGGTTGTAACTCTGGTGCCAAGGAGATTAAACAACCCGACCCAAACGGCAAATGGCGGGAAGGGATTACGCGCATATATACAAGCGATGGTACACTGGGGTGGGGGCCAACAAGCTGGGGGTCAGCTGCTGAAGAAGCTAAAACTGCTATTAACAAGAACCCTTTTGACCTACTCAATCCTGAAAATGGAATTGTTGAAGAATACCGTGGATTTGAAAACGCATTGTGGGATACTATCGGGAAAATACTGGATAAACCCGCATATCAACTGATGGGAACTGAAGCCTATGGTAACGGTTTACCCGCTTACGACAGCACAATTTATTTCAATGATTTGCTCTACGAGACGAAAGAGGAAGGTCTAAAACGGATTGAGAACGATGTCAAAAAGAGTTTGGCAGATGGATTCACAGCATGCAAAATGAAAATGGGACGGGGTAATCATCTCATGGAGCGAAAAGCGGGCCTTGAAAGAGACATTGAAGTTGTCCAACTTGCGCGAAGCACTGCAGGGGAAGGTTTCAATATTCTCGTTGATGCAAACAATGCGTATACTTACGATGAAGTCATCACTTTCTTGGTCGAAACAAGCAATTGTGATGTTTTCTGGATCGAAGAGATGTTTGAAGAGGATGTCGCGTTATATCGCAATCTAAAGGCATATATTAAAGAAAAAGGGTTGAACACGTTAATCGCTGATGGTGAAACCCGCACACGAGCACCGTTGGAATTCTATGATCCGTTCTTTGAAGCAGGTGTGATTGATGTCATCCAACACGATATGAAAGGACTCGGTGTCACAGGGTGGCGAAAACTTGCGGATATGGCTGCCAAGGGTGACGTGAAATGTGCACCTCACAACTGGGGATCTCTACTTGGTTTTTTTCTCAGTCTACAATTTGCAAAGACAATCCCGCATTTTCTATATGGGGAAGTCGCAACCCTCACCAGTGATGTCATTGATGTTTCCGGCTACGAATTCAACGGAGGGACATTCACAGTTCCAGACTCACCAGGCCTCGGTATAAAACTCAATCAAGATGTATACCAGACACGTTATGCTGGTAATGAGGATTGGGAAATCTCTTAATTATTATTGATACACTCCATGTGTCATAATCCCAATAAAAATCCATGAAAAAAGTACTCGTCGCAATGAGCGGTGGCGTAGATAGTTCCGTTACTGCTGCCATGATGGTTAAGGCTGGTTATGATGTTACCGGTATCACTATGCGTCTTGGTGCACCTGATACAATTGAAGTTGATCCAGAACGACCAAATTGCTGTTCACTCGAAGGTATTGAAGATGCACGACGGGTTGCTACACAACTCGGTATCCCCTTTTACGGCGTAAACTACGAAGATATATTTAAAGAAGAAATTATCGATTACTTCGTTGAAGAATATCTCATCGGGAGAACACCAAGTCCATGCATGGTATGTAACCGAAAACTAAAATTTGGAAAACTACTTGATCTCGCCAAGTCATTAGAATGTGAAGCCATCGCAACAGGACATTATGCACGAATAGAACAACATTCTGAAACAGGTCGATTTCTATTACGAAAATCACTAGATCATAGCAAAGATCAATCCTATTTCCTTGCCGCTCTTACACAAGATCAATTACGATGTGCCATAATGCCACTCGGGGATTACTCTAAAACCCAAGTAAGAGACCTCGCACGTCAGTATGACCTAAGAACTGCAGAAAAAATCGAAAGCCAAGAACTCTGTTTTGTAGCAGATACAAATTATAGAAGATTTCTTCAAGACAGAATACCTGAGAAAATTGAAGGTGGAGATATAATTGACAAGCAGGGGAATGTCCTCGGGAAACATCAAGGTGTACCTTTTTATACCGTAGGACAACGACGCGGTTTAGGAATTTCCGTTGGCAAACCACTCTATGTAACCCAATTAAATGCAAATGAAAAAACTGTTGTTGTCGGTGAATCGGATGACCTTCTTGAAGACACCATGCACGTAGAACGGATAAACCTTATCTCAATTGATGAGTTAACAGAACCAATACGCGCACATGTTAAAATTAGATCCCGTGACGATGGTGGTACCGCAACAATTTCTCCAATCGGAAATTCAGAAGCAATTGTCAAATTCGACGAACCCCGACGTGCAATCACCCCGGGGCAAGCCACGGTATTTTACGATGGTGAATACGTCATCGGGGGTGGATGGATTGTAGGTACAGACACAACATAATCTGATTTCTTTACACTTCAAAATTTAACTTAAATCCTTGATAGCATTTAACAGATGAAATCACAACTCCTCTGTATACTCGGTCCTACAGCAGTTGGAAAAACTGAGATTGCTATTGATCTTGCCCAACGACTCAATGCCGAAATCGTCTCCGTAGATTCACGACAAATCTATCGGCAGATGGACATCGGAACAGCAAAACCTTCCTACCAAGAGCAACAGGCAGCACCGCATCACTTAATTGATTGTGTAGATATTTCACAACCGTTCACCGTCGCGGAATATAAACTCCTTGCAGATACGGCAATTTCAGATATAAAGAAAAAAAATAAACAGGTAATACTTGCAGGTGGGGCTGGTTTGTATTTTAGGGCAATCGTTGATGGTTTATTTGAGGGACCCGGTGCTGATGTCAAAATACGAAATAAACTTCAACTTGAAGCAGCGGAATATGGTGTTGAAGAACTTCACAATCGTTTACGCAAATACGATCCAATCTCTGCTGACCGAATTCACCCTAATAATCTACCCAGAGTCATACGTGCAATTGAAGTATACCAAATAACTGGCATCCCCATATCCGAACATCAACAACAGTGGCAACACAAACCACAACGATACCCTTTCAATGCTTTTGGTTTAACTATGTCTCGTCCACTGCTTAATGATCGTATCAATCAACGAGTAGATGTAATGCTTGCGAACGGTTTAGTAAAGGAAGTCGAATCCATATTAGCAGCAGGACATTCACGTGATTCCTTTGCACTACAGAGTTTTGGCTATAAGGAGTTAGTAGCATATCTTGATGGACAATCTACTTATGTTGAAGCTGTAGAACAGCTAAAACAGAACACACGCAAATTCGCAAAAAGACAGATGACTTGGTTCAAAAAAGATCAACGTATTGAATGGTTAGAGAGAAATACAACACCAAATAACTTTGAAGATATTTTGAATAAGATTATGGATTCCACTCAAAATAACCCAAGCCCATAAAACCATTCATAAGAATATTCATACTCAGGTGAAAAGAGACAATACAGAACTATTGTATTATCCTTTACACCACAATTACCTATTTTCTCCGGTTGTCCCGATATATACTTTGTCCTTTTCAAGAAGTGCCCACTTGGTAACGTTCCAGAATAGATCATCGGATGCAATCGCATGCCATTCTCCCTCCACAAACGTCATAACAGCAGCCGTTTTCTTACTTCCAGTTATATAATCCGGTTGAAACCTTTCTTTAGGTCCCCAGTTGGTATATGTCAGTGAATCTCCGTTGCTCCATTTCCATTCCGTATCCTCTTCGGTCTTATGCAGTCCAATCCAATATAATTCATAACCAAATACACCTGATAACCATTTCTGTTCGGCTTCATCGTTAATCGCAACAAGATACGCTCCTTCTGTTGCAGCTTGAGCTCTTGCCGCTTCAATACTTTCACATATAATTATTACATAGGCATGTCCATTTTCAGGATTGATAATCCATTCTTCAGGTGTGGTTTCGCTTGGTAAGGGTAGCATACCAGGTAGTGGTTGTTGTTGGGGCAATTCTGGATTTTCAGGTATATCACTACTATTACCATTGAGAGTTAATACTAAACCTTTGTGGTGAGAACCCCCAAGTATTCGAAATTCTTTGGAGGCAGCTGTCAATCCTTGATATTCTACTGATACCTTATAAAACTTAGGTTGATCACGGTAGAATAAATCAAACCTGAAATTACCTTTCTTATCAGTCTTATGGATTTGATCATTATATTTTGATCCACCTGTCTTATCTTCCAGACGAGATTGAATTTTGAATAATACATCAGAATCACTTAACGGTTTCTTGTTAGCAAACCTAATCTTGCCTTCTATCCACATATTCGCACGCGCAGTAATGATTACGTCCTTAATATTTTTATCAGCTTGCAAAGAGAAAGTTGTAAGACCAACTCCCATAGGACTTTTGTTGATTGTCATTGGACCAATCTTGACTGTGACAAGTTCATATTCCATTTTAGAGTCATGATCTGGCAACTCACCTTTCAGAATATCTTCCAAGAGTTCTGAAGGGATAAGTCCCATACGTTTCATACCTGATTTGATGGGACCTTTAAATGTGAAGTCTCCGTTGTTATCTGTCTTTGCAGTTAGAAATTCTGGTGATGCTGCAATAGCCATTAACGGCTTAAAAATAACGGATCCATTTTCACTCATCTCAATAGGGTATAATGTAACAATGTGACCACGAATCGGATTCCAATTTTCGTCAACGAGTTTTCCTGAAAAAGTTGTTGCACTATTCTGAGAGTCGCATGCATTGAAGGTCACACTAAATCCGATTAGTAATATAGAAAGAAAAAAGTGGTTTATTTTAATACACGTCATAATTGAAGATACCTTAAAGTGAAATCAATGTAGGAGGAAGTAATACCATTCTGATAATTCATGTCT
The DNA here is from genome assembly GCA_964652195.1 of uncultured bacterium. Taxonomy (GTDB): domain Bacteria; phylum Poribacteria; class WGA-4E; order WGA-4E; family WGA-3G; genus MSPOR6. The sequence goes on along the minus strand of CAZZBB010000010.1, from coordinate 35,329 downwards.
CTTTAATGTAATCAACGGAGGATAAACTCTTTTTCAAGAATTGTTCTTTCTTTAATAGGTTTGCGATTGTCAGAATTATATACTTCCCGCGTTTTATCAGAAGCGTGCCAGCCCCATCCAAAATAACCTGTCATGACATAATCCTTAGTTTCAGTGTTTCCACCTTCCGGCTCATACGCTTCCCAATTCGTATATTCAATAGGCTCTCCACTAAACCATTTCCAAGTTCCCTCTTTTTCAGCATCACTCAGTCCAATCCAATAACGACTATTTCCGTAAACACTACTAAGCCATTTTTCTTCTGCTTTATCGTTAATTGAAACAACATAAGCATCTTCAGATGTAGCTTGCGTTATTGCTTCATCAATTGTTTGGGTATATGTAAGTTTGTATGCATGGTTGTTCGTAGGATTTACAATCCAAGATGCTGATGGTTCGCTATATCTTCTTAGTGCTAAATACCGTTCACTTTGCTCCAAGGGTTGTGTGTTTTTAGATCCTGAATTGCCATTTAATGTCAACACGATTTCATTCTCACTCTCTAATATAAAAGGCACTGCTTTACCGTATAAATCTTGATGATTAACTGCCATTCTAATATAGTATTGTGGATGATGTGTTGCTGTTACGTATTGAACAAAATAACCTTCAGCATCTGTATCCTCTGGAGATTGGCTGTACCCCGACCCTCTTCTAATAAATTCATGCATTGTTCTATACACATATACTCGGGTATTTTTCACAGGAGTGCCATCTGCGTAGACTACGCGCGTCCGTATTTGAGATTGCTTCTCATGGTCTGCTGTGATGACCACATCTTCCATCCTTGTACCAGATTCTAAGTCAAAGGTCAGAGTTGATCCCCACTGTGTAAATGGGTAAAGAGTTATGTCACCAAATTCGGCGGTAAGGACTCTGACCCTATGGCTTCTGTTTGAAGAATAAAGATATAACTTAATTGACTTATAGTCTATGTTTGAAAAAGCGAAACCACCTTTTGAATCAGTTCTTGCTTGCACTGTATTGTCTGATTTATTTTTATCCTTAGTATTCCGACTCATCTGAACTGTAATATCGGGAATTGGTTTACCCGCTGTATCAATTAGACGACCAGATAATGTCGTAACATCCTGTGCTATGCTGGAAGTAGATATACTTAACAAAACTATGAGTATAATCAGAAAAACTAACGATGCTATGAAGTATAAATATCTATATCGGAAATTTGTAATTACAAGCAATTTTGATACTACACATTTAACCATATTTCCCTCTTTTCTGAAATTAAGCATGTCTTAATTGTTTTTCTTATGAATCCTTCACAAGCTATTCTATTTTACTTGTACTATGTGCATAAATGTCATCCCATAAAATCACAGTTCCGTCGTGACTGGAACTTACAAGCATTTTTCCATTTGGGCTAAAGGTAACGCTTGAAATCCAATCTGTGTGTCCAAACAAGGTATTACGCACTTTTCCTGTTTTTATGTCCCAAAGACGTATGGAGTTGTAAACATTGTTACGTGAAAAAACACTTCCTGCAGCCAGTGTTTTCCCATCAGGACTCAGTGCAAGACACCCCATTGTATCCCATTCAAAAGATTTCTTAAATTCACCAGAATGGGAATCCCAGAATCGAATTGTACCGTCCCAACTTCCGCTGATTAAAGTTTCTCCATCAGGAGTAAACAGTACGCTTGATACATAATGAGTATGTTCCTTAATAGCTTTCTTGAGTGTGCCTGTTGGAACATCCCAAAGATGAAGCGCATGGTTCCGTTCCCCACTCGCCAGTGTTTTTCCATCAGGACTAAATGCAACACTATAAACATTGGATTTATGACCTGTGAGGGTATGTGTCTTTTTTCGGGTAGAAAGATCAAATATATAGATGTCTCCATCTTCTGTGCCTCCTGCAAGTGTGCTTCCATCAAGACTATAGGTTAGGCTTTTAATACTATCGATAGAATCTTTGAATAAGACCATTTGACGACCACTTTGTGTATTTAATAGCATTATTCGTCCACCCCAGGTACCACATGCCAGAGTTTTCCCATTTGGACTATACACAATACTTGAAACATAACCTATATCTTCTGAGAATGAATTTGTATACTCTCCTGTAAGTATATTCCATATACGGATGTACCCCCTTCCTCCACCGAACGCTATAATTTTACCATCAGGACTAAAAATACTGGCTGAGATTTGCTCTTTATTAAAACCTGAAAGCTCCTTTATCTGTTGTCCGGTAGCGAGATCCCAAATTTGGATCACATCGGTTTCCCTCTGACTCATTAAAGTATTTGCCTCGGAATTAAACGAAAGGTAGGTAATAGTCTTTCTATGCCTATCATGGTGGGGAATATCCTCGTTAGCTGAAGTCTCATTGTTCCATATCTTCATTAATTCTCCAGTGTGTAAATCCCATATTTGTAATGTTCCATATAGATGACCACTTGCTATGATGCTTCCATCTGCATTAATTGCAAGAGATCGTACACCATTGGCAGATTCAGAAAGTGTATTCAAGTGTTGTCCCGTAATTGCATTCCATATTGTCACTGTTCCGTTCCCATGGCCATAGATCAGTTTTGACCCATCAGGACTATACAATACCGTTGAAACAGAATCTTGCTGTTGTAGCTGGGTAAAGTGTTTTTTTCTCCACGTATGTGTTTCCCATAGATGAACACGACCATTACTATAGCGAGTTGCCAGCGTTGAACCATCAGGACTGAATTGGATAGTGTTAAATTCGTAATCATCTCCTGAGAGGGTATGTGTCTTTTGTCCGGTGAGAGTATCCCATAACTCAAGTGTATCCCCATGGGCAGTCGCAAAAATGTCACCCTCTGGACTAAAAGATATAGTAATCCCTTCTGGTGTATTCGAAAAAAGAGTATGTATATGGTTGCCAGTACTTATATCCCATAGTTGAGTGTCTCTGTTCTGGTAAAGACTTGTAAGCAGTCTACCATCTGGACTGAAAAGAAGTGTCTCAGCATATCCTCCTTTTATAGACTTAATTAGTTTACCAGTGTCTGCTTCCCATAGACTGAAGTGAGGATTTCCTCCAAAAGTTGCAATGGTTTTTTCATCAGGATTGAATACAACGCCATCCAAACGACCTGTTTTTCCCGGTACACCATATACTTCACCACTGCCTGTATCATAGATCCATAAACCTATAGATGTCGTTACTGCCAATCGTTTCCCATCAGGAGAGGATTGAACATTGGATATTCTTCCTTTACCGAAACGAGTTTTTGCACCTTTTGGTAATCCAAACCGTTTGTCTTCTTGAGTATTATCACGCTGAAGAAAAACAAACTTCTCGGTATCTTCTATATTACTACTATCAGTAGATATCTCGCTCTCAACTTGTCGGAGACTTTTTGTGGTTAGAACTTTACCGTTTTCGTATGTAATTTCGCTTGATTTCTCCCCATCAGGATTCCAGACCGTCCACAATCCAGTTCGTCTACCGTTCATGTAATTACCTTCGCTCTCTTTTTTTCCAATAGGGTCCCATTCTATCCATGCACCATCACGAAGTCCTCTATTGTAATTTCCCTCTATTGCTTTTTGCCAATTTCCGTACCAAGTGATGTATATCCCATGTTTTTTACCGTTCTGAACTTGCTGTAGTTTTCGAATATTCTTTACCCATCCGGTATAAGGTGATCCTTTAGGATTCGCATAATAAATGTTTTCACCAGATGTATTTGGAAGTATTTTTAAGTCTGATTCATGAATTGCCTCTTCAAATACCTTTTCACGAATTTTCGAATCATCTAAGTCTGATATAGTAGCAACATTAGATGGAGGATCTGAACTTGGTGTATTACATCCAGTCAGAAGGATGAATCCTGTAAAAAAGAGGTATAGTAAATTCACACAATACAATACAAATGTACTGTGTCTTTTGTAATTGTAAATAACGTTTTCCATAACTACACTGACATGATTCATAACTTTTTCAATATTACCTAACACTTTAAATTACTCCAAGTAAATCTGAATAGAGAAGGATATTAATGTATTGGTGCAATTTCATCCCAATCCCAAAACAGAACTGATCCAGAACTCTCTACACTCATGAGGGTCTTTCCATCAGCAGAAAATTTCAGTGTATTGGTCGAACCAAAATGTAGGTTTGAAATAAGACCTGAACGCGTATCGTACAAATTAATTCCATCTGATCCACCCATTATTATTATATTACCATCCGGAGAATAGATCAACACACCTATTCTAATTCTACTATCAATCGGAATTCTCTTGAGTTCTTTACCGGTTTCAACATCCCATAAATATAATTTTTCAGCTCCGCTTGCCAAGGTTTTTCCATCTGAGGAGAATGCCAAAGTATTCACTCGGTATTGATGTCCGGTAAGTGTAAAAAGTAAAGTACTATCCGACACATTCCATAAGTGTATGACTTTGTCACTACCACTTGTTGCTAATGTCTTCCCATCAGGTGAAAATGCTAATGACTCAGTAAAATCTGAATGACCATTTTCTTTAAACTTAAGCTGCATCTTTTTAAAACCTGAGGATAATCTGCCTATTAAGGATTGCTTCCTAACATTAATCTTCCATACATGAACACTCCCATTCTCAGCACCTGCAGCCAGCATTGTACTATCCTCTGAGAAAGCAAATTTGACATTCAAACATGATCTTGGAACGCCTTCTAATGAGAATTTAGCTATGACATCTAATGATTCAGTTTCCATATTACGTAAAAGACAGTTGCCGCCAATATCATGTGTAGCAAATAATTTGTTATCTTTGGACATTTCCATAGTTATTACACGAAATCCTTGCATAAAATCTGTTGAAAGCAGATTTCCTGTTTCTGTATCCCATGTTCTTCGTTGAAACACACCAAAATGATTAAATGGTCGATTTAAAGTAGTGAGAGTATCATCAGTTTTAGATAGTACGAGACCATTAATTCCTTCAATATGTTCTTTACATACAATACGTTCTTCTCCTGTAGTGGTATCCCATGCACGTATTGTACCATCTTTACTTACAGAGAGAAGTGAATTTTCATCAGGAGAAAACGCAAACTTATAGACATAATCTTGATGATTAATTATATGTTGAAATTGACAATAATTCCCGATTGTTTCATCATCTATTTCGGGTTTATTACTTTTCCTCCATAATTTTATACCATCATAATGTCCGCTTGCAAAAAACTTACCATTCCGAGAAAAAGTAAGCGATAAAGTAGAAGATCCCCTTTGCCAATGCAGTTCTGATACTGATTTTCCTGTTTCCGTATTCCATAATCGGAGCGTCTCATATTCATCACCACTGATTAATAACTTACTATCAGGTGAAAAAGCAATGGAATCTATGTTCCTTGTATGCCACGTAAAAGAATGTATCAACTTACCATTAACCGCATCATAGAGATAAATTGGAAAATACTCGTGTTTCCAATCTGGTTTAGTTATTGCTAAGAAACGCATATCAGGTGAAAGTTCCGCTAATTGTGATTGACCCCAACTTTCTATCTGTTCTAATCGAACTTTCCTAATGACTTCAGGTTTCAGTGTATTACTTATATTCCATATTCCAACACGTCCATAATTACCCGTTGAAGCAATTTGAGTTCCATCATCTGAGAAAAATAGAGTGGTTATTCCTTGTTGGGCTTCTATATTTGTAAGGAGTTTTTGGGCATTTACATCCCAAAACTGAATTTTTCCTTCCAACCTATTGCTTGACGCAGCAGCGATAATCTTACTATTTGGTGAAAATGCTATTGCACTAATACCAGGACCAGGATTTTGCAATAGAGACAGTTCTTTTCCTGTTTTAGCGTCATATATCCATATACCTGTAGGGGTTGCAACAGCAAACTGTGATCCATCATCAGAAAATTCAATATCGTTTGCCCTACCCTTTCCAAGTCGTAATTTTGAAAACTCTGGTAATCCCCAGCGACTGTAATTGCTTTGACTATCGTTATTCATACTTGCTCCATTTCCATTTTCGCGATTTCTTTTCTGTAAGAGAGGATTCTAATTCCCAATCCTGCAAGATCCTGTTTCCTCCCCTTAGTAGGATCGGGATGTAATTTTGGGAATGTCCTTGTGAATACCCAAATGGCATTCATACCGTTGATTGCCGTACAGAAAACAAAAATCTGATTTATCAAACTTACGTTGTAATTAATGACACAAAGATCTTGAAAAATGATATACCGATGAATTTTTATACCTATAATACAAATAGACCTGTCAATAAGACATTTTTTCTGATTTCCCTTTTTCCTCATTTACAAAAGCGAGAAGAATAAATCCAAGGATAAAGAATACCATTAATGAGATAATTGCCAACCGCGCAGTCCCCGTAATCTGACGGATTATGCCAAATGTATACGGTCCCCATATAGCAGAAAACTTACTGAAAACAGAATAGAATCCATAAAACTCCGCACTTGCGTTTTCCGGTATCATCGCACCATAGAAGGATCGACTGAGGGCTTGTGTACCTCCAAGTACAAAACCAACAGTTATTCCTAAAATAAAGAATTCTGTAGCAGAATGTATAAAATACCCATAAATTACAACTGCAATCCAAAGGACTAAAGAGACCATGACAGAACGTCTGGCACCAATTCTATTAGCAACTCTACCGAATATCAATGCTCCTATAAATGCAACAAGCTGGATGAGTAAGAGTGTTAACATCAGGTGTGTATTTGTTAACCCTAATTCCTCTTTCCCATATATTGTGCCCATACTGGTGACAGTGTGAATACCATCGTTATACACCATATATGCAATCAAGAATAGAGTCAGGTTTTTAAAATTACCTACTTTTCTTGCTGTAGCGAGTGTACGATTGAAACCTAATGAAACATAACCAATGATTTTGGATAGATGACGATATTGTTCGGGTAATTCATGCTGGTTATTTTCTTCTTTAAGATATTTTATGGTTAGTAATGTCCAACCTGCCCACCATAATCCGGACATACCCATAGCAATACGAACAGCCAAAGTTTGATCCTGAATACCGAAAGTCTTATGCATAGATACAAGAACAAGGGCTATACCAAATTGTATGGATCCTCCAATATAACCATAGGCAAATCCTTTTGCTGATACACTATCAAGTTTATCCTCTGAGGTAAGTAATGGTAAAAAAGCATCATAAAAAACATTACCACCAATAAAACAAATTTGCGTACAGATATATAATACAATTGCTAACCAAACATCTCCTGGACCAGTAGCACTCCGAGGACTACAAAAGACAAGGAGGATAGCAAAAAAACTACCAGAGTAAGCAAAAAATATAAGAAACCGTTTCTTGGCTGAAGAAAAATCCGCTATTGAACCGAGTATCGGGGCAAAAAGAAAAACTATCAGTGCAGCAGTACCAAGCATGAAACCCCATAAGGCTGTAGCACTAAATGTCTGCCCAAGAATATCCACACCATCTTTACCGACAATTCCTTCAGCGAAATAGATAGGTAATAAGGCAACACCAACCGTTGTAATATATGCTGAATTTGCCCAGTCATACATACACCAACCGAAAATTGATTTTTTGTCGTCTTTCATATTCATCCTAACATTCATATTTGTTTACTATTTTCACACATAACATAAGGATAATCAATCAGATTATGACCTAATACCAATTCTAATAAATAATATGTCATCACATAAATTTTATGGAATTGAATATTACTGGAAACTATCTTCTGTAGGAGCGACCTCCCGGTCGCGACTTGGAGATTGCCCCTGCAGAATCTCCACGGGTATGTAAAGATTTTGTCACTTTATTATAGTGTATCTTATAACTACGCATTGTTCGTACCGATATAATTTCTCTTCGTAGGAACGGGTCTACCCGCCCGATATATGTATCGCAATCTTCCAGATTGCGTCTTTCGGTATAGCACAAACTAACAGTTTATGCTACAAAATTGACACATATAGTGACAAATTATTTATATACCCAAACACCGAAGTTTTAATGTATAATTTCATCAGATTCGGTATAATGAATTATATTGAATCTGTCCGCTGATCCATAGGAGTTAACCATGAAAATTGTTGATGTAAAAACGTACATGGTGGATGTGCCACCACCACACTGGGGTGGAAGACATTGGATATTTGTAAAACTTATTACCGATCAAGGAATCGAAGGCTTTGGGGAGTGTACATACCATACAAGACTTAACCATGTTGTCATTGAATTAATCAAAGATTGGGGTGAACGTTACCTCATTGGAAATGACCCCTTCCGTATAGAAAAAATATGGTCTACACTCTATGAAGGTCCGTGTGTAAGACATCCTGGACCTCTTGCAACACCTGCGATGAGCGCTATTGAAATGGCGTGTTGGGACATCGTCGGAAAAGCTCTCGACCAACCAATCTATAATCTATTGGGGGGTATGTTTCATGAAAAATTGAGGGCATACTCCTACCTATTACACTGGAGACATGGAGACTCACCAGAAAAAACTGGAGAAGTCGCCCTCTCTTATGTCGAAAAAGGGTTTACTGCAGTCAAATTTGATCCTGTTAGTCCAAGTACAGCAGATAGATTGGAAACACTTGACTATGCAGAAAGTGTCATCCGTGGAATACGCGATGCAGTTGGAGATAAATGCGACATTCTCATTGGAACCCATGGACAATTCAACACGAATAGTGCCATCCGTTTCGCAAAACGGGTTGAACAGTATGATCCATTATGGTTTGAGGAACCTATACCACCTGAGAATATTAAGGAGATGGCACGTGTCGCACAAGCTACCAGCATCCCAATAGCAACAGGTGAACGTTTATTGACGAAGTATGAGTTTGCAGATCTATTGGAACAACAAGCAGCATCTATATTACAGATGGATTTAACAATTAGTGGTGGTATCCTTGAATCAAAGAAAATTGCATCTATGGGTGAAGCACACTATGCACAGATCGCACCACACATGTACGGTGGTCCCATCGGTGGTGCCGCGAATATACAGTTGGATGTTTGTAGTCCTAATTTTCTCATTCAAGAGGGAATTCACATGTGGGATGGCTTTCATGCGAATTTACTTAAAGAACCAATCCAATGGGAAAACGGGTACATCATACCACCAACTAAACCAGGTCTCGGTATTGAAATTAACGAAGAAGTCTTAGATAAACATTCAATTCCTGTATAGACCATTGGACTTAATTACTTTCTTGGTAGGTGCGGTTTCAACTGAACCATAGGCTTTTTTGTAGGAGGGATTCCGATCCCCGATCCTTCAAGATCCTGTTCCTACCCACTGGACGATGTGACAAAAGGTGTAACATTTAGCACTTTTATGTGGTATATATAATTGTAAATTATGATGACTCAATTTATTAATGTAGGACTTAAAATTACCAGATGGGTTGTATTGCCAACTACATCTTAGGAATACATGTCAACAGCAGACACACCAACGGGCACGCTTGATGCGTTGCCCAAGACAATAGAAGACACACTAAATACGCTGGATATCGAATTTAAGGAGATACGATTTGCTGTCCGCAGTGATGTCATATCATCAGGAACATTTGGGGATGAATGGTTCATACTTACAGATGTAGCTATTTTCACTGTTAGTGGAACAGGAGAAGTAATTCACTATATTCCCTATAAAAGTGTATTAGGCATCCGGGCTGAAAACGTGGTTGATGCCGGATTGCTTGTATTGGAAACCAAAGAAGGAACTGTAGACCTAATTCGTTACTCCAACAGCTGTGCTCCAAAATTTGGGTTCGTTGCAAGATTCATCGGAGATGAAATAGAATTCCTAAAAGGCAATCGAGATGATCCGCCAATTTGGGATTACAAGATTGAGGAACATTACTGTAAATCTTGTGGATTGCTCTTAGCAGATGAGTATACACCGTGTCCCGCATGCACTAAGAAACATAAGGTGATGTTGCGGATAATGAGTTATGTCCGACCCTATCGTGGAAGAGCAATATTCTATATGGGATTAGTCATCAGCAGTACACTGATGAATCTCATTATGCCATATTTTACACAAGTTCTAATTGATGATATTTTGCAAGTTAGTCTTACTACACCTGTACCCGATAACCAAACTACTTGGTTAGGTAATATATTCAGAGGTTTACAACCCGTATCCTTTGCTCTATCCATTGCTGTAGCGGTATTATTGGTAGTACAGTTAACTCGGGTTTTGCTTGATATTTTTAGATCACGGCTTGCTGCATGGTTATCGCTACGAATATCCGCAGGTATACGCGCACATGTTTATGAACATTTACACAACCTGTCCATCCGGTTTTTCGACAAACGGACAACTGGTACTGTCATATCACATATTACCGAAGATAGTGAACGATTACAGGATTTTCTATTGGAAGGAATGTCGTTCCTGAGTACGCAGTTTTTTATGTTTTTTGGGATTGGTACGATATTGTTTCTTATGAATTGGCAATTGACATGCCTTATTCTTTTACCAATTCCTATAATTGTTTTGGGAGGGGGTTGGTTCTACCGAACAGTACGAAGTCTCTGGCATCGTGCTTGGCGTCGTCGGTCAAAATTGTTTGATGTTGTCAACGATTCTGTCTCAGGCATACGGGTTGTTCGCGCATTCGGTCAACAAACAAATGAAGTCAACAGATTTGATAGTGCAAACACAGATGCACGCGACTATGAAACGAATGCGGAGTTAATATGGGCAACATATTATCCTCCCCTCATGTTTGCTGTTGGATTGGGTTCTCTCATTGTATGGTATTATGGTGGGCTTAATGTTATTGGAGGAGAGATGACTCTTGGAAGACTTATGACTTTCCTTATGTATCTCACTATGTTCTATGAACCCTTACGATATGTGAGTCCACTCATTAATTGGGCATCACGATCTATGACTGCAGCCGAAAGACTATTTGAAGTGATTGATTCTCAACCTGAGCAGCTTGATGATGGCAATCTTAAAGAAATACCAAACATCTCAGGTGAAGTAAAATTCCACAACATGACATTCGGGTATGACTCACATAAACCTGTGCTGCGAGATATCAATCTACATGTTAAACCCGGTGAGATGATAGGTCTTGTTGGACATTCAGGTGCTGGAAAATCAACACTTATCAACCTAATTTGCCGTTTTTATACACCCGATTCAGGACAGTTGGAAATTGATGGGGAAGACATAAAGCAGATTGACCTGAAGGATCTACGAAGACAGATTGGTGTCGTACTTCAAGATCCTTACTTGTTTAGTGGAACAATAGCAGAAAACATTTCGTATGCACATCCTGACGCTACAATGGACGATATCATAACTGCTGCAAAAGCCGCGAATGCACACGATTTCATCGTTAAATTCCCTGACGGGTATGACACTGAAGTCGGTGAACGGGGCGGAAGTTTATCCGGTGGTGAAAGACAACGGATCTCAATCGCTCGAGCAATTCTACATAATCCGCGTATCCTTATTCTTGATGAAGCAACATCATCAGTTGATGTAGAAACTGAGAAAGAAATTCAGCAAGCAATTGACAGACTGGTAAAAAATCGAACAACATTTGCAATTGCACACCGGCTATCAACCCTACGGAATGCTGATCGCCTATTTGTCATTGAAAAAGGTAAAGGCGTTGAGTGTGGGTCCCATGAAGAACTCATGGAGAAAAAGGGAATCTACTTCAAGCTTGTGGAGACCCAACGGGAAGCAGCTGACATACGCGCGGATGCACAAATCGTAGAGAGATAGATATGCATAATAAGAATACTGAAGAAACTATGAAATCAGAACATCAAACTATAGAAAAAAAAACTTCTGAGACGGATAATTCCACACAACGATTTCTGAAGCCTTCTGATTTAACCTTTACACGTTCTCCAGCAGGGACAGCACAGCTTGAGATCAAGGATGACACATGCTATCTCAGAGTCGTAGTGCGGAGACTCATGCCACTTAGCAATCCTGAACAATACATCTCACTTGCTGCAGATGAAGATACCGAAATTGGTGTTCTGGTGAACCCCTCTGAATTGTCTAAACCAAGTCTGAAAATACTCAATGAGGAATTGGACAAACGATATTTCACACCAACTATTCAGAAAATATACCGTGTGAAAGAACAGTTCGGCATTCATGAATGGAATGTAAAAACAGAACGTGGTCGCGTGACATTTATGGTGCGTGGATTGAATCAAAATATAAAGCAAACGCCTCCTGCACGTTTGTTTGTAACCGATATTCGCGGGAATCGCTATGATATACCCGATTATCGGAGGTTAGATCCGAAAAGTTTTCATCAAATAAAACGGCACTTATAAAATATCATGAAACATAAACGTCTCAACGCTGTAATCGCATCAATCTTAATTCATCTCATCATTGCTGCAATTATCGGTCTGTTTATATCTGACCACTATTGGACATTTAATGGAGATGGGATGGATGTTAGGTTCGTCAACCCTACTGCCACAAGAGATACGATAAGACGTACACATAGAAGGTTAAATCCTTCAGAATCACAGAAACCGGTAAATCCGTTACAAGTACACATTCCTGCCAATACACAGCTCTCCAATAGTGACACCTCACTCAACATTACATCGACCACCCCCATGTTGAATACAGACATATTGGATTCTCCCGATACATCCACACCAACTTTACGAACAGAAGTACAACGTCCAGATAGAACTTCTCAAAGAACGCCAGTAAGAGGAACTACAACGCCATCCATCCCCACCAGAATAAAGACACAATCCACTACCCCAATTCGTCCAGAATTGAATACTTCTACAAACGGCGCATTTGCTGAATTCGTAGAAGGTCCATTGACTCAGGATGGTTTGCGTGGAGATTTCGATTCTGCCATTATGCAAAATCCTGTAATGTTACCACAAGGAGAATTAGGAGCAATTTTAGAGGGTTCAGGTGATGATTTGCGTGGACACATTCGGATTATCCGGCTTAAACATTCACTCTCAGATTGGTGGCAAGATCCAACTGCTCTACCTGCTCTTATGAAATGGATGGATAAACATACTTCCATACGGACAGATATGAACTATCAAGGCGGATCTTTAAAACTAACAGATCCAAGAATATTGAATGCCCCACTCATTGTCATGACAGGACATGATAAAGATATAACTGTCGGACGTAGGTTAGTAAAAGATGGTCCGCTACAAACAGGTTTTACAGAAACCGAACGTGCTGCCCTACGAAAGTATATTGTTGATGAAGGGGGTATGCTATTTTTTGATGATTGCGGTTTTCACGGACTTTTTGCACACATTGTTGCTGAAGAATTAGAACGGATTTTCCCTGACTATCCACTTGAAATACTTCCACATGAACATGAAATCTACACTATTTATTATCACCTAAAGAAACCACCAAATGGGGGTGATGTGTTCTGGGGAAACGAGAACAATGCACAACCGACACAGTTCCGTTATCAGAAAGGTATTATTGTTGATGGTCGGTTAGCAGTAATCTTCAATCGAAAAGATTATATGTGTGCAATGGAAACTGCAGAAATCGAAAGCCGAACTATGCTAAGACTTCGACGTTCTACAGATGTGTATCGATTCATGACAAACTTGATAGTCTATACACTAAAATATGGAGGGAATACCGATAGATCTGGTTATAAGGAATAACTGTCAATTTAGAATAATACAAACAGTGAAATATTGTAAGACATCTAAGCATTCAATACGATTATTGGAAGAAATAAAATAAAACCTATCTCTATCACATAGAATATGGTTAGTGTGACAGAAAAGATTGCAGATCTCCATTTGCTATAGGGTCTGTTATAGTATGTACTAACATCCATATTAAAGTCAGTATCTTCTTGTATTCTAATTGTATCATAATGATATCGAAACAATCGTTCCCGCCATAGATAGTATCCATCAAGAATCCAAAATCCGATTATAATGAATAGGATTATAATCCCGTCCAAGTCCAACATAAGCATAAATGGTACGTCACTTGATAAATATATTTTTTTATGAGATAGAATATAATATATAATAACAGATATTAATTTTCCTGAAATTACAATAGCAATACTTCCTAACTTAACCAGTAAACTGTTTCGTCCCAATCGGTTAATAATTCCTTGAATCATCTCAAGATGTCGTATAATCTTTTCGTCTTCTGTCATGACATTCCTCTATTCACTATTATAATCATAATATTCCAATTCTACCTATCCATGCCTTTATTTAGAATAGTATTAGATAAATTAAAAACAGCCACACCCTACCTACAAGAACGTGACGGTCATACTTTAGAAAACTTCTTTAATACCGATCTCCTTTTACGGATGCCCATTGTGTGGTCAATTTTTCTTTCGCATCAACAGGAAACGGTTCATCTCGAGATAAATCATCTTTAGGTTCACCTTCAAAATAACGGAAATTATCAAGCCAAAAATCCACATCAGACTGGGCAATGGATAAACCTACCCACATGTCATTCACTACCGTATCCTTAGCTATGAAGGTAATAAAATACTCCTGCCACTCCGGCCCCAAAAGATCTATATTTCCACCTTGCCAAAATGTCCACGGATCATGTTGCATCTGAATACTTAGAGTTACCTGACGAGGTTTTTCTGAACGTGCCCAGAAAATGACTGTATACTCTTCATCCTTTTCCATAGACACATCCCTTTGTTTTACCTTTGCATGCCACGCTGTACCAGTTGCTTTAACACCGATGACTTTTAGACTCTTATCTCCGTGCTGAGGATTTTTCTTGTCTATTTCCATTTTGTATTCTCCACCACGATCACAACACTGTCCATCTTCCAATTCCCAGCCAGCTAAATCATCTTCAAAACTATGGTTTTCGAGTAATAATTCCCCTTTTTTCCAATCGCCTAACTTCTGCACTGTACCAGCAAATACGTTATAACCTATCAAAAGCGTAGCACATAGGACAGTAAATGTGATAATTCTATACACAGTTATACTCCTTTACATTATCTCTCATTTCAGTTGAATTTCTAATATTAACCCCGCATAATAGACTCTATTTCTGGGAGTATTTCAACCACCGCAGCTTGGTCAACCTTGTCCGCTATACTTGTATATCCGGCGGTATGTATCATCTCAGCAAGATTTTCTCCCAGCTGTTCAATTGTCCAAGCAATAGAATCCGGTACACTCTCTTTATCAAGATTACGATGGTCATTTTTTCCAGATGGATCGTAATGATAGTGAGGGTTCTTACGGAAACAGTCAAAACGAAGTAGTTGGATATTCTCACCATCCACCTTCCCGTAAACACGCACAGATGGTCCCCCATCCTCTCCGAAATCACGATTATCCACGTGGAATTCTACGCCACCCGCATGGATCACTTTCTCTTCCATGGTATTCTCCATATTATTGAATTATATGTATATTATAGAGCAGTAATCCCTACCATGTCAACTGTTATCTAATCGGACAGATTGAATTTCAGTTTGCGATAAACCCAAAGATGAACGTTTGGAAAAGCGAAAGTAATGAATATACAGATAGAAAACAGATAAATTCAAACCTACAAGAAGAATAAATAGAAACACTATCAATTAAACGATTAAGGAATAATTAAAATCTCCAATTCCCAACTCAGCCATACATCTTTACGATCCCTCCTTAACATCCTAAACCCTTTAAAAACACACCATGCGATACAGGAAATCATCCCGAATCTTTTTTAAAGTATTTACTTTAGAAAAGACTTGCAAACAGGCAAAGAGTATGCTATACTTAAAGAAATTTCACATCCCTTGATTGAACGATGAAACAGCAACTACTTGACAGTTTTGGACGTGTCCATACCAACCTCAGAATCTCCGTTACAGATGTATGTAACTTCCGGTGTATCTACTGTATGCCAGAAGACATGGTTTTCCTGCCAGATACATCCTTGATGACCTATGATGAGATTCTTCATTTCACACGCATTTTTGTCGGGTTAGGTGTTAATAAACTTCGAATTACTGGTGGTGAACCACTCGTTCGTCCAGGGGTACCACAACTCATTGAACAACTGGGACAGTTAGACGAGTTGAAGGACATTAGTTTAACTACAAACGGAATTGGACTAATTACACAAGCACAAGCATTATACGATGCAGGATTACGTCGAATAAATGTCAGTTTGGATACTCTCAATGAAGAGAAATTTGAGCAGATGACTCGACGAAAAGTACTCTCACGGGTGTTGAAAGGGTTGAAAACAGCACACGAATGTGGGTTCGACCCGATTAAAGTCAACGCTGTGGCAATGCGCGGATTCACCGACGATGAAATAGTTGACTTAGCTACTTTCGCACGGGATAACCATTACCAATTGCGGTTCATTGAGTTTATGCCATTAGACGCAGATGATATTTGGGGACGGAACATGTTCATTCCTGGGAAAGAAATTATCGAAAGAATAAACAATGTTTACCCACTTGAACAGATGAACATAAATGGAGATGCTAAAAGTGATACAGCACAACGTTATCGCTTCGCTGATAACGGAAATGAAGTAGGTGTCATACCTTCTGTTAGCGAACCTTTTTGTGATAACTGCAACCGAATTCGTCTCACTGCAGATGGAAAATTCCGTACATGTCTCTTCTCAATAACAGAGATCGACTTACTTACGCCATTACGCGAAGGGGCAGACGATGAAGTGATCGAAAACTTAATTATTGATGCAGTGGCGAAAAAAGAGGCAGGACATAAGATTAATGCTGCGGACTTTGTCAAACCTGAACGGAATATGTCAAGAATCGGCGGATAAACTAAGAACAAATAGATCACTTATTTTCTAAGGGAAAGCAGTATAATACATACGATAAAGATATATATAATTTTCAAGGAGTACGAGTTAATAAATGAGTATTGACCTAACAATTAAAGACCTACATATTAGTGTTGATGGAAATCCAATTATAAAAGGGTTAAATCTGTCTGTTAAACAAGGTGAAGTCCATGCACTCATGGGGCCAAATGGATCTGGTAAAA
The DNA here is from genome assembly GCA_964652195.1 of uncultured bacterium. GTDB lineage: Bacteria > Poribacteria > WGA-4E > WGA-4E > WGA-3G > MSPOR6. The sequence continues at coordinate 18,292 of CAZZBB010000010.1, read as the reverse complement.
GCACACTCGCGAAAGGATTAATGGGACACCCATCCTACGATATTGATTCCGGTGAAGTTATTTTCAACGGGGTTGATATACTCGAAATGGAAGCGAATGAAAGAGCAAAATTGGGATTATTTCTCGCATTCCAATATCCAACTGCTATCCCAGGAGTAAGTTTAGCAAATTTCCTACGTATCGCAGTAAGTGCTACCCGTTCTAACGGAACAAACGGATCTGAAGACAATGAATTGATTCCGATGCGAGAATTCCGTAAAGAACTTCGTGAAAAAATGGCGCAACTCGGCGTTGACGACTCCTTCGCAAGACGATATCTCAACGAAGGGTTTTCTGGTGGTGAAATGAAAAGAGCGGAAATCCTGCAAATGGCAATGCTTGAACCGAAAATCGCTATCCTTGACGAAACTGATTCAGGTCTTGATATTGACGCTGTACGAATTGTTGGTGAAAGCGTTAGTGGTTTGGTCGGTCCAGAACTCGGTGTTCTAATCATCACACACTATCCACGTTTATTAGATTACATACGGCCCCAGTTCGTCCATATTCTACTTGATGGCAGAATTGTTGAATCAGGTGGTTGGGAACTTACACAGACGTTAGAAGAAGAAGGATACGATCCAATTCGTGAAAAACACGGTATTACTGAAGCTATTCAGTAAATTAAAGGTAAAGGAGGATAGAAATGGCAACTCCAGAAACGAAACAAATTGACGAACTCGGAATTAGCAAAGATTATCAGTATGGGTTCCATGATGACGTTAAGCCAACGTTCAAATCTCGAAAAGGTTTGGACGAAGAGGTCATCAATCAGATGTGCGACATCAAAGATGAACCCGACTGGATGCGCGAGTACAGACTCAAGGCTTATGAAATCTTTAAACAGAAGCCAATGACAAAATGGGGAGGCGATCTTTCCCAACTCGATTTTGACGATATTTATTATTATGTTAAGGCATCGGACCGAAGTGAACGGAGTTGGGACGATGTGCCGGAAGACATTAAGAAAACCTTTGACCGACTCGGCATACCAGAAGCGGAACGGAAGTTCCTTGCAGGTGTCGGGGCACAATACGATTCCGAAGTGGTTTACCACAACATCGTTGAAGAATTAGATAAAATCGGGGTCGTTTTTCTTGATACCGATACCGCAGTCAAAGAATATCCCGACCTTGTAAAAAAATACTTTGGGACTATCATTCCTTCTGCGGATAACCAATTCGCCGCACTGAACAGTGCTGTCTGGAGTGGTGGTAGTTTCGTTTATGTGCCTCCCGGTGTAAAAGTTGAATATCCGTTGCAGGCATATTTCCGTATCAACAGCGAAAACATGGGGCAATTTGAACGCACACTCATCATCGCTGACGAAGGCTCGCAGGTGCATTATGTTGAAGGCTGCACCGCACCAACGTTTAGCAGTGAATCTTTACATAGTGCGGTTGTTGAAATCGTCTGTATGAAAGGTTCGCGGGTGCGCTATACCACAATCCAGAACTGGGCAGGAAATGTATACAATCTCGTCACCAAACGTGCGATGGCTTACCAAGACGCGCAGATGGAATGGGTGGATGGCAATCTCGGCAGTAAGTTGACGATGAAGTATCCGAGTGTATACATGATGGAACCCGGGGCACGCGGTGAGATCCTCTCTATTGCATTCGCAAGTAAAGGACAACATCAAGATGCTGGTGCCAAGGTATACCATTGTGCACCACACACTACATCACAAATAACCTCAAAGTCTATTAGTAAAGACGGAGGACGTTCCAGCTATCGCGGTTGGGTTGATGTTGCAAAAGGTGCTAAAGGGTGTAAATCTCATGTTGTGTGTGATGCTCTTATCCTTGATAAAGAGTCGCGCTCCGATACCTATCCTGTCATAGAAATTGCTGAGAACGACACTAAAATTGAACACGAAGCACATGTCAGTAAAATCGGAGAAGAACAATTGTTCTACCTCATGAGTCGTGGTCTTTCTGAAGAGGAAGCGTCTACCATGATTGTCAACGGTTTCATTGAACCACTGGTAAAAGAACTCCCGATGGAATATGCCGTTGAGATGAACCGTCTCATACAACTTCAAATGGAAGGTTCAGTCGGTTAACCCGAAGGATAGAGTATTGCAAAGTAATTTAACAAAAGAACTTCTTCAAAAAATAGCCGAAACTGAACCAAAATGGATGCAAGAAAAACGGTTAGAGGCTTTCGAACTATACGAATCTCTACCGATGCCACATACAACCGATGATGATGTATGGCGTCGTACTGTGGATATGCGGACACAAGATTATTGGCGACGTACTCGAAGACATCTACGGGGGTTTGATATTGATAGCTATCAAGCAACCGTAGATTCAAACGGTAGTTTAACTGGAGAAACACCGAATATTGAAGATACCTCGGCTATATTTTCACAGATAGATGGACAGCATCAATATACGACTATATCATCTGAAGTAGAAAACAAAGATGTCTATTTTGCTGATCTACATACTGCTATAAACGAACGTGAAGAACTGCTACGTGATTATTTTATGACGCGAGCAGTCACATTAGAAACAACACTAAAAAGTGGGAATCTTGCTACCACGAATAAATTTGACGCGCTGCACTGTGCATTTTGGCAAGGGGGTTACCTACTTCATGTGCCAAAAGGTGTTAAGGTTGATGTTCCATTACGTGCCTATATCAAACTCTCAAAAGATCAACAAATTGATCTGTCACATATACTCGTTATCGCTGAGGCAAATAGTGAAGTAGCAATTTTAGAAGATAATTCTTCTTCAAGTCCAGATACAAGCGGTTTACACTGTGGAGCAGTTGAGATTTTTGCAGGTCAGAACTCACATGTTACCTATGTCCAAGTTCAAAACTGGAATCGACAGGTATGGAATTTCGCATCACACAGAGCAATCGTCAGTAAAGACGCACAACTCAATTGGGTAACTGCTACTTTTGGTGGTAGGCTAAATAAACTGAACCAAGCTATTGTGTTAGAAGGTGCTGGTGGAAATGCACAGATGTTAGGTTTAGCATTTACAGATTCAAGACAACATTTGGATGTAAGTACAGCACAAGAACATGCATCACCCCACACCTCCAGTGATCTGTTATATAGAACTGTTCTTAAGGATAGATCGCAGACTGCATGGGGTGGGAATATATATGTTTATCCTGAAGCGAACTATACAGATGCATATCAAAAGAATGATAACCTATTACTCAGCGATCGGGCACACGCCGATACCTTACCCGGATTAGAAATACAAGCGCATGAAGTTCGATGCACACACGGGGCAACAGCAGGTAAAATTGATGCCGACCAAGTATTCTATCTGATGAGTCGGGGTATACCCTATGCTCAAGCTGAAAAACTTATTGTTGACGGTTTCTTTGAACCTGTCATGGAAAGAATACCTTTAGATTCAGTTAAACAGGAATTACAAGAATTCGTTTCACGTAAACTTTCAACATAGTAGACACAACCTAAACGGTACACGTCATAAGACGTTGTAGAAATAAAAAGGAGTCACTTACAATGAGTCAACCAACAATTATCGCTTACATGAAACCTGTCTGTGGCTGGAGCAACGGTGTCCGTGCCATTTTCGATAAATACAATTTAGAATACGAAGACAGAGATATTATCAACAACGAAGATAACTACCGTGAAATGGTTCAGAAAACACGGCAACCTTACCAACCATGTGTCCAAATTGACAACATTATGCTTGCCGATGTCAGCGGTGATGAAGTTGAAGCATATCTACTTGAAGAAGGTATTGTAACACCTAACGATGCCGAAACCGATGTCCCCACTGACCAGGCATGTGAAGACCACGGTCCATCTCCGGTCAATATCGGCTTCCCAAGCAGGTAAATGTCTTTTATCGTAGGCGAGGTTTTCATGCCTCGCCTTTCTCACAACATGTAACCAGATTATCAATATTATCAGTTATTTGATCCAGGTTTGAGTAATTCTCTAATGTTCTAAACTTTCTTGAGAAAACAAGTTCGCTCTAACAGATTGATGCGAAAATGATAAACAGATAGACAAACGGGGCAATTAGAATTTCTTGGAGAGCAATCATGAAATGGAGTAAATGGCTTGAGAATTGGGACATGACATTTCTGAAGATAAACGGGTCTTTTTTAGAGATGGAATGGAAACCACAAGATGCAGATAAAGATGCTGCCTGGGAACTTTACATTGAAATGCTCACGAGGATAGCTACCCAGTATCTACAGCCAGAACATGGAGACGAAAAAACTGCTCTTGATAGTATTTATAGTCTATTTGGATTGACCCGTGAAATCATAAGAAAACATGGCAGAGACTGTGTCGAATTTACAAAGATAGCTATTGTAGTTTTGAATCAGGTAATTAGACCATTCACAGCAGAATGGCATAAGTTAAGCTTAGCTGACGCTTTCAATGATGAAAGTGAATGTATTAGATTCCGTGATGAATTGGCAGAGTTACAAATAGTATTGCGGAATTATACAAAAATGTTAGCTGATATGGCGGGGGTTGAGGACCTAACAGCACTTGAAACCTAAGTTTAATCGAACCAAATTGGAATAGAAACGAGATGTGTTGAGGACCTAACAGCACTTGAAACCTAAGTCTTCATTGACAGTATATTAATCGAATTGAGTAGGTTGTATAGACTTACTTGCCAGTGAACTCTCTTTAATTCCGAAAATATTGAAGCATGCCTAAAATTCGCCACCCGTAAAATTGATCCGCCGGTGATTTGAAAAACTGATCATCAAGTAATTTGTGCAGCACTTCCATGAACATAAAATCGACGCCAGCAAACGGAGAGAATCATGGATACCATAAAAGACTTTGAAATCAAACAAAGAAAATATATGCCAGTCTTTCCAAAAGCAACTGGTAAGACGACTCCCTATATTGAAGGTTATCCAGGTGAAGATGAGGAACCGATGGCCGCCACAGGATTTCACGGTGTGCAGATAACTACGTTATACGACCAACTCAAACGATATTTTGAAATCAACGAGTTGGTTCGCGTTGGTGTTGACAGTTTTATCTATTATTGTGAAGGGGACATCACAAAACGTGTCGCACCCGATATCCACATCGTGTTTGGCGTTGAGAAATACCCCTTACGCCGCAGTTTTTATACATGGGCAGAAGGCGCAGTGCCTATTGCTGTTTTCCAATTTCTGACTGATGCTACAGAACATAAAGATCAGCATGAAATGGTTGCACTCTATCTGAAGGAAATAGGTGTTCAAGAGTATTTTGTTCATCAACCTGAAATGGAAAAGCCGCCTGTGTTTCGTGGATGGCAGCGGAGTCCAACCGGAGACATTGCAGAAATTACACAACACCCAAAAGGTGGTTTATTCAGTGAAGCACTGAATCTCTGGTTTCGATGGGAGAACCAATATAATACACACGTTAGGCTTTTACGTCCATATCTACCTGATGGCACACCGATTGCAACTTCTATGGAAATTCACTATTTTAATAGAGCATCATCCATGTTTACAGAAGCAGAAACACAATGGCAAAAAGAAACAAAACGACGACACGAAGCAGAAGCAGTAGCAGAAGCAATACGGCGACATGAATTAATAAAAGAAAAAGAACAACTCCGCGCACAACTTGCAAACCGTCAAAACAATAATTAAATCTGTTTGGATATAATATGACACAAAAAACAACACAAACATCCGACTTTCGTCCACTTGATGTCCAATCCATACGGCAAGATTTTCCCATCTTCGCGGAGGATCCACCTTTAGCATTTCTCGACAGTGCTGCATCAACCCAAACACCACGCCCTGTCGTTGAAGCAATGGATGCTTATTACGACACCTACAGATCTAACATACACCGTGGCATCTATCGGATTTCAGAAGAGGCAACAGAGCAATACGAAATTGCACGACAGAAAGTCGCAAAGCTAATAAACTCACCTCGTACAAGTCAGATCGTTTTCACACGTAATACAACAGAATCCATAAACCTTGTTGCATACAGTTGGGGAAGCGTCAATATAAAACAAGGGGATGAGATCGTTCTCACAATCCTTGAACACCATAGCAATCTTGTTCCGTGGCAACTGCTTGCACAACGGACTGGTGCTACACTTAGATTTCTCGAGATAACCGATAAAGGTCTTCTTGACTTTACACAACTCCAAGATGTACTATCTGAAAAGACGAAATTAGTTGCCATTACTCACGTTTCAAATGTCCTCGGTACAATCAACCCAGTACAATCCGTTATTGATGCAGCACATGCAGTAGATGCCGTTGTCATCGTAGATGCGGCACAATCCGTTCCACACTTCCATGTAGATGTGCAACAGTTGGATTGCGATTTTCTTGCATTTTCTGGGCATAAGATGTGTGGTCCGACCGGTGTCGGTGTGCTATACGGTAAATTGGAATTGCTTGAGGAGATGCCGCCGTTTCTCGGCGGAGGGTCAATGATTCGCTCTGTTGAACGCGATATATCAACCTACGCAGATGTACCCGCAAAATTTGAAGCAGGTACACCAAGTATTGCAGAAGCCATAGGACTTGGTAGTGCTGTAGATTACCTCACACAAGCAGGATTAGCCTCTATACATGTACATGAACAAGAGCTTGTAAAATATGCACACCAACGTTTAGAAGAAATAGAAGGAATTACTATATACGGTCCGGAACCGCATCAGAAAGCGGGAGTCATCTCCTTTAATTTGGATGGTATCCATCCACATGATGTCGCAGGTATTTTAGATACACATAATATTGCTATCCGTGCTGGACATCACTGTGCACAACCGTTAATGAAAAAGTTCGATGTTATAGCAACAGCACGCGCAAGTTTTTATCTCTATAATACAATTGATGACGTAGACCGGTTATGCGATGCACTTCAGAAAACTCAAACCCTTATGACTCGGAGAAATAAATGAATATTTATCAAGAGGAACTATTAGATCACTATGAAAATCCCAGTAACTATGGGATACTCACGAATCCAGATATTTCGCATGAAGAGGATAACCCTCTATGTGGAGACATGATTCGGATGGATCTGATGGTTGACAATGGTATAATAAAAGAGGTACGGTTTAGTGGATATGGTTGCACTATCAGTCAAGCCGCTGCCTCTATGCTCACCGAAAAAATAGAAGGTAAGTCTCTCGAAGAAATTAAGAATATATCCAGAGATGATATTATGGATATGATAGGTATTCCATTGGGACCGGTACGTATAAAATGTGCTCTTTTAGCTCTCAAAGTTTTGAAAGCAGGTGCATACGGTATCAAAGGTTGGCCTGGGGAAGAAAACGAATAAGAAAGGAAGAGAATGGCAGAATTTTACAAAGCAGCGAAAGTTAGTGAAGTACCACCAGGAACAAAAAAACTGATTGAAGTAGATTTTGTTCCTGTGCTACTCTTTAACGTTGATGGCGAATATTACGCTATGGAAGATGTATGTACGCATGATGGAGGTCCTTTAGGTGAAGGTTTCTTAGATGGTGAAGAGATAGAATGTCCTCGACACGGTGCTCGATTTTGTATCAAAACTGGTAAAGCACTTTGTATGCCAGCTGTTGAAGACATTGAATGTTTTCCCGTCAAAATAGAAGATGATGAGATATATGTCAGTATAGATTAACAGGTCTGTTATACCAGTATAGTCTTTAGTATTCTACTGTAGGAGGAATTAAAAATGGTAACTGAAGAATCTGTCTTAGAAAGTATAAAGGAAATAATTGATCCAGAATTAGGAATTAACATTGTTGACATGGGATTAATCTACGAAGTTGACATTGACGACACAACAGTTGACATAACAATGACCTTGACAAGTCCCGGTTGTCCTGCAGGTGGACAAATTGTTAATGGTGCCCAACATGTCACACAACAGATGGACGGCGTTGAAGAGGTTAACGTCAATGTCGTTTGGAATCCACGATGGACACCTGAGATGATGACTGAAGATGCAAGAGACGAACTGGGTATCTTCTAAAATTTTGTATTCAGAATAAGTCCTTTTTGTGCAGAGTTTATAATCTGATAATGAGGTGTCTAATGTCTCGTTATGCTGGATCAAATTTCTGTCCAGATTGTAGTACTAATATATCATCACATTCAAATCCATATCCTACGGGGGATTCGGATATTTACTTTACACACGCACCAATTGAACCTACACTCTACACTTCTGATTTCCGATATTCGTTTTTTCTTTCAGTCCTGTGGTACCCACATTGAGTAAGCAATATCGGATGGAACTGACGAAAAAGTAAAAATCAAGCTAAGTTGGTATAAGGAGTTAGAATCATGTCAGAAAAAAAGTTCACTTTCACTGAATGCGTGATCGTGGTTGCGTTCCTCGGTTTTTTACAGTCAGTTGACAGAGAACAACCTGATCAACATCCAACAAAAATAGAAACGGATACGTTTGGTCCGCCTCGCAAAGAAAAAGAAAGCGATTCTGTAAAACGCCCAGATTATACGTTAGAAGACTTGTTATCACAAATGACAGAAAGTAAATCAAATTGTAAGAGAGCGAAAGATGTTCCTTTCGGTCCCCCGCGAACTGAAAAAGGAAGCGATTCTATAAAACGCCCAGATTATACACTGAAAGATCTATTGGATCAGGTTGAAGAAAACAGTTCACAGGATGAAATAGACGCCGGTCCGCCTGTGGGCAATGAAGTATGGTAGGGGTAACAAACGTTCCACTACGTGGAGATGTGATATGGATTAACTTCGATCCTCAAACTGGACATGAACAAGCTGGTCGTCGACCTGCAATTGTACTGACTACTAAGGATTTTAATGATAAAACCAATTTAGCCGTTCTTTGTCCGATTACTCGGAGTAGTACAAGAGAACAACGGAATCCGTTTGCAATCGCTATTCCTGAAGGGTTAGAGGTTGATGGGATTATTCTTGCAGACCAGATTCGAACTATGGATTGGCGAGTAAGAGAAGCAGAATACATCTGTTCTTTGCCAACAGAAACAGTTGATGCCGTTCTTGAAAGGATCGGAGTTCTTTTAAGAATCTTATAAGTTTAAATCTTATATCTGAGTTTTGTGTTTAAACTTACCAATTTCTGGTATTTTCAAAGACTGTCAATTTTGTGTGACGATGGCTAAAATGACTAAAGTTAGTAAAAGTCCAAAAATACTTAAAAAACACGATAATGCCTTTCAGGTTGAATGGAAAGATGGACACACCAGTTGGTATCCGTATCGGTATCTCAGACAGATGTGTCCGTGTGCAGAATGTGCAATCATTCGTCACGAAGGTAAGGATGTCCATTCACTCTTTTCACCACAAGGTGATGGCGATATATCCCTAATTGATGTGTCAGAAGATATACAACCGATTGATGTACAGTTGGTCGGACGTTACGCTGTTCAATTTAGTTGGGATGACGGACATAATACCGGAATCTATCCATTTGAAGTTCTACGGGAAACATGTCCTTGTACAGAATGCATGCCACTACAACCTGATGAATTAGAGGATACTAATTAATGCAAAATTCTGCAATACCTGAAATAACACCATCTGAACTAAAACAGAAATTAGACGATGATCCATCTCTATTCCTATTGGATGTTAGAGAACAGAACGAATACGACATTGTTCATCTCGAAGATGCACACCTAATCCCTCTAAACACGCTACCATACAATCTGGATGATCTGCCTTCTGATCAAGAAATAATTGTATATTGCCATCATGGAACACGCAGTCTTTACGCAACTGCTTTTCTTCAAAAAAATGGATATAGCAGTGCTAAAAACCTATCGGGTGGTATTGACCAATGGGCTGCTGAAATTGATACAACACTAAGGAGATATTAAATCATGCTTGTCGAATTTGAAAATCGTTCCGGTGATATGGAACAAGCTGAAATGGAAATTGATGAACCTTGTCCAACCTGTTGTGGGATGCTACTTCCGGTTGTAGAATCCAAGCCGATGAGTGGATATCGGTGCACAAGTTGTGGACTGGTTTTTAAACCTGTAGAAGAAGAGTCAACACCTGTTAAAACTGAATCAAGTATACATTAAACTATTCAATCTTTCGGAAATCTGGAACTTCTACCGGGTCTCCTCCGTTTGCAATTGATTGCTCCGATACCAAACCCGGCACCGTGTAATCCATAGCGGTATACACATCAATCGGGGGTTGTGTATCGTTTAAAATACTATCAACAAAATCACGCACCTTAAAATACTCGCCGAGATTTCCCTCGTTTTGTGCTTCTTCAGGCGGATTTTTCCACCTATCCGGTAAAAAATCAGATTCTAATTCAGAAAGGGGTTTCCACTGTTCCCCAGATTCAAACTCACTTAACCAAATCTTACCTTGTGCACCAAACCCGCGAGAACTCTCATAACATCCTTTTGTCCCTTGCAAACTAAAATAAGAATTTGCAGGTCGATTAGAGAGCATATCAATACGTATCTTAATTAAACCACCACCCTCCGTTTTACAGAGCATCATCACTGTGTCTTCCATCGCATGTTCAGGATCGGTTATTACACCTGTGCCAAGACAACATACACTCACAACACGTTCCCCGAACCATTGAAGGACAGGACCAAGACTGTGTGTCGCATAATTACATCGATTAATGCCTACCTGCCAGTAATAACGCCACGTCGGGTTCCCGCTTGCATCGTGATGCAGAGATTTGATGTTGTGGAGATACTCACCCTCACCGAAATACACATCACCAAACAAACCATTTTCCACGAGACTACGGATTAATACATTGGATTGAGAATAACAAGTGTTTTCTGCCATCGTATATTTAGCTGATGACTTCCGAACAGCACGAACAAGGTCATAACACTCATCCAATTTTACTGCAGCAGTCACCTCACTAATAACATGCTTGCCAACTTCTAATGCTTCAATTGACTGAGGCACATGTAGATTTTCTGGTGTAGCAAGTACAACAAGGTCTACAGCATCCAACATTTCTGTGTAATTTGTGAACTGTTGTGCCACGTTGTACCGTTCTGCAACGTTTTGCAGTGTCTCTTCATTGATATCACATACTGCTGTAACTTCTGTTTCGGTAATCGTAGCAAACGGTTGAAAATAAGAACTCCCTCGGTGTGCACCAACAATCCCAACTCTTATTTTATCCGACATACATATCTCCTTCAATTTGAAATGTTTCAACCCTTATTTATATGGAAAGTCTATGGATAGCATACCATATAGAAAGGAATTAGTCAGTAAACAAACAAGATTTTCATATCAGACACTAAATTGATTTATAGTGTCAATAGATGTATAATTATAGAACATTTCTAATCAGATATATGACATTTACACTATAATTATCTAATTTCTACATACACCACTATATGAGTAAGAAAACTCTTGACCATCTGTTAATACTGTTCACTATTCTATGCGATCTATGTTTCATTGCTACAGCAATTGTTATCGCATTCTGGATCCGATTTGAAACTGGTTGGTTAGATGCAATAGCAGTACATAAGGGGGGAACACCTCCTTTTCAAGATTATTTACGTCTTATCCCTGTTACGGTTGTGATCTGGATAATGATATTACAAGGTTTTAAACTCTACCATCCAGAAAACAGTGCTACATTTAAAACCTTTTGGCTACTTGTAAAAGCGTCCCTATTGGCTCTCATTGCTACATTAGCTGCACTATTTTTTCTATACCATAATGAAGCGTATTCCCGTTGGGTAATGCTACTGGCAACAGGATTTAATCTTGTGTGGTTATACCTTGGAAGATTTGTCATCCATCGATTTCGGCAAGCAGTACAATCACAAGGGGTTGGAGTTAATCGTGTAGCACTGGTAGGATATGATGAACGCGGTAAGCAACTTATAAATGCGATAAATAATAAACCAGATGATGGCTATAATTTAGTAGGTATTATCGGGAATTCTGAAGACATAGAATTAAATCAAGATGATAGTTTACCATTACACCATCTTGGAAAATTAGACGCAATTCTCGAGCTTGTAGAAAAACATCGGATTGATACACTCTTCATCGTTTCTCCAACAGTATCGAATGACACTATTATGCAAATATTGCACATGTGCGAAGGAACACCTGTTCAAATCAATCTTCTACCAGAACTTTCTGAATTTATCAAAGGTGGATCTTCAGTCACATTTTTTGACGGTATACCGGTGTTACAACTATCTGAAGTACCGATGCAGGGTGTTAGCGGAATCATTAAACGTATTATAGACGTTGTTTTCAGCATGTTTGCTTTGATAGTATTAAGTCCTCTGATGCTAATTATTGCTATATTCATACGCTTAGATTCTCCAGGTAAAGCAATTTTTCGACAGGAACGCGTTAGTAGAGCAGGTAAGCGGTTTAATATCTATAAATTTCGTTCAATGCAGGCGGATGCTGAATACAATATAGGACATGTCTGGGCAAAAACTGACGACCCGCGCCAAACAACACTCGGTAAATTTTTGAGACGTTGGAGTCTTGATGAATTACCCCAATTCTTTAACGTACTCAAAGGTGATATGAGCATTGTTGGCCCTCGTCCTGAGATGTCAGGATTAATTGATACATTCAAGGAATCAATACCGCACTATCTTGCACGACAACGCGTGAAATCCGGTATGACAGGTTGGGCGCAAGTTAACGGTCTACGAGGCAATACCTCTCTTGAAGATAGGGTTAACTATGACCGATTCTATATCGAAAACTGGTCACTTGCTTTAGATATAAAGATAATATTGAGAACATTATGGGCAATCAAAAAAGGTTAGCAATTAGATAAGGCTATTCCCCGAAAAATCTTCGTACAAATGGCCATGCACCAGATTTGTAATATCGGTGTCCACCATCCCCAATGAACAATTCACACCTATCCGCAACCCCTGCCGCTGTATAAATTTCTTTCAAACGTTTATAAGCAAACTTAACATGGTCTATCGGGAAAATACCATCGCTTTGTCCAGCAATAGCACAAAATGGACGAGGGGCAATTAAACCTGCAACATCATACATCTCTCCCAAACGCATTACACCAGGTACATAGTTACATTCACAATGTCGAATTGTACCGATACTCCCCTCAAAGGTACAGAAATAACAGCTGGGTATCGCCACTGCAATACGGGTTTCGCAAGCTGCTGCAAATAATGATACTGTACCACCACCAGAATTTCCGGTTATCGCAATACGGTCACTATCTATCGGAAGATTTTCTATTCCCCAATCAATGAGACGGGACATATCCCACACACGTTCACCGATCGGTGTCCGACCAACAAGTATACTATGCACTAACTGATGACGGCAAGAATGTATACTTTTGTTTTGTTTGTCTGCTTCAGTCCGCGTTTCACCGAAAGCACGTGTTGTGGGTGCTATAGCAATATAGCCTTCTTCAACAGCTGCTTGCCTGGTAATATCCCGTTCACCTTCTATCATTTCCTGCTCTTCTTTCTCCGAGTTTGCAATCCCAGCATAGATGTGTGGATGGTTGTGTCCATGTGGAGCAAGGATCAAGGGAACTTTGCCTTTAACTGATTTGGGACGAAGCAGATAAAATGGCAACGGAACTGTCGGTTCGACCCACAGATACCAACTTTCTCGAATATGGTTGTCCATATCTAATGTTTCAAGTTGTTCCGCTTTAGGGGTATATCCTGCAAGATCAGATTCCATATTATCTAATCCCAGGATTTGTCTCAACTCAGGTCGAAAGTTGGCTTGCCACGCTGTTACACCTTCAGATGTAGTTGCATTAAACTCATACTTTCGAGGCACAGAAGCATATAAGTTCTTAAAGTGTTTTTCCGCGTTATACATTAGTTCTCCTCTTAATAGAAATCGGTATCCTTGACAAAATCCGTGGTCGTGCTTTATGATATAATAATAGACAACACTTTAACACCTGTCAACCGAATTCAACCAGATCGCAGCATTGACCATTATATGAAAGGAATCTGATGAAAGTATTAATAACTGGAGCAAGTGGACGACTGGGGGAATATGTCATTCGAGAATTGGCAGAACAACACACACTTGTTCTTATGTCTCGTAGGCAACCCCCTGATGAATTTGCAAAATTACCCTTTATTCAAGGGGATCTAAACAACTTTGAAGATTGTGAACGCGCTGTTGAAGGTGTTGACGCTATCCAACACCTTGGCGCACAACCTGGGCCTGTTGACCATCCAGATTTCCGTGCCGGAGCAGAAGAGAAAGGTATATCATTTGATGCGACATTCAAAACGAATATGTTGGGTACATACTACCTTATGCAAGCCGCAATTGAGGCGGATGTTAAAACAGTAGTGATGTCTGGCAGTAATTGTGCATTAGGACATGGCTTCCGAATTAGCAAAACGCATATACCGATAGACTACCTTCCTTTAGATGAAGAACATCCATGTTATCCAGAAGATTCTTATAGTTTCTCAAAAAGATGTGGGGAAGACCTATTAGCGAGTTATACACGGGCATACGGTATACGAACCTATATCACACGACCGGCAGGTATAACACCAGAAGAACGAAGAAAACAAATGGCACAGAACATTAAACCAATATCTGGTTGGAGTCCATGGCTTTGGTGTTGGGTGGGGAGTGAAGATGTCGCAAGTGCGCATCGACTGATCATGGAGAAAGCTGAAACATTACCTTCCCACGATGTGTATTTCCTTAATGCTGATGATACTGCAGCTTTAGAAACATCACTTGAACTGGTGGAACGATTCAAACCTGAATTTCTACCAAAAGTTAAAGAACTTCACGGACATCAATCATTCATCAACTGTGATAAACTCAAAAATGCTGTCGGTTGGAAGCATGAAACTTCGTGGAGATAATAACAACTCATTTTTAATAGGCAGGATTATTATACCATTTCTATTTGATTATATGCGTTTGTATCACGCTCTCTTACATCTCAAAATGTTCCATTAATTCAATAGTTTACTATACTATGTCAACGCTGATATAAATTACTCAGAATACACAAATTTTAAACCTCTACTTATAGGAGAATAGCACATGACACCTCGATTGTTTGTCTGGTATTTTATTTTATGTCTAATTATTGTCGGCACGACTGTAGATGCTGCTCAGATTGCTATCGTTGATTTTGCAGACGAGTGGACAAAGGTAGATGCATTACGTCAGACATTGGATGAATTCAAAGTTGAGTACGATGATCTGACCGATGCCCTTGAAAATGGTACGCTTCCTTTTAAAGCAGATAATAAAATCTTCTTAATCGGTAGTATGGTAACCAACAATGCCGTATTACACCAAAACCTCGACAAAAATGCAAATGCAATCCAAGATTTTGTCAAAAAAGGGGGTATGGTGTGGGAACCAACACAAGCTGACCAGAATGAAGCTAATGTGGATTGGTTGCCACCTGAATTAAGTTGTGTTCGCAGTGACGCTGATCAGAAAGATGTGAAAATACTGAAACCCGACCATCAACTCTTTAACGAACCAAACAAAATGACAGAAAAGACTTTTGATGGATGGGGGCATCAAGGGTGGCCTACTGTTTGGGAGGTAATTACATCACAAAAAGGATTCGATGTGTTAATGGAAAGTTTGGGAAAACCCGCAATTATGGAAGCGAAATACGGGAAAGGTAAGTTTTTAATGATGGCTCTTGCCCCTGATAAGTATTATATTGCTGGCAACGATAACCATACAAAAGATATGGCTAAACTTTTCATGGAGAATCTGCTGCTTCATGTTGAAGAATTTGCCGATGTCAATGCAGTTGGCAAACTGGCAACAAAATGGGCACACCTGAAAATGTGGTAGTTAGTAGTAGATCCCTGAACCCCACTTCACTACCATAGTTTCAGTTGGCATTTTCGTCAGAGTTGATACAGACATCAATTTCTAAGAATTGGAGAAGAATCATGTCGGATAATAATATAGTACGTATTGGCGTTGTAGGCGTTGGAAGTATAGCTGTACGCGGTATTCTTCCGCATCTCACACAGGATGATGTACAAGACAGATTACAGGTAACCGCAGTCTGCGACCCAGTATCCGGAAGGGCAGAAGCCGCAACCGAAAAATTCAACGTGCCTAATGCTTATGAGACTTTTGAAGATATGTTGGCAGATGGACAGGTAGATGCTGTAAGTATTGCATCACCTATCGGCCTTCATTATGAACAGGGAAAACTCGCTATAGATCATGGTGTCCACGCACATTTCAATAAGACTATGACCACTACTGTTGATGAAGCAGATGATTTGATTGAATCCGCTAAAAAGAAAAATGTAAAATTAGTTGCTTCCCCAGGGCAAATGTTACGTCCTATTCACCAAGAAATCAAAAGACTCATTGATGATGGTGCCATTGGAACACTCACTTGGGCAGCAACTGGTTCTGCCTTTGGAAGATACCATGAGAGTGAATCTGTACGGCATGGAGACGATGTACTTTCTAATATCAATCCAGCGTGGTATTTTCGTAAGCCTGGTGGTGGACCACTCTACGATATGACCGTTTACGGTTTGCATACAATGACTGGTATTCTTGGACCTGTCAAACGTGTGACCGCTTTCTCAGGCGTGCGTGTTAAGGAACGTGAATTTAGAGGAGAAATGCTACCGTGTGATATGGACGATAACACCTTTATTTTATTGGATTTTGGTGAGGCGTTCTTCGGTTTTATCTATGGTGCTGCAGCCGGACACGGGATTAAAGGTGGATTGGCAATTCACGGAACTACTGGGGCAATTGAAGGAAGTACAATAAACGGTGAACAGATTGATGCACCAAAAAGAGAACTACCACACGTCGTC
Organism: uncultured bacterium; assembly: GCA_964652195.1. GTDB lineage: Bacteria > Poribacteria > WGA-4E > WGA-4E > WGA-3G > MSPOR6. The sequence goes on along the minus strand of CAZZBB010000010.1, from coordinate 1,469 downwards.
GGACCGCATCGGAATATACAAGAAGCTCATGTATATGAAGACATCATGCAACTGGTCGATTGGATCCGTGAAGATAAACCTACCATCGTTACTGCCGAACATGCACGTCATGTCATAGAGATCTTTGATGCAGGATACAGATCTGCAGAAACAGGAAAAGCACAAACTCTCCGTACTACATTTTAACTGTATAAAAATAGCAGACAAGTAGCATTAATATCATTGAAGAAATCCAACATTCTTTCTTCACATATTGATACCTATTGTTGTGATTAGGAATAAATCCATGCCAAAAGCTCTATGTATCGGTGAACTCCTCATCGATTTTGTTTCCACTACTCCTGATGTAACGCTTGCTGATGCACAAGGTTTTGTAAAAGCACCTGGGGGTGCACCTGCGAACGTCGCTGTCGGATTAGCAAAACTTGGTATAGATGCCGGTTTTATTGGTAAGGTCGGTGCAGATCCATTTGGTGACTTTTTGACAGAAACACTTCAACAAACCAATGTCGACACAGAATATCTCATAGCAGGACAGGATTCTCGAACCACATTAGCTTTCGTAGCTACGCGGTCAGATGGTAAGAAAGATATTACCTTCTACCGACACCCAGGGGCAGATATACAACTTTCCCCTGATGAGATTGATATGGAATACATCAAATCAGCGGAATTGTTTCATTATGGGTCTGTTAGCCTTAGCCATTCACCTACACGAGAGGCAACACTTACAGCAATTCAAGCTGCCAAATCCGGCGGTGCATTCATCTCCTATGATCCAAATTTGCGGTTGATGCTCTGGGACAACCCAGATGATGCAAAATATTGGATCTGGGAAGTGATGCCATACGCGGATGTCGTCAAAATTTCAGAAGAGGAATGGGAGTTTGTTACTGGCAATCTTGAATTGACACCTGGGATTGAACAGATCCTTGAGCTTGGTGTGAAGTTGCTTGTTGTTACATTAGGAGAACAGGGCTGTTATTATACCAATGGACATGCTGACGGATATGTTGATGGTTTTGCTGTTGAAGTAGTGGATACATTGGGAGCAGGCGATGCGTTTGTTGCTGCAATGCTCAGTAAATTGATGGTACATCCTAACCTCTCTTCACTACAAAAAGGTCAATTAGATACCATCATGCAGTATGCAAATGCAGCTGGTGCAATAGCAACCCAGAAAGTGGGTGTCATTCCTTCCCTACCTACCCATGCAGAAATAGTAAATTTCTTAAGTTAGGATACAGAGATTCCTTGATTCCCTAATCGGTTTTCTACTCCCTTCGTAGGTTGGGTTGAGGTACGAAACCCAACCTACAAAATGAATATCATTAAGACATTCCTGTCCAATATCAGAGCGACTATAGAGAGTGCTTGTAATGGGAACTAATTATATAGAACTTAGTATAAAAAACCCTCTAATTTATTAGCTTTTCAATTTTCACATATGTAATTATAATTGTTTATTA
>CAZZBB010000009.1:0-80278 GCA_964652195.1 uncultured bacterium | reverse complement strand
GCTATCTAACAATAAATCCCAAGCACCAGCAGTAAGGGATGTGTCTAAACATCCCTTACTGCTGGTGCTTGGGATTTATTGTTAGATAGCATTCACCAGACTGTTGTATGATAAGAACTTATTAATTGATGAGTTAAGCCACAACCTGAAACTTACCGGAATAGATTACTCTTGACTAAATCGGTAGCACCAGCGGTGCGAAAGGTGTATGTATACAGTTGTTAAAGAAAATACGAAAATTGTCCAAACTATAGTATTAATTATGAGAAAACATATGGAATTAGAAGTTCAATTGAAAGATAGTTTAAACTTACCTTTTGAATTACGACCTTATCAATGGGAAGGAATACAATTTCTAATTCAAAGTGAAGGGGCACTACTTGCAGATGAGATGGGACTTGGGAAGACAGTCCAAGTGGCTGTTTCACTGGAAATCCTATGGCATAAACAACAATTATATAGATCTTTGGTTGTTGTACCAGCATCACTAAAGTTGAATTGGGAGACTGAATTACGCCGTTGGGCTCCGAGTCTTTCTGTCCAAAGAATCCAGGGTAGTGCAGCTGATCGTAGGGCTTTTTATTTACTACCTATAAATGTATTGATTGTATCTTACGAAGAAATTCGATTAGATATGATGAATATTTCAAACGAAATATATTTTGATGTAGTTGTGCTTATGGTATCATCTTGTAAAATAGTCAACTACTTATTCTTAATGTAAACCCTACCAAATACCCATTTCATACATTTTTCTACAAAATTGAAAATAAAATGAAGAAAATATCTATCACTAACATCTAACATTACCAAGAGCTACTTTTTAGCACAAATATACAGTTTGAACATCTTTTTCACAAAAACTGGAAGACTACGCGACAGAATAATTGTATATTTCATTAAAGACAACCTGTACTTATATAAAACTTATTGGTGACAAATTAGGTTAACATACATACATTACAAAGCACAAAATTGGATAAAGATATTTAGATGTAATGAGTAAATCCTACTTCAAAATCATAACCTTAATGAAAAAGAAATAATAAGAGAATTAATGATGACTATCTATAAAACGATCCTAAATTCAATAACTTTCTTTATGTCAAAAAACCTGCTATATTATGCAGCTGGAAAAGTCAAATTCCGTAAGGACAACAAAAACACAAAATCACACTTTTTGAAAATTCTTAGAAAGTCAATTCAAAGTGGAGTAAAGTCAGTCTATGACAGTGGTTAGAGGGGTAATTTACACCTTTTTCAATGACACATAATGTGTCAAAAAGTGTAACTTTTTTCCCTTTATCGTCACTGTTCGACGCATGGAGAAAAACAACGTTTTCACGATTTTTCATTGGAGAATTTAGGATTAAAGGTCTGTTTTTGAACCTTATTAGGTTGTCGGTATATTAGGATTAAATGTTCAATTTACGTCTATCAGTTTTAATACAATTTCTAAATGAAAAAGTCTCTTTTTATGGCATAAACTTTAGGTTATGCAGTATAAGATGACATCCCTCATAAATCTGTAATGTATCATCATTTCTTTGAACTCTATAAAGACTTGACAATTCTTGGCGTTATCCTTAAAATGCGACATATTATCTAACATCATAAGGAAAACTTGTGAAATTACATAAAAGAGAGTATGGAACAGTAGTTGGTCCACATCCGAGAACCGCACATGCCGGTATGGAAATGCTTCAGGCAGGTGGCAATGCAGTGGATGCCGCAGTTGCTGCAGCCTTTGCAGAAGGTGTCGTAGAACCCTCACACAACGGTATCGCAGGATACGGGGGTTGCGTCCTAATATATCGAAAGAAAACTAAGGATGTAGTTGCAATCGACTATAATTCTGCCGCTCCCGCTGCCGCATCGGAAGATATGTTCACAATCGAAGATGCACCTGATACAGCTGCTGGATACCGTGTACCCGGACGTGTAAACGTACACGGACCGCTATCTATCGGTGTTCCAGGTGTTGTTGCAGGTTTGTGCTTAACTTTAAAGGAGTATGGTAGTCTTCCACTTAAAGACACATTAAAACCAGCAATTAATTCCGCACGTTACGGATATGCCCCAAATGGTGCAAACCGTGGAGGAATTGCTGGAAATGCTGAAAGATGGAAGAAAGAATTTCCTGAAACTGCACGTGTTTTTCTTAAAAATGGTGAACCCCCAAAAAAGGGTGAAGTGCTAACAAACCCTGACCTTGCAAAGACTTTAGACGTAGTAGCAGAAGGTGGACATGAAGCCTTCTATGAAGGTAAAATCGCTCAAACAATTGCAGATCACATACAGGAATTAGGCGGTTGTATAACTTACGATGACATGAAGAATTATCGTGCATTCATCACCGATCCTTATGAGATAAACTACCGCGGTTATTCTGTATATACTTCTCCCCTCGGTGCAGGTGGATTAACCACCCTACAAATGCTCCGATTAGTAGAACCTTATGATATTGCCAAGATGTCACCCGCTGAACGATTTCATCTATTTGCTGAAGCAATGAAGATATGTTGGTTTGAAAGACTGAGTCGTTTCGGAGATCCAGAATTTGTAGACATTGATATTGACGAAGAACTCTCAGATAGTTTCACTGCAACCCTCGCTGAAAAATTAAAATCTGGTCTCGAATCCCCACAACCGGGTGAAGTCGTCTATCAAGAACCGATGAGTTGTACAAGCCACATCTCTACAGCCGATGTTGAAGGAAATATGGTATCTCTTACGCAGACTCACGGTGGTGGATTTGGGTCAATGGTAACTGTTCCCGGTACAGGATTACTCTTTGGACACGGTGTAGGTCGATTCGATCCCAGACCTGGACTTGCAAACTCTGTCGGCCCGAGAAAACGTCCATTACATAATATGGGACCGTGCATGGCTACCATTGATGGAAAACCCTTTGCCACATACGGGATTCCTGGGGGTCGCACAATACCAAACAATCAACTGAATATCAGTGTTGGTCTCATAGATCTACAAGTTTCTGCCCAAGAATCTCTGGATGCAGCAAGGTTTTTCAGTGATGGTGCTGAACCCATTCAGATTGAGTCAAGGGCAGGGGAAGAGGTCATTGAAAAAGTAAGAGAATTCGGACATGAAGTATCACCAAGCGGTGGAATTGGTGGTCCTGGACACGTAATTCGGGTATCTGAGGATGGAAAATACCACGATGGTGGTACAGACTCTCGAGGTGAAGGTAAGGTAGTAGGTAAGTAATCTGTAGTTTCAATGTGTATACTTGTAATATAAACAATAGGAAGAATAATCTATTAATCAATTGCTATGGAGTTACAATTCAGATATGGCAGAATATTTTAAAGCCGCGACAACGGATCAAATCCAACCTGGAACTTGTATCGGTGTTAAAGTCGAAGGTGTTTTTATCGGTATCTACAATGTTGAGGGTGAGTATTATGCTATGAATAATATTTGTCCACATCTCGGTGGAGTTCTAACCTACGGTTTCTTAGATAAGAATTGTGTTACCTGTCCAATGCATATGTGGGAGTTTGATGTAAAAACAGGTGAATGTGTCTGGCCTGGTGAAGAAAGTATACCTATCTATGCAGTAAAAGTTGAAGGTGAGGATATCCTGGTAAATGTTGATGAACCACTTAATAAAGGTGAAACACAATAAGAGAAATTAGACTCTATACATATTATGTCTATTGAAAGGAAGAATTTATATGTCATATCTACTCACTGGTGGCATGGGATGTATTGGAACTTATGTCATCCAAGATCTGTTAGCTGCCGGTGAAAAGGTCGTCGTTTACGATTTTGCATACGATCTAATAATTCCAAAAATGGTGTTGTCTGATGAACAAATAGAGAGTATAACCTTTGTTCAAGGAGACATCACTGACCTACCTCATATCCTACGTACAATTCAAGAATATGATATTGATCGCGTTATCCACCTTGCATCTTGGCAGGTGCCAGCCTGCAATGCGAATCCTCCACAAGCGCTAAAAGTTGTATGTGAAGGAACAATAAACATACTTGAAGCTGCACGGATATTTGATCTAAAACGAGTTGTCTGGGCAAGTAGTGTGGCAGTGTTCGGTTCACCAGAGGATTACAATCATAAGCAAATACGCAACGATGCCCCTCATTATCCAAAGTTCATATATGGTGCGTGTAAATCCCTATGTGAAAGATATGCTATGCACTATTTTGATGAATATGGTGTGGATTCAATTGGTCTACGGTTTACTGCTGTGTATGGTGTCGGTAGAACACGGGGTATGAGTTCATTTACTACGAAGATGATTGAGGATGTAGCATTAGGGAAATCACATGTATGTCCTTTTGGTGATGACGCCGTAGATTGGCAGTTTGTAGAAGACGTATCCCGTTCAATTATCATGTCTTGTACCTGCCCCACAACGAATACACGCGTTTTTAATGTAAAGGGAGGGATTCGACCAGTTAAAGAAGGTGTAGCGTACCTGAAATCCTTAGTTCCAGATGCGGAAATCACGGTTGAACCGGGGGTATTTGGTATCTCTTGGGATTATGACGCAACACCTATCATAGAAGAGATGGGATTCACACCTGCCTACACAATGGAGCAAGGGATACTTAAAACATATAACAAATTCCGTGAACGCGCTGGGTTAGATACAATACAATAATTACATTTTCAGGAACTTCACCTGCTTTTTCCGATCCCTTCTACAGACTGTAAGATCGGGGATGGGAATCCCCTCCCACAGAAGAAATGTAAGATTGGGATTGGAATCCCCTCCCACAGAAGAAATGTAAGATTGGGATTGGAATCCCCTCCTACAGAAGAAATGTAAGATCGGGGATTGGAATCCCATTCCACAGAATGTAAGATCGGGGATTGGAATCCCATTCCACAGAATGTAAGATCGGGGATCGGAATCCCCTCCTACAGAATGTAAGATTGGGGATTGGAATATGCTTTAATAATACTTCTTCATTTGTGCCCAACTGACAGCTAACTTACCTTCTGCTTGGACAGCAAGCGCTCTATCCCAAGGTATGTTAACGCCAGCAGCATTAGCTTGGTGAATATCATCAAAGTTTGGATGTCCCCATCCACCACTGTTTTTATCAATAACAACAAGCTGAGCAGTCTTACCCTTTAACTCTGTTACGTCCCATTCTCTACGTGTCATTGTTTCAGTATTACTGCCGGTCATTGTCCGTTCAACTTTTCCATTTATCACAAGGTTAACACAACACGGTCCAGGATCGACTTCCCAAGGATGATTACCACCACCCATCAGAAAATTCATTGATACACCAATTATCTTAAACTCAATCGAGGTTAATGTACCTTGGGGAAGGTCAGGTGCGTTAGCCCCGGCAGCATTCTTATTCATATCACCAGCCTTCTGCCCAAGTTTTGCGCCTTTATCGGGTCCTTGATATTTCTCCGCCAAACCGAGCCACCAATCTCCTTGATGGTTAGAAGGTTGTCCACGGTTACGGGCTGTTGGATTATCTCCCCATGTAGGTTGAAAATCAAACGCTTCCCCGGTTTTCTCTTCCCAATCCGTCAAGTCCCCCGTCTCAAAGTCGTTATTGAAAGAACGCGCAGAAACGAAATTAATCAGTACAAAAGTCAGTATAACCAGAAAAGAAGTAATTATTAAAAACATATATTTCTTCATCTGTCTCATCTCCATGTGTCATTGATACAATAATCTGTTATGATGCTCAATAATAGAATTGGGATTGAAGATTGAAGATTGAAATTTCTCTTTCAATCCCTAATTCTTATCTGTAATACTTTTTCATCTGTGCCCAACTGACAGCTAACTTACCCTTGGCTTGGACAGCAAGTACTCTATCCCAAGGTATGTTATCACCAGCAGCATTCGCTTGATGAACATCATCAAAGTTTGGATGTCCCCATCCCCCACTGTTTTGATCAACTACAACAAGCTTTGCAGTTTTTCCTTTAAACTCGGTAACAACCCATTCCTTACGACTCATAGTTTCAGTGGCATTCCCTGTTGAGGTCCGTTCAACCTTTCCATTAATCACAAGGTTAACACAGCAAGGAGCTGCAGTCCCCCAAGCATGATTTCCTCCGCCTATTAGGAAATTCATTGATACGCCAATTATCTTGAATTCAATTGAGGTAAGTGTACCTTGTGGAGCATCATGTTGAACATCTCCAGCTTTCTGTCCAAGTTGTTTTCCTTTAACCGGTCCTTGGTATTTTTCGAATAATCCAAGCCACCAATCTCCTTGATGTTCAGAAGGCTGATTTCGGTTTCGTGCTGTTGGATTATCTCCCCATGTAGGTTGAAAATCAAATGCAGTTCCTGCTTTCTCCCAATCTGTGAGATCACCTGTCTCAAAATCATTGTTAAAAGCACGAGCAAAAACAAGATCGATAGAAATAACAAACATAATTACGAGAATACAGGAAATTAGTAGAGGTAATAAGTGAACATTTTTCATGTTTATCTCCTTATGTTTAGTGATTGTATTTATAGTGAACATTGAAAATAATCACACAAAGTCCTGTAGGAGCGATCTCCGAATCGCGATTTAACTCAGTGATAATTGGGAATCGGAGTTCCCTCCTACATCTCAAAATGTTCCATTAATTCATAAGTTTACTATAATTAGGTCATACCTGATTAGACAATGTTTAATGTGTTATTTTATGCGTAATCGTTTCCACATGTTTATACACGAATAAGTAGGTAATGGAGTTGAATCCATTTCATAGTTTATAGACTATCTCATGTATATCTTACCAGATTTCAGCGGTTGTAGCAATATAAACTGGCAGCCGCGGTTTCCATGAACTTATGGTTAACTAAATTCGAGTTATACCATGGTCATTTGATTTTATTTCCTTATCAACATCTTGCGCGTTGCCGTCCAATCGTCTGCGGTGAGTGTATAAAAATAAACACTGCTTGCTACAGGTTCACCGGCCGCGTTTCGTCCATCCCAATACGCCGCGCGACTACGGTTTTGATAAATGCCGGTAGCTTGATGTCCCACCTTCAACTCACGGACAACGACGCCTCGCAGATTATGGATCGTGATGGTAACATCTGCGGGGGTGGTTAACTGATAAGGTATCCATGTTTCAGGATTGAACGGGTTTGGATAGTTTGCCAAGAGAGCTGTTGCTTTTGGGTTCGCCTCTGTGTCTCTCAGTGTCATTAGGAGATTTTGAAGCACATCAATCATCAGTCCGGTTGAGTTGCTTGGTTTGGTCAATCCATCGTTGCAGACTTTCGGTCGTGGTTACGGCGGCAGGTGCGTAGCGGCTGCCTCAAGTGCGTCTAAAACTGCAAGTATATCTTCACGATTGACTTCACCATCACTGTTGACATCCACTGTAGACGGCGCATTGGCATTGCCAAAGTTAGCCACAACGAGGACCAAATCTAATACATCCACTATGCCATCGCCGTTCACATCTGCTGATACGGATGTGATGTTCCACAACAACACCGTGCCGTCATCACTCCCACTTGCGATTGTTTTGCCATCCGGACTGAACGATACACTAAAGACAAATTCGGTATGCCCCATTAGTGTGTCTATCTCTGTACGCGTTGATACATCCCACAAACGAACCGTGCCGTCAGTACTCCCACTTGCGATTGTTTTGCCATCCGGACTGAACGATACTCTACTGACCGAATCGGTATGTCCTGCAAGTACACCTATTTCTGTACGCGTTGATACATCCCACAAACGAACCGTGCCGTCAACACTCCCACTTGCGATTGTTTTGCCATCCGGACTGAACGATACACTATAGACCGAATCATCGGTATGTCCCGCAAGTACGCCTATTTCTGTACGCGTTGATACATCCCACAAACGAACCGTGCCGTCAACACTCCCACTTGCGATTGTTTTGCCATCCGGACTGAACGATACACTATAGACCGAATCGGTATGTCCCGCAAGTACGCCTATTTCTGTACGCGTAGATACATCCCACAAACGAACCGTGCCGTCATCACTCACACTTACGATTGTTTTGCCATCCGGACTAAACGATACAATACGGACCAGAGAGGTATGTCCCGCAAGTACACCTATTTCTGTACGCGTTGATACATCCCACAAACGCACGGTGTCGTCAATACTGCCACTTGCGATTGTTTTGCCATCCGGACTAAACGATACTCTAATGACCGAATCGGTATGTCCCGCAAGTACGCCTATTTCTGTACGCGTTGATACATCCCACAAACGAACCGTGCCATCCAAACTGCCAAATACGATTGTTTTGCCATCCGGACTGAACGATACACTAATTGCCCAATCGGTATATCCTGTGAGTAAGGATAACTCTTGATAGGTCTGCGCGTCATAGAACCAAATCCCGATATCACTCACCACAGTCAGCAACGAACCATCGGGTGAGTACGTTATCCAATTTATTCCGCCTTTGCCCAGGCGCGCTTTGGCACCCTCCGGTAATTCCCATTTTGATGTGTCTACTGCAACAGCATACGGCAGAAAAGTGAAAAGTGAAAGTGCTAATAGAAATATAGCAAAAATTAAAGTCGTATTCATAATTTAGCTTCTTTATGTATGTGTTAATTTTGAGAATCAAGAGCGTTGACTAATCAAGCAGGTTTGTTGACTATAGTAACCTAAGTTGTCACCTACAAGATTCGATACATGCAGATGTCGTTTTAGACAAGAAAAGTTGGTAATTCCCGAAATATCGTAGCCCAAACTTTTAGTTTGTGCGACAGAAATGCCCCATTAATTATAGATTTTACTATATGTAGCGACGTGAGCTATATTATCACTATGTGCCCTTTCCCTTTCTCAAGCAGAGAGGTTACTTCCGTATCAACTTCTTGCGCGTAGCAGTCAATGTATAGAAAAGTCATCACTTGTTATATGTTCTCCAACTCAGTTTTCAAGGTTCAAGAGAACCTGTGTAAACGCCTCTACATCTGATACTTGGGCAGCGACTCGGTGTAAATGGTCCAGTCGTTGCAGATCGTCAATGGCACTGAAAAAGGGTTTTAGTTTCTCTGTGACATCTGCCTGAAACTTGACCTCTAACACCGTGAGGATTGCTTCAACGGCGTGTTCTTTTTTCCTTGTTCAATCCCTTGCTGTATGCCGCGTTGTATCACGCTTTCGTAAACGAATGTTTGAATAGTTCATCATAATGCGCCATGAAAAATATTATACACACCGCTTACGAAAATATCAAGGAGATGCTTTGCGAATGCAGGGTTGACTTGTCTGAGTCGCCAGAAAACAGAAAACCCATGTCCTCCGCGATTCATTCAACGCACATACCCAAATATTTAAAACTCACATTTACGAATCAGTCTATTTCCGTATCAACATCTTGCGCGTTGCCGTCCAATCGTCTGCGGTGAGTGTATAAAAATAAACACTGCTTGCCACAGGTTCACCCACATCATTTCGTCCATCCCAATACGCTGCACGGTTACGTTTTTGATAAATGCCGGCAGCTTGATGTCCCACCTTCAACTTACGGACAACGACGCCTCGCAGATTATGGATCGTGATGGTAACATCTGCGGGGGTTGCTAACTGATACGGTATCCATGTTTCAGGATTGAACGGGTTCGGATAATTCGGTAGTAACCTGTTTTTCTTTGGTATGAGGGTATCCAAGAGTTGTTCTAACCACACAATCCCACGTTCTAAACGCGCATCAAGGTGTGGCAGTTGGTAAGCGTCTGCCAGCCACTGTTCAACTATGGCACGCGAAGGTAACGCCGTAGCAGTCGCACGGAATGCTGAAGGTGCAGCTGCAGCGTCTCCTAACGCACCCGCCACCAAAACCAGATCCTGAATATTCACCTCACCGTCACCATTGACATCCGCACGGTGCTGTCCCGTCTGCCCAAAATTAGCAGACACCAGTACCAAATCCTGGATGTTTACAACGCCGTCCCTGTTGACATCTGCAGCGATGTCGGGTACCTGTATATCTTCAAACCCAGAAATACCGACGAACATACTCCAATCGCCTTCCCGTTGACTCACTTTCACAAGTAGCAGATTCTCTCCGCGCTTTAAATTCACCAGAAAGCTCTTACCAGAATTATATAGGTGTCTGTTCTCGGCAGTTCTGAGAATTACTTCGCCGTTGTGCCAGATTTTGATAGCATCATCATAACCGACAAACATTCGACGTCTCCCATCGGTATCAGAGACCCACGAAAACAAGGCGTAAGCCGAATGATCGTTGACATCGCCCTCTATCATACTGATCCTGTTGAGACAGCCATTGATATTATTGTTTTGGAGAGCAGAAATACGTCCGGGTGTCCAGATGAAATTTCCGAGTCTATCACCTGCGTTTGCTCCGTGGATTGCGACATCCGCTTCCGTGACAGTTCCGTTGCTGGCATCGGCGAGCGAATCCACATCTATGGACCGCGCCCCACCTTTGAACCGCATAGTGGGTGCGATCATCCAGAGCCAGGGTCCCGTGATTTCGCTATTTGCATAAGCTTGGATATAAGATGAAAATCCAAATTGAATCCCTTTTGCCTGCAGTGCTGGTATGTGTCTATTTCTGGAGGCATCGCTCAACGGATTGCCCCACACAGATAACCATAGCGACCGGCTCGTTCCCAGGGGATCTAACGCCAAAAAGGGGGATATATCCGAGATATTATTCTGATCAAGATAAAGACGCAATGAATTCCGCAATGGAATCACTGAAGCGAGCTTAACGAGATGAGTTACGTCCGAAATGTTGTTGTTTGAAAGATACAACCAACGGATCTGTGTAGGTTCGGCAAGAGGGGATACATCCGATATGTTGTTCCCCTCAAGGTCCAGCCAATGGATCTCCTTGAGTTCGGCAAGCGGGGATATGTCCGAAATGTTGTTACCATTAAGGTATAAGTTCCTCAAGTTTTTGAGTTTGCTAAGCGGGGATATGTCCGAAATGTTGTTGTAACCAAGAGACAAAAAACGTAGTTGTGTCAAACCCGATAAAGGTGAAATATCTGATATTGACCCATAACGTGCCACCAATTCTCTAAGGTTACTTGCGTATTCCATACCGGTGAGATCCGTTATCCCGTCAGCAGAAAGCTCTATTAGATTAAACAGTGTCCGGGTCGTGATGGTCTCGCCAATCTCTTTTCTGATTGCCGCTGCTAAATTGGGGTCCGGTATGGAGATAGGTTGTTCAGGCAGTACAGAAGGAACATCAACTGTATAAGACGTTCCTCCGGTATTTCCATGCTTATCAACAACTGTCAGGACTACACTAAAGGTGTCAGAGGATAAAGGGGGGATGACAAATTCGACAGTTTCGCTCGGATTTCCGTTTAAAAGTTTACAAGCAATCAATCCGCCTCTATCGTGCCTCTCAATAAATGTTCCACTTGGATCATATCCAGAAATCCGTGCTTGGTGAAGTCCCGCGGGTGCAGTTACATTAAAGCGGAGCCGGATAGCATTCGGTGGATGTCGGAGAGGCGGTAGCACCTCGATTGTAACGTCTCCATCAGTGGTAGTGCGTTCAGTGTTGAAGTAGCGGTGGACATCCAACCACTCCGCCGCACATTGGGAGAGTATATTCTGGTTACCGTATGCCATTAGATAACCAGCATTGCCATAAGTAGGATAGCGGAAATCGTGAGGTAAGCCAAAGGCGTGTCCAAGTTCATGGGCAGCTACTTCGATACCAAAACTCACCACTTCTGCATATCCGCTATGGCCATCGCCGTGACCTATACCGCCTGGATAGCTCTCTGTGTTGGGATTCAGATCCTCCACGAATACGAGACGAATAATATTTTTTGATGCATCAAATCTATCGAAGCCTGGTACCTTTTGGTATTCTGTAAAAGGTCTTCCGTTAATGTGATACACAAAGGCGTTCCCGTCCGCGTCGGTCTCAAACTGGAAGGTCTTCTTGCCGAATCCGTAGATTTCCATCTGATCCGCGTAAAATTGTTGTACCTCCCGCATCATGTTTTTTATTTTTACGGTTATTTCGGGGTTATGTTGAAGACCGTGCCCACGGAGATAGATGGGGCGAACGATATACGCTGACTCCGTCACGGCACTATCAAAGCTGACGTTCACACCGGATGCCTGTAGTAATGGAATATATGTATGGATATTGGCAATATTCAGACGGTTGCCTTGTAAGAACAACCCTTGCCCGTTTTTTAAATGGAATAAGCTTGTTAAGGGGGACACATCCGATATCCAATTGTTCCTGAGGTCCAACGTTGTCAGTTGTGATAATGTCATTAGGGATAACACATTTGGAATCTTGTTGTTTTGTAGCGATAGACTCGTCAGGTTAGCGGCATATTCCAACCCTGTGAGGTCATAGATGTCCATATTGTCCGCCGCCAACGTCCGCAGCTGCAGCATATCTGTCAAGGTAAGTATTTCACCGAAGGGTTTGCCGAGTGTTTCCATGATCTTTGCCCGGAGGCTTGCATCGCGGACAATCACCGGTTCGCTGTGCGGGATAGCTGTCACCGTGAATTCAATCGGTTCCGAGATATTCGGGGCGGTTACACGGACAGTTGTCATGCCGAGGGTCGCTCCCATCCGCAAATGTACCGATGCCCTACCGTTGATGTCTGTTTCAACGGTTGTCGCGCTGAGCTCGCAATCTCCCGCAGTAATGGTAAACGTTACCGGCACCCCTGCGAACCGCCCGCGCAGCTGATCTAACACCTGCACGACAAGCGGGAGTGGCAACGCCGAATTGACACTGCCATGTTGGGCATCACCGAATATTTGCAGAAGTGTTTCCGGTACGCGTTCCGAAAACGCCACGTTCATACCGCTTGCTTGCATAGCAGGGATGTGTGTGTTGATCGAAGCGTAACTCAGTGGATTCGCCCCAAGACTCAACGCGCTGTAAAGGTAGCTGGGTTGTTTCAGGTTTATTAACCCGACCAAGGGCGATACATCCGAGATGTTGTTCCACTGAAGAACCAAAGAGGTGAGTTGTGTGAGTTCGGTAAGGGGCGATACATCGAAGATGTTATTACGCTCAAGATTCAAAGAGGTGAGTTGTGTGAGTTCAGAAAGGGGTGATAGGTCCGAGATGTTGTTATCACGAAGCTCCAACGAAACCAAGTTTTTGAGTTCAGCAAGGGGCGAGATGTCCGATATGTTGTTGTTCTGAAGATTCAAAGAGGTGAGTTGTGTGAGTTCGGCAAGAGCGGATATATCTGATATGTTATTATTGCGAAGCTCCAACGAAACCAAGTTTTTGAGTTCAGCAAGGGGCGAGATGTCCGATATGTTTCTATAACCAAAATACAAATGTTCCAGACGTTCAGCGAAGGGCAAAAGCTCTGAAAGGTTTTTAGCATTAGCGAATATACTCCACCATAGTTTCAGTTTTGTAAGTCCTGCAAGGGGGGATATATCCGAGATGTTGTTATCGTGAATAGACAAATCCTCCAGTTGCGTAAGTTCGGCGAGGGGGGATATATCCGAGATGTTGTTATAATGAAGATTCAACTGCCTCAAGTTTTTAAGTTCAGCGAGGGGTGATATATCTGATATGTTGTTATAAGAAAGAGTTAAATATAGCAGACGAGTTGCCGCTTCAAGACCCGTCAAATCAGAGATGCCTCTATCATTGGCTCGTAATACCTTCAACGATCCCATCTCCAATGCCGTTATCGGTGTGCCCGGTGTTTTTCCGAGTGTTTCTGCAATGGCTGCCCCTAGGTTGTCATCAGGGATGTCTACAATCTGTGCAGATAATGGCGGAATACAAAATAACAAAATAACAAGCACCATCAATATATACTTCATCAAATATTTCTCCTTCGTAGATACGATGAAATATGAAAACTTTTCATTCTTTCATAAAATCCTGGTTCATAAAAGTTCCCTTTACTTAATCGCTAATATATTCTCTATGGCGATATGTTTGATGTTAATGTCATTTTCTTGTAGAAAAACACAGACGGCATCAACATCGGGTGAGTGATCTATACTGACGATAAATAAACGTGGCTTTTTTCTCCCGGAGTATTCTCTCTGATACGCACAAGTATATTGTAGAATCTGTCCTATACTAATGTGTTCATGATTGGTGCGGATGTGATTCTTATCTGACGGGAAATCGAATCTGAATTTGATTTCAACAAGAACGGTTAGACCTTCAGAATCCGTTCCTACGAGATCTGGTGTTATTTTTGTATTTCGCAAACTCCAAAATTCTACATTTTTCCACACGATGTTTTCTCCAAATACGCACTCGGTATTTTCTTGTATCCAAGGTTCTAATAAGATCTTTTCTCTGCTGCTACGAAATGGTATTTCTACTTCCGCATTTATATCTTGCTTTGATACATTTGGATTTTGGACGATTCTTCGAATAAGTCGGTCTCTATCTTGTGTTGTCATTGGATACCTCTCTTTACATTGATTCAATTTTTTTACGCAATTAGTAGTTTTGGGATTTTAAAATCTTGATTTTCGTTCAAATATTAATTTTAAAAAAGTGTTATAAATGCAGTCTATAACTATGTTTATAGCACTTTTTATTTAATAAATATTATTGATTATATGTTAGATGTGAGTATTTAGTCGTCATCTGCTGGTTGAGGAATTGGGTCTATGTTTACATTAAATGACTTATTGCGTATTTTTAGGTATGATTCTACAAACATTTCTATCAACTATTCGACCAATAGTTTTCGAGTTATGCCATTTTTTGTCGAATGACATAAAAGCTACTTCTACACCAATAAGCTGTATAGCTATAGATTGTAAATCTAATAGTTTGTTATATTTATCAGACAATTTTTTTGCATCTGATAGTATACGTTCCACGTAAGTATCGGTATCTTGTTTTAATTCATCTATAAAACCCATTCGTTTTAGTTGTTCAAATGAGGCTACAATAATATGACTTACTGCTTCTTCATCAAACATATCGGACGTTGGATCCCTGAATTGTTGATAAAGAACATAGATGGTTTTCGCCCTTTCTCTAACATAACGACCACATTGCCATTTCTCAATAAAGTCATGAAACATATACTTTCACCTATATTCAAAAACACATATAAATGTAGTGAGAATGAACAGAAATAAAGGGGTGATCAGTGCTAATTGCTGCGATTGTTTTGCCATCCGGACTGAAAGAGACACTTTTTACCGATTCGATATGCTCCGAAAGTATTGTGCGTATATTTTTGATTCGCTCATCAACAAGCACATCAATAACCCACAAGACTTCCCATAAATCTTCGTCTATAGTTACTAACAAATTGTATGTTGTTTGGAACCTTTTTGTGGGTATTATGCGTGTCTGCGTATTTACATCCCAGAAACGCACGGTGCTGGACCGATTCCTACTTGCGATTGTTTTGCAATCCGGACTGAAAGAGACACCCGCGACACTATTGTTAGTCGCTTCAATTATACCTATTTCTGTCTGCGTCGCGACATCCCACAAACGCACCGTGCGGTCATTACTCCCGCTGGCGAATGTTTTGCTACCCGGACTGAACGCGACACTATTGACAACATCAGTATATCCCTCAAGTGTGGCTATTTCAGTCTGTGTATCTACATCCCACAAACGCACAGTGTGATCATGACTCCCACTTACGATTGTTTTGCAATCCGGACTGAACGATACACTACCGGCATATCCGGTATGGCTTTCAAGTGTGCCTATTTCTGTCTGTGTATCTACATCCCACAAACGTATAGTGCCATACGTATTCCCAGTTGCGATTTTTTTCCCATCCGGACTAAAGGTTACACTCAAGACCCTCCTGGTATTAAGAGTTCCTATTTCTGTTCGTGTTTCCACATCCCATAAACGCACAATGTTGTCCTGACCTCCACTTGCCAATAGACGTCCATCCGGACTGAACGACACACTCTCTAACGACCCAGTATATCCTTCAAGTGTGTGTATTTGCGTCTGTGTATCCACATCCCATAAACGCAGGGTGTTATCATCATCCCAACTCGCGAGGGTGCGGCCATCTGGACTGAAGAATATACTATTTGGCTCCCCGTTATGTCCCTCAAAAGTTCCTATTTCTGTGTGTGTTTCCACCTCCCACAATCGTACGGTGCTGTCCTGACCACCACTTGCGAGGGTACGTCCATCTGGACTGAACGCGATACGATCTACCGACCCCGTATGCCCGGTGAGCAGGGCAAGTTCTTCTGCTGTTTGTGTATCATAAATCCATATACCGATATTACTCGCGACAGCAAGCAACGCCCCATCTGATGAGCAGGTTATATCGTTTATCCCACCTTTACCAAGCCGTGCTTTGGCACCTTCGGGGAGGCTCCATTGCATATAGGGTTCATCATATTCAGCAGTTGTGTCAGTGATATATAGAAATGTTGAAACGATTAGGAACATCAGGTTCAAAAACACTATGCGTTTCATAAGAAACCCCTATTCAATTATTTATAGTGAACAATGAAAATAATAATACAAAATCCCTATAGGTGTTATATCCGATTCGGGACTCACGGGCGGGGAAACCCCGCCCCTACGATACTTTAGGACTGAATGACCGAAATACCTATTTTTACTATAGTTTGGACAGTTTTTGTCCATATCGTGCTTTGTTTCCGTCATCTTTTTTATTGTTTCGTACACATACGTTACCCGCTATAAATAAACTCAGATGACCCTAATAGCAGCCCCGTAGGGGCGAAATGTCTATAAAAAAGGCGGTCCACCCACGACCAAGCCCCGTAGGGGCGAAATGTCTATCCCGTAAAAAGTGTTCAAAGTTTATTAATTAGATGAGTTAAGCTACAGCATGAAACTTGTAAAAAAAGAATATTATAGACAAAAAAGGCCTTACGTCATTATATGACAATTCAAAAATTAGTCAAATAAAAATAGAAAATGCCTATATGTGTCTATATGAAACCAATATCTTCACAAAATGGCAGATGTTTCATAAGTCAACCAAAGTTGCTACTGGTAATACCATTTCAAAATGAAAATGTCTCTTTACTGTAGCACAATCTGTTAGATTGTGCCGTTCTCCATTCCATTTCTAACAGTCGGTAATTGGAAAATCTAATAGAAATGGTATTACGTAGGCAACCTTCGATTTTGATAGGCGGGAACTCCGATCTCCGATCTTACATTTCTTCCTCTTCTCTTCTTTCTTCTCTTCTGTGGGCGGGGAATGCCAATAAGGCATTCATACCGTTGATTTGGATTCCGATCCCCGATCTTACATTTCTTCTCTTCTGTATTTTTCCTCTGTAGGCGGGTAATGCCAATAAGGCATTACCCGCCCCATATCAAGGGGACTTTAAGAGGTATTGCGTAAGTCCTGTTAAGTATTTTGGGAAGGTATTGGTATAAAGACCTTATTAAAATTGGAAACTGATTCCAGCCTGCAGATTTAAGGGATTCCCCGGTGTAAAGTGAATTTCAGACACCGGTTCTGGTTCGTGATATAACCGTGATTCAGTGTCAAACTGTGCTTCGTTCCAATCCACATCAAAAAGGTTTTCAGCGGCGACAAAATAATTGAACGGGCCATACGTGTAAGAAAGACCGAGATTTACAACAGTGTAACCTTCTGCGGTTACGCTATCATCTTCATTAGCGGGGCGGTCCCCTATATGCCGATACCGTAAACTGACAACCCAGTCAGAGGGGTGTATAGCAGTTAAACCCCCATTTGAGGTAATACGTGGGGCGAGAGGAATCTGATTAGCATCTTCAGGTTCATCAACGTATTTTCCTTGCGATAAGTTCACGTCTGCGTCTGCCCATAACCATGGAAGAATCTTTACCCGTCCTTCAATATCAATACCGATCCGTTGTGATTTACCGCTGATTTCAGTTTCCCCAGCGTCCCCAACAAAAACTAATTCTTCGTCTAATTCCAACCACCAACAAGCAATCCCGACATTGAATCGGTCAAAAAATCGGTGGCGCGTTCCGATTTC
Organism: uncultured bacterium; assembly: GCA_964652195.1. Classification (GTDB taxonomy): domain Bacteria; phylum Poribacteria; class WGA-4E; order WGA-4E; family WGA-3G; genus MSPOR6. The sequence goes on along the minus strand of CAZZBB010000009.1, from coordinate 62,341 downwards.
AGCACCAGTCGCACGAGGAAGCGTCTGAATTCCAGCGTGTTCTCGATTGAAATTCATCTGTGTTAGCCGTTCATCAATTTTGTCTTCACTCAACTCTTGATTTTTGTATGTTTGTTCTAAATCCGAAATTGTTTGTTCAATCACTACATCACGTGCATCGTTGGAGTGGAACCCCCTCCCGAAATTTAAGAACACATCCAAGGATTGGATAGGACTATAAACCATGTTGAACTTGGGATTGAGCATGAGTTCCTGTGCATATCCTGAAGCATGCGGCAAAGTAACTGTTTCGTCAGACAAGGTGTCAAGATGGTCTTCCACATTAAAAGTAAAGTAGTCCCCGCGCAAACCGAGTTGAAATCGGATTTTGGGGTTAATGATTAGCTCATCTTGTACCCAGAGAAATATGTTGCGTTCAATGATGCCTGAATCCACCTTTTTGGTTAATCGTCTCCGATTTGGACTATGCCAGAGACTAACTGCAATGTCGTCAGAACGGAATCCGCCACCGAACGTTACATTTGTCTGTATTGAAGAGAGCATTTGCGTAAATTTATATTCGGTATTCAAACCGATAATAGTGCGGTCATCAGTCTGTTCAATCATGTCCCCTTTTTCCGAGTCTTCAAGAAAGAAAGTAAAATTTGAGAACAGTTTGAAATTATATCTACTGAAATAGGGTTGAAACAAGAATTGGCTGTTATTATCACCGGTTGCTGTGTAAATCAAATTGAGATTCTGTCTACCGGTTTGTCCACCTTCAAGGTCGTCAATTGTTCCGAAGCGTGAAATCAATCCGCTGTCAACAGCGCGTTTTGGAATTTGTCCCGAAGCGTCCCACGCAGAACTAAAGGAGCTTGCAGAAAGAGAAAGCTTGCTTGTTTCGTTTAGATCAGTCCGAAATTTTCCGAATAGATTCAATCTCTGAAAATCCTGGTCACTTTCAACGGGTCCGTCTGTATTATAAAACTGACCAGCAAAATATGCGTTTTGATGTTTTCCGACCGTAGGCACCTGGAACATCCCTGTGAATTTTTGTGTGTTAAACTCGCCTCCTTCGAATTTCAGCATATTTCTATCAATTTTGTCTTTTGTTTGGAACTGTACTGCGCCTGCAGTCGAAAAATTGCCAAACCTGGCAAAGTATGGACCTTTAAAAACGTCAATTGATTCCACTAATTCAGGTATAGCAAAATGGATATCTGCATAACCCTGTCCGTGCCCGTGTGAGACCATATTCACCGGAATCCCGTCGGATGAGATAGCGACATCTGTACCATGGTCGGCATCAAATCCCCGCAAAAAAATCTGCTCAGCTTTACCACCACCTGCGTGCTGTGCGATAACGAGCCCTGGTGCAAGTTGTAGCATATCTTGTGCTGTACTCACGGGACGGACGTTTAAATCAAAATCTCGTATAGACCGTGAAGATGCCGTTGAATAGGCGCGTTCACCTGTAACTAAAATTCTCTCAAGCTCAACTATTTCGTCAGAAGCAACAGAATCACTTTCAGATTCCATGGCTTTATTCTGAATCGTGTTGTCTTGCGCCTCGGATATTCCAAAGAAAAATAAGAAAATAAGAAATAAGATTATTGGAAATTGAACGGAAGATAGAACGATTTTTTTCATAATTCCCCTTTACTGTACCCTCTTGATTGAGGTATATATATTATTGAGGTTTATATATTAACGTATGAGATAACGTGAGTTGGATAATTAAAAACTTGTAAAGCTGAGACGCAAACTAAAAGTTTGCGCTACAGAAGTATCCTGTTATTTCTAAAGTTCACTATAATCATAATGTAAGTGTATCAATTGAAAAGGTATCAGTTATAAATGCAATACAAATCTCCGCTACTTCCTTTGGACGTTCATGTGGCAAATAATGTCCAGCATCTGGAATCCATTTAACGTGAATGTAGGGGTTCGGTGGAATATCCAAAAGATGTTCTGTATCATCATTTCTCCCCATTTCACCGAACACCTCATAAATAGGTATGGATGCTTCTTGTAGGTAATTGTATCCATTATAGATTGCTACAGTATCCCAAAATTCTTGCCAGAGACTTGTCATAAAGCGGGATTGAGTTTCCTCTGATTTCTTTTTAATTCTAATGATATCCGTTTCATTAAGTGTCCCGTAAAACCGGTCTGAGTCAAACGCTATTCCTGCCGATTTAAGATTTGTCCAACCTTCTAACAAAACGAGACCAACAACTGTAGAACATCTACTCGCCACATTCATTGATACCATGCCACCAAGGCTATGTCCAACAAGGATAACTTCTCTTATGTTTTGACAGTCAAGAAAGGCAATGACATCATCAGCGAGATCCTGGAGAGAAAATGATTGGGTTGGAACAGCAGTTTTCCCATGACCGCGAAAGTTGAGGGTAATGTACCGTTGATTTGAAGGGAGGTAATCAATTACGGATGACCAATCTGTTGAATCACATCCGGTACCGTGTAAAAAGAGTAGTGGTTGGGTTGTTCCACCTGAATCGGTGAATGACACATCTCCCCAACCCATTTTTATTGTATCGATTTTCATTGATTATAGGTTGGGTGATAAAGGATCTGTGATTATAAATCCCATATAGTTGCTGCTGTGCCTCCAAGAATGTTATCTTTATCCTTTGTAGATAAGAATGGAAGTCCATCCTGTATGAGACGGAGTTCATCTGCTAATGTTGGCCAGTTGTGTTTTGTTCTATGATGCCCAGGATATCCTGTACCCCAGACTGTCCGTTCTGATCCGAATGCTAACAGTAGCTTTTTTATGAATGGATGGACATCCGTAAACGGGAATTCCTGACTTGAACGACCAGCTACATCTGATAGTTTAAAATAGATATTCGTGAATTTTGCAAGATCAACAATTGGTTGAAATAAGGCTTCATCCTCATCAACTTGTGGGTATCCCATATGATCCAAGATGAGCTTTAGCTGTGGATACTGTTGTGCGATGATAGCAATTTGATCTGCATGTTCAGAGAGTAAATGAAATTGGATTACTGCATCTACCGCTGCGATTTCCTCCCACAATGGTTTGTTCTGTTCAGTGATGAGTATCTTTTCATCTGGATAATAAATTGGATGGAATCGGAAACCAGCCAATCCTCTATCTTTGATCCAATACCTTACCGGTTCAGCATTATTCGGATCTTGAGGATCAATCAGACCGTGTCCTATAAACCTATCAGGAAATCGTTCTACAGAATCAGAGATATACCCGTTATCCCACGTTGACCAACTGGTTTGTACCAATACAGACCAATGGACATCATGTAAATCCATCTCCTCAAGGAGTTCATCTGCAGTACCCGGTTCATCTGGCATTGAAGTCCAGTTAGGGGCTGTTGGTCCTACAGGATATTTCGGTGGATCTATTTCCCAGACATGTACATGTGTATCAACAATCATATCGCACCATTAATTGTTTATCAGATTAGTAAATGTGCCTCAACTGTCTCGCCTGCTTTTACGGTAACACCTGAAGGTATAATGATTAATCCGTTGGCTAAAACAAGAGAATGTAAGATCCCTGAACCTTGAGGTCCAGTGGTTTTCGCAATGAATTGTCCATTTTTTTCAGTAAGAATTGCGCGCATGTAATTAACACGACCATCTCTATTGGTAACATCGGTTTCCAGAATAGCTTTGAATTTTGGACGGAATAGTGTGGTATGACCAGCCATTTTCAGGAGTGCAGGACGAACAAATAGCTCAAAGACTACAAGAGAGGATACAGGATTACCGGGTAGTCCAAAAACAGGTTTACCTTCAATACTGCCATAAGCCTGCGGTTTGCCAGGTTTCATGGCAACTCGCCAAAAATTCATCTCACCTAACTTCATCAATACCTTTTTTACTATATCGTGTTCGCCAACCGAAACACCACCACTTGTAATGAGAGCATCAGCCTTAGCAATCGCCTCACGGAAGATACGCTCTGTTTCAACTTCATCGTCTGGTGCGATACCCATATCAATAGGTACACATCCAATTTCGTCTACCTGTGCAAAAATACCATACCTGTTACTATCACGAATTTTTCCCGGTTTCAACGGTTCACCGATGGGTGTTAATTCATCACCTGTTGAAACAATTGCAACTTTTGGTTTACGATAGACTTTAACAATAGAACAATTCAGTGATGCAAGCATTGAAATTTCTGGGGGGCGTAGTAACTTCCCAGGAGACATAACACAATCCCCTTGACTAACACTTTCTCCAGTGAACCGTACATTTTCATTCTCTTCAACCGATTCAAATATAGTAACTGTGTCTCCCGTTAGTTCAGTAACCTCCTGCATGACGACTGCATCTGCCCCTTCTGGCATCATAGCCCCAGTCATTATTCGTGCAGCTTGCCCACTTTCAACAGTCTTTATCGGTGCATATCCAGCTGCTATGGTTTCAACAACCGTTAGGGATGCAGATTTCTCTTTAGACACTCCATTTACATCCTTTGATTGTACAGCAAAGCCATCCATCGCAGAGTTGTCAAACGGTGGTATATTTTCATTTGCGTTTAGTGTTTCTGCGAGAACATATCCTGTAGATTCAAGAATTTCTCGAGATTCCGTGGATAACACAGGAATACTCTCTAACATCTTCTGTCGTGCTTCTTCAACACTAAGCATTCTTATAACTCCATTCATATTTCGATTATGTTGCATGTCCAATAAGTAGTACAGCAGCAGGTAATGAGGATTCATCAGACTTGGTAAATGCCCATTCAATATTTTCAATATCTGTATCGTGTTCTAACATCCTATAGGGTAATTTCCATGCCTTTAGTGTTGGTTCCAAAAAGGTAGCCACAGAGTCAACCCAGTTTCCATTTCCATCTCTATTATGGTAACCCCGATACCCGATGAACACAACTATAGGGATCTCCATATTAATAACTGTACCGCGGATCGCGTCCCCAGATTCCAAAAAACCTGTATTTTGTATTATTATGATAGGCTTTTTACCACCAATATACAACCCAGCTGCGATAGCAAACGCTTCACCTTCGCGTGTTACAGTTATTACATCAATCAGAGGTTCATCTCGTAGGAGTTCATATATACGAGCACTACCATTATCTGGAACACCAACGGCATGCGTAATATTATGTTCTTTTAATACATCTACAATTTTTTGTGCTGTTGCCACAAATACTCCTTCCAACTATGTTCTTAACTCTTGTACATCATCAGATATTATAGTGAACAATAAAATTAATATTACATTTTCTATATTAAGAATCGGGGATCGGAATCCGAATCAACGGTATGAATGCCTTATTGGCATTCCCCGCCCACAGAAGACATGTAAGAATCGGGGATCGGAATCCCATCATACAGAATCTAAGATCGGGATCGGAATCCCCTTCCACAGTAGTTCAAATATCGTATATTTATTGTCTACCTTCGACCAATGCATCCACAACTGTCGGATCAGCTAATGTGGAAGTATCTCCCAAATCTGAAACATCTCCCTCAGCAATTTTCCGTAGAATCCTTCTCATAATCTTCCCTGAACGGGTTTTTGGTAGTGCTGGTGTAAACTGTATTTTATCAGGTGTTGCTATAGGTCCGATATGTTTTCGTACTTCAAGTTTAATCTCAGCTGCAACATCATCTGATGGGGACTCACCTGTCATCAGTGTAACATAAGCATAAATTCCTTGACCTTTAATATCATGGGGGTATCCCACTACTGCAGCTTCTGCGACAGAATCGTGTTGTCCAATAGCCCCTTCAACCTCAGCAGTTCCCAATCTATGTCCAGAAACATTGAGTACGTCATCTACTCGACCCGTAATCCAATAATATCCGTCTTCATCCCGCAACACACCATCCCCGGTCATATAGTAACCAGGGAAGCGACTGAAATAGACATCAATAAACCTTTCATGATCCCCATAGACTGTCCGCATGATTCCTGGCCATGCCCCTTTAATACACAGATATCCTGTTGCAGGATTCCCATCAACTTCGTTGCCCTCTTCATCAAGAATTACAGGTTCAATCCCAAAGAATGGATAGGTTGCAGAACCAGGTTTCAATGGAGTAGCTGCGGGTAATGGGGTGATAAGGATTCCACCTGTTTCCGTCTGCCACCATGTGTCAACAATCGGACAACGTTTATCACCCACAATATTGTAGTACCACAACCATTCCGGTTCTTTGATCGGTTCCCCAACTGTTCCGAGAAGTCTTAGGGTAGATCTATCATATTTCTCTACCCACGTATCTCCCTCCTTCATCAATGCCCGTAAAGCAGTAGGAGCCGTATAGAAGAGATTTATGTTATGCTTTTCTACCACTTGCCAGAATCGACCATAATCTGGGTAGTTTGGTACACCTTCAAACATAACAGTGATTGCACGATTTGCAAGTGGTCCGTATATAATATAAGAGTGTCCTGTAATCCATCCAATATCAGCAGTACACCAATACACATCGCCTTCATGGTAGTCAAAAATCTGTTCATGTGTATAGGAAGTATATACCAGATATCCACCAGTCGTATGAAGAACACCTTTCGGTTTTCCAGTTGAACCAGAGGTGTATAGAATGAAGAGTGGATCTTCAGCATTCATAATTTCAGGTTCACATTCTGCATCTGCAGTTTCCATTGCTTCATGCCACCAAATATCGCGGGTTGAATTAAATTCGACATCATCCCCTGTCCTTGCGACAACAACGACCTTTTCAATAGATGGACAATCCACTACTGCATCATCAGCATTTGCTTTCATAGGTATATCGCTACGAGGACCTCTCATAGCCGTATCTTGAGTGATAAGCAATTTACAGGAGGAATCATTTATACGATCCCGTAAGGATTCTGCTGAGAATGCCCCAAAAACAATAGAGTGGATAGCACCGATTCTGGCACATGCTAACATTGCAATTGCTAATTCTGGAACCATCTGTAGGTATATACATACCCGATCGCCTTTTTCAATACCTTGTGCTTTCAAAACATTCGCGAACTTTTTAACCTCAACTAACAGTTCATTAAAACTGAATGTTTTATCCTCGTTTGGATCATTTCCTTCCCAGATAATAGCGGTCTCATCTCCATGCCCAGTTTCAACATGTCGATCAAGACAATTATAGCAGGCATTTAAACTTGCCCCTTCAAACCACTTAATCTGTGCTTTCACAAAATCATAATCCCGTACAGTATCCCATTTATTGTACCATGTCAATCGTTGAGCTATATTTGCCCAAAATACTTCAGGATCTTTAATTGATTCCGCGTATTTTACCTGATATGCCTCTAAACTGTTGACGTGGGCTTCACCGATAGGATAATTCGTCTCCACTGGTGGAAAAACATTGTTTGCCATTATTATCTCCTGTATCTAAACTCTCTTCCTTATAATCTGATTAATGAATGAGGAACAACCTGGTAAGAAACACCGGTATAGTATTTTATTAAATTTGGAACTTTTCTGTTTACAATGGTGTCATTTGTCCTCAAGTTTCTGTAATCCCATTTTAATGTATAAATGCAAACGTGTCAACAGATTGGTGATAGTGGATATGGGACTGATATTTCTGATTGTTAAAAAGGCATAAAAGCAGATAGAATAAAACCAATCTATAAATACGACTATTTTGGTTAGGAATTCATTATTTATTGACAATTTTGGTTAGATATATTATAATTGTTTTGCCTATTGGGTTTAGATCAAGGAGTTATTCATGCATTTATCAGCCAAGTTGAAGTATGCAGTTTGTGCTATGTTAGAACTCGGTTTGCAGTATCGTCAGGAATTCGTCTCGGTTACAGCGTTAGCGGAAAAACGTAGTATTCCCGGTCCTTTTTTAGAAAAACTCCTGTTGGATCTGAAAAAAGCAGGATTAACGACAAGTCGGCGTGGACCAGATGGTGGTTATAGTCTTGCGTTGCCACCGGACGAAATCCGTATTGGAGATATTTTCACCGCAGTTGATGGTCCCGTGAATTTTACAGAAGGATTTGACACACAAGATTCGTCTGAGATAGCTACTTTTTTTGCAGATATTGAGCAGGAAGTACGGGAGGTATTAAATACAAAGACACTCCATGAATTGTGTTGTCATGCCCGTAAACTAAAACAATTATCTCAGCCATCACATCCGCATCCTTTCTTTATATGAAAATTGCCCAGAACCTCACTAAACTTATCGGGAATACACCCATGGTACGTTTGAATGCGCTACCAAAGATTGAGGATGCAACAATCTATGCTAAGTTAGAATCCTATAATCCGGGTGGAAGTATCAAAGACCGTATAAGTTATGGAATGATAATTGATGCTGAAGAACGTGGGATACTAAAACCGGGTGATACGATTGTTGAACCTACGGCAGGTAATACAGGAATTGGTTTGTCTATTGTAGGAGTGGCTCGCGGGTATAATGTCACATTAACAATGCCTGAAAATGTTAGTAGCGAAAAGTATGCACTATTGTCTGCGTTTGGTGCTAACATAGTGTTAACCCCTGAACATGGAGGAATGGCAAGTGCAATTTGGGAGGCAGAAGAAATACTACGAAAAAACCCGAGACACTATATGCCAAATCAATTTACCAATCTTGCTAATCCAAAAATCCATCGAGAAACAACAGCAGTTGAGATTTTGGATGCAATGGACAGAGACATAGATTATTTTGTCACAGGCGTAGGAACAGGTGGAACACTAACAGGTGTTGGTGAAGTACTTAAGGCTAAAAATTCTGATACAAAAGTAATAGCAGTAGAACCGTTAGTCTCTTCGGTTTTATCAGGTGGGATTCCTGGGCCGACACGGATAGATGGATTGGGTGCAGGTATGGTGCCAGAAGTACTAAACGTAGACATTATTGATGATATTATTGCTGTTTCGGAAGAGGTGGCATATCAGACCATGAAAGAAATTTCACAAAAAGAAGGTCTTTTAGTTGGCATGTCTTCTGGTGCAAATATCAATGCTGCCCTTCAAGTTGCAAAAGCAAAAGGACCTGATAAAACGGTTGTCACTATCCTTCCTGATACTGGCGAACGTTACTTTAGCTTAAGTAGATATTTTGAACTGGATACCGATATTATGAACACACTTCCGTAAAGCAGTTTATAACAGGATTGGATTGAATGACATTTCAAATTCAGAGTGCTTCAATGGTTGAATTGAAGCAGCAGGTTAGTTTAGAAGATAATCCCCAAGAGATACTATTCTCTCTCTTCAAGAAATTTAAGGATAGAGCATCTATAGTTACAAGTGGACAGCTATCTGGTATGGTACAAATACATCTTGCTGCAGAGAATAATTTACCATTTCGAGTATGTACCGTTGATACACTTCGTCTTTTTCCAGAAACATATACCTTTTTCGAGCAAGTCGAGAAGCGATACGGTATCCAAATAGAGAGGATTCAACCTGTCCCTAACGAAGTAGAGAAAATGGTTAATGAACACGGTGAATTCTTATTCTTTGACAGTAGAGAAAAACAGAGATTCTGTTGTGAGATAAGAAAAGTCCGCCCCATGCAACGATTATTAGAAACTTTAGATGTATGGGTAACAGGAACGCGGAGAGACCAGTCTGAATCACGGCAGAATTTCCAGAAAGTGGAGATAATCTCTTCCATGGCACACCCAATCCTTAAGGTAAGTCCATTAATCCATTGGACAGAAGAAGAAATTTGGAGATTTGTCCAAGAAAATGAAGTACCAGTAAATCCTTTGTTTGAACCAGATTCTCAAGGTCACTTTTATGAATCACTCGGATGTAAGATTTGTACGACTCGAATACGTCCAGGTGAACCGAAACGTGCAGGACGATGGCGTTGGCAGAATGCTGTAGATACAGAAGAAAACAACAAAGAATGTGGTTTACACTACTCAATCTAATTGATGAGAGATCTTCTTGACATTTACACTATTTTAATACATAAGTTTTACAAATTTAAGCTATGTATTATATTAGAGTAATAAGTAATTTAGAATTAAAAAATAAATTTTGATTTCAATATAAACTTTGTGTCATTATGTTGACACATATAACATGGAGGATTAACATGTCAGTTACAGTTCGTATCCCAACACCTCTGAGACGATTGACGCAAAATCTCGCGGAGGTAGAAACAGAAGGTCCGGATATCAACACTATCATAGAAAATTTGGATTCAAGTTATCCAGGTATGAAAGAACGAATTTGCGATGAAGATGGGAACATACGACGGTTTGTTAACATATATCTCAACGACGAAGACATCCGTTTTCTTGATGGTAAATCCACGGAGGTTGAAGACGGTGCTGAAATTTCAATCATCCCTGCAATCGCTGGTGGTAAATAACTACTTGTAGTACAGTTTACTTGTAAGAGGATAGATATCCTCTTACAAGAATGACAATACTATTTTAAATTGAGATGGTCACACTACTTCCCAATACTCTTGATGAGATATGTGCTCATGCTAAGACAGAATTTCCTGATGAATGCTGTGGTGTAATACTGCAGACAGAATCTCAGGAATTCGTCAGACCTTGCCGTAATATCCAGAATGAGAAGCATAAAGAAGATCCGAACACATATCCTCGTGACGCTCGGACAGCATACTTAATGCATCCCGATGACTTAATATCTGTGCATAAAGAGGCAGATACCGAAAACCGACCAATAAAGGCATTTTACCATTCACATCCTAACCACGAGGCATATTTCTCTGATAAAGACAAACAAGACGCAATGGCATGGGGTGAACCAACCTATCCTGGCGTATCTTATCTTGTAATTTCAATTTATGAAGAGAATGTCCGTGTTGTTAAAGCTTTTGAATGGGATGAAACGAAGACCGATTTTATAGAAGTCCCTTTCCAAATTCCTCCATCAGGTGGAACACAGTTGAGATCAATAAAGGTACGGCTTACTTTTCCACCAGAGAAAATTACTGAACCTATCATATACAATATTGGTAAACAGTTCGGTGTTATAACAAACATCCGTCGTGCTAACGTTACTGAAGAATCTGGTTGGGTCATGTTAGAGATGCAAGGAACTTCAGAAGAATTAGAACGTGCTATAGATTATCTGAAAAATATAAAAGTCCAAGTTGAACCTGTGGAAGGCGATGTGGTACAATAATTACATAACAGATTCGTCTCAACGCCTATATCCTGTAGGAGATAGATGCAATTTCTGCAACTTGGCTGGTTTCACTCCTTCCGAAAATTACTTCCTGATCTCAATATAGTTTATGATACCGCTCTCCGCCCATACTTACGTATCATTACTATTTCAGCGTTTTCACTTGCGATAGGAATTGGATTCACACTCAAAAACTATCTTGTCTTTGAATTCCATGACACATCTGGTGTAGTGGGTTGGATAAGTCAACATCAGTATCCGAAGCAACAAGAAATCTTCTATTATCTTCTTGCTCTTATCGGTATTCCAATTACTATTTTCATATACTGGATAGGATGGATCGTCTTTTCCAAATGGGTAGCATCAAAAACTTCAAAACCGATTAATCTGATATTAAAACAGTATTCTCTTGCTTCTTTGCCATTGTGGTTATGTTGGATTCAGTTTATAAATTATGAAGGGAGTAGTTGGATCTGGTTAATACCACCAATCGGATTATCACTCTTATTGAAGGCATGTCTACTTCTCATTAAACCCCGAGCTGTTCAAATTGATAATATTGACAACACTGTCACACAATCAGACATTTCATTTGATGAATACATAATTCCACGGTCAAGAGGGATATTACTACTTTATCGCTGCTTTGCATATATACTCCTACCTGTTTTGATCTACCTACTACTATATAATGGTAATATTAATGGCGGTATAGATATGTTCCATGAAGGGGAAAGGGTTGCACCATTAAACGGAATGTTACATGGAGGTGTGGTTTTTAAAGATATCTATGTCCAGCATGGACTCTTTCAAAATGCCTACTTGGCTTGGTTGGGTAGTAAGTTTTTTGGTCCTACATTGATGGGTGTACGATCAATGGAACGTGTGTTAAATCCACTTGGATATGTGGCTTTGTACTTGCTTGGATTGCAAATCTTTCGTGGTGGCGTAATTTCCTCATTCATTTGCTTTCTCATATCTTCAGGGAGCAACTTTTCTGTATCTGCAAGACATACTCTTGGACTACTTGCATTTGCCTTCATTGCAAATTATCTCACGTCTCTTCGTGAAAATGGACTATTTATTAGATTAGAGAAGGAATCATCTAACAATAGTGAATGGGTTTCAAGGATAATCTCATCAGGATGGAAAATTATAGTTGGAGGTATTTTTACCAGTTTAGCATTTTGGTATAGTACTGAGATAGGGTTGTATACACTTGGAGCAATCGGACTTTTTCTTTTTATATATAGTTTGCAGAGAGAAATTCCGTTGAATACACGTCCATTGCCGCTCCTAAGTTATAGTATTGGAATCTTATTAGGATTTCTCCCTGTAGGAATCTATTTCTTAGCACATGGTGCTTTAGATGATGCAATTTGGAATTCGTATATTCAGTGTAAATATCAGCTTGCAACGTGGGGTCTTGCTTTTCCAAGTCTAACTGGAACTCTTAATATTTTTAAGGACCAAGGATGGAAAGCATTCATACTGAGTGGGAAATTTCGATGGTATTTGCCAATTTGTGTCTATGTAATGACAGTAGTTTACCTAACATATAAGCGTTTATCAAGTAATGAAACTTATCCTATATATTTGTTGAAATTGCTGCTTTTATTGTTAGGCGGAATTGCATTTTTCCGTACTGCACTTGGTAGATCTGATGGTGGACACTTACACTTTGGCGCAACGTTTCTATGGATTCTATGTCTCTTCCCTTTTGACAGAGTATGGTCTTGGATATTCATTAATCTGTTTAAAAAGAGTACCGTTAACAACTTGGAAATGCCAAGAGATAGAATTAGTAAACAGATGATTTTGAAAACGGTGTTGATCATTATTCCAACACTTGTCTGTCTATGGTATGTTAGTCAAGTACATAATCCATTGCAGAATTTAGAGAGTAGATGGAAACATGTACTGAATAATCCGTTTAAAAGGACACTTGTCCCAGAGAAATTTGAACGGGCAGGCCAAGTAGATATTCCTGATGACCAAGTTGAACAAATTCAGCAGGTTGTATCTTACATACAAGAGAACACTGCTCCCGAGGAGAAAATATTTGATTTTACGAGCCAAGGTGCATATTTTTTCTTTGCGAATAGACCAAGTGTAACCCGCTTTTTCATGGTGTGTTATGCCTCAACACCAGGAATGCAACGGGATGTGGTTGCTGACTTAGAAGCAGATCAGACAAGGTTAGTAATCTTTAAGACCGGTGGTTGGTTCGATAGAATAGATGGTATTCCTGTAGAAGAAAGACATCCAATTATTGCAAAATATCTTGAGGAAAACTATGAATTGGCTATTGATATTAATAATACGGAAATATTAATGCGTAAGTAAAGAATGGACGGGATACTAAAAGTATTTTAGAATAGCAGACACCATCTTATGTAAAAACTTAATTCTTTTGCTGGTCAATAAAGATACGATAGATCTCCTCAAATATTCTTACATCTGTCAATGTGTCTTCAGCAGAGGAACGGAACGGTTTAGGATTCCGTAGATTTTTAATAAAATATTCTGCTTCTCTATGGTATGCCCAAGTCCAAGATGGTCTGGGTATTGGTCTTGTAATTTCTTGTTCCTCTCCAGCACGATATATTTCAACTTCTGCGGGTGTATTCTTCAACAATAATGGTGGTGCCCATGTATGAATCCAACCGTGTTGGAAATAAAGTTGTGAATGCTCATCCCAACGATAGTGTGAAACATGCCCAGTTTCAAGTGTTACTCGCACACCAGCCATATCAAAGATAACAATTCCTGTATAACCATTTTCATTTAAATCAACTGCTTTAACGGTTACATCATCACCTGCTCCAAGAAACCAACGCATTAGATTGACATTGTGTGTATATTGTTGAAGATACCCGATGTATGATCCCCATCTTTCTTCAGGGAGCCAGTCAGGAAATTTTTGCGGAGCACTGGGTTTAGATTCCTCAGTGCTTTCCATCGGTGTATCTAAATTACATACCCAGTCTCCCCCAAATGCATGATTTCGTGCATAGGTCAACCGTCCAAGTTCTTCAGTTTGACGGAATTGTAGGATCTTCTCTTTGACGATTTCGTTTCCAGCATCATATCGTTTCATATATCCAACCATCAGTTTCTTACCTGATTCTTTGGATGCATCAACGATAGCTTCCGCTTGTTCTACTGAAACAGCCATCGGTTTTTCCATGAAGACGTGCTTACCAGCCTTTAATAGATCCTTCGCTATTTCACCTTGTAATGCGAAATCAGCGGAGACTGCTACTGCTTCAATATCTGGATTTTGTGCAAGCTCAATATGGTCATTGTATAGGTGTGGTATATCAAACCGTTTCTGAACTTTTTCCCCGAGTTCTTTTCGTACCTCTGCGAGTCCAACAAGTTCACACTCAGGTATACTTGCGAAATTTGGTATATGGACTTTCTGTCCCATAAAACCACAACCGATATATCCTAATTGAACTTTCTCCATCTATAGTCTCCTTTAATGCTGCAAGTATACTATTTGCTCAAGTCTGTTTCTGCTCAAAACCTGATTCAATCTGTTCAATTGCAGTCATTGCTCCTTGCCGGACAAGGGCAGATGTGTCGTTTTGTGCGAGTTCTTTGAGTTTTGGCAAACTAAGTGTGGCTTCTAATTTTCCAAGGGCGACAGTGACAAAATACCGTACATCGGAATCTTCATCCTCAAGTGCCTTGATTAAAATTTCAATATCAGCTTGTGTCGCTATATGTCTATCAGCATCGCCTATATTTATTAAGGATTGCGCAGCAATTCGTCGTGAATGTATATCACCATGTAGTAGTGATGAAATGAGTTCATCATTATCATTAGCTATGGCGGACAGGTTATCCCAATCGCAATCCAGACAAAACCAAGAGTTTTCATCCAATTTCTGGATGTTTTTCTTACCACACTGTGGACATTCATTATATAATTGATAGCTAACCATCAAATATTCATTGCCTCCATTTCTGGTAGGTCTCTCCATATTTCAGGGCCTTCTGGTTTGAAGTTTATTGTTGCGATGAACTGCATTCCGTGATAAAAGTTAATTTTGAATTTTCCACCACCATAATTCTGTTTAAGATATTCCAGTGGAGCATCAATTAATGGTCCCATTTCATCCGCATAGTAAAAGGCGAGTGCTTTGAACTTTACAGTGTTTCCAACAGGTTCCTGTACCAAGAGTTGTGCGGATGTGGCAGGAAATAACACTTGAAATGCATTCCATAAGTCTGCAACCGTTGGATTATCCTTACCGATTCGTTTTTTGAAATCATTCTCAAGATATTCTGAGAATGTGTTGAATACCCAGTCCATAGATTTGTCGTTTAGGTGATAGGTGATTTAGCAGTGCCAATCAATGATCAACACGCCTATAGATGTCCTTTAATGGCAGCTTACATCTGATAGTAGAAAGTGTAAGAATATCTGTTGGATCTGCGAATGTTGTCAATTCCCATTCCGTAGCTTGCATAACATAATGCTCAAGCGAGATTTTGTCTTGTGCTACGAGGATATACTCTTTTAATGATGGTAACTGCTTATAGTATTCAAATTTCTCACCCCTATCGTATTCCTCAGTAGAAGGTGAAAGCACTTCCATGATGATAACAGGATTAAGTAGAGTATCGAATGAATCATCTTCGAATTCAGGTTCATCACAATAAACAATAACATCTGGATAAAAATAAGAAACATCTGGTGAGGTTTTTACACGCAAATCGTTTGTTACTACTCTACATTCTGATTCCCGTAATTGAATGTTGAGTTCAGTAGCTATATCTACCGTAATAAGACCATGTGTAAGGCTGGCACCAGACATTGCAAAAATCTCTCCAAGGAAATACTCGCTCTTGTAAGCAGCTTTACGCTCTAATACAAGATATTCGTCAGGTGTAAAATGTGTTCTTGCTCCAATGGATGACATGTTATCTCCGACTCAAGATATTCTGAGAATGTGTTGAATACCCAGTCCATAGTTTTTTGTTTTGGTGATACACCATTTAGCCGTGCAAATCAAAGATCAACACGCCTATAGATGTCCTTTAATGTTAGTTTACATCTGATAGTAGAAAGTGAAAGAATATCTGTTAGATCTTCTATTGTTGTTAATTCCCATTCTGTACCTTGTATAGCATAATGTTCAACTGAGATTTTGTCTTGTGCCACAAGGATATACTCTTTTAAGGATAATAACTGTTTGTAATATTCAAATTTCTCACCCCTATCGTATTCCTCAGTAGAAGGTGAAAGCACCTCTATGATTATGACGGGATTGATAATTGAATCCATAAAATCATCTTCAAACTTGGGTTCATTACAAGCAACCACTACATCAGGATAGAAATATGCCTCTAACTGATTGATCCATACTCGCATGTCGCTGGAATATACTTCACAATCTCGATCCCGTAACTGATTGTTTATCTCAGTAGCAATATCAAGGGTTATAAGATTATGGGCACGGCTGGCACCAGACATTGCTACTATCTCTCCACGGAAATACTCGCTCTTGTATGCAGCTTTGCGTTCTAATACAAGATATTCTTCTGGTGTAAAATGTGTTCTTGCTCCAATTGATGACATGCTATTTCCAAGGTAATGATAAATAATATTCAGTTAGTCATTAGTGATACCATATAGGTATAATCCAATGGAGTTTTCTAATATCAAATTTCCATCAATTAAGCCGTACAAATTAAATATTTGGAGCCTTCAAGAAGTTCTTCCAGTCGAAATCGGGCAGAGGGAACTCCTCTGTGGCTTTGCATTGTCAGAATGTTGCTGCCTGTTCAAAGAAATCTATATCCACACGTTCAACTTGTGCTGATCGTGCGTTTTCTGCTACGCGTTGAACTACCATTTCTCTAACAAAGGGAATGGGAATCCGTTTAACTCTGTGTACGACTTCTTCAGTACAAGGGACATTTGTGTTATCAAGAAATGGACCATCCACCTTCGGAGTTTCGGCAGGATGATCACATGTCTCTGGTACCAATTGTTGTAATCGCATTGATACATAATCAGTGACCCATTGTTGGAATTCCTCCGTACCCCCACCATCAGCACCTGCAGTTTGCGATGGTTGTTCCAACTTATCATTTATGCTTGTCAAAAGCGTCTCTAACCGTTCTAATCTATCTTCAACATTTGTGAGTCGTTCTTGAACCTTGTTTTGCTCACTCATATTTACTCCTTAAATAACCCAGTATTTCCAAAGATCTTCTGGTATTTCGTACCGAATCTCTTCTCGTTGTTTATGGTGGTATCGAGCAAATATCCCGACACGGGGAATGTCTCTGATATTACCTGAACCGGTATGACATAAATAAGCGTGCCATAGGACAACATCCCCTGCTGCCCCGATAAACTCGCGTGGTCCCTCTGGTGATGAATCTGAGAAGAGATGCCATCCCCATCCTTCAATATCCCTAAAACTTCCATCAACTTGTTCAGGATACTTGAGGAAGTATTCGTGGGTTGTATGATGACTTTTTGGCCAAAATATGAAAGCACCACCCCCCGGTTCAACATCATAGAGATAGGTTGTGGCACCCATCATAAACGGACTCCAACCACCTGGACCATAGGCATCAATGTGTCCACTTCCCGGCATAGACCATTCATCATCCTTATTCGGCCATTTTACCAATGGTGATCCCCCACCACCAGCAAAGTGTCCTCCACCTAATTGCTCAATTATCTCCTGCATTTCAGGTAATTGACCAAATTGTGGTGAGAAACCGAAGTTCTCCACTACATAATTATCGGGCCAAGTCTTTGGAGTATCCAAACTGGAATCAAAATGCTTCCATATCTGTTCCCGCCATCCGTTAATTATATCCGTATTTATAAGATTTTCAAGTATAAGATATCCATCTTCTTGAAAAGATGTAATTTGTTCTGGTGATAGCATACAATGCACCTCTACTATTTAAGTCAACGACTGTATGTGATTTCTTCAAATATCTTAGCGTCGTGGTCTAAAAGAGGGAATTCCTGTTTTATCAAACCGCTTTTTGACAGCGTGCATGAGTTCAGGAGTAATTTCCTGATGTCCGTTTTCACGTGCATATTTTTCAACACTCTTGACAACCATTCCTCGTGCAAACGAAGGTACGCGCTTTAGTCTTTGTTCTGCGGCATCATTCCATGTGAGATCATACTCTGGCTCTGATGCAAAGGCAGTCCGTTTTTCAAATTGAATAGGTTGTTTTTCTTGTCCTGGTTGATATTCACAAGATTCATCGGCAGCGAGGTAATTATCCGTAGTAGCATACGCACGTGCTCTACAACCCCCACAAACCTCTTTAAATTCACAAGCACCACACTTTCCTTCAAGACGATTTCGATCCCTTAAATCGTGAAAGGTATCAGAATCATTCCACAGTTTGACGAAACTATTCTCTTTTAGATTACCGACACTCACTGGAAGATACGGACAAGGTGTAAGCTCCCCTTCAGGACTAATACGACAGTAGTAAATACCGCATGGACAAGTTCCACTTGGATATCCTTGAAGGAAAGCGGAATCAGACTGTTGTTCATAGATAACACGTTTGTAATGTGGAGCACATTTTGCTGCTATTAACATCTTCCCACTGTATTCTGACTGTAATTGAAACATGGTCTCTAACATTTTCTCATATTGTGTAGGGGTGATGTCCATAACAGTTTTCCCTCTTCCTGTCCGAACAAGAAAATAGAGATTAAGAACTTTGGCACCCAGCTGATATGCATATTCAACAATCTGTGGAATCTCATCATAGTTCCATTGTGTGACGGATGTTTGTACGAGAAAATCAAGTTTTGCGCGTTTTAGTGCTTCTACACCATTCATGGTTGCTTTCCATGCGCCTTCCATTCCACGAAACTTATCGTGACTCGTAGGTTGTATGGAATCAATACTCAAACCTGCGCCTGTAACACCGTTTTGCTGCATTTTCTCAACAACTTCATCATTGAGCAGAACCCCATTTGTCCCAATTACTACAAGGAATCCAGTGTCAGAAGCATATTTTGAAATTTCCAGAATATCTGGTCTTAATAACGGTTCTCCACCCGTGAGAATAAGTAGGATATTTGGATTAATTTCTGCAATTTCATCAATTACACGAAAACATTGTGATTGTGTTAATTCGGTGTCTCTTAGGTATCCTTGAGGAAATTCCTCAGTATCAACGAATCCAGCCGGAAGATAGCAATGTGTACATTTAAGATTACACAACCGTGTTATATTCCATGAGACAGCCTGAACTTTAGTTTTTTCCATTTATAGTGAAATCCAATATTTCATACTTACGGTAAATGCGGATTCCTAACCAATGCAGAATACCATACACGTATTTTGCCTGATGAGTCTGGGTAAATGGTGCGGTTAGAAACCGCACCTACCAGGGTGCATATATTTTAAATTCTTAGGAGCAATGCCAGTGCGATAACAATTAATCCTGAAAAGAGTGTTAAATGTCCGAATAGATTGATATGTGTTGGAATGCTGATGCTACTATTAGGTGCCGCCACTTCAAGATGTTTACGATATAGTGAACTATATAATCCCCAAAAGAGTGCCATTAGCCCGAATGCACCTAATTTTGCAGCAGAGACAATCATGTATTCTGCATTTAATTTCATGTTGTTGTTCCAAGCGACAATGAAGACCACAATTGCACCTGTTATGTATAGTACATGTATCATCAATGAGATGATACCACGAAATCGATTGTGTATTTTAAGTAAATCTTGTGTTTGTATGTTCCCTCGGACTATTGGTAATGTAATTAATGTCGTAAAGAAGACACCTCCGAACCAAATTATTGCTGAAGTTAGATGAATAAACCTGATGGAGAGTTCTACTATCGTCCGCATTGTTTATATCAGATTATCCACCATATTCTAAGATTGTCCTACTTCCAGGAATCCATAAGACTTCAGATAGCCAATTAGGAATGGGATTGTATACGAGCAATCTGTTCTCTAAGTTCAGCGACTTCTGCTTCAGCAGTATCAGCTGGTTTTGCTTCATGTTCTGCTCGTGTTTCGGCAGCTTCTGCGGGTTTAGAACTGTGCTGGAAAGTTCCCACGTGCTTGATCCATTACCTCAGCAGTGATTTCTGTATGTCCATTTTCTTTTGCGAAACTTTCAATCCCCATTTTCGCCATTGGTCGAACAAATGCAGGTATCCGTTCTAAACGATCTAATGCTTCTTGTGTCCATTTAAAGCCATCAGTTTCAGGTTCGGATTTTTCTTCGTAAGCTTCAGAAATTACGGAAGTAAAGGGACATTTCCCACCTTCAGATGTTTCACCAATACTTGTTTCGGATGTAATGTCTTGTATTGAAACTTCTTTACCTGTTTGCAATTGGGAACGGACCATCTGCATCGGTTGTGCGGCCTCATTGGTTCCACCGAGTTTTAAATCCATCGATTTTAACATTTGTGTTTCGGATGGATTTAGGAACATTGCAATTTCCGTAAAACAATCTGGACATTCGAAAACTGCAGTAATAGAACCCTGTTCAGGACGGGTTACATCCTTAAATTTCATTGCAGTTTCACATTCTATACATAGGAATTTCATTTATCATCTCCAAAAATGTTGTAGGAGAACTCATGGTCAACAATCCCACATTAAGTTAGTGGATTAAAGTATTTCTGTATATTTTGAGACGTCTCAACGATTGCTTCACTTGCAGGATTATTGGGGAATTGTTCTAAATAAGGTATTCCACTATCACTACACTGTGAAAGTTTTGGATCAAAGGGTATCTTACCGAGTAAAGTGAATTGGAAAGTATTTTCAACAGTATCTTCATTTGAAAATAGTGGTTCACTTTCACCACAATGATGACAAACATAGTGTGACATATTCTCTACAACCCCAATAATTGGTACATTAAGGACGTCTCTTGCCATCGTCATAGATTTCTTTACAACCAGTTGTGATACATCTGATGGAATCGTTACAACAACCACACCACTAAGAGAGGGTATGAGTTCAACGAGGTTTGCTAATCGTTCAGAACCAGGTGGTAAATCAAGGAGGAGATAATCTAATTCTTCCCATTCTGTATCCCCAATGAATTCTCGTAATGCCCCAACCTCCATTGTACTACGCCAAGTGAACGCATCTTTCTGAGAATGTGCATTCCATAATACTGGGGCATCATCTTCGGATAAGAGTAGATCCATAGAGATGACTTTGATTCCGAGTGTAGTGATTGCTGGTTTGACACCTGCCGAAGTATATTCTAAGGTAGTATCTCGTACTCCCATCATTTTGGCGATCGTTGGACTGTTAATATCGGCATCAACAACCCCTACAGAACAACCTGCTAAAGTTAATGCAGTTGCCACATTCGTTGTGACAGCACTCTTACCAACACCCCCTTTGCCACTCATCACCGCTATAGTATATTTAACAGAGTTTAGTCGTTGATTGAGTCTGTTGGCTTGTGCGGTAACTTGTCCAACAATGTTAGAACCGGCATCATCGGGTAGTTCCTTATAGCTTTTCACTCTTTCTGTCCAATTGCATACAAGGCATCGTAGCTGCGTAGGTATAGTGTGCCATTTAATATAACAGGAGACGCAGCAATTTCTTCATCTATATCATTTGTAGCAACTATCTCAAAGTCTCTACCAGCCTTCACAACATTTACAACACCATCTCTGGCAGTTAGGTATATATGTCCATTTGCATATACTGGAGATGAACGGTGTCGATGTCGATGTGTCTGGTGTCTATAGAGTTGCTCACCTGTTTTTGCGTCAATACAGAGCAGATCACCATTTTCACGACATAAATATACTAAACCATCGTGTATAAGTGGTGAAGGCACATCTGGGGTGCCTCTACTTAGTTTCCATTTTTGCCATTGAGTATCGGTTATATCCCCACTTCCTGACGGGTCAATTCCTATCACTGGACCATTTTTTGCTGAAGGCACGACTATTAATCCCTCAGTTGAAACTGGTGAAGCGACCAATCGGAAGGATCGGTTGTAATTTTCAGCAGGATTGAATCCACCGCATCGCCAAATTTCGCTTCCATCATCAAGCTTATGTGCTGTGACATAGTCTGCGCCATGTACAACAAGAAATTCCCGTTCAGCGTCACGGTATAACATTGGTGAGGTATATGCTTGTTCAGATTCCTGTATTGCATCACTTTTCCGCTTCTGTTTCCAAATCTCTTCACCGTTCATCTTATCAAGCGCTAGCACTAACCATGCATTACTGTGAATTAGATGCAAGTATAACCTATCTTTGTAGAAGAGCGGTGAAGTTGACATTATAAAATATAGGCTAAATTCCCCGTATCGTTCTTGCAGGTTTGTCTTCCATACCTGATTTCCATCATAATCATAACAAACCAGATCACCATTCCCCAAAAATGCCCATACATGTTTACCATCAGTGGTAGGTGACGGTGCAGCGAAGTTAACTTCATCCCCCCGAGATCTTCTATTACCTGTTGCTAATGTGCGTTTCCATACTTCATCTCCTTGTGTGTTAACACACATCAATACCACATTATCACCATCAGCACAAGTAAGGAAGATTTTTTCATCCCAAATTACAGGTGTAGATGCGCCTTCACCTGGAAGAGGCAAACGCCATTTAACATTTTCTGTTTGACTCCACTGTGTTGGAGCATCGGTATCATTACTTATTCCATCGTTGTTTGGTCCACGCCACTGATGCCAATTACTACTTGCCGCGTTATCTGTATCTACAACAACCTGTGCGCAACTGGTCTTTAAGAAAAAGAGAATTAAAAGACTTAATACTGTAATTACTCGATTTATAGAAATTTTATTGTTCATTACTTTCCTCCAGCACCAGAGTTAATATGTGTGTTATTCATGATTCTTAACATCCTATACGCCTGCGAATTATTAATCGTACTTCTATCTAAATAACGTGAACTCAATATAATCATTATCCTGTAAGCCCTACATATAAAACTATGAAATAACTCCAAAAAGTTACGATTAGGTTACCGGTCTCAGATATTCCATCTTCTCTATCTGAATTGTCATATTACCTATTTTCATCTGTCCACAAACCATGATCAGGGCCGTTCCACTGAAATGGAACTATTTTCGACAACATCCCGATGTTGTACTCAGGAAAAGAATATCCTGTTTCAACAACATAACCTTCATTTGTAATAAGTGGAAATTCACGGTTTTGGAGAGAGGAGGTTGGCTCAATTTCCAACCAAACGTCAAGTTCACCGAGAACAGTCTTATAGAACAAGTCTGCAGAATGGGATTCATGCTTCAGAATCATGATAACCCCTGATTGTTTCACTTCTCCGTTTGATGAGGATACTTTTAAGGCAACTAACAAGTCTTCTTGTGGTGGAGGATCAGATTTTACTTTAAACCAGAGACCTTGTGTGGAACCTTCTGCAGCCCCTTCATTTGGACCAAGGATCTGAAAAGTAATAGTTGGTAAATCAGCCATATCAATCCTATTGCTATTAATATTCAGCAGAAACTGTAATTGAATACTGGATTAACCTTTTTACTCTTGCGTCTGTTGGTAGTATTCACCTAATACTTCATTTGCCAGACTTCTTCCATCCTCAATAACGCGTGCGGCAAAATCGAGAGTTATTTCAGTAATTTCTGCTTCAATTGCTCTTTGTTCTATGCGGGTTTGGGTAATATTACGCATGAAACCTTCAGGGACTAAGTTTAACCGATCAATTGCTTCTACTGTCCATTTTAAAGTACTTGCAAAGCTGTTAGTGTCTTGAGTATTTTGTGATTCGGTCTGAGTTTGCATGGCTCTAAGTTCAGGTGCATCTTCACGAACTGCTGCTGCTTCCCCCATGCTTTCGTCAATTATCTGGGTTGCAAAGTCATTTGTAATAGTGTGTATTTTTTGAGAACGAGCAGATTTTTCAATACGTGCTTTGACATTTCGACGCATGTAGCCACGTGGAACAGTACGTAACGCCTTTTTCGCTTGATCAGACCACTGCAGACGCACACCATCGAATGTTTCCTCTTCTTCTGTACCACCTTCATCAATAGCAATATGATCCAGAGAATCCTTGTTAACCATCTGGAATCGTTCTGGAGGAGAACTACAAACGGGACAAACGACAGGTTGTTGATTATGTGCTGCATATCCACATTCACCACAAATATATGTCTGGACATCTCCTAATTCAATTACTTTCTGTTCAGCGATCTCTTTTGCCACGCGTGTTAATTTCTCTGAAGCGCGTTGTGGCATAATTGCTTCCATAGCCTTTTCAATAACACTCTCTGTAATGACAGAATGTCCGCGTTCGATAGCAAACCGATGAACAGCAGTCTTTGCTATACCACGCACAAGAGGAGGCGCTTTCTCCATACGATCCATTGCTTCTTGAGTCCATACCAATGTTTCCTCTGCTTTTACATCTATTTGTGGGAAATACCGTTGGCTTGATAGGAGTACATTACATGGTGCAAGACGTAGGAGATTCTCTGCTGTACTTCCAATATCCATTTCTTGTTCGCTATGGACACCGATGCGTCCTAATACGAGCAACCATGGTTCTGTTTTACGTGTGTATTGTATTATTTTTTCGTAGGCTTTACCATCAAGTAGCGTAATTTTTAGATTATAGTCGTGTTCCTCTTTTGCGATAGAACGAGCGACTTCTAAATGGGATTGATATATCTTGGCTAATCCAGTATCAATTACCTCTTCATGTAGTTGTTCCTGTTCTTTAAATCTAAATGTTCTTGCGGCGCGTTCAGTAAGTACGTTCACTACAGAGTTAAAGACGATATAGTGTAGATATGGATCATATACACCGACAGCTTCAACCTGTTTGTTGAACTTTTGCCCGAGTTGGATAGCGGTTTTTAGCCCTGAAAAAGATTCAGGACTTCCATCAATACCAACAAGTATATTTCCTTGTTGTTCTTCAATTGGATCAAGGTTTCGCACTACGAGGGTATCCGTGGTAATTCTTCTAACAACGCGTTCTGTAACTCCACCGATAAGGCTATCTTTTACTGCCCCCATCCCAAGGGCACCCATAATAACGAGATCATAATCGCCTTCTTGGATATCTTCTACAAGTTTAATGTAGTGTTTACCTTCAGGCATTTGTGGTTCAAATGGTATATTGAACTTCTCGCACTTCTTCTTCATGACCTCAAGGTAGGAGTCAGAAATGAGTTGAAGCCCCATAGTAATAAGTGTATCGTGTATACGTCGCTGTTTTTCGAGTTCAACTTCATCCTGATATTCTTCTGGAAGGGTATACTCCATCTGTTTAAAGCGAACGTCATGCATTTTCGCTGCATAAACGTGTGATCCTACCAATTGTGAATCGAAATGCCTTGCGAATTCCACAGCTAAGTCAATACTTGCATCAGAATAATCAGAGTTGTCAACAGGGACGTATATTTTTTTCATCATCTTATCTCATTAATAATTGTAAGGTTATCCTACTCTGTTTTCATATCATTACACGGTTTATAGTGATAGCCAATCCATGTTCCAATGATATGTGCGAGTAATGTAGCTGGCCATAAATACACTAATGCTGTCTGCCAATGCCATTGAAGAATAAAACGACGTACTACAAAGTTTAGAACTATTGGGATATATAAGCATCTACCCCAAGGACGACTGAACTTTCTATATCGAACACGATAAAATCCGAAAGGAAAATGTATCAGAAAAGCAAGAATAGAGATTATAAGGTTCAGTTATTTTCCTCATTCTTGAGTAGTTGCTTTATGTCCTTTCGTATTTTCTGCATAGCAGCTTCACTGCGACTATCATAGTAGTCATGTATTGTTCTATCGGGTTTTATGACAACGAATTTTCTACTATGTGGAAATACACCTTCATGATATGCAGCAGGTAATTTAAAACCTTTATTAGCTAAATTGTAAATCTGTTCCTTATCTCCCGTTAGGAAGTGCCAATTATCTTGTTTTGCTCGATAATCTAATGCATATTGAGAAAGAACTTGCGGTGTATCGCGTTCCGGGTCAACAGTGATAGACACAAAAATGACCTTATCGTTTTCAATTTCTGTCTGCAGTTCTGCCATTTCTTGTGTCATAATTGGACAAATTGTTGGACAATTAGTAAAGATAAAATCGACAACCCATAATTTTCCATCCAAATCAGATATACCAAACGACATACCTTGTTGATTTGTTAGACTGAAATCAGGCACACTTACCAATGGAGTAGGTTCAGGTGGTTTATCATTTGAGTTTACAGATGACCAAAGTGTAATTCCTGCAACACAAAGAATAACCACCCCTAATACTATCCAAGGAATAGAACTTTTTTCGATTCTATGTGGCTCCTGATTAGGGTTTTCGATAGGATTATCCATCATTGCCTACCTATAGAATAGGTTTTAATTTGATCTTAGTGATCGGATGTATTTACTACTTCTGCTGGGGGTTTTTCAACACCCTCATGTCGTGAATCTGATGTTAAATCTGGTATTAACATAATCACCAAAAAGACACAGATAAGAAATGGTGTAATTACAATTGCTGCTAATGTACGTTTCTCGAGTTTCAAATGCATAAAATAGGCTGCAACCAAATATGCCTTCCCACAAGCTAATCCGATAAGGAGTATAGCTTTGAGAACAACAGAGTATTCAGGAATGGCTACTCCAATCTCAATAGCAGTTAGCACTGCCAACCATAAAAAAATCAAAAAATATCTTGGATGTTTGTCGTGTCCATCTTGAGCCATAATCGCTTCCTCCTACAATAGATAGATAAAAGTGAAAACCATAATCCAAATAAGGTCAACAAAGTGCCAATATAGACCTACGATTTCGACTTCATGGTAAAAATCTGCAGTATATCTACCACGTAATCCGTGTATAAGAATAACTATCAGATAAATTACTCCTCCAGTTACATGTAGTCCGTGAAATCCAGTGATTGCATAAAAAGTAGGTCCAAACAGGGTTGATCCACTGATTACACCACCTGAAATGCTGTGTTCTGGCAATCCAGTGAGTGTCAAACCGTGCGTAATTAAATGGTACCATTCATAGGCTTGTAATCCAAGGAATACAACACCTCCAAGAATCGTAAATCCAAGGAAGGTACACATCCTTGATACATTGCCTTTTTGAATTGATTCTAATGCTTTTACCATTGTGACACTACTACATATAAGTAAGAATGTCATACCAGCAGTTAGGTTAATTCCGAGTATATCACTTGGAGGAACCCATCCAATTACGCCTGCTCCAGCACGGATTGCAGCATAAGCTGCAAGTAAAGCTCCAAATGACATAGTATCCCCAATTAAGAAGATCCACATCCCGAGTTTACCAAGACTATCAGGTGTAAGCGATGGTTCGTATACGTCTTCAGAATGATCTAAAGTAGTAGCTTCTTCCACTATACTTTACTCCTTTTCTTTATTTTATTTCTGTGCATTATTATACCATTTCTAAGAAATGATGTCGTATTACAGGTTCATGTAGGATGTCATCTCATTCTGCACAACCTAAAGGTTATGTGATACTGCCTAACCTAAAGGTTAGGAAGAAAAAAGAGACATTTTCATTTAGAAATTGTATTAGAACTCATAGTCGTAAATTGAACATTTAATCCTAATATACAGACAACCTAATAAGGTGCAAAAACAGACCTTTAATCCTAAATTCCCCACTGAAAAATGGTGAAAATGTTGATTTTCTCTATGCGTCGAAAAGTGACGAAAAAGGGAAAAAGTTACACTTTTTGACACATTGTGTGACATTGAAATTGGTGTAAATTACCCCTCTAACCTCTGTTATAGACTGACTTTACACCACTTTGAATTAACTTTATAAGAATTTGCAAAAAGTGTGATTTTGTGTTTTTGTTGTCCTTGCTGATTTTGACAATTTCGACCTATATAATACTTCCAAATATGGGCGATTTTTGCCATAAATAATATTTTGTATTTAGGATCGTTTTTATAGATAGTCATCATTAATTCTCTAATTATATACTTCCCATAAAAGTTAAGGTTTTGAAGTAGGATTTACTCATATCATCTAAATATTTTAAATCAATTTTCTTGAAGTGTGTACTAAAAAAGCAGCTCTTGGTAATGTTAGTTGTTAGCTATTGATATTTTCTTCAATTTATTTTCAATTTTATTGAAAAAAGTTTGTAATCAGCATTTGGTTGGGTAGTATATGCTACAATAGAGAGATATTTTCATTTAGAAATTGCATTCCAATTAAACTAAATACTGTTAAAAACTAACCAAGTGAGTATGTAATTTGCAGTGGCGATTTGCTAATGTGTTCCGATTTCAACTCGTTCATCGGCAATTGCTGCAATTTCACTATCAATCTCAAATCCAATAAAGTCTCGTCCTTCCAAACGTGCGGCGATACCAGTAGAACCTGAACCTGCGAATGGATCACAAACGAGTGCCTCCTCAGCGGAAAATATCCTTACTAAATGCCGGAGCAAGGGAACAGGTTTTGCTGCGATGTGTCCAAACTTTTCTCGCGGTTTCGAAACAGGTATCACAGTTCCAGGGAATCTGTCGTTTTCTACAATTGGGTCAGATACATCTATAAGTCCTGTTTGATACTGCAGCCAATTGTCAACGAATGTACCTTCCCGAGGTGACTGTGCGAGAATTATAAGTTCCATTTGTGGCTTGAGTTGCGGTGTTTTCCTACCCCCTAATGCCTTAATTATTTTCTCCTTTTCATCCTCTGGTAACTTGCTTTTTCTTACGAAATGGTCTTGTGTAAATGCTTTTGCTTGTCCTTCATATCGCCATGCCAACATATCTCTTATTTCAAAACCTGCATCCTCTATAGCAAGTGCAGAACGATGTGAGAGTCTTGGATGTGAAAAACAGAGAACAAATCCCCCCGGTTTTATTATTCGACACCATTGTTCTGCGACAGGTTTCAAAAACCTATATAGATTATGTCCTTGTGCTCGATCAAATTTCATCCCTACTGGGATTCCACCGATTACCCCTTTTTTCAATCTTGATTTGATTCGATTTGTATCCCAATTGTCATCCATTCCATCAAGGAAATATGGAGGATCAGTTAGGATTAGAGAAACACTTTGCGATGCCATCTTAGCCATTCCTTTTCGACAGTCAATACACTGCACCCAAGAGTCAAAGCTATTATTTATTATAGCATCGCTTGACATATTTTCCTTCAATGAAATAGTTTAAACATCCTTGTTAGGGGTAGCGCGTTTGAAGTGATAAAATACAGTACCACCTACTACACCGAATACAGTAAATGGCATAGCCATCATAAAAAGAACACTCCAATTAAAACCCTCTGCAATTGGTTCATCTAATTCTTTACAAGCAGGACATGCCTCAATTGAAATGGGAATTGCCACAATAACAAACCCAAGAAGGATTATCCATAGAAGACTTTTTTGTAACATACATTTACCCTATGTCAGATATACTAATATATAGAGAATTGGCCAAAGAGCGACAACATAAATCCAATAAATCGTACAGGTTTCTACCCCAGTATGATGTGTGTTAGAATACTTTAATGTTATAGCCTTTCCAGTAACTATCGTTAACCAGATGACAGCTCCTAATACATGGACTGCATGACACCCAATCAGTACATAGAAGATTCCGCCATATATACCTGATTGCAATGTCAATCCTTTACGGATTAGTTGAATCCATTCCCATCCTTGAATCCCTAAGAAGAGCAAACCTAATACTCCAGTGAAAATCAACATATCTCGGAGTTGTATAATTCTATTCTTCTGTATAGCACGCAACGCCTGAAACATTGTAAATCCACTAATTATCAACAAGAGGGTGTTTATCCCAGTGATCAATCGTGGAAGGTTTATTTCAGCGTGTGATATGGGTGGCCAAGTCACACTCCCCATGCGAAATACAAGAAAAGCACCAATCAAACCTACAAATAACATCGTTTCAGCACCGAGTAAGATAAAAATTGCTAATTTAGCATTACTCAATGGTTGATTTTCAGCTATTTCAATGTCAGTATGATTCATCTTTTCCAGTTAGTCTCTTTATTTTTAAGATAATTGCCTTAACTATTGCAGTGATAAACATTATAATTGAAGATCCAATTAGATAGATCCCAATACTCCCTGCGACAATATATGTAACCCAAGAAACAATTGTCTTTATAAGAGGTGGAACATCTACCTGTAGAATAATCCATAATGTTGCAAACGCGAATAATACAATGAACAGAAGTCCCAATGCTAACCCCAACTTCAAATTTCCTACACGCTTATCTCTTTGCACGAATTTACCTCAAGAAGGAAGTCTATAATTTATCAATTACCATAGCTATAAAAAGTAGTGGTAGATGGATAAGTGATGCATACAGGACATAACGTGCAGCCTTCAAAGAATGCGTTTTCTGTAGATAAATTCCACTAACAAGAAACATTCCGCCGATGAGTAGTGCAGCAAGAAAATAGCCCCCTCCTGAAATGCTAAACATTGTAGGAAGTAATCCTATACCGAAAAGGGCAAGACAGTTTACTACTATTTGCCTTCGAGTACTTTCACCATCAGGATGAATGACTGGTAACAACTTTAGACCTGCATTTGCATAGTCTTCGCGGTATATGTATGCTATTGCAAGTGAATGTGGCAATTGCCACAAGAATAGTATGGCAAATAAGACCCATGCTTGCCCCGAAACTCTACCTTGTGCTGCAACCCATCCTACGACAGGGGGTAATGCCCCTGGAAACGCTCCGATAAGTGTACATAGAGATGTTTTTTGTTTTAAGGGTGTATATAAAAACAGATAACTGACGACTATAAGCGAAATGACAAATCCACTTATTGGATTAACAATGAACGTTAGATATAACATTCCGCCTACAGTGAGAACGGTACAGAACAAAAGTGCCTGCATAGGAAATATTCTTCCTGCGGGAATAGGTCTCTCCTGTGTTCGTTTCATCTGAGAATCAATATCACGTTCGAGATATTGATTTAGTCCTAAGACACCAGCGGCAGTTAACGCTGAACCGATAAGGGTATGTAGAAACATCAACCAATCCACAGTGTATTGTGAACCAAGATAGTATCCTGCAGCAGTAGTAATCAGTATCATTACTACCATTCTGGGTTTAATGAGTTCAATATAATCCTCAACTCTTTTAGCAAATACAGAGGATTTCGTCGAGGATTTTATATTATCTGTGTCAGGTAATGTAACTGTTGTAGAACGCATTTTACTCTGTGACCAATGTATTACCAATTGTGGTTTCTACAGGTATTGTAGATAATTTTGACCGATATAATCTTAATGTCATAACAAAACTACTCA
This sequence comes from uncultured bacterium, assembly GCA_964652195.1. Taxonomy (GTDB): domain Bacteria; phylum Poribacteria; class WGA-4E; order WGA-4E; family WGA-3G; genus MSPOR6. Next base: position 30,872 of record CAZZBB010000009.1, on the reverse strand, counting down.
CCAACATCAGTGCACCCACAGCGACATGGGATGTAGTAATAATATCTGTTAGAACAGTAGATATTGTTTCTCCAATAAATGTTAGTCTTGTTAGATAGGCACCAATACCGAGGATAATCTGTATTCCTACTAACCCAAGTAAGACTAAAGGTAATCTCCCGCTAATTTCATGTGATTCATTCGCATCACTAAAAAATCTTCTGATAAACAAAAAAATATGAAGCGTAATCAATAGTGCAAAAAGTATATGTATACCTATTAAAATATATAAAAGAAGTGTTGAACTTAATTTACTCCCAATATGTCGTAACAATGCTCCGAATATCAGTTGAATATATATGAGACAAGTTGTTAGTAGACTTAATCTTTGTAATCTCTTTGTATTTTGGCTATTATCTACACCATCTGTTTGTTTAGTGTTTGTAAACCATTTGCGTGATGTAAACCAACTAATTCCGCACAATAATGCGAAAAATGCTTGAGCCAAACAGGCATGTAAAATTGCTAAAGTAATGCTGAGTTCAGTCACTCGAAGTCCACCAAGAACACCTTGTATTATTACTGCGATCAGCGCTACTAATCCAAGCCATTTCAACCACTTTCGTGTATCTATGGCTAATAACATTACCAACAAGGAAATCGTCAACAAACCAACAAGTGATCCCATCAAACGATGGCTGTGCTCATATAATATTCCTCCCACCATTTCTGATAATGGGTAGAGAAACATGTTATACCCAAAGGTAGTTGGCCAATCTGGAACAGCTAAACCTGACTCTGTACTTGTAACCACTCCTCCTATAATAATCAATAGGAAGGTTGTTCCTGCGGTCAGAACAGCAACCCTGTGTAACCAGGGACTATAACGGATTTGGTTATTCATACAGAATCCCGCAGGAACATCTTCCTATGACTCATGTTCAACTAATCACCACCAGTAGCGGGTGCGTGTTCAGGTTGTGCTTGTGGAATCCAATCTGATTCTTCCCCAGGGACACTATATTCATAAGGACCCCGGTATACAGTGGGAATCTGTGCAAAATTTCCATGTGGTACAGGAGTGGTTGCCTCCCATTCCAATGTAGTTACATTCCATGGATTCTTTTCTGCTACCTTACCACGCGCCATACTCCAGAAGAAGTTGTATAAGAGTATAAGTTGTGCAAAGCCAAGAGTAAACGCACTCATCGTGATAAAGATGTTAATACCCTGTAGGTCTTGTAAGAACTCGTACTGCATTGGATTAGAAATCCGACGCATGTGTCCTCCTACGCCAAGTATGTGCATCGGGAAGAAGGTACAATTGAAGGAAATAAATGTTAACCAAAAGTGTATTTTAGACAAGGTATCATTCATATGCCGTCCATACATCTTTGGAAACCAGTAAATGATTCCACCAAATATTGCAAAGAGACTTCCACCGAAAACAACATAGTGAATGTGAGCAACAATGTAGTAGGTGTCATGAATATAGATATCTACGGGGGTATTTGCCATATAAATACCACTCAATCCACCAATTACGAACATTGAGACGAAAGCAATCCCATGTAGCATGGGTGTTGTAAAGCGTATAGAACCCCGGAACAACGTACCCAACCAGTTGAATGTCTTAATAGCCGAAGGTACAGCAATTAGCATTGTCGTGGTCATGAAGAATGCCCCCAATCCGGGTTGCATACCACTCTGGAACATATGGTGTCCCCAAACTATCCAACCCAAGAATGCGATGGCGATCATAGCATACACCATAGAACGGTATCCGAATACTGGTTTGCGTGAGAAGACTGGAAGTATCTCAGACGCGATACCCATTCCAGGTAAAATAAGGATATATACTTCTGGATGTCCGAAGAACCAGAATAGGTGTTGCCACAGTAGCGGGTCACCACCACCTTCAGCGGTTGAAGTGAAGAACGTGGTTCCGGCAAGTCTATCAAAGATTAGAAGTGCTAATGCTGAAGAGAGTACGGGAAATGCGAGTAGGAGTAGGATTGCTACGATAAATAAGGACCATATCACCAATGGTAACCGGAAAAAGGTCATTCCTGGTGCGCGCATATTAATTACCGTAGTAATATAGTTTATCGATCCTACTAACGATGAAAACCCTTGGATTAGTAAGCTGATTGCCCATAGATTTTGCCCCCAATCAACACCTGTCCACTGCGGATCAGCAGATAGCGGTGCATATCCAGTCCAACCTGCTGCAGCATGTCCTCCCGGTACAAAAAAGCCAGCCGTCATTATAACTGCTGCCAGTACAGCCAGCCAGAATGAGAGCATATTTAGTACAGGAAACGCCATATCCCGTGTTCCAATCATCAGTGGAATTAGGAAGTTCCCAAATGCCCCCACAAGTATTGGCACGACAACGAAAAAGACCATAATGGTGGCATGCATTGTAAAGAGCATGTTGTAGAACGCAGGTTCAATGACTCCACTTGGCATGTTAACTTCAAGCCATTCTTCCTTATCGGAATCGAAGATCTTTTCCCACATCCTATCAGCCGCGGTGACTACTTCTCCATCATCTATATACTGTTGAGATGCACCTATAATGGGAACAGGTTTTTCTGGGTAAGCAAGTTGCCATCTAAAGAGTAAGGCAAGTCCACCACCTACAAAGAACATAATCAGACCGTAGAGTAAGAATTGCTTCCCAATCATCTTGTGGTCAAGTGAGAAAATATATTTACTTATGAAACTTTCTTCGTGATTATGGTCGTGGTCGTGATCGTGATCGTGATCATGGTCGTGGTCGTGATCGTGGTCGTGATCATGTGATTCTGTACCATTGTCACCATTCACAGGCAGATGATGTTCATCATTATCATTTTCATGTGACTTATTTTCATTATCTTGCATAATTATCTATACTCCTTTCGTAACCTATCAGTCCTAAAATCTGTTTGTATTAGGTCACTCTTATAGAGTTTACTGAGGTGGCCACCTTTCTGCCTTCCAAGCATCGTAATCGGCTTGTGAATGAACAGTGAGATATCCAAGCATTCCCGAGTGTTGGAATCCACATAGTTCGGCACATGGAATTTCAAACTTTCCTGGTTTCGTTGCTTCAAACCAGACAGTAATGAATCTGTTCGGCAATGCATCTTGTTTGAGTCGTAAATTTGGAACAAAAAAACTATGGATTACATCTATAGAGGTAAGACGGATATGTACAATTTTGTCTTCAGGTACATGTAATTGGTTTTCTAATTGAAGGTCATCTTCAGTATCAAATTCACCGTCTGGACCTGGATAAGTCATATCCCAGTTAAACTGTTTAGCACTAACCTCAACAACAACATCTGCAGGTGGTAACTCTGTAGGTGATTTTATTCTATTCCATTGTGGATAACTTAACAAAGCTAAACCGAAAACTATAACTGTTGTCGCTGTTGTCCAAGTTATTTCTAACTTTGTGCTTCCCTCAATATAGGTTGCCTTATGTCCTGGTCTGTGTCGGTATAAGATGAGAAAAGCAACAAGTGTAGCCGTCACCAGAATAAAGGCAATCAATGTAATCCAATAGATTAATATGAAGAGGCTATCAACCCCTTGCCCGAATGTTGAGACGTTTTCAGGGAGCCATATGTCCATCAAATTCTCCTTAACGTGTGCACATTAATTGGTTTAGCCACTATATCTAAGGTGCACTTTGAATTCTTTTCCGAATCGTTCAAATTCTTTTGGAGGACGCTGTTAACGTAGCCCCCAAATAAGTCAATACACAAAAAATAACTATAATTATTATAGAAAGAGTCAAAGATGGTACGTTCCCCATCTGTTGATATGCGTTCTTATATATACCCGACCTAAAGGCTGCGAGTCCGTAAGTCAAAGGATTTAATTTCATTACCCATTGCAACCACAAGGGTGTTCCTGCTGCTGGGAAAAATGCTCCTGAGAGCAACCAAATGGGTATGAGTATAAGATTCATTATTGCATGGAACCCTTGTGTTGAATCCATTCGCCATGCAATGATTAAACCAAGGTTCGTTAAACCAAACGCCAAAAGCGCCATAACACCAATAGTAATTATGATGGATGTAATGGTGAATTTAATACCTATTAGTGGTGCAAGACATAGTAGAAGGATACCTTGAAGAAGTGCTAATGAAGTTCCACCTAAAGCTTGTCCGAGTACAATACTTCCGCGTGATACAGGTGATACGAGTACACTCTGAAGGAAACCTTCTCGGCGTTCATTTACGACAGAGATTGTAGCGAATATAGCTGTGAAAAGCAATACTAAAACAACTATGCCGGGATAAAAGTATTCAATATATCCTATACCTTCATTGAATCCTGATGGTTGAAATGATGCGTTAAGACCGCTACCAATGAGAATCCAAAATACTAAAGGTTGTACGATAGCACTGAGAAGTCTACTTCGTTGACGATAAAATCTGATGATTTCACGCCACCAGATAGTTGAAACTGGTACCAGAATGTTAACCACTTTGTGTATTCCTTACACAAACTTGTTTCCTGTCAACTTAATAAACACATCTTCCAAAGTAGGTTTACTCAACCGAACGCTTAGTATATCATCAGGAAAAGCTACCATTATATCTTTTACAAATTCATTAGGACGAGTAGATTCAATATGTATGAAATCTTCTGTTATTGTAGTAGAAACTCCAAACTTATCCTTAATCGTATTAGATAAGGATTCACTATTTTTTGTCTCTACCGTCACCACATCACCTCCGATTCTTGATTTGAGTTCGTTAGGAGTTCCGATTGCAACTAATCGTCCTTCATCTAATATAGCAACACGGTTACATTCATCCGCTTCATGCATCAGATGGGTTGTGAGTAAAATAGAAATATCTTCATTTTCAGCAAGAGTAGAAAGATATTCACTCAGTTTTCTTCGAACCCCTATGTCCAACCCACTACTTGGTTCGTCAAGTAATAATACTTGGGGAGAATGAAGTAGTGCTTTTGCTATTTCTACTCGTCTTTGTAATCCTCCAGATAATTCTTCTACAAGATCTTTTTTTCTATCATTTAGATCAAACTGTATTAGAAGTTCATTAATTCTGTTGTTAAGTTGTCCACCTGTAAGTCCGTATAGATGTCCTTGATGTCTTAAATTCTCAATAACAGTTAACTTAACATCCAATGCTGGACTTTGAAAAACAACCCCTAATAACTTTCTAATTGACTTCTGTTCTGTATGTATGTCATGTCCGAATACATTAATAACGCCTGAAGTTGGTGTTATCAGTGTAGACAGAATCTTAAAAAGGGTTGTTTTCCCACTACCATTTGGACCAAGAAATCCAAACAATTCACCACGGGATACGGAGAAATTAACATGATCTAACGCACACCGTGTGTCGTAAGTGTGCGTTAGATTTTCAACCGTAATATGATTACTCACACCATGCTACTTGTTAACTTTTACAGAAAAATCCTGCTTGGTTTCTTCACCTGATTTGACAGTTACGGACATTGGGTCTTTAACATTACTGCCACAGTATTCATGCCAATACCCTAATTTATATGTTCCTGCGGGAACATCTTCGAGTGTGAATTCACCATTCTCGTTTGTCACAGCGAAGTATGGGTGTGGTACATAAGCAATCCAAGCTTTCATCCATCCATGGATATCACATTTAACTTCTACTGGACCTTCAGCTTTTTTAACACCGGCGAGTGGCATTCTTCTCCGGGTTTTTGTTTGCTGCTTGTTTACCGGTTTATTGACAGAACTGAATATATGAACGTTATGATTAATTTTATCAGTATTTAACATCGTTATGCGTTCACCTACTGGGACAATTTGGACATGTGGAGTGAATTTACATCCTTTTTGGTCAATTTCTATTTTTGCGTCTTTGTCAAAATCTTTTCCTTTGGAAATGTCGATCAAGTAGACAATCGTATTTTTCAATACATTTCCTTCACCGACGACAAGGGATTCATCAAACTTATCTTCAGCACCACAAACCTTTTCGTCCTTAGTAATTTCAAGTTTTTTCTTTTCAGGTATTTCACCGTTGAACTTAACAACACCTGTGATTTTACCGCCATCACTAACTGATATTGTAGTATACTTTTCTGGAAATATAAGTTTATTCATATCTTCATCTTTCTCGTGATGGTCTGCGAAAACAATTATACCAAAACCACACACGAGAAGAACTGCGAGTGAAGTCAACAATTTCGTCTTCATTTTTTATCTCCTTAGTATTCGGTGCAAATTTTTTCTCTTATGCACCATTATTAATCTATATCAAATCAGAATTATGATATTATCTTATGACTACTGATCTATATCTGTTTCAACATCTGTTTCAACTGATCCAGAACTTCTTCGTAGAACAAATCCACGTAAACCGAACAATAAACCAACAGAAAGTAGAGCAACTATGGGCGGATAGATGAACCGTCTGGATGAGGGAACAGGTTCCAAGACAAAAGAATACCAACTTGACATTACTCTTTTTATGTCTTTATCCCCATTTGCACCATCCCAAACAGAAAAAGCAATTGGAACAAAAACACCCGATTCAAGCTGTAGATCTTTTTTGTCATCGGTTGCTAACATCCGTTTTACCCATAACCTATATTGTCCGTTGTCGTATTCACCCTTGACATTTAGGTCGCCTTGCTTCTCCTGAACAGTTACATTATTGACTCCTTTTACTGTCAGTTCTGTAATCTGATCTTTTGCAGAAGCCTTCCATTGCCAAACATAGACAGCCTTTTTTCCTCCCCATAGGAAATAAGGCTTTTCATCCGTTGGACCTTTAGGCGGTTTTACTGGAAACTGAATTGCAATTCCGTCTTCATAGGATGTGCCTGTATCCTCGTTTTCTTCCATTTCAGTATTATGTGTCCGATCATCCCAGATAAAAAGGAAAGCAACTTCTGTATCGTTATAAAAAGACTTTACTCTTACAGAGTCAATCGTTGGATTGAATTGTCGTGGTTCAATAACAACCTGTCCAACAAGAGGATAATAACTTTCTTGAAGTGTATCCCATGCCTCATCCCCTAATATTGGAAGATCTTCCGTCATGTACTGTGATCGTAGGGCGTTGTTTCCGATAGCAGTTTCAGGACGTTTTTCAAGTGAAAGAGATTTCACATAGTTTGCGAGATGCCAACTTTTTTCATAGACAATTTTCATTGCATCATCATAAATTTTTTGCGCCTCAGGAGTGAGTTCAGTCTCTTCAGCCAGATCTAATAATGCCTCTACAGCTACATCCATTTTCTCATATAACTTACCTGATTCTTCCTCCTCTTCAGGTGTCATTTCATCCTTATTTTCCATTTCAGAAAGTAGTTTAGACTCTTCTTTTGTTAATCCGAAATGTTCAAAACTATCTCCTTCAAAAGCTGGCATAGGTGATCCGGCAATGCCACCAATAAACCTTTTAAATATATCCTCGGTATCCGTCCCTCCCCTGAAGTTCCAATTCTCAGCGAGATTTGCAGGCCATGTCCGGAATCCCCATTCATCTGTTAGTGTTGCGGCAGATGTTCCATCGCCTCTTCCAACGTTTCCATGACATTCTATACAACCTTGAGCCGTATATAGAGCTTTTCCTATTTCAACACTTTCTTCCGAGTATGGTATCTTATCTTTCAAACTGATCTGTCGAGGTGGGTTTTCACTTTCTTTGAAACCGTCATAGAAGGTCTTAATATAACTGACTACTTCCCAACGTTCATCTGTTTTGAGTTGTGTTTCCCAACCCGGCATTGACGAACCTGGCATACCTTCCGTGATAATATCATATAGGTCTTGATCTGTTGGAAGTTCTCCACTCTCAGTAGAGCGTATTTTATATAATCCACGAGTAAAATCTCTTGGTTTTGGTAGCAGGTTTTCGGCAGCACTACCATCTCCCCGTCCTTCAATACCGTGGCAATGCGCACAACTTTCTTCATATACTTCCTTACCTTTGGCAGAAACTTCCGGAGCGTCTTGTGTAAATCCCTGTATTGATATAAATAAGGTAAAACCTAGAAAAATAAATAGAAGGACAAATACTTTTCTAAACACTTAGTGTCCCTCCCCAAAGGTTCTATATTTGTAACCTGTATATTCAGATAAGAATAGAATTACATCCCAAATTTCTTCTTGTGTGAGATGATCTTCCCAAACTGGCATTGCGGTATTCCAAGGTGTTCCTGATGCCGGTAAACCTGGTCCACCTTTACTAATTCTCCAGAAGAAGAATGATTCTTGGAAGTTGGGGATAATGCCGGGGTCTTGGAAGTTTGCTGGTAGTGGTTGAAGTCCGTGTGCAAAATGTCCTTGTCCATCTAAGTGATCGCCATGACAATAAAAACAGTTATCATAATACACTCTTCTCCCATTTTCCACATGCGACTTGAATGTCTCTGGATCGTCCTTTTCATAATGACGGTAAGGATTTTGTGCCTTCTGCATTGTATCTATGACTTCATCTTTATATTTTAACTCAAGAGGAGGTGTAGGATGTGCATCGCGTGGATCTCCTGGTGGAGGAGTTTTTTGTGCTAAATTTGTATATGTAAATCCAGAGAGAAGTAATGGTATCGCTATGACTAATACAAGCCGTCTGACACGGTATTGATCATTGACAAGTGTTTCATGTATAGGTCTGAGAAATTCTCGAAATCTCGAATCTTCAACCGAAACATGGACTAAAATTGCCACGAGAACTAACGCCATATACATCCCAATGACACTATTCGGTATTGGTTTAGAAATAACACCTCCAATAACAAACTCCAGGAAAACCCAACTTACGATGAATATAACGAAACATATTGTGAATAGTGAAATGCGTTTCATGGGTTATCTCCTATTGTGTTATCTTCTTTGAAATTATTCTACTATTCAGCGACTTCTTCGCTTGTCTTGCCAGTATCCTCAGATGCTTCAGCGGACTGTGTTTCTTCTGTTGTTGAACCGGTCAATGTACTTAGGTAAGCCAATAGATTTGCTTGGTCTACCACGGACAATAGAAATGGAAAGTTATCCGGCATTGGTGATGTGACATGAAGTTTTTTACCTGAACCAAGAATGAACATAGTGCTATCAACTGCAAAGTCGAAAAACGGATCGTATGTTTCTTCACTGCCATCAACCATTATTACGATTTCATCACTATCCATATCCCCTGATATGAGTTCTCCAATGATTTCCTCACCATCAGCATCCATAACACCACGGAACTGTTGTTTTATAGCCTCTTTAGAAACTGTCTGTGTAGAATCACCTACCTTTAAGGTCACACTTTCAGCAGTTTCTTCAACAATTTCTCCACTGATAGGTGCGTCAGCATCAAGTGGAGTTACAGTTAATGTTAAGTAACCTCTTCCTTTAAGATTATCAAGTTCTTCTATTGGTTCTTCATCCAATTCACTTAAAAGTATAGTATGTTCAGTTTCAATACCGGCATCATCCTTTGTTTTTACAACAATCTGTTCATTATCTTGTGAAACAAGAGTGCCTTGATATGTAATTCCATTTGCGGTTACAGTCACTTTTCCGTAACCACTGACAATCTGTGCATGGGGTAGTAGGATAGATTCCTCTATATAACGTAATTCATTGAATGCTGCGATTTCAGATAGGTCCGGAGCAGTTACAACTTCAAAATCTTCGTTTGTTTCTCCAACGTTAGGATTGACTAATCCTTGAATTTCATGACAGGAAATACATGCTTGCTTGATAAAGACTTTTTCACCTTCTTCAGGATCTCCAGAGAGTAATGGAGGAAGTGCTTCAGCTGCAGTACCGATTTCTGCTCTATCTATCGGTTCTGTGAATGGTTCAGGATCAATGTCGCCACCCAGACTTTGTAGAAAAGCAATAACTGCTTCAATCTCTATCTTCGTCAAAGCAATTGGGTTTTTCCATACCTCCGGCATAATTTTGCCATAACCAGGAACTAAGTACTTTCCAGGATCATAGAGCGATTCGATCAGATATTCCTTTGCTCCCATACCGGGTACACGGTTAGCAGCATTTAAGCCAATATCGGTTAAATCCGGACATCTCCCTTTTGGAGCAGATGTATCTAATGTATGACAAGCACTACACTGTCCTTTGGTATTAAAAATAGTTAAGCCGATTTCAGCTACAGCATCCGGATCAGACCAATCTAATGATGTTACATCTCCTGTAGCAGTTGATGTATTTGGCACAAGAGCTGCCACAAATGCATAAAACCATATCACTCCCAGAGAGAAAGACACCAATTTCATTACCGGATACCATAACACCATGTTCACCAGTACAGAAATCGTAAACCATACAGACCAAGGTAAAACTTGGTCATTTTCGGTGTTGATAGGAAATGCCCCAGCACCTGATATAAACGCGATGAAACTAATTACCATTATTATCAGAGATACAATTTTAATAAGTGTGTTCTTAGTCATTATCATGTCCTCTGTTTACTCGTCACTCTCTGCAGAAACTTCGGCTTCAAGTTGTACTGAGGTCTCTTTTTTCTTTTCACCCCATAGACCTAACCAGAAGATAAAGCCTACAAGAGCAAAAAAGATTACCATGATGACGGATACAGTGTTAACGGCACTACTCAAAGAAGGGGTGTATGCATCTGGTGATGTATCTTTCATAACTCCAAAGATATGCCATCCTTCTCGTAAACCGGACCGGGCGTAACCCATTAATCCCATGAGCGATGTAAAGGTGATAGCAAGGAGAATTAGAACGTATTGAGATCGTTCGCTAATCTGTCCCCATCTGATAGTTCCAGATGTTGATGCTTTACGGTACATGAATATGTCAAGCACTGTGACAGCAAACATTACAGTAAGTGCAATCACCACCTGCCAAGGGGTCAATATATTCACTCGAATATCTGTATCAACTGTGAATCCAACTATTCCAATTACTACAATAGATACGACACCTAAGAAAAAGATAACCGATATTATAATGTTCCCCATTCCTTTCCAACTCACGGTAGGCGACTTACCCGATCTTCTATAGAATAGAAAACTTAGGAAAGTTGTTAATATGATGATATTAACAGCAGTATTTTTTGCAGTCATTAACCCAAATAACCCAATGTGTGGATGGTTCCCACCTCCCATTGCACTGAGTTCAGAAGCGGTTGAAATTTTCGATAGTGTTCGCGGTGTCATCCATATTCCAACACATATCACAATTATGGCAATCATATAAGGACGATAACGTGCATATACCTCTCCACCATCTATACGTCCCATACCTGACCACAAGTAGTAGTTGGCACCAATAAATAGTACACCGATCATCACCGCTTGTAGAATAAATAACCAAGAGAAGAGAGCACCCATCATGTTAATACCCATTGTGTTGTTGAACATGTAGATTTCTCTACCCAACCAATATCCTGCGAAAGGCAAAGGTATGAGACCACATAGAGCAATGAAGTTTCCGTTATACCCCATCCAATCGTAATGTGCTTTATCTTCTTTGGATTTTGCTACAAGAAAACGGAATGCTGCGTATGCAGCAACTATGGATCCACCAAAAGCGATATTACCAATAAGGCGATGGATATTTACAGGCATCCAGGTAAAGTTGTTTACTGCTTCCCATACCGTGCCTAAGAATTCGCCTGTTGTTTCATTATGAAGTGGAATAACAGTGTGATCAGTCACATCTGCCATGAGTTCAGACCGTGTTAACTCAGGATTTTGTGCAATTGAATTCTCTATCCAAGCTTCCTTGGTTTTCTCAGTTAGCTTTCGTAATTGTGTTCCGGGACTCGTTTGATAGGTTAACCATGTATTGGAAACAAACATAATTGCTGTGCCCCATACATTTAAGAGAACACCGAGGAATAGATGCCATCCTTTAAACCGTCCTTGCATCTTATCCCAACCATACGAATATAGATATAGGGTAAAGGTTTCACCGAAAAACAGGATGACATAGAATATCATTGTGGGTCCGAAAATCCCACTCAGCTTGCTCATGACCTTTGGATAACACCATAAAAGGACAAAGACGAGAACACCACCTAAGAGTGCAGTTGTAGAAAATGCCCCCATACAGAGTTTGATAAACTCTTTTGCCATTCTGTCATACCGTTCTTCCTTCGTTTTCCATCCGATGAACTCGATTATAACGGCAAACATTGGAACGCCGAGGATAAAGGAGCCAAACAATAGATGCAGCTGTGCAGCAATCCATGCAGCATTGCGTGAACCTATTAATGGGAATGGACGGTACTCTGCATCTGTAGTGTCTTGTGCGAATACTGGTGCAACAGTTAACAAGACATAACCCAGCAGCATTACACCGAGTATGAAATAAACTCTCTTTTTTGTTAGAAGAGAATTCTTAGGCATTATCTATTCTCTCAATCGTACGACTGATCGTAGTTATTGTTATACCAATCGGGGTATTCTATATACCTGACAGATATACAATCTGTTCTTATTGTAATCTACTTCTTTTTTGGTTTCTTGAAATCGGTGCTTTTGAAATCAACGGTAACATCACCGTCAGCGGTAACTTCAACAGTTTTGTTTGCTGTCCCAAGTTCTTCGTGCCATGCAACGACTCTTACTCTACCGGCTGCAACACCCTTTAAGGTGTATTTACCAGTATCGGCTGATTTTTCATAGGCATCAGGATGAATCCATTTATTTTCACTATCTTTCTGTCCGGTAACAGTAAAATGGTTGCTGTCAACTGCAACGATATAACCGCTCATCCATGTATGGATATCACAGGTCAATTTGATAGGTTCAGCTTTAGTCACTTTATATGGAATCACATCACCTTTATTGGGTACTTGGAAATTCTTTGCTTCATTCTTCATAGCATGGGAATTAACATTGTGAGCAATTGGATCACTTGAAGTAACATCAATTGTTGTACCGGTTGGTACTGCGATGACATGCGGTAAATACCGACAGTTTAGTTGGTCAACTTTTGGATTTGTCTTTGGTAGAGTTACCTTTTGTCCCCGAACACGTGCATAAACGACCACATTTTGGATTCCTTTTCCTTTTGAAACAACGAGTGCTTCAGATTTCATCCCTTTTGCAGTATCAAGACAGTGTTTATCCTGTGTTTTAATAGACAATGCTGATCGTGTTGGTACATCTCCGACATAGGTGACTGTCCCAGTAATATTTCCAGCATAAGCGATAGTTGCGAATGAAACGGATATAATTAGTGTAATAATGATTTTCAGAGTTTTCATTGGTCTTCTCCTTAGTTCAATACATTCAATATGAGTCTGAATTCAATACTTTGATTTATAATCGGTAGGTTTTGAAACCGTACCGACCTTGGCAGTGAATACAAAATTTATGGCATTAATAACTTCATTCTCAAATAAGTTTTACGTTAATATTAACACCTATAGATTTTAATTGGCAAACGGTAAAATTCAACTATCACGGATATCCGTGTGAACTATTGCCTGTATTTTGCCTTAATGTAATCAAGTATCTGCTGTTGGTCTTCTTCATTTAGGTAGTAGTGAAAGGCTGGCATATCGTTTTTCCCATCCCTGATGGTTGACAGAAGTTGCTCATCGTTATGAACAGACCACAAATTCTCATCAGTCAAATCAGCGGGGTCTAATTTCTTGAATCTCCCAATCCGTCCATTCCCTTCACCATCTTTTCCATGACATCCTGCACAATATCTTGCATATTTGTATTCTACTTCTGTAGAATACCTGTTAATAGGATCAATCTGATTTCCTAACCAGATTAATCCGTTAATCCAGACAAGAATCATGACAATTACAATCAGAAGATGTTTCATAATAGGACGGAACTCCCTATGTAGGGACGTATTATGACCGTACCTACTCTAACGACCTAATGACAGTATATAGTCTCGGACGAAACGAATCTGCTTTTCAGCATCACTTCCAGCATAGTTGCCGTATGGGAGATGTTTGTCATCGACAAGAGGCCAGGCTTGCGGCATTGCTGTACCCGGTTGTAGTGCTTGTGGATCTTTCAACCAATCCATTAGCCAATCCGGTTTTAATCTACCATTAGCTAAGGATAGATCTGGTCTACCAGCTTTATCGCTTCCTTGAGATATTGTCTCACCTATTGAGGGATGGCATGAGTCGCACCTAAGTGCATCAAATATCTGTTTTCCTACTTGTAATTCCGAAAGTGTAGACATTGGTGGAGCGAGAGTTTCATACGGGAACGGTTCATCGTCTAATGCCGAGAAGTATTTCACAAGCGCTGTTGCTTCATCATCTGACATACCAAATGTTGGCATACGTACTTTAAGTCCATATCTAATTTCAGACGGGTTTTTCAGGAATTCAAATAACCAGTCGTGATAAACGCGAGCACCTTGTGATTGAAGTGGTGGCGGTGATAGTTGTTTCGCTGTGATCTGGTCCAAACCTTCGTGTGCTATGATAACATCAGTATAGTCTCCACCTTCACCTTCAATGACATGACATCCAGTACAGTTATATTTTTCCACGATCCGTCTGCCAGCATCAATCTGTTTCTGTTTTTCAACGCGTTCAGGTTCAACAGCGTGGTCAAATATATAATTGAGTGGATATGGCTGTGGTTGGAAACTTTTTAATAATACAGCGATAGACTTTGCTTCATCATCACTAATTTGGAATACAGGCATACGGGAAACAATTCGACGGGTTTGATATTGACGAGGTTTGGTAATCTTTCCAATTGTCCAACCGTGCCAACTATGTTCAATATCTACAGTATCACCAAAATCAAGTTCTTCAGCAAGCTTTGCCCCGAATTCACCAAGATCCGCACCCACTTTCGATTCATTCTCAAATCCGGGGATTTCGTGACACCCAAAACAACCGTAAGTCCTTACAAGTTTTTCACCTTCATTAGGATCTACTTCACCTATTGAAGCGGAAGTAGCAGTTGGGGTCGGTTTCTGTAGATTCATCAGATACGCTACAACATTGTCTACCTCACGATTGCTCAAACGTAGACTTGGCATAGCAGTATCTGGATCATAAGCCTTAGGATTTTCGATCCATTGTTTTAGATATTGTGGTGTAACTTTTGTGCCTACACTGTCTAATGCTGGGGCAAAATCAGTTCCTAACCCATCAACAGCATGACAAGTGAGACATCCAACTGTTTTGACAGTTTCTTCACCTGCACTGATTGCACTCTCAGAATTTGAGTATGAGGCAGATAAATCGTCTAATGTGTCATCGGTCATTTGTGATAGGTAGGCTGCTATTGATTTTACCTCATCAACAATACGATCGACCTCTTCTTTTCGGTAAGGATATACCGTACCATCATCTGCTTTTATTTCATATCCAGACTGAGTTTCGGTTACGATTCCTGTGCGTTGTCCACCATTTTTGAAGTAAACAACTTGGCTCATACCCTCAGCAGGGAAGAAATTAGGCATAGTTGTATTTGCGAGATATGCTTCTGGTGTTTTAATCCAGCTCTCAAGCCATGCAATATCTTTGACTTTACTTCCAACTTTTTTCAGGGAAGGTCCAACTTTTTCAATATTCTTAAGGGCACTATATCCTTCAACTGCATGACATCCATGACATCCAAGGTTTTCAAAGAGATGCATCCCTTTAGTGAGATTTGGTGCGTAGTCTACTGGTACATTTGTATCCGAATCAACACCATAATCTAACTTCATTACACCATCGTGACAACGTCGACAATTAGACTCCATATACCCCTTTTTCTCTTCAGATGTTCTCCCTGTATGTTTATCCAATCCGAGCACAGGTGTTAGCCAATATTCAGCATGAGTTAGGGCATGTGCAGATTTTGCAGTTAATGCGCGTCCTTGACCACCGTGGCAGGGGGTACATCCGAATCTTTCAACAGGATGTTTACCGAGTAAGACATCTCTCTTTGGATGTGTTTGAAGGACGGGGTCATAACCGGTTTCATAAGTGATCTCTATGTCACCAAATACATCTATATCAGTAAGTGTGAGGAGTCCGGCTTCGGTTAGTTTATATTCTTCAGGTTCAGCATCAAACCCGTCAATAACAACGGACTCACTCCCAAGTTTTACTTTTGGATGTTTTAGTTGAAGTTTAACGCGAGTTTCACCATCACCTTCAACTTCTTCAAATAATTCATCACCAGAGGTTTCATATCCGCTCTTATCCACAGAAAAATGGCAGGTCGCACATCTATCAGCGGTATAATCAAAATCCTCAAGATAATATTGGACAATTGTCCGTGTTTTTCTGAATGGGTTTTCTAATAAACTACCGAGGAAATTTCGTTTTATACCACCAACGTCTGCTAACTTCTCTTCAAGACGAGAAACAAGCTCAAATTGTGCTTGTTGAGATTCAAGGACTGTCAATGATTCTTGAGATGCAGCAATTCCATCCTTAATGGAGGAATCTGTGGGTTTGTATTTTTCCGAAATTAGGAATGTACTAAGAGCTTTGGTAGGATCGTTACTGTTCTGATAAAATTCGGCGAGAGATTTATTTACATCAGCATATTCAGCTTCAGCCTTAAGGACAGCTGAAGTTAATTCACCCTCAATTCGTCGTTCGAACTCGTCAAGTTTTTCTTTCCATTTTTTCACAGTGTCTGTATATTCACCGTGTGCTTCATGAAGACTATGTTGATATTTATAATTGATTGCATCCGATTTGCTCTGCTCAAATTTCCTGTCCTGCATTGCTTCATCTAATGCAACTTTCTTCTCTTCTATATCCTTTTGCAGTTTTCTCTCTTCATTTGTATCAATTTCTGGTTTGGAGGGTTCTACAGGTAAATTATCCTTTGCGGTCTGCAATTCTGCTTTTGTTTTTTCATATTCATATTGGTAAAACTGTTGCTGAAGCTCTTTCCAAGGACGACGGGTAATCATCTCACTCCAGAAACCCCATATAGTTACCAATCCTAACAGTGCTGATAGAATAAAGAACAATACAGAATAAGATTTACTTTCAGCGGGAATTTCTTTCTTGCTCCTCACGAAATGTATAACCTCCAAGTGACTCGATATTTACGAACAAAATTGAAAACAGAATTTTATCTCTATTAGATATTAAACCAAGGAGTTACCCAAACATATTTTATATTTAATGCTAATCTCAAGAACATCTTTATGGGTAATGCCATCATAGATAGAAACAAGAAGGACACAATAATGTATCTTATCAGTCCAAGTTGTTGTATGAATTGGCTTGTTTTTCTAAAAACGATATAGACCATGGGTCCGAGTGCGAAATAACCTGATACAACGACGAAGCCGAAGAAACTTGCTGTAACATCATTACGGATACCGAAAAGGTAGGATAAGTTGACATTAGTTAAAGGTACAATCAGGTGCGGATCCCACTTCTCCCAAGGCATAAAGATATTCCACCCTGGTCCTCTTAGGAACGTACCAACAATCATCAATACAATCCATAGTATAAGGAAACCGAAACTGAATACTGCGATAGCAAATGGGCGTTCTTTAAGTGTGTAATATCCTTTCCCTTTAGGGTTGATATCAATATAAGGAATTGCTACCAGACCAGCAATTATAAGTCCTGGTAAGACGACCCCAGCAATCCATGGGTCGAAATAGACTAACATCTCTTGTAGTGCAAGAAAATACCATGGTGCTTTGGATGGGTTAGGTGTTTTGGCGGGATCACTCATTTCTTCAAGAGGTGCGTCAATCATAATTGACCATACCCCAAGAATTAACATGATGATTATAGCACAGACAAATTCGTTACGACAGAGATATGGCCACACGTAAACCTTATCATTCAGTTCCGCATCTGATGGAACACCCATCAGATCTGTTTTCCTTGCCTGTTTATATGATAACCAGATAAAATATGGTACCAGAAACAGCATAGCCACAATCGGAACATTATCAGGTTTCGAAATTAATGCTATAAAATTCTCCATATCTAAATCTATTCTCCTTTAATTCAGGATTTTGCCAATAGTCCTCGTCTAACCTAATTGTTGTAAAACTGTAATAAGACCTATCTTTGTTGATATTTCCTTTAAGAATTGCATGTATTACTATAGAGGACCGGAAATTCCACCGTCTTTACGGACCCGCCAAAAATGTAGAGCCATTAATGCACTTGCAGCCAATGGGACTGCGACACAGTGTAGAATGTAGAATCGTAATAGTGTTGACTCACCTACCATTGTTCCGCCGAGTAATGCGAATCGTACATCATTAGATGTTGTTACTATGTCTTTTGGGGTAAATGGACCTTCATTACCTAAGACTGGTGTTGCGCTAGCCATGTTAGTTCCGACTGTAACTGCCCAAAATGCAAGTTGGTCCCAAGGTAATAGATATCCCGTAAAACTTAAGAAAAAGGTTATAAGTAATAATATCACCCCAACTGCCCAATTAAATTCCCGGGGTTTCTTGTATGAACCAGTTAAAAAGACACGGAACATATGAAGCATCACAGATATTACCATGCCGTGTGCAGCCCACCGGTGCATATTTCGTAGGAGCATACCAAAAGGAATGTCAAATTCGAGTGCTTGAATATCTCGGAAAGCGTAATCGCCAACTGGACGGTAGTAAAACATTAACAAAACACCGGTAACAGCCGTCACCAAAAACATGAGAAATGTGATACCTCCCATGCACCAAGTGAATCTAAAGTTTAGAGCGTGTCGGGAAATGCGGGGTGGATGTAAGTGAAGCCAAACGTTCTGTAGAATTTGTAGGGTATAGCGTCGACCAGTGTCTTCATAGCCGTGGCGAAAAATTGATTTCCATATATCAGAATTGGTAATCT
This sequence comes from uncultured bacterium, assembly GCA_964652195.1. Lineage (GTDB taxonomy): Bacteria > Poribacteria > WGA-4E > WGA-4E > WGA-3G > MSPOR6. The sequence continues at coordinate 12,132 of CAZZBB010000009.1, read as the reverse complement.
TTTCTTTTAGTCCTTTACGTTCTTCGTTCATTATCTTCCTTTATATCTATTGATGCAACCTTGACTCAACCGCAATCTTAACTTTATATTAGACTTTTAGGGATGCCCCAGCATCCTCCCACTGACCTTTTTCACCTAAAAACTTGACTGATTTGTCAATTTGGATCTGTCCATCTTCTGCCAAGGTTATCTTAACCCTTTCAAGAGGTCTTGGTGCTGGTCCTTCATAGTTGATCCCATCACGGTCAAAACCGCTACCATGACAAGGACACTTGAATTTACTCTCAGAACCGAGCCATCGAGGGGTACAACCAAGATGTGTACAGGTTGTAAGAAGTGCATAGAATACACCGTCTTCTCGTCTTACAATCCAAACACCGAATGGATCTTTCTTGAATTTTTCGCTAACACTCCCCGATGGATATTCTCCAGGAAAACCTGCTTTAAAGACAGATGATGGTTCATAAAGAACGCGAGGATATAGATATCTAACTAACCCCGGTCCAAAACATAAACCGAGTGCAGCAGTAAAACTTCCCCAACCTAAGGATCTGAAAAAACTACGTCGAGACAACACTTATGCCCCCTAATAAGTATCACAGAATTTAGTTTGCAAAAGTATATCACAATATAAGATTCTTTGCACGAATTTCAGCGTCTTAAAATTAATGTATCACGGATATCCGTGAATTAATTAAGTGTCTTTCCACCTTTAATTACAGCGGTTTAGTGTTTAAGTCTTAATACAAAAAGAGGGACATATACAGAGATATATCCCTCTTGGTTTTCGTAATAAATAATCCGATTTTATTCGTATAAACTAAAATCTCTACTTTATGATTTTAACATTGATAATTGGACTTTCTTGTACGAAAGCAGTTCCATTGATAACTGCAGTTCCACGGAACTTCACTTGGTACGTCTTTGCTTCTAAGGTGCTTATTGCTTCAAGATCGACTTCAACATCGTTCTCGTTCATTGGTATCGTAGCTTCAGGAACAGTAATACCTTCTGGTATCAGTATAGGAGTAATAGTTACGATATCCGTGAAACTTCCACGGCGAACAATACTCATTGTGAGTGTGGCAGATTTCTTAATAGGATCAACTTTTTCTGCTGTTTCAGCCTCAGTATTCTCAGTTGGTGAAGGGTTTGAAACAGCCACAACTGATCCATCGCCTTCTACAGCAGCAAGAGGTTCATCGACAGTTTTAGATTTTGGAAATACAATGCTAAAACGTAATGGCTCGATTGTCACTATAAATGGTGCTTCATGGATTGTTATCGGTATAGCAGGTGTGGCTTCAGTATAATTTTCACGGTTTATATTTGCAGACCCAGTTACAGCAACATAACTTGTTCCCGGTATAGGAACAACAGAAAACTGTTCTCGTCGTTCAACTGTTCCCGCTCGGAGAGAAATCTTAGCACTATTTTCCCCTGCTGGGATAGTTGCTTTTCCACCCGATACCCGTCCTGGAATACCTGCCACATTTAGGGCAATCGCATCATTAAACCCTTCCCTACGATGTGCAATTACATGGAAATTTGTCGTTTTATTATGAACAACATTTATATCAATATCTGCTACTTCAAGTGTGAAAGGAGGTGCTTCCATCACAGTCAACAGAATCTCTTTTGGTGTTGCTGCAACTTCTATCCGACGATCACCGATTGAACCCACCCCTACGATAGAAAAAGTATGTAAGCCTAAATCTGCATCTACAGGAGCAGTTATAGTTAACAACGCTTGATTCTGTGTAGGATATAAGATTGTCGGACTAACTACAAAACCTTTCGGTAGATCAGGTGAATAAAACTTGAGTCCACCATTGAATCCGTCTATCCGAGCTGCTGAAACGGTCATGACAAATGTACCACCGCGTGAAATACGTGGGTTATCTGTACTCACATTAACCTGAAACCGCGGATTTAAAGGTCGTATCGTAAGTCTATACGGATAGTCTCCACCCCCGCTGTTATTCAAGTCACGGACAGAAATACCGTAATCCCCGGCTTCTGGAGCAGAAAACCTGATAATTGCATCTGTTCCGCTGGCGTCATCATTTACACTGATTACTTGTTCTTCAATATCCTCATCAGATTCACCTTTTTTATGTGAGTATACCGTTAATAAAGGATCTAACAGTGATCGAAATTGCCTGGATTGTACTTCGATAACGAAGGTTGCGCCTTTTTCTACTGTGATAGAATACCTGTCAATATCCCCGGCTTTTTCTATTTTCCCATTCACTGTTATTGGTGTACCTATTTTGGTCTCTTCCTTTAATGTATTATTGGGTTCAGTTTCATTCGTCTCGTTAAACTCACCAATAGCAAAAGGGTATGAGTTCGTCTCTAATCCTTTTTCTGTGTTAACACGTAATTCCTGAATTCCAGTTGATGCATCTGGAGATATATTAAGTTGTAGAGTGTTTAGAGATCCTAAGTTTGCCCCCGCGACAGTGACATTGTTTGCTGCACCGCGTTTAGCACCGAGAGGGAAAACACTCTGTAGGTATGGCAACTCACCAATGTTTAATCTATATCTGTGATTTCCTCCCCCTTGATATCGAACATCCCGTAAATATAGTGTGTATTCACCTTCAACCTTTGTAGTGTAATCAATAAAGGAGTCTAAGCCATTTCCATCTTGGCTTTTGACGATTTCAGTTCCTGCTGGGTCATACAATTCAATATAGGAATCTAATGCTGACCCCATACGTTGTGCATTAATATCACAGATTAAACGTGCACCTTTTCTGAGATTAAATCGAAAATAATCCACATCTTCTATAGAGTTAACAGTACCATTGACGGTCACAGGTAATGTTAACATAGTCGCGGCATCCATCATACCATTCGGTTCCTGTTCCATAATCTCAGGCAAATCGCCGACAATAAAATTTTGTGCGTTGGAAACACCGTTTGGTGTAATTAGCCGTATCTGATGATTTCCTAAAGGAGCATCCTCTGATATTTCAAATGACAGAACTAAGCGCGGATTTGTCGGTACATTACCAGAGATGCCAGACCCATTAAACCTAACTGATGCAGACGGAGCTTTTTGCTTAATAGTAGCCTTTATACCCTGATTGTTAAACCATATCTCTGCCTTCTCATTGATATTCTTCCCTTCAAGAGTGATATCAATTGTTTGTCCGCGTTGTGCAGCGCGGGGTGTGATATTTGTCAACTGCGGGGCAACCTGTGCATGGACAACACCTGCACTAAATACTAAGAAAAGTATCAATGTTATCAGAGACTTCTTCTGTTGGATTTGTCTTATAATTGCTTGCTTACTAAAGATTAAACCAAGCATTTCGATTACCTCTTCTGAGAATATTAGTTATTGTTAAAAACTATAGTATGATTTACATTGTAGAAGCGTGGAATATTTGGAAGGAATAGAATCAATAATAAAGTAGTTATAGAAAGCCTGCACTTGATTTACTTTCTCAAATGCAGGCTTCAGAATTATCAGTTAATTAAAAGATCCCTGTAATGACTTCGCCTTTCACCAATTCGCGGGGTTGGTCTAAGTGGTTCATTACGATGGTATGCGGATCAATTCCGAGTGTATGGTATACCGTCGCAAGTATATCACGTGGATGCACCGGTTTTTCAAGAGGTGTTGAACCAGTAGCATCGGATTTACCGTATACCTGTCCACCTTTGACACCAGCACCAGCGATAAGACCAGTATAGCAATATGGCCAATGATCACGTCCATCAGGGGCATTCCCGTTACCTGAAGTACTGATACCCATACGTGGCGAACGTCCAAATTCACCAATGGCAAGAACAAGTGTGCTTTCCAACAATCCGCGCTGATCTAAATCTTCAAGTAATGAAGAAACTGCGCTGTCTAACTTCGGACAGTGAAGGTTTTTCAAAGGGCCAAAGTTTGCTGCGTGCGTATCCCATGCAGTTTCATTAGGATTCCCGTTAGCAACTGACGGCCAGTTCACCTGTACAAAACGTGTGCCGGCTTCTACCAGACGTCGTGCCATGAGTGCACTCTGACCGAATGTATGACGACCATATTTTTCACGCATTTCATCTGATTCCTGTGTTAAATCAAAGGCATTTCGTGCCTTCTGAGATAAAATCAGATCATACGCTTTTTCATAATACTCATTCAACGCGAAGGAATCAGCAACCTTGTCGATTTCTGGCATATTTGCGTTAATTGTTTCAAGGAGTGTTTTCCGTCGTTGTAAACGCATCGGTGGCACTTCTGGACGGAGTGACAGGTCGTCAAGATTGATCTCTTTGTTAGGATCTTGGAAGAGGAAGTATGGATCATAAGCTCTACCAAGGAAACCAGCATTACCACCCTTACCAATAATACCACTTTCTTGCATTGGTCGGGGTAGTTGAACAGCAGCCAACATCGGCTCTTCTGGAGGCTTAAACTTAGAAATATGTGCTGCAGCATTTGGATGATCAATTGGAGATGGCGGATCAAGTTGTCCAGAAGGAGCAACTTTATCGGGCGTTTCACCTGTCACCATCTGATACATAGCAGCAGTATGATTGAATAACCCTGCGGGGGTATAACTTACTGAACGAATCAGACAAGCCTTATCCATCTGCTGTGCTAATTTTGGCATCGTTTCTGACAACTGAATGCCAGGTACGTTTGTTGGAATAGGATTAAACTCACCTCGGATATTTGAGGGTGCATCCGGTTTCGGATCCCAAATATCTATGTGACTGGGACCACCTTGCAAGAAGAGCAGAATGACAGAATTTGCTTTGCCCCAACCGTTTAGAGGCTTTGCGGCATCAACTGTCGTACTTGCCTTTGCTTGGAGTGACAATACTTGTGGCAGACTTATGCCCAGCATCGCGGCGCCACCCACGCGGAAAAACTCTCTACGTGAGAACCCGTCACATAATCTCCCGGGCGCTTGTGGTAACGATAACATCAATTATTTCCTCCATTACAGTGAATGCTTCTAACTTAAGAAGTTCACTATTTGGTTTTGGGCTTAACGGTTGAAAAGGAATGCGGGACTGTTGAGTAATGCCCACATCAGATCTTGCGCACCTTCCTCTTTTGATTCGGCTTTTGCAAGAAATTCTACCGCTGTCGCATATTCAGTTTTCTGTGGTAACCGTGCAAATGTCGCAAGATACAACTCCTCAACCAAAGTACGATCATCAATCTTGTCTTTGATGAGTTGCGCGATTCGTCCATTTGGATCAATAATCGCATCCGCAACAGTCGGACCGTTAATTAGGTTCATGGCGTGTGCTAAACTAACTTCAGTTGTCCGTTCACATTCACAGGAACTTTCCCGTTCAGGACGACCAAACAATTTTAAGAATCCATCATCCTTAACTTGACTGTCCGGTAGTTGGACAGCACGGAAACTTTTTGGCACACCTTGAAACTTAGGTTGACTTCCAGTAGCAACACCTATCGCATCCAACAACTGTTCGGCTGTTAAACGACGGGCAGTTGCATGTGAGAAATTAATACTATCAGATTTATTCCACTTATTCGTTTTAATACTCTGTTGATATGTCCGAGATTTGGCAATGGTCTTCATAATATGTCTAATATCAAAACTATTGTCCACGAAATCTTTGGTTAATGCATCAAGTAATTCAGGATTGCTGGGTGGATTACTTGTACGGATATCATCCACAGGTTCGATAATACCGCGTCCCATGAAATAACTCCATATACGGTTTACACCTGCTTTTGCGAACATTGGATTTTCTGCAGATGTGAGCCATTCAGCTAATGATTCACGTCTATCCTGAAGTTCTTCCTTAACTTCTCCGAATGGTACTGAGGCTTCAACAACTGCTAATGTCCTGGGATGTTTGACTGGTGTTGGATTGAAACTTGTATATACAATCTCTTCACCAGGTAATCTGCCGTTTTTCAATTGGACATCGGCAAAAAACGCACCCAATTCGTAGTATTGATTTTGTGTCCATACTTCGAATGGATGGTCATGACATTTATTACATGAGAATCGTACACCAAGGAATAACTGCGTTGTGTTTTCCACTGCAGTCGTATATTCCCGTGACACACGGAAATAACTTGCAGCAGGATTGGAATAGGCACTCCCCGTTGCAGTAATCAAGTCATATACGAACTCGTTATATGGACGATTTTCTGCAATTTCGTCATGTAGCCACTGTTGGAATAACCACATGCCGCGTTCACCGAGGAACTTACGGTTTGACTGTAAAAGGTCTCCCCATTTATGTGTCCAATGGTCAACATATTCTGTTGTTTCTACCAATGAATCTATAAGTTTTTCCCGTTTATCCTTAGATGCGGTTGTATCCATCAGGAAATTACGTACTTGTTCAGGAGTAGGTGGGAGTCCTGTCATATCAAAATAGATACGACGTACAAATTCTTCATCGGTACAAAGTTCAGCGGGTAGAATTTTTAGCCGTTTCAGTTTGTTCTGAACATGTGTATCAATATAGTTATACACAGGTGTTTCTGTCCACTCGAAACCGCTTCTATCTCCCATTACTATAATACCATTTGTACTGTATGCGCCTTCATAACGGGTTAATATTGCAGTCTCGCCTCTACGTTCAGCAGTAACAACACCATCGTCTGTTACCTTAGCAACATCGATGGTGCTACTGGTAAACTTTGCTTCACGGGTTACATCACGGGTTGAACCATCAGCATAGTGGGCGATTACCAACATCTGTTGTTTGTATCCTGGCATGGATAGTTCTGCTGAATTAGGTATAACCTCTAACCTTTGAACCCGTTGTGTTGTGCCAACATCGGAAGCAACCCCTTCACTTATCCACTGGTGGAGGAGTTTGTAATCCCGTGAATCCGGTTTAATTACCTGACCACCTTTATGTGGCACCTCTGATGTGGGTTTGAGTAACATTAAACTCTGTTCAGGAAATGCCCGATTAAATCGTCGTCCTGTAATATCTTCAATGAGTAGTTCGTAATCGAAATCCGGATCATATCCCCGAAGTGATAGTTTAAATCCGTTTTTACCTTTTGCAGAACCATGACAGGTACCGTTGTTACAACCTGCATGACTCAATACCGGCATAACGTCACGTACAAAACTCACCGGCGGTGCATCAATACTCTGGACTGTTACAGTTAATTCGGTGGTAATATTCTTTACCGAGACTGAAATACTGGATGAACCGACCTCTTCTGGAAAGATATAGTTATCTTCATGGATCTTGATTCCAGTAGAAGGTTTTAGTTCTGCCCAAGTGGTTACATCAATCCACTTACCATCTTTTGTTTGACCCGAAACCATAATTCGCCGTCCATCCCGTGCATGTTCTAACGTTAATGATTCTGGATGAACCTTCAATGCTGTTATTTCTGGTACATCTACACTTGGAACATTCTCCTCCATCTGAGTGATACCTACAATAGGATATACCAAACAGAAAGAAAACATGACAAGAAGTGTAGTTCCCAAGTTATAACTGAGTTTCACATTTACCTCCAAGTGTGATATGAAACTAACGGTGCGGAATATCCGCTTATAATAACTATCTTTCGTTCTTTAACTTACCCCATACAACCGGTAATTTACCGTATGAGGATACATCTAAATATTCTGATTCACTTGCCAACCAGTTAATAATATTTTCTGTAACTTGATGCAAATTATCTATGCTCTGATTATTCTTGTGATAGTTGGGTAAACGCCAGTTTAAATTAAAAACTTTTCCGTTTCCTGCTTTCCAATATCCAAAAGCTGCGATTCTATCTGTATAATTTGCAGCACGTTCCCAAGCGTGTGCCATTGTTGTGAAGTTTTTCCATAACTTATCGAAATAGTCCCCACTCTTAGGAAAACCTGTAGAATTCAATTGTATTCTATCATTAACTGCTGGATCTTTTCCATCTACGTTTTTAAGTCCTTCAATCAATCCGCTATCAATAGTCTCTTGTATAACAGTTATACCGACATTACTTCCATCATCTACAATAGGACCAAATGCTCTGGGTTGTGCGTCTTCAAGACCCAGCGGAGTAGCATAACTAAAAGCCTTACCGGTCAGTAAAAAGGCACCACCAGTTTCGACATAGTCTAAGATTGCATCAAGCTGTGCATTAGACAATACACCTGGATCGGAATCTCCATCATTCCACCAGACGACTGCATATTTCTTAAATGTAGCACTATTTATGTCTGCTTTTCCCAACTCCGTTGTACTAAAGGTATCTTTAGCAAATTCCAATGAAGGTTTTGTAAAATCCCCTAAGTCACCAAGCCGTAGAAAACCTAATTCCAGTTGAGCATCTACTGAATTTAAACCACATATTAATAATATAGTCAAGAATAATAGCAGTATACGATACATTTTTCCCCCTAATTATACACTATTTTGATTTTATAGTGTAAAAATACTATCCTTATGATATGAATGTCTTTCGATTAAAATGTTTCAGAAACTAATATTACGGTAAATTCGATTGCCAAGGTTGTAGTACTTGATCCATATCCTATCAAACATTATCTTTAATGGTAATTTGAAGTTGCTCCTTCTTTCTAAACACCGTTCAACCGTTCACGTTAATTATCACACGTTATACAAGACAATGCAATAAAATTAATTTTAGATTTGGATGGTAATACCAATTGCTTAAATAATCTTAACCTGAATCCAATGAAGGAAAAACGTATTTCTAATTCGTTCCAGGATAAACTCTACATTGGACCGACCCGTTCAGGACCTCTGTCCATAGCTAACATGGATGTATCATAACTCATTTTAAGGAGATCCATTTTAATCTCTTTTTTATCAGATTTATCCCACAGATTGTTAAATTCATCAGGATCATCATTTAAATCGTATAGTTCACCTTCTTCATGTCCATGATATGTTATTAACTTATAACGTCTATCCCTAAACATAGTTGCGAAGGAATGGTTCCGCATCCCAAGTGCATCATAAAACTCACACCGTACAGATGATCGATGTTGATTCGGTTCTACTTTCCCTTGAAGGATAGGTAATAACGACCGTCCATGCATTTCTGTAGGCACTTCTAAGTCAACTAATTTTAATATCGTTGGCACCTTATCTACGAGCTCTACCAGTGCATCACTTTTTACTCCGCTTTTGAAACGCGTTGGACAAGAAAAAATCAACGGTACCCGTACCAACCCTTCATAGAATCGACATCCTTTTTGAATTAGTCCATGGTCACCAAGCATCTCACCATGATCGCTTGTAAAAATGATAACCGTGTTTTCACGTTCTCCTGTTTCATCCAAGACATCTAATATCCTACCCAACTGGTCATCAATTAGCTTTATCATTGCATAGTATGCAGCGATAAGCGTCTTAGCATCTCTTGCTCCAACCGTTCCAGTTGGTTTTCTATTCGGTGAATGCGGTAGTATAGGACTTCTGATATCCAATTCATCTGGTGATCGGACTTTTGACTGAAAATCTATATCAGATAATTTACGTTGTTGCTCTAAATCACTCTCCTTAAAAAGTGGTTCTGGCATTTCATCGGGATAAAATTGTGATCTATAAGATTGTGGTGGATTAAATGGTGGATGCGGATCATAAATATTGACACTCGCAAGCCACGGTCCTTCTCGTTTTTCGCGAATAAACTCAATAGTTTTTTCGGCACACCATGTCGTTTGATGTAATTCTGTTGGTACACCCTCTGGATTTTGTGTTAATTCACCGAGGATTGAACCTTTTGAACGCACCCAATCCGCGTAATCATGACCTACTTTCCAATCGTCTCTGGGGGCATGGCTATATTGCCAATATCTATATCCATCATTCACCCTTGGTTCTATTCTTCGGAATGCACTTGCCAAATGTAACTTCCCTATCAAACCACAATCATACCCATTATCTGCAAGTGTTTTTGTTACAAGTGGATATGTCTCTGGATAATAGTCGTTTCCATTACCATTAACATGTGTTGCACTTGGATACATGCCTGTTAGGAAACTTGACCGACTCGGTGTACATATAGGACTTTGACAATATGCGTGTGTAAATGCTACGCCATCTTCAACTAAACTATCAATATTAGGCGTTGAAACGTACGGATTACCGAGTGATCCAATTGTATCATAACGCTGTTGATCAGTACATATCCATAGGATATTTGGCTTTTCAACAGGCATATATTCAACTCTCTTGTGTAATTACTTTTTAGTTGCCGTAAATCCGGCTGTTTTTATGACGTTTGTCAATTCATCAACAGATATACTGTCTTTACGTACTTTAATGGTAGCAACATCTGGTAAAGAGACTTCAGCACTAATGACATTTTGAAGTTTTGAAAGTGCATCCTGCACTTTAGTTACACAAGCCCCTCACGTCATACCGGATACAGCTAATGTGATATCCATACTTGCATCTGTTTCTATTGGAACAGACATGAAAATATGTAATTGTTGTCCTGAAATAGCATCGAATACACGGACTTTTCCGTCAAATCCACCGGCTGCAATTTGATTACCATCAGGATGGAATGCAACTGCAAATACACTTACAGTATCACCGGGTAATGTAAGAAGTTTTTTCCCATCTACTACATTATATATACGTACTTCCCCTGCAGAACTTCCAGTAGCAAATTTACTCCCGTCTGCTGAAAATGCGACTGCGTCAATAGATCCACCTTGTGGTTCGTATGCTCTAATCAGATTAAAATCGGTATTTCCGACATCTCTTCGGGTTTCACGGAACATTTTATATAATCGTGGCACTCGGTCTTCACCGACACTCATCACTTGATCAGCATTAGGATGTCGTGCGATTGCGTTTATCTCTCCATAACCTTTATTACTTGAATTGACATCGTCAACAAATGACCCCGTGTCAACCTCAACCAATTTAAGTGCCGTATCTCGACTGCAACTTACAAAATGTGAACCATCTTTAGAAAATACAGTTCCAAACACCCAGTCTCCATGGTTATCAAATTTAACGATTTCCTTCTCATCAGCAACTGTTATTACACGCACTGTATTATCAGAACACCCAAAAGCAACCTTACTGGCATCTGGTGAGATGGAGAGTCCATAAATCGTATCATAAGTTGAACGGATGTTCTTAATGAGTTTATTTGTTTCCGTATCCCACAGTTGGACTTCACCGAATTGTGCTGGAGAACCACCGGCTATACCGATTGTCATACCATCCAGTGTATAGACGATAGATTGGATTCGTCGTGCTTTGCCTACCAATCGCGCTTTTACTTCATAATTCGCAGTATCATAGAGTAAGACTTCACTAACACCTGAAATAGCGAGCGTATTACCATCAGGTGAATATGCCATTGCAGATACAACAGGGGGTACAGTGTAACTTGGATAGTTTGTTTCACCGACATTACTTACCTCTTCAGGGGTATCATCGTTAGCCCCCTCAAGAATCCACTGTTTAAAAAGTGCTACCTCTTCAGCAGTGAGGGGTTCTTGATTCTGTGGCATTGCAGGTGGGTCACCTGATATAAGTTCTATAATAAGACTTTCATCCGGTTTACCGGGAATGATAGCTTCTCCTGCCATTCCTCCACGTTTTAGTTCCTCATAAGTCGTAACAATTAGATCAGCATTTGGATCACCAGGATGATGACAGCCTTGGCAGCTTCTTTTTAAAATAGGAAAAATCTGTTTATGGAAACTGACGGGTTCTTGTTTACCATGATTGTCGGCAAATACAAATGGACTTCCTAAAACAAACATAAGAAGACATATTGCTAAAAAATACTGAAACCGAATTACTGATGATTTCATATTGTTGAAACTCCCTAACTTCCAGTTCTGTAGGCAATTATAAATATAATATTCACAAAAGTTCGTATCTTCTATTTGCACATAATTATATCATATATCGGTAAAAATTCAATTAAAACAGTCGGTTTGTAGGTCTAACCAAACATAATTTACTAAAAGGTTATGATAGAAAAAAGAGATTTTCATTTAGAAATAGTATTAGAAATAATAGCCATAAATATAATTTTTAATCCTAATATACAGACAAACAATAAGGGTCAAAAACAGCCCTTTAATCCTAAATTCCCAGATAAAAAATCGAGAAAATATTGAATTTTTCAATTCGTGGAAAAAATGAAAAAAGTTACACTTTTTGACACATTGTGTG
>CAZZBB010000008.1:0-21806 GCA_964652195.1 uncultured bacterium | reverse complement strand
CCCGCTTATGACGATAAACAGATAAAAGAAGCTGTTGAAGTTTCCATACCTACCATTGAGAGAACACGTAAAACCTTTAGGCTTGATGGACTTACAGCAGCACTGAATGCAAAAAAGCGTACTGACACACCCAGTCTAAAGAATGAACACCGAGCAAGTATGAGTTGGAGATTTACAACAGACAATGCGCGTATAAAACTCAAACGACTATATCCATCTATTAGCACATGACTTAGCACTAGAACTTTTCTTTTTGCTCCATTAATATACCTTACTAAGCTGCCAATAAATAGGCAGATATTTTTGATATACCTATTGAATGAACTTTATGAAATTGATAATTTTTCTTTACAGTGTTGTACAAGCAGCTTCATTTCCTTAATTACCTGAATCTCTGTTTGAATCAAATGATTATAAAAAGATGGGACTGGTTCTCTTCCAAAAATTTTAGCAAAGAAACCTTGTTTTTCTTCCTCATTAAAACTGAGTGTTGCTGCTCGTGATGGATCCAAACCTAAGTATTCAATTGAGAGAAAGTGTGCTGCGTCGTCCTTTGAAACCTTACCCTCATAAGAGCTTCCAATGTTTTTTCTTCCATAACTAATGTAATATACTCTACCCGATATTTGATTCAATATGGTATACCCACCAGTATCGATAGATTCATTCCAACACTTTTCGAATCCATTACTGGGAAGCCTTTCCCTAAGTTCTTGGGCAGACCGGACAACAAATCTATTTTGAGTCAACGATTTTGTGATGGAATATCCTTCATATTGTTCTGTGATAGGTGGGTGTCCTGTCAATAAATCAACGTTGTCAAGTGTCCAGACAACACCATCTCTAATCCCTTTAGCAAAGTTAAAGTGTTGTTCAACAAACTCCCCATTAAGTGGGTGCAATTGATAATCTTTGTTAACGTTGAATATTGATCTAAGATTTTTTCTGGAGTCAATTACAGAGAACCGTTTATCAGGGACTGGCATCTCTAACTGTAGTGTGTATCCAATATCCAGATCGGTAGTGAGATTGAGTTGTGATATACGAAGTTGAGCAAGTCGAGACAATGCTGTTTGACTTTTCGATAAAACGCGTCCAATTAAATATTTACTACGCAAGCGTGGAATCTCAGTTGAAAGTCGATCAAGGGTATCTGGATCAAGTTTTTCCAACATTACTTTATGTTCCCAACGCGTTCCACGTTCGTGTGAAAGAATCTGGAACTGTTGATTATCTCCACTGGGACGGATGTATCCGAGTGCTGTCCAGGGATCAAATGTTGCGCGATAATATCCGCTTGTTTCGAGATCTCCACCTGCAAGAACACAGTCGCGTCGTTCATATCGAGAATATATGCCAAATTGGAATTCGTAGGATTCGTAATCTTCTAATGCTTTTCGTAAATCTTTAGCGAATTCGCTTCCGCGTGCGAATTTACTAAAAATCTCCTCAGTACGTTTGGGTTGATTTAATGCATCCAGAAACGTGCCGATGGGTATCCCCGCCTCTTCTTCACCTTCGTCTTCACTCTTGCCAAATACTTTTGTTTTTGTTTTGAAGGGTGGATTTCTAAGGGATACATCCCTTTGTGAAACAAAGTGCAGAGCGGGGTCATCCGTTAGGTTGTCAAGGGATGGTGCATCGCCAAGAATCTCAGCTAATTTCTGATCATCTATCTTTTCCATTAATTCCATCCCACGTTTTAGTTCTGCAAAATGTATGATGTCATTGAGACTGTACTGAAGCGGTGCGCTTGATGAAAGACCATCATAGTTAGAACGGTGAAATCGAATCCGTGGTTTGATACGGAAAACTGGTGTCAGTCCATAATCCTTAAGGAGAACATATAATGTGACAGTATAGGAATCCTCATGCACCTTCTGGGCAAGGATGCCGCTTTCGTTTATATTATTGTCAACGATAAGTTGTTCCTGAACGAGTCTGCTATCGTTTCCAAAAATCATCATTCGATGTTCTTCTCTGTTATCATCAACTAACATGGATCCTCTCCCTCTATATAGAGTCCATATCTGAAATAAAGTTATATTTTATCCCGATCCTATCCTCTGTCTTGCTAATGCGGCAGCTCCCAACACACCTGCATTATCCCCAAGCTGTGCCTTAACAATTTGTACACCATCTAATGTACCGGGTAATGCATATTTATTCGCTGCATTGCGAATATTAGCAACGAAAGAATCTTCAAGTGCTTCAACAACACCACCACCGAGAACAATCATCTCAGGATTTAAGAAGTTTACGATAGATCCAATACCTACACCAAGGTATTTCGTAGCTCTATTTAGTATTTTCTTTGTCAGTTTGTCCTTTGCAGCAACAGCTTTAGCTAATACACCACTCCGTATTGAATTTAGATCCCCATCCGTAAGTTTTGCTACAACGGTTTTCTTCCCTTTTTTTATTGCCATTTTAAAGGATTTCGCCATTGCTGTTCGACTTGCGAGTGCTTCTAAACAACCGCGGTTTCCACAACCACATTTAGGTCCACCTTCTTTTACAATTATATGTCCAACTTCGCCTGCAGTTTTACTGGCACCATGAAAGAGTTCTCCGTTCATAATAATACCCCCACCAATTCCAGTACCAACGAAAATCCCTACAATGTTCTGTATACCTTGTCCTGCTCCGTATGTGTGTTCTCCAAGCGTTCCCACATTTACATCATTATCAACATAAGTTGGTATATCAATTCTCTGTTCAAGTTCAGTCTTAAGGGGTACATTCTCCCATCCCAGATTAGGAGCCACTATTACTATTCCTGTCTCAGGATCAAGGGGGCCTGGTGCACCAATTCCAACGGCTTGTATAGAGTCTCGTGAAACATTTGACCCTTGAATAACCATTTGGATACAATCCGCAATTCGATCAATCACATTAGAAGATCCATCTTTTGCATTCGTACGAATTTTGGATGTTCCTAAGATATTCCCTTCTTCATCAACGATAGCAGCGAGAATCTTAGTTCCTCCCATGTCTACACCAACTACATTATTATTCATCCGTTTTTCCTTTTAAATGCATTCAACATAAGCTCTTATAAAATTCATTATCAATTTTTCTTTTCTGCCGCAATTGTTGCAAGCAATCTTTGCTTGAAGTTGTTTTGCGATAATTTTACCCATTTTGATAAAAATTCATTATAATCGGAAAGCCTGTTTTTTCTAACACGAGAAATAAGTGATTCAATTCCAGGTATCGTTAAATGACTATGGTCAGTTTTATAATTCGTTAGTATTTCTATAACAACATCATTATCGTGTATATCCCCGAGTATATCTTGTAAGTCTATAATAATGTGGAGAAACTTTATGAATTGTTCATCATAGTTGCATGTAAAGAATTCCATAGAATATCGGAGTCTTTTAATTGAAATCCGCATGTTATGTAACTCTTCTTTTCTTTCAGGATCCCGTATAAAGTTCTCCCACATGTATACTTCCTCTACTTTTTGGGGCAGTATTATATGTGCGTTTGTATGGAAATCTGCTTTCGGCTTAACTCCTGTTAATGTAAGTGGCTTAGCCATTTCTTAGTCTACTACAAAAAAGTTAAGGAATTCATTTTCGAATTTCCTGGCATCAAGTGATTTAAATAGGTCTATCATCGGTTTACGTTCTTCTTTCCGCCTTTCTTGAAGATGTATAATTAGGGATTCAATATCCTGCTGTTCCGCATTAGGTAATGATAGCATTTCAGTTTGAAACCGTATAATCAGAACATCAAGATCACGGACTGACCCCATAGACTGTGTAATGATTTTCACCTGTTTATATAATTTCCTAAACTGTTCAGGTTCAAAACAATCAGCGAAATTATCCATCGCTGCACGCAACCGTCGTGAAGCGACTCTCATATCATGGACAAATTCAATATTACTACCTTCGCTTGCACCCTCTTTATGGGACATCATCTCATAGAAATATCCGACTATGATTCTTCGCGCACATACTTCCAACGATTTTTCAGGTGAGATATCATTAATTTTAATCGGGTCAGACATGCCGAGATCCTCATAATGGTATGGAAGTGAATACAATCCAAGTAGTAGAATCTATTCAAGATTTAGCGTTATGTCGGAGAAGATGGTCTGTGAGAACAAGTGCAGCCATAGCTTCAACAATTGCGGGTGCGCGTACCAAGACGCACGGATCATGACGTCCACTTGCTTCTAAAGTCACCTCATTTCCATCCATATCCACAGTCTGTTGAGGTTTACCTATTGTCGCTGTCGGTTTGAATGCTACTTGAAATATAATATCTTCTCCATTTGAGATTCCACCTTGTGTACCACCAGAGTTATTTGTTCGTGTACGAATACGTCCTGATTCATTGTAGAATTCATCATTGTGTTCTGATCCAGTTTGCATGATACCGGCAAATCCAGATCCAATTTGAAACCCCATTGTAGCAGGAAGGGACATCATTGCTTTTGCTAAATCAGCCTTGAGTTTATCAAATACCGGTTCTCCCAGTCCAACAGGTACGTTTCTTGTGACAGACTCAATAATACCGCCAAGTGAATCCTGATCACGTCTTGCTTGATCAATCCTTTCTGCCATTTTTGGACTGACAATAGGGTCCGGGCACCGCACGGGACTATTCTCTATATCCTCAAGTGTAACGCTATCTGGATCAATAGTAGCCTCAAGTGTATGAATTTGTTTTACATACGCCAATGTTTCAGTACCCGAACTTTCTCGTAGAATTTGCTTTGCAATTGCACCTGCAGCCACGCGTCCGATAGTTTCTCTTGCACTGGCTCTACCACCACCCTGCCAATTCCGTATACCGTATTTTTGCTGATAAGTGAAATCGGCATGTGAGGGACGGTATAAGTCTTTTAGGTGATTATAAGCAGATGGACGTGCGTCCTTATTCCATACCAACATTGAGATCGGTGTTCCAAGTGTTTTATTTTCAAATACACCTGAAAGGATTTCAACAGCATCTACTTCCTGACGCGGTGTGGTTAAATGACTTTGTCCTGGTCTCCGACGATCAAGTTCGTATTGTATAGCAGATATATCAATTTCAAGCTGTGGAGGACATCCGTCAACCACAACACCGACGGCTCCGCCATGCGATTCACCCCAAGTGGTTATCCGAAACAAGTGACCAAAAGTATTCATTTATTCAATTTCGATAGACTTATGGATTTGTAAATTATGTTATTTTAAGTATGCAAATATCACTGTTATTATGTTATACTATAGCAAATTGACAATGAACCTGCAACCATTTTATATCGTGATAAACACGCTCCTTCCCACAGCTCCACAAGTAAAACAACATATCTTGAAATCTTGTACTTAAACCTATTCTTTAAAGGATTTACCTTGGATCAATTTAAACGTTATTTTGCTCTATTCATAATATTCGTTGGTATCGCACTGTTATGGAATACAGTTGTTATGATTCCACTCAAACTCTTTGTTGTTTTCATGCACGAAGTAAGTCATGGATTGGCAGCAATAGCAACTGGTGGAGAGATTGTAACAATAGAGGTTAATCAGAATCAAGGTGGTATGGCACTCACTAAAGGTGGTTCCCGTTTTTGGACATTAACAGCGGGTTATCTTGGGAGTCTACTATGGGGTGGTATTATCCTGTTATTAGCTGCAAGAACGCATTTAGATAAAGGTATCAGTGTGTTAATTGGGATTGGAATGATTGTGATTTCAATCGGATTCGGTTCAGATGTTTTTACTTATCTATTTGGAATCGGATTCGGCGTAGTACTTATCCTATTTGGTATATTCCTTCCCGAAGTCGTAAATGATTGGATGTTACGTATTATAGGGGTGACGAGTTGTTTGTATGCCATTCTTGACATTAAGAGTGATGTTTTGGATAGATCTCATTTACGATCAGATGCTCGGATGTTGTCTGAGGAGATTGGTGTTTTTTCAACGGAAGTATGGGGTATTCTTTGGATTTTCATTGCGATTGTCTTAACTATTTGGTTTATATATATTTCTGGGAAACCCACGAGTTCTACAGCAATTGACGTTGATGAATCCGATTCTATGGATATGACAATTTAATTGTGGAAACTTCTTTGTTATTGGGATACATATTATATTGTAGATAGTGAACAATACACGGTGTGTATCAACTATAAATTACAATTTAGTTGTTCTCTTATATGCACAATGCATCTATCTTCTAAGTGGACTGAAATCTATATTGTAATAACTTATCAACCATACGCATATTCCCAATATGAATAAAGGGATACAGATTAATACGATAAGGATCAGGACACCCCACACCCATGAGCCTTTGGATTTCGCGACAGTAGCAAGTCGTGCAATCAATACCCCACCACCAATTATTATTATTACAACAATGCTAAATACTACCATTACCATAATTCATTCCTAATTCATAACGTGAGTGACAGGTCATTCCAAAAGAAAAATAATTAAAATTAGTATGGGCTTCCATTAGTTTATTTCAAATGTTTTTCAAACCAATCCATAATCCGTTCTTGGTAATCAGTCCGGTGTTCAGGTCGCCAATCAGTAGGAGAATGACCTTCACCTTTGTACCATACAAAAGTTGCTTCCTTTCTAAGTCTACGTAATCCAGAAAATAGTTCTCCGGATTGGATGAAGTCAGTACTTCCAAAACCTTCTCCACAATAAATGAATACAGGGGTTTGTATCTTATCCAAATAAAATATAGGTGATTTGTCAATATATCGTTGGCGTTGTTCCCATAGAGAACCACCCATACGACCCTGTCCTGTTTCTGACCAACCAATACCAGAACTATACCCTTTCTTAGAAAGTTCTCCGTAATAGCTGGTAAGATTGTAGATACCACCACCGCAAACTGCAGCTTTGAAACGGTTAGTTTGTGTAATCAGACCAACAGTACAATATCCACCGTAACTAAATCCTATTATCCCTAAACGGTTTGGATCGGCGATACCCATTTCAATCACCTTGTCTATAGCCGGGAGTACGAATCCTGGCATTGCTTCTAATGAATCGGTAGATTCAGAGGGCAGGTCAACACCGAGAACAGCAAAACCTTGGGCAGCAAGGAGTTGAAAGTTAATTTCTTCCTCAAACCCGAAAGTGTAAACCTTTCTCGTAAAATTTGCACCTGGATAGACCTTCGTAATCAGAGGATAACGTTTTCCTTCCTCATAGTTGGCAGGTAGAATCAAAACACCTCGTAAACGTTCATCATTGGCTGTTTTTGATTCAATGAACTGGACTTCCCCAAAGCGTAAACCCTGCAAATGAGGATTGAGATCTGTAACTGGTTGTTGTTTTTCAGAGACTGTATCATACATCCATACTTCCTCAGGGTAAGTTGCATTTTGTGCTCTATAGAGAAGCTTCGTTCCGTTCCCGATAGGTGTGGATACTGAGGGTATGTAAATTTGTTGCTCAAACAGACAGGTAACACTTGTCTTATTAGTGTTTATTAAATGGAATCCATCTCTTCTTGTTTCGAGATCATGAGTTCGGATACAGATAGATTGTTCTTCATTTGGTTGCCAGATGACATGTGTGTCTCTCTTAGCAATGATATCAATGATGTGTCGTTCCAATCCATCTGAAAGTTTACGTGTATTGCTTCCGTCTGATGCAATCTCCCACACATGTCCATCAAAACCGCAGAAAACTGATGTGCTTGAAGTGTTCCATAACGGACGTGTGAAAAAATGAGGGGTCTCTTCAAAATTCGCAGTAAGGTTTTTCTGTTCATCACCCTGTTTTGATGTCAAAAACAGACCATCCGGGTGTGTATATATCAGTTGTTTCCCATCTGGTGCCCAGCTCACGAATCGCGATCCATACCTGATATTTTTTGCCAAACGCTTTATTGATGATCCATCCAAAGGCACCAATAATAACTCAAAGAAAACATCTTGAGAAGTTATATTATCTGCTCCTATTATGTTGAGCACTGCAACCGCAGTATCATCAGGGGAGAGAAACATTCCTACTACATGAAATCCCCGTGTGAGAAACGATACATCACCAGTATCGACATTAAAAACACCTAAGTCTCCCTGAATCCATGCGAACCGACTTTGTTCTTCATTTGAACCAAGCTGCTCATTTGGACCAGTATGCCAAACATTGATGACCTGTCCCTCAGAATCAGGAGAAATAATTGTTGAAAAATCTATATCTTCAGGACGTAGTTTTGTTATGATATATTTTCCATCTGAAGTCCACTGCGGCACCTCATAACCTTCCGTTGAACTAATCGGTTTATCACTAATTCGTCGCTGTTTATTTTCAATTTTATCCCAGACCCATAGTTGCGGTGCACCCAACCGGTCAGAACAAAATGCAACATAGCGTCCATCTGGAGACCATCTTGGTGCCCAGTCAACCCCTATATCAGAACCGAGTTGATGAGATTCCTTTGTTTTGATATTGGTAACCCAGACCTCATCACAGTGATGATATTCTGGTGCTCCAGTAGGTAGAAGTCTTGAGTTTTCTGTGTTTCTTTGTTCTGATGACGACTTTCGATTTGGGTCTTTCACGACATAGGCAAGTGATTCTCCATCTGGGGAAAGTTGTATTTCTGAAATTTGCGGGAAAGCAATGGATTTCATTTTAAGTACGTCTGCAACCGTTAATGTATTGTGATTCATCTTTTAACCTCTTTTGGTTTTACAGCAGGTTTAGAGACCCTTACCTACCGTGGATGAAATGTTAGCTTATTTTAAATCAAGGAAGGTTTAGAAAGTCGATAGGAGTAATCCGTTTATAGCAAGATAATTCTTTGAATTGACATTTCAATATGAAACCCTTTACTGTATTAAATTATGTTATCATAATATAAAACAGATTTTCAAATACAATCAGGACTTACGCAACTTAAGTAAAAAAAGGTAAAATCAATACCATCTATGAAGACTCCTTTAAAAAGTCCTATTACACTACGTGCAACATTGGTAGGAATACTGCTAATCCCATTTAATAGTTATTGGATTTTACATCTGAGTTATATATGGGATTCCAACCGTCCAACGAGTTTAACGTTACTGTTCAATGTACTTTTTACTCTGCTTGTTCTCATTGCATTGAATACTTTACTTCGACGGATCCGACCAACATTTGCTTTCTCACAAACTGAACTGCTAACTATCTATGCAATGCTCTGTCAGGCATCTGTTTTTGCTGGTCGTGATATGCTACAGGTGTTGGTACCCATAATGGGGAATGGCTTTTGGTATGCAACACCAGAGAACGAATGGTCACAGTTATTTCATCAACATCTACCTGAATGGCTTGTGGTTGGTGATCTGGATATACTCAGTGGATTCTATAAAGGTGAGTCAACGTTCTATCTACAATCCCATATACAAGCATGGTTATTACCTGCCCTGATTTGGGTAGGATTCTGTCTCGTCATCGGCACAACAATGCTATGTATAAACGTACTACTCCGTCGACAATGGCAAGAACACGAACGACTTACCTATCCCATTGCTCAACTCCCACTTGAAATTACGCAAGGTCAAAGTCGTTTTTTTAATCGTCGAACTATGACAGTTGGGATTTGCATTGCTGCTATACTCAACCTTCTTTATAGTTTACACCAAATTGATCCTGTTTTCCCTTCGATTCCACTCTATCACAGTTTTAGACTCACAGAGAAGCCGTGGAGTGCGATGAACAATCCTGGAATTCGAATTAGTTTTTTCCCTTTTGCGATTGGTGTTGGCTTCCTGATACCACTTGACCTTGGATTTTCCTGCTGGTTTTTCCACCTATTTTGGCATATTCAGAGGATAACTGGTGAAAGTTTTGGATGGCGTAGTGCAATTGGTTTTCCACGGGAGATGGCACAGATTAGGGGTGTATGGATCGCATTGTTTCTATGGACGATGTGGATGGGGAGAACACATTTTAAAAGTGTTATACAGATGCTATTCAGGAATCACCTACACAAGGATTCAGATGAAGGTGAAGCGCTACGTTATAGAACTGCAATGATTGGGGCAGTTATTGGTCTGGTTCTAATTCTTGTATTCTGTTTTAAAGCTGGTATGTCTCTTTGGTTTTCCTTTCTGTTTTTTGTAATCTATTTTTGTATGTCAATAACTGTTACCCGTATTCGTGCAGAATTAGGTCCACCCGCCCACGATCTTTATAATGCAGGACCAGATCTGCTATTAGTAGATACCTTTGGTACACGTCGTATTGGAAACCGAAATCTATCGGTTATGTCGCTTTTTTTCTGGTTGAATCATCTTTCATATCGCGCCCATCCCATGCCACATCAATTGGAAGCGTTAAAACTTGCACATCAAACCCGGTTTAATCCGAAACAACTCCTTTGGGTATTAGCCATAGCCATCTTTGTCGGTGCTCTTTCAGCTGCATGGGGACACTTACATCTATCCTATCAAGTCGGTTTAGAGAATGCACGTTCATGGTATGCCCGTGCCGCATTTAATAGGTTGGCTGGATGGTTATATAATCCGGGTGAAACGAATATCAGCGGTATGTTTTATACTTTTGGTGGTTTCATGTTTGCACTGAGTTTGTTACTTCTACGTTGGCGATTTATTCAGTTTCCTCTACATCCGGTTGGATATGTCGTTTCAAGTTGGTGGACATTTACTGGATTATGGTTTCCACTGTTAATCAGTTGGACTATAAAACGGATATTACTTTCTACTGGTGGTGTAAAGTTATACAGACGTGCCATTCCGTTTTTTATTGGACTGGTAATTGGTGATGTCATTGTAGCATCTGTGATTAGTATATTAGGATTATTTCTTAATTTTCAAGTTAGATATCTCAGTTGGTAAATTAGACGGAATTTGTAGCAGTTTTATGTTTTTTATCGTAAAGTTTAGCAGGATTAATAGGCTTTTATATATGGTATTAATCAGTTGAATTTATCATTATGAACACAGAAAACATCACACTCAGCGTGAATATTGGTGGGATTCAGATGCGGAATCCTGTGATGACTGCTTCAGGAACATTTGGATATGGCAGTGAATACGCTGATTTTGTAGACCTAAACCGACTCGGTGCTGTTGTTGTAAAAGGGGTGACAAGTGTTCCATGGCCAGGTAATCCAATGAACCGCATTATGGAAACCCCATCAGGCATGCTCAATGCTATTGGTCTGCAAAACGTCGGTGTTGACGGTTTTATTTCTGAGAAATTACCCTACTTAAACGAATTTGATGTGCCTGTTATTGTAAATGTCTGTGGTAAAACTGTTGAAGAATACCTTTTAGTCGTTGAAAAGTTAAACAACGTTGATGGTGTGGCAGGTGTAGAACTTAATATTTCCTGTCCAAATCTTGATTGTGGAGGTATGAGTTTCGGTGTTGATCCAACATTAGCACATCAACTTGTTTCTAAGGTACGAGAGAAAACAGATTTACCATTACTTGTAAAGTTATCACCAAATGTTACTGATATTACAGTAATAGCACGTGCAGTGGAAGATGGCGGGGCAGATGCACTTTCAGCTATAAACACCTTACTTGGTATGGCAATAAATGCTAAGACGCGTGAACCTGAAATTGCAAATGTAACTGGCGGTCTCTCTGGACCAGCTATTAAACCTATCGCATTACGATTGGTATGGGAAGTCTATAAAAGTGTATCACTACCAATTGTTGGGATGGGTGGAATAATGAATGGAACGGATGCTGTTGAGTTTTTCATTGCAGGTGCTTCGGCTGTCGCTGTGGGTACGGCTAACTTTATTAATCCACAGGTTTCTCTTGAAGTAGTAGATGGAATCGGTAATTATCTTGAAAAAATGGAAATGACTTCAGTAAAAGAATTGGTTGGAAGTTTGAGAGTTGCATCATAATAGTCAATATATCAGGATACAAATGGGATAAGTCTTATAAACAACACGCGTCTATAGGAGAACAATGCGACATCTGGTAACACTTGACGATTTATCGAATTACGAAATTGAGCAGATATTCCGGTTAGCTGCAGGAATGCAATCACAATTGGATACATGGGCAGGAATCTGTCGTAGCAAATTGTTGGCAACGCTTTTCTACGAACCGAGTACGCGTACACGTCTTTCGTTTGAGAGTGCGATGGAACGCTTGAATGGAGGAACACTTGGGTTTGCGGATCCAGGTGCGACATCCACATCAAAGGGTGAAACACTTGCCGATACAGCGAGAATGGTTACCAACTATGCTGACATTATTGTCGTCAGACACAATATGGCAGGTTCGGCACGAGTCATGGCAAAATATGCAAATATACCTGTCATCAATGGCGGTGATGGAAGTCATACACATCCAACCCAAGCACTGACCGATCTGTATACAATAATTCGACGCAAAGAAAAGGTGGAAGGACTAAGTGTAGGTATTTGTGGAGATCTTCGGTATGGTAGAGCTGCCCATTCGTTCGCCTTATCCGTTGCCAGATTTGGTGGAAAATTGGTTCATATTGCACCTGAAGGGTTACAGATGCCACCATGGGTATTGACTCGATTAGACCAAATTCACGGACAGAAACCTATTGAAGTTGAAACTTTCCTGGAGGTTATTGACACACTTGATGTGATCTATGTTAATCGTCTACAAGAGGAACGACTTCCACCTACAGTCGATGTACAAGAAGTGCGCGGTAGTTATCTCCTAAATTCAGCAGTAATGAAGAATGCCAAACCAGATGCTATGATAATGCATCCACTTCCACGTGTAAACGAACTTTCGTACGAATTAGATGATGATCCACGAGCAGCATATTTCGAACAATCTGCCAATGCTGTTCCAATCCGTATGGCACTGATTTCAAGTTTAATGGGTTTAGAACAACTGATTTTGACACAACCCCCTCAACGTAAAATCAGTTATTCCTCTTTTCAATGTCAGAACTCAAATTGCATCACGAATCACGAAACATATCTTGATTCAGAACGGGAAACATTTAATGGAAGTACAGAAGTGAATGTCTGTGCATACTGTGGTACACTTGAACAATAGACTTTACAAATTTTCGTAGACCAATAGACTGATTGAAATTGTCATTAGTATTTTAATGAATGTTATGATCTTATGTAATCCCTACAATTCGTCCTTTTCGATGATAGCATTTTTGGTATATCGCCAAAAGAGGTCTCCTGGTCCGATAGCTTGCCAAAGTCCATTAACAAATGTCATGACAGCAGTATCTTGCTGTTCCGTGGTGAGTGTACTGCGTGGAAACCTACCCTTTTTTCCCCAATTGGAATATGTGAGTGGTTCACCATTCTCCCACACCCACTGTCCTTCACTTTTAGCATCGCTGAGTCCAATCCAATAGAGATGATTTCCAAAAACACCTGAAAGCCATTTCTGCTCATTTTCGTCATTTATAGTCACCAAGTATGCCCCATGAGAAGCCGCTTGATTCCTTGCTTCCTTAAGACTTCTACAACGAATCTTTCTGTAGGCATGACCATTTTCTGGATTCACTAACCAATTTTCTAAATCCTTTTTTGGTTGGGTTAATGTAGTCTTTTCATCAGATTCTGGTATAATAATTCCCGGTTTCTCTATTATCTTTGGTGGATTAACAGGTAAATCTATTACCTCAACCTTTTGAATTACCTTTTCTTGAATAACACGTTCTCTTTCGATAGGTTTGACCACTCGTTTCGGTTTCCTGGACAACTTACCCAATAAGCCGGGGAGAGAGGAACTTTTTTTAGCTTTTTCTGTTGTTGGTTTTTGTACCGGCTCAACAACCCAATCCGGTTTTGGTTCAGGTTCAGATGCCTCAGTATCTAAAGTCAAAACCAAGTCATCATAGCGTGTGCCATCTTCAATTAGTATTTTCTCTGACTTTGCAGATAATCCTTTATACCCTACAGTAATAGTATATTCTGCTGGTACATCATCATGTTGGATATAATGAATAAAATACCCTTCAGAATCTGTTGTCGTGCCTCCACTTGAACTACCACTACCTGTACCATCCAGATCAGCATGATGTACTTCTCTTGAAATAGAGGTATTCGTCAAAGGAGTTCCATCCTTGAGTAACACTCTTGTGCGAATTCGCATACGAGGCCGCACAATAACAACCACATTTTGTATATGTGTTCCAGGTTTCACACTGAATTTGACACCGGGAGTATAGTGATGTGACCTTTGTTGAACTGTTATTTCACCAATTTTTGTGGAGATAACTTCATACTCCGCTCCCCTCTGTTCTGTATTAAAAGAGAAATTTCCCTTTTTATCCTTATACAGATTCCAAGGGATCGTAAATTGAACGGGTGTATTGGGAATATTATTGAAGGTAAACTCACCTTTTTCATTAGTTTTCGATCGCATGGGACTGTGAGAAATTGTAAGTGTAAACCCTTGAACAGGTTCCTCGTTCATATCTAAGACAGTACCAGAAATTGTCCCCATTTGTCCTTGTACAAGACAAGGGATAGATATAAATAGGTATAAGAATAAAATACATAAGAGATATTTTGTATAGATATTGTTTATATAGGTCATTTTATATTCCTCTACTTTCTGTTAATACATGTTATTACTTATTATCTTGAGTATTCTCTTTTGGATTTTCTTTCTCAAGAATAGCTATCAAGGGGAATCCTGTATGTCGATCAGTTCCAAGGGTATTCCACTTTCCGTGAGAATTGATTATCACATTATTCAGTATACCTTTGTTTTCATTTAATTGTTTCACATTACCCCAGTTTGTATAAGTGACCGGTTCGCCACTATGCCATTTCCATTTACCCTCTTCATCCATTTCACTGAGTCCAATTATATAACTTGACCTTTCCGTGATATTCTCAATCCATTTCTCTTCAATTTTATCATTGATTGACACGAGATATGCCTTTTCTTTGTTTGATTGGGTAAGAGCATCCTCTATACTGTGACAATAGATTTTTTTATAATAATGACCATTTATTGGATTGCGTATCCAAACAGCTGGCGTACTTAGTAATCTATTGAATTCTGCGGAAACACGTTCCGGTGTATTTTCATCGAAAGGAATTGGCTTATCGTTCAGTTTTAATAGCAGATGTACCACTGGTTGTCCTTCAAGAGGGATAAATGGGTCTGATACAGCAAAATAACCGTCAAACTCAATAGCAATTCTATAAAATTGTGGTTCATCATCTACTCTGAGTTTCTCAGTAAAATAACCCTCTGAATCTGTATTTCGAGGTCCACGTGATCTTCCAGATCCAGTCCGGTCTACATCTCTTCGATTAACTGCTGTATTGACCTGTGTATCTGTGATAGGTGTGCCATCAGCATCAACAACCCTTGCTCGAATTTGCGGAATTATCTTAGTCTTTACCTTAATTACTGCATTCTCTATTCTTGCCCTGGGTTCTAAAGAGAATAACATAATTTTGAATGGTGGTCTTTCCTCTGGATAAAGCGTTAGATCCCCTAAATCAATTGATAGTATTTTTGTATCTGTATCATTATCTCCGATTAAGATTTTTACAGATTCAGGAGGTATGTTTGTTATGGCGAATTTACCATCCATATCTGTGTGCTGCACAATATGTGGCATGATTCTCTGTTCTCTAATTCCCCCTGGTTTGATCCTATATGGACGAATTTCTACCTTTACATTAAATACTGGTTCTCCACTTTCATTCACAACAGTTCCTGAAAATGTTGCCTTTTCTTGAGCATTTACCACCGATGTTATGATAATAAAGAACATCAATATAAAGATGTATAACGAATTCTTTCGAAAGTTACATTTATAATTCATGATATATCTCCCATTTATTTTGGTAGAGACAGTTGATAATATTTTAATACAAACTATGGAAACGAAATGGGAAGTGGACGAATCATAGTAAATCCTACATAGCTTGAGGTATTAGAAGTTTATACATTTGATTAGTCCATATTATTAGTATAACTGAATTATAGGAACAATACAATATCAAAAGATAAACTAAGGCATGTTCTCTTTATTAACCATACAATTGGTGGCAATTTAGTGTTTAGATTAGGGGTTACACACTCTTCTGTAGGAACAATCTGTGAATCGTGAATCTGATTATACTTGATATCATCACCAATACGATAATTTTATCGACTGAATCATCGAAATATAAATTTAATATTCATATAGCATTCATATCGTTGATTTCTTGATTCATGATTTTCCGCACCGAGTATGTAAACCTGATTATCAAACTCACGTTAACTTGTGAAACATTGACCATTTTGCCGAAAGATATTGATTACATATAGACATTTATCAAATTTAAATTGAATTATCAAAAATAGACTTATTGCAACCGATACATTCGCCAATAATCTGAGTTTTAGTTGAAGGCGTCGTAGTGAATATGACCGATTGCTAAGATAGGCTACGAGATTTCAGGATTAAAATAACTTTAGATTTTTTCGGTAGTCATTCTTATTCGTGTAAAGATCAAATTCCACTCCAGTCGACTTTGTGTGTGGACACAGACTAACGGTCTATGGGACAACACCGATCAGAATCGACGTTCCCTATTGAACAAGTAGCAACTTTGGTTGACTTATGATACATTGGCACTTTTTGGCTTAAGTATTGACTATGTAATATTTTATAACAAAGGAAGATTGAACTTTCGTCAAATTAAAACGTATCTAACAAACTAATTGACAGAATTTTAAATCTTCCAAGTAATAATAAAATATAAAAAATTGGTTTATGACAAAATATCAAAAGGAGCAAATCCATGAAACACTATTTGGCAATTATCACAATGATTGCTTTTGCAATGATAGCCGGAATTACCGGATGTTCAACTGATGATGAAAATACCGAAACAGTAAATCCAATCGCTGCTAACCCAAGTGACGAAGAATCGGCAGTTCAACTCACTTTGACCGAGACGTATGACCATACCCGGAAAGGGGCACGTCTAATTATGAGTTATGATGCTGCTACAAATACCTTTAAAGGCACTGTTGAAAATACGACAAATGCGGTTTTACTGCAAGTTCGCGTTGAAATTCACTTAGCAAACAGCCAGGGAGCCAATCCAACAGATCCAGAACTCGGTCCAACACCTCCAGTTGACCTTGACCCTGGTCAAAAAATACCGATTGAGTTGACAGCAGTGGACGAACCCTTTGACATGTGGGTAGCTCACCCCGAAGTCGGACCAAGTTCCGGGGGTGCTGAAGGCGGCGGGGAACACGCAGGTGGCGGAGAAGGTGGTGCTGAAGGCGGTGGTAATTAAACCATACACTTCAGGTCAGAGTGGCACCAGTTAGAAATCCTATTCAACGGAGCAATACACCAATTGCTCCCTTGTCGTAAACATACCCGTTAACCCTAATTCCTTGGTAAAAAAATAACATTGCAATTCCTATCTATTAGAAAGAGGTACACTCATGAATTCTATTTACGGCATTCTTGTCGCATGTGCAATCGTGTTGTTCGCTATTAGTATTAGCGGATGTTCAAAAAAAAATAATTTGTCCGTTGATGATGGTGGTGAAGAATCTAACGTTGAACTTACCCTAACCGATACTTACGATAAAGTTCGTAACGGAACTCGACTGATTTTAAATTACGATGCGCAAAGCAATGCCTTCAAAGGTACTGTCGAAAACACCACAGACGAAACTTTGAAACGAGTCCGCGTTGAAGTTCACTTATCAAACGGAAAAGAACTCGGTCCAACAAAACCAGGAGACCTTGCTCCTGGGAAAAAAAGAGAAATCCTACTCACCGCAACAAGCACTAATTTTGACAAATGGACTGCCCATCCTGAAGTGGGTGAGAGCGAACACGGCAGAGATGGAGAAGGTGAACATGGTGAACATGATGCAGAAGGTAACACCGAACATGATGGTGAAGGTGGTGAACACAAATAAGGGAGTTTCGACTTTCATCTATCCATTTGTAGTAATATGGTTATATTGACTTGTCATCCTCACTAAGGATGCAAAACCGCCCGATAATACCTTCAAAAACGTCGGACAAACGATTTACAATCTCAAAGATGGTTTATGGATTGATTACATACGATATCAACTCTCAAATCATTCAGTAATATTTTAAACTACGTAAGTCCTGTTGAACAAACGTCAACTGTAGCAACACAGTTGACGTTTCTTTTTAAGTTTAAAGTGGATATTCTTTGCTAAAAGACTCAACATCGTTTAAAATCATCTAAATCAAACAATTGAAAAGATGTAGGAATAATGCTACTATATTCATATTGATTTCACTCCTTACATACCAAGCTAACAACAATATTAATCCCATCAGATAAAACCTCAGAGGTTAAAATGTCCTATCGAAAAATACTAAAAGAACTCCGAAAAACGTTCCCCCAACCGGTTTCAGATAAGATACATGATTCATACTTTGTACATTCAATTATGTCCGCATTAAATCAGGTAGATGATCTGAAGACACATTTACCGTTTCTCGGGGATATTATTCCTGCAGACTTTAATGTAGCGAAGAAAACAGAATTACCGGAAAAAATGTCTACTGTTGAAGAAGTTACAACTGAACTGGTGGGTTACCTTAGAGGTATGACGATATTTGGACATCCTCGAACCCAACAAAATGTTATTGCTCCAACGACAATTCCCAGTCTTATCGGAGTACTTCTTGCGTCTCTACACAATCCTAACATGGGATGGGATGAATATAGTCGACTGGTCGCATTAGCGGAAGTTGAGGTGGTAGGAATTACATCACAATTGGTGGGATATAATCCTGAACAATCGGGTGGAGTGTTTACTTTTGGCGGTACAGGAACAACCTTATACGGTGTGAAAATAGGATTGGAAAAAGCATGTCCAGAAACTATAAAGAGAGGAACACCTGAAAATGTGGTTGTTTTTGTATCTGATACAGCACACTACTGTGCGTCAAATATCACCGGATGGTTAGGAATTGGGACGGATAATCTAATTACGATACCGACCACAGTAGAAAACGAAATTGATCTCCCTAAGCTTGAGGAGGGTTTACGAGAGGTATTGAAGGATGGTAAGAAAATCGCAGCAATTATTACCACGATGGGAACAACCGATGCATTCGGATTGGACGATTTATTGAAGATCGCGTCAATGCGGGAAACACTCGTTGATGAATTTAAACTTGATTATAAACCACATATTCACGCAGATGCTGTCATAGGATGGGCATGGTCAGTTTTCAACGATTACGAAATAGAGGAGAACACCCTCAATTTTCGGCCACGCACCATTCGCGCTATAGCGGGTGCTTGTCGACGTATCCAACACCTACACTTAGCTGATTCAATCGGGATTGATTTTCACAAAACAGGTTTTACACCTTATATTTCGAGTCTTGTTCTTGTGAAGGATCAAGCCGATTTGGATATGTTGAAACGTTCCCCAGAACAGATGCCTTATCTATACCATTATGGACAATATCGGCCCGGAATGTATACTCTTGAAACATCCAGAGCAGGAACAGGTCCACTTGCGGCACTGGCAAATCTACGATTGTTCGGACAAGAAGGGTTACGTGCCATTCTTGGACACATCGTTGAAATGACACAACTTTTACGTGAACATTTAGGGGGGCATGCAAGCACAACAGTACTAAACAGTGGCAATTTTGGAACTGTTACCCTCTTCCGGGCATATCCGTTGGGGATTGATACATTTGAAATTAAACGACAAGAATTTGAAGATTTAGCATATCGTGAGAGTTTACTTTTACACAATGAATACAATAG
Source organism: uncultured bacterium (assembly GCA_964652195.1). GTDB lineage: Bacteria > Poribacteria > WGA-4E > WGA-4E > WGA-3G > MSPOR6. Next base: position 2,093 of record CAZZBB010000008.1, on the reverse strand, counting down.
AGAAGTGTTCCAATATGTAAATGCAGAGGCGATGGAGGGGCGTGGCGTATTCATCTCTACTACGGATTGCTATCGAAAGACAACATACGGTGAACCAATTGTCGCTCTAAAGTCTTATATCCTATCCCCGTTTGTTGATGAAGATGATGTGAAAATGGTGGTTGATAAGGTCTTAGAAGCCGGAGAAAAAGTTGGGGCAAATGTTAATCCCAATGGTAACGATTAATATTCTGGCACGCATTCTTAAACAGAAGTTTCCATACTGAATTATAGTTTGCAGGTGTGACAATGACATATCTACCAGTTGGAAAACTGAAACACGACTTTTTGAAAGAAATTCTCCCGAAATGCAATGTTAATACAGGTGTTATTGTGGGGCCGCAACTCGGTGAGGATGCTGCTGTTATTGACTTAGGAGATAATTATCTCGTCGCAACTTCTGATCCAATCACATTTGCAACAGAGGATATTGGTTGGTATGTTGTTTGTGTCAATAGCAATGACATAGCTGCGATGGGAGCTACCCCAAAATGGTTACTGGTTACACTTTTGTTGCCTGAATCAACGACGACAGCAACAATGGTTCAGGATATTATGGCACAAATTACAGATGCATGTACTCAGTTCAACATTGCACTATGTGGTGGACATACTGAGGTGACACCGACCGTAACACAACCTATTGTCATCGGACAAATGATGGGTGTTGTTCAAAAAGATGTTTTAGTCACTTCATCGGACGGTTGTGTTCACGATGATTTGATCCTAACAAAAGGATTAGCTATTGAAGCAACGGCAATCATTGCTCGTGAGTGTGTTGAGCAATTAATGGGTAAATACGATTCAATACTATTGGATCAAGCAAAAAACTACTTAACAGATCCGGGGATATCTGTGTTAAAGGACGCACAAATTGCAGTGGCTACTGGGGGTGTCCATGCGATGCATGATGTTACAGAGGGAGGGGTTGCAACGGCTGTTCACGAATTGGCAACAGCCTCGAATTTAGGTACATTAATCTACTCAGACAAACTTCTTAATTCATCTAAGATGTATAGCGACATTACCCAGACACTGTGTGAAATATTTGAACTCAATCCGATGGGTGTAATCTCATCTGGTGCTTTACTCATTGCATCTGACCCAGATAAAAGTGAAATGATTTGTCAGGCACTTAATGATGCTGGTATTGATACGGAAATCATTGGAAAATTAACACCACTTAATACCGGTAAATGCTTAGCACATGCCCCGAATAAAAAAGAGCCGCTTCCCATCTTCGAGACAGATGAAATCACAAAAATCTTTAGTTGATGGGTAAAAAACTCTTTGTAAAATTAGTACTTACCTTTACCTCCTCTGTAGGAGGGATTCCAATCCCGATTCTTATATTTCTTCTGTAGGAGGGGATTCTGAACCCCGATCTTATACCATTTTCAGTCCATGGTTCGGTATAAGTGGAAAGCAAAACCCAAAGTACCGCGCAAGAGTCATATAAAAAAAACGAAACAGCCGGTGAAACCTTCAAGTTAAGCAATATTAAATAATAATCTTACGATTTTCCATTGGTGTCAAACCCGTAGGGGCGGGGTTTCCCGCCCGTTATTGACGCACAATGTGAATATTTAATATTGAAACCTGCTTAGCATGTTAAGTTGCATTATCATAATTTATGTGGTAAAAATAGGAGTGTAAGCCTTTGTAACTTTACTACAGTGAATCTCATAATTTCGATGAGTTCGAAAAGATATAATTCCTCTTTGTAGGATGGTCTCCCTACCCGTTGATATCACTTCCCTCTTCCATCCATCCACTCCTCCTTACTTGAATTAACACATAGAAAAATTCAACTAATACACAACAACCAAAAAATAATTGAAGAATTATTGAAGAAAACAAAACCATAATACAACTAAAGATACAATATTGTAGAAATACGCATAACATATTATTAATACCAGTAAATAAAATAATAGAATATGTCACAATATATAATTATTAACTTGACATATCTGTTTTTATTATGTTACTATATATATCACAGTAAAAGCAGACTAAAATGTATCCACGAAAGTATTGCAACTGTTGTAAAA
>CAZZBB010000007.1:0-13094 GCA_964652195.1 uncultured bacterium | reverse complement strand
ATCTGCCAAACCAATGCCGCATGAGGTTATTATTACGCTCAATACGATGTGTCTCTTTTTTACTCTGCACTAACAACTTTTCCGGTATAACAGCTTTATACGCATGCCAATCGTCTGTATAATATAACTTTACTTGCCATGAGGATAACTTGCTGAGAAGTTATTCAACGTTGCTTTATCCCGATCACCACATTCCCAAGCGATGAGTTCTCCTGTATCACGACACAAAACTTTCCAAATCCACAACTTTTACATTTATGTCGTTGTTTTCCTTCAACCTTACCATTTTTGACACAATGTTCATGTTTACACCGAGGACAGGACATTCAAATAACCTCGCTTTACAATGTCTTAGATAACAGAAGTAATTAAAAGACAAAAGACAACTTGATTTTTTTGGCAAAATGTTATCATATATTTAAAGTAAGGAGCAAGTTGTACAATATAGAAGATTATCGTACAGTCTGTTCAAATCATTAGTCGTGTAAAACCCTCATGACTCGCATACGGATCACAATGTAGATAAATGCTACCTCCGACACTCAAAATGCAGTGCATTACAAACAACAGTTCTGTAATATAGGACGTATATGACAACATCTTGCTCTGCGGGATCAACACCTCAAACCCAGCAATCACTCCTGAAGCAGGATTTGCAACAGCATTTTGAGACGTTGCACACGTTCAGCTGATTACTCGTCCCAGAACCACACATCGTCAAACGTCTTGATTTCTGCTTCCGTTTTCAACCCAGAGTCCTTGAAGATGTTATTATATCTGCGGGCAGAGTTAAAAGGCGGGTCCAGGCAGATAAGGTCAACGCTTTTTTCGGTAAGTTTGCCATGATGTCAAGGCAGTCGCCGTAGTATAGGGTGTTTGGTTGGAATTGTATGTTCATTACTACTTTCAATAAGTATTCAATGACATTAAAAAAAATCTCTGTTGGGACTTCTCGTAAAAAGTCAAATACTTCACGACGATAATTAGCATTTTCAAAGCGCCTTATTCCAAACTCATCTGATAAATATTTGTAAACTTCTTCGTAGATGGCCTCCCTATACTTAAAAGGGAAAATTGGATTAGGCAATAGATAGCCCGTAGATATCCTCTCTACTAATCATCTACAATGTTAACAATCTGCTCCCTCAATTTTGGAGAGACATCCGGTTCAGATTGCTGTCTTGCCCGAGTTGAAAATAATTGCAACGAACTCATTAGGGATCCCTTTGAGTCTGTAACTCATCTTCAGCACTTATATCGTAAGGTGTCTCACCCTGATTTTCTTTTGGAACTTCATCAGGTGTATTAACTGTAGGAATACGCTTTTCCTTTCTCCCTCTATTAGAGAAAAAATAAGTAACTACACCACCAAAAATTGCAGCTAAAATAACCAGTAGAATTACCGTAATCCATGTTGTGCGTTCTTCAACCACAGCCATTCTTGTATTGATATTATTCACACTTTTCGTTAGTTCTTTTACATTGTCAGTTAGTTCTTTTTGATTATCGCTTAATACCTTTACATTTTTGGTTAAATCCTTTACGGTATCAATAAGCTCTCGTAAATCTACAGTTTCAATATACTGTAAATCTTTTGGCTGTGTTGGTTTTTGCTGAGCGAACACAGTAGAAGAAACACAAAGCATTAAGAGAATAGCAATGGGTATCCAGAGAGTATTCCACACTTTACGCATCATAAATCTCCTATGTTACTTTTACTTCAATATAACAAGAAAAACACAACAATAAACATGGTGGAGGATAGAAACCTCTGAATATCACACGCGTATTCAGCGGGTTCCCGCTCTACAAATGATTTATGAAGTAAAAGTTTAATTAGGCACGTGAATTCGTTGCCCGGTGTGAGCGGATTCGTGTAATGCATCAATAACACGCATATTGGCTAACGAATCTGATATGGGTAGTAGGGAAGGAGTGCCGTTTTCTACGGCTTCACATAGGTTTAATATTTCTGCTGCATAAGGATTTACGCCGGAGACGGTGACAGTTTCTCCATTTACAGTGAATTGTGATTCCCCTTCACTGTTTCCCCATGCACTTCCTACAAAAATAGTTCCTTTTGTACCAGTAACCTCATAATTCTCACGCCATGTCCATCCGAAACTACAGTCAAACTGACCAGTAATACCATCCCCAAAATCTAAAGTGCCAATGAGTGTTTCCCAGACATTGTTAATCGGTTCATATTTGCCTGTTGCCCAAGCGGATTGTGGTTCTTGACCTATAACATAGCGAATGATGTTGATGCAGTAGCACCCTAAATCCATGACCGCACCACCACCGAGATCGCCTCTTAATCGCCAATTTGTTCGATCCGTCAGGCCAGTGGAAAAAGTGGAACGTGCATACTTGACATCGCCGATTGCTCCTTCCTCTATTTTCTCTTTTACCGCCAATGTAAGTGGATGATGTCGGTACATAAACGCTTCCATCAGGAGAATGCCAGCATTTTCTGTAACCTGAATCATCTGTTCAAGTTGGGATGTGTTCACTGTAATCGGTTTTTCAACGAGGATACCCTTAACGCCAGATCGCACAGCCTCAAGTACATTTTTGAGATGACTTGAGGGCCATGTAGCAATTACAAGGACATCCGGATTTTGTTTTTCTAACATTTGTCGTAGGTCGTTATAGGTGTTCTCGACGTTATATTCAGTAGCGAAACGGGATAGTGCTTCAAATTTCTCATCGCATGCCCCAACAATTTCGATTTCTGGTACATTGCGCCATGCATTTCCGTGTGCGTTTGAGATACCACCACATCCGACTATTGCGACGCGATATTTTGTTGTCATAATTTTATCCTTATTTTGGACCTTCACATTTTCACGATTTGCAAACTATACTGTTCCTACGGAACTCAAGAGGGAGGACAACATTTTTTCTATAAACGTTGCGTCCCCGACAAATACCAAACGCGTATTTGGCGTTGATTTACGGGACTAAAGATACCGCAAATACAAATCAAAATTTTAAATTTACCCTATGGTGAACTGATAAAGTGACACCTATGGATAGAGCCAAAGCAATATACCCCCTACGGATTATCCAATACGGATACTCTTTGAAATACCGTTGACTATGACTATGTAATTTCCAGGGGAAAGTATTTCAAGATCAATTGATTCTTGATACGGCTCTGTGGCTGTTATACAGTAATACCCGGGCTCGTTTGGAAGCCGTTCCATGCTGATGTTAATAGTAATTTCTCTCCCGTCTTGTGATCGCATAATTTTAGTTTCATTGTGCTTATAATCACAGGGATTTGGAAACCATCCATTGACTCTAATGACAACCGGAAAAGGTGCGTCTTCGTGTTGGTGTCTGATTTCAAAATTGTCTATTGGTAGGTCTGAAATGTGTCGGTTGTCATCAATCATCATGATCTCTTTTGTTATCTGCTTTTCACAGCCAAGTATGGATAATATGATAATAAGAATTAGACTTAACTGTAGTTTAATAGAGTTTAATGTAAAATCCATTCAATTCTCCTTTTATAACTCAAGTTATCACCTTGTAGCACAATATGTATGAAGATAAAAAAATGGGTAATTTGGCGAGGTTAGGAAACCTCGCCAATGTAAAGGTAATTGTGGATAATACTACAAGCGCATATTTGCCCCAATTATTTATGCACACCCTCGAATACTTGATCTTTATCAAACGCACCTACCGTTTGTGCGTAACTCATGCTTATAGCGAAGAAATCTGGACAAGTCTATTCTCTTGTGCAGAGAGGTTTGCTGCGAGAGAGATTTCCAATGATTTTACTGCATCTGTATACGGACTTAGAATCTCAGAACCGTCACCATTACGTACAGCATTAACAAAAACTTCATCAATCGTGGGACCGGGTTCGTTTTTATCTACCCAATTGCCATCTTCTTGGACAGAAACTCTACCGGGACTCCAATTTATAAGTTCACCATCATAGAGGATATCAAGTATGTTTGCGTTCTCCCAACCCCCAGCATAAGCCCAAGCTGCTGTGAGTGAACCGATAGCTCCGCTACTAAATTGAAGTGTAACACTATTGCTATCAGGACAGTCTATTTCATTCAACGTACGGTTTGCCTGCATGGCATAGACAGTATCAACTTCTCCGGCAAGATTTCGCATCATATCAATGGTATGTGTTGCCTGTTCGACTAATTGTCCACCGGATTTGTTCATTTGTCGTAACCAACCATCAGGATTTCCACGACCACTTCCACACCAATATTTGCCGATTACCATATTAATGGTGGTGTCTTTTAGTATGGATTCAGCTATCCGTGTTGAACCGAGATAACGTAGTTGATAACCAACACAGGTGATGAGTCCTGCTTTTGTTACTGCAGCTTCTATTTCACGTGCAATGTCGATATTTATGGCTACCGGTTTTTCAACGAAGAATGGTAACCCTCGTTTGATTACCTCTAATTCAGGTTGTCCATGTACAAAAACAGGTAAACTTAAATAGATGGCATCAAGATCATCGCGTTCTAACATTTCGCGATATTCTGTGTATGGATCAGCGTTGTGTTTTTCAGCAGCATTTTGTGCTTTCTGAGCTACAATATCGCAAATAGAAACGATATTCGCGCCTTCCATTTCTGATAACCGATTCATGTGTCCGTTAGCATTACCACCAGATCCAATAAAACCAATTTTTATTTCTTTCATATTCTACCTTTCTGTTGTTTGAAACTGAAACATGGTCAAAGCTGCGAATCATGTTTTTCAGACAACTGTGAGTGCAGTTTGTCGACACCTATCTGTTCGTATAACAAATCGGGTAAATCTGCACATAAGTCAGCATGTTCAATTGTGATTGCAACAGGATTACCGGATGCATCAAGGTCTATGTAAATGTTTTCATTGATATCTTTCGTTTCAGAAACGGGATGTGTTGAAAACTCAATAAGGGCAGTCCCGGTATCATGGAAATATTTAACTTTCATTCTGAAATGCCTTTAAAACTTTTATCAAAGAATGCATTATGAACTGTTTCTCCATCTTCAAGTAAGATCACTCTAAGGAAGTTGCTTTCATCTGAATCAACTTCCATTTTCTGATTCTACCATCAGCCTGTATTTCTGTATAAATAGGATTCCTGATGGTATCCATAATTCCATTCGGTTTTGATATTGATTCTGTCAGATCTCTGACGTACATGTTTAAAATATTCAGTCGATTTCAAATTGAAGTAACCAAATTTTGATACTAAATTTTACATTCAAATGTTGGTATTTTACAACTGAAATTCATTGATTGAAGTATAAGTAGTTGTCTTAACTAACGTGCTTTAAAATTAACTTCTAATGCTTTCTCAATATCATCCCGTGGATGAACACCAAATTGCTCTTCAAAGTTTCTGTCAAATGCAGCTTCTTCGTCTGGGTCAGGTTGTAATGGAAGTTTCACTGGTTGACGATTCATCTGGATTGACCTATGTGCAGCAATAACCATCTCCTGATCTGCTCTACCCATCTCTCCTGTCCAGAGCGGTTTTGTATTTTCTCGGACAGCATGTGCAATACCGTCAAGCATAGTCGCAAGAGAAATTCCAGATTCCGTGATTTGTGTTTCACGGTAGGGATTTATCCATTCAATCCTTCCACCAAGGGATTCGGGGAGATCGACAAAAATACGTTGTAAGACTTTATTTTCACTGTATTCTCTTTGGAATTCATAAGTTTGCGCACTTCCACCGTTTTTGAGATCTTCATCTGTACATACGTTGACAGTTTCACCACCAGATGCCCCTTGGTTGCCGTTTGTAATGATTGTACCGCGTTCACCGCATGTCTCAAAACCAACAAGTTTGTTCCGCCCGAGACAACCGTTTTTATTTCCTACCATTGCGATGCCAATTCCACTGTTTTCGAAATCGACTGAATAGAATTCTAAGCCTTCATGAGTGAAATCCCGTTTTGCGCGGTCAATGTAAGGTACAACAGGCATTGAATGCCCTATGCTACTTACCGATATTGGAGCAGCATTCATACGGCACCGTATTGCCGCAAGACCATGATAACCTGTTGTTGAAAAGAGTCTATAGCATCTATGGACTGGACCGATGACATTTTCCTGAATAAGTTGGCAGACAAACTGTTCTACCGGAACAAATGGGAAGTTCTCTGATGTCTGCAGTTTCACCTCATTCTCTGCAGCATCTGCTATCATCATATCCATCAAACCGAGTGTCGGAGCAAGTCCTGTTTCTACATTATGCGGTATGCCACGACGAGACAGGTAACATGAAACAATATGGTGTAACTGCACTGGAACAACAACATCGCAAACATCAGGTGACATCTCGTCAACAAGTTGGCGGACATCGGTGAATGCCTTAACACCAAATCTTGCTGCACCTGCTTCTGCTGATTCCTGATGTGCGTCACACACAGCGACGATTTCAAATGTATCTTTTAGGGCAGCGGCTGTTGATAAATGTGCTGAACCGCGTCGTCCGTGACCTACTAATGCATATTTTAAACGTGACATTTTTATCAACTTTCTGAGAATATTTCTAAACTCAACATGGAATAGGTGGAAATTGCCGATTTTTTAAGATTCGGATAGCTTGTACCACAAGACTGACTTTATACACGACCCTCTAATTCTTAGGCATATTATAGCTTGTTTCGTCTGACCATTATATTTAATCTCATATCTAAAAGTCAACTTTAATCTATTCAGGCATTAGTAATTCTCACTATTCCAATTTTTGACAACTTAGTTCTTAGTATGGTACAATAGTATCGTAAAAACCGTCGAAACCACAGTTAAAGGGTTCCTACTCAAAATAACTAATGCATATCACTGGACGAAGAAAACTGGATAAATTTGCAAGTAGACATTCAAATGTTAGTAAAAGACTTCAGCGGTGGCAGGAGTTAATGGAGGAAGGCACCTTTGAGTCTATTGTTGATCTGCAAATGACATTTCCTCAAGCGGATCCGGTCCCAGTCCGGGCGGGAAAGTTTTCTCATTCAGAAGAGAAGACGACATTGACAGTTTTCAACATCGGTAGGAGTGTACGCCTTATCGCATTTATTAATTACAAAAGACAAGAAGTCTCTATTAGACATGTCCTCACACACGAAGAATATGATAGAGGTAGCTGGAAGAGGTAAATTATGTTAATGGAAACACAGTCTGCGTTCAGCACACCATCATTGCTAACGAATTTTGGATCAGATTTCGTGCTTTCTGATGTGATTACGAACAGTACTCAATTGTTCGCGAGTGCTGAACCAATCCAGACTCAGGCACACCTTCACCGATCCGCCCCTTTTGAGTTCGCAACCTATTCTGAGAGTGCCTATCAATGGTTAGTAGAGGTGTTAGACGGCTTCATCGATTTCGGAAACCAACACGGACATTACGGCATTGTCAATTTGACAGATGACGAATATCAGTGGTTAGATGAAGTATTAGAAGAATTAATCTATTCTGTTGGCGAGAATGAAAATCACATATTAGCACCATTGATGGAATTTGTTACACGTCTTATTAGCAGCTATGAGGACACTTATGTTCCAAAACTGACAGAACAGGCTTCAAAGTTAGCAGAGAATGGGACAATTGAAATTGGAACTGAAGATGAACTTGCTGCACATGCCTTCTTCTCGATTGGTTTTCTGCTCTATCAAGGGAAAAGGATAGAAAAAGCACTTTCTGCCTATAACAAGGCAATTGCACTGAAACATAATTTTTGGGAAGTCTTATACAATCGGGGAATTACGTGTAATCGTCTTAACCAGTATGAAAAAGCATTGATTGATTTCGCTGAAGTGATAAAAATAAACCCCGACTTTCCCGATGTATATTACAGTCGTGGTATTGCACTATTCAATCTTGATCAGCATGATAAAGCAAAAGATGATTTCAATAAGGCAATAGCATTGGACACTAAATTTGTTGATGCCTATTACAATCGAGGGGTGATGAATCTTGAATCTGGGAATTACCCAGATGCACTTTTTGATTTCAATAGAGCAATTGCACTAAACTCGAATTTTCTTGAGGCTTACTATAATCGCGGAGTATCCTTTCAGAAACTTGGCAAACACGAAGAAGCAATTATTGATCTTGATAAAACAATTGAATTAAGTCCTGATTCTGCAGAACTTTACTACACACGAGGTTGTGTGAAGGGTGACTCAGGACAGCATGAAACCGCGATTGCTGATTTTGATATAGCAATTGGATTAGATCCAAAATTTGTCAAAGTCTATGCAGTTAGAGGTTATGCAAAAAAACAACTTGGGAGAAATGAAACAGCACTTGTTGATTTTGATAAAGCGATTGAATTAGGAATTGAGTCATCCGAGATCTTCTATTTTCGAGCAATTACCAAGAATGAACTTGGACAACATGAACTTGCTATCTTAGATTATGATAAGGCAATTGAGCTAAAATCAGATTTTACGGAGGCATATAACCTACGAGGTCTTTCAAAGGATAAAATAGGTCAGCATGAAGAAGCAGTTGCCGATTATTCCGAGGCTATTCGTCAAAATACAGAATACGTAGAAGCTTACAACAACAGGGGTATTTCACTTAGCATGCTTAAGCACCATAATCAAGCACTTGCAGATTATACACACGCAGTCCGAATAAATCCAAGTTATGCTATGGCTTACTACAATAGAGCAATTGAGAAAATGCGACAAGGAGATCTCGATTCGGCAATTCTTGACTACAACGAAGCAATTCGTCTCAAATCTGACTATGCTGAAGCTATCACTTACCGTGGCATTGTAAAGGTTAACTTAAAGAACTATAATGGCGCAAATTCAGATTTCCAAACTGCTTTAAAGCTTGCAGAACAGCAAGGAAAAGTGGAACTCACAGTTTTCATTGAAGAAAAAATCCAAGAACTTAACAACTCAACACCGTAGAGACGTGAAAACAAAACCATCAATTATCCTTGTTTATATCCCATAATAAAACGGTGCCGTCACTACTCCCACTCGCCATCAACTTACCATCAGGACTAAACTCGATGCTATTGATGGAATGTGTATGTCCCTGCAGTGTTGAAATTTGCTTTCCGGTATCCACATCCCACAACCTAATCGTCTCACCCCAATCCAAACTACTCGCCAACGTTTTCCCATCAGGACTAAACGCAACACACTTAACCGCATCCGAATGTCCATCCAATACACGAATTTGCTGACCTGAATTTGAATTCCACAACCTCACGGTTCTGTCCCTACTTGCACTTGCAATCATCTTCCCATCAAGACTATATGCTATGTCATAAATCCGATCCGTATGTCCATCCAACGTGTTTATCTCTTTACCAGTAGACACATTCCATGTTCGGACGGTTTTGTCAAAACTCGCACTTGCCAAAGTAGACCCATCAGGACTGAACACAATATCACTAACTGGCTCCTTATGAACTGAAATCGTATTAAGGCTTTCCCCTGTGCGTGCTTTCCACATACGGATTTTACCATCTTCATTACCAGTAGCCACGATCTTTCCATCAGGACTTAACACAACACTGTGTATCCATTCACTTTCTCTAATAAACTTCTGTTGTATAACGTCTGTCTGTAAATCCCATACACACAAAGTATCTTCCATACAACCTCCCGTCAATAACTTTCCATCTGCACTAATAGCTACGTTATTAACTGCTCCCTTATTCCCCTTGATCTCACGAATAAATTCAACAGTCTGGGGATTCCACAAATGAATCATAGGATCATGTTTACCAATCGCCAGCAATGTGCTATCCGGACTGAATGCAACGCTATGAACAATCTGTGTATGATCACTGATTTTCCGTATCTCTTCACCTGTTGTCACATTCCATAAACGCAATGAACCGTCCCGACTCGCACTCCACAGATTTCTGCCATCTGGACTGAACGCAACACTTAACACCCAAGAAGCATGTCCTTCCAAGTCTTGTAAGTGTGTACCGGTCGGTACATGCCACATACGCAGTATTCTGTCTCTGCTTCCACCCGCAAGAATGTTACCATCTGGACTGAATGCAACGCACATGACAGACCACTCAAATTCCTCAAAAGTATGAAGTGCTATACCCGTCTGTGTATCCCATAGTATCACTTTGTTGTCATTACCAGCACTTGCCAACTTCTTTCCATCAGGACTGAACACAACATCAAAGGCATCTCTTGTATGTCCTAAATACCTCCGGATTATTTCTCCTGTCTGCACATCCCACAAGCATAAAGTTCCGTCAAAACTGGAACTCACTATAGTTGAATTATCCGGACTGAATGCTACGTTATTGACATCCCTCTCGTGTCCTCTCAGTGTCCGCAGATGGACACCAGTGCGGGTGTGCCATAGACGGACAGATGTATCTCCTCCTGCACTACCCAACAATTCCCCATCAGGACTGAACACAACGCATCTTACGTCATCCTTATGTCCGACCAAAGTACGTAGCAGTATACCGCTGTGGGCATCCCATAAACGTATAGATTTATCAGAACTACTGCTTGCCAACTTCGCATCATCAGGACTAAATGCAACGCTCCGGACTATTGCAGTATGACCTGTAATCAACTGGAGTGCTTCACCAGTTTGAGCATCGTAAATCCAAATTCCTATACCGCACGCAACTGCTAATCGTGTGCCATCTTTGGAATATGCTATGTCGCCTGTTAACGCCCCTTTCCCGATTCGTGCTATTGTCCCTTCGGGTAAGTGTTGCAGATGCCAATCAGATACTTCTTGTGCGATGCTTGTTTGGAGAAGAGTGTGTATTGTATACCAAATTGCTAATAAGAGAATCAATGTCTTTTGCATGAGTATTTTCTTGAGCACAAACGATAGTTAGTTGACACATTGGTAACCAACACTTTCAAGCTCGGTTCGTATCTTGTGTATTTCGTCAGATGATAGTTGGCGTAAAGGTCGACGCATCGTCATGGATGGGAATTTACCCATCAACCATCTGGCACACTTCATACGTTGATGTGCATCACTACTCGGTTCACCGAAGTTATATACAATTCGAGCTAATGTATCAACCTGATTGCGTGCCTTTCTTGCTCCCATTAAATCATTATTTAGCGCTGCATGGACGACAGCCACCATCAATTCAGGGACAAACCCAGCAAATCCGATAAGGGCACCATCACTCCCTTCTAATAGCGAGGCAAGTAGGTATTCATCATGACATGTAAGAATCGGAATATGAGGTGCAGCCTCTCTCAATTGTTCGTAATCCCATCGCCATCGTGCCATATCACGTGTACCCATCTTAATACAAACAACTTGGGGGATTTTAGTCATCTCTAACATCTCTTCAAGACTATATCCTGCTTTTGTCCATGCAGGATACTGATGTACTATAATAGGAATATCTGCCCCATCGGCAACATCTTGAAAATAGCCAACTGCTGTTTCAGGTGTTCTTCCGAAACGTAACCAATGATGTGCTGGCATTAATAGTATTGCATCAGCTCCTGCTTCCTTAGCCGCAAGGGCATCATCAACCGCGGGTAGGCTGCCTTCAGCACTCACACCTGAGACTACTTTCACTCTATCACCAACGGCTTCAGCGGTGATTCTTGTTACACGTTGGCGTTCCTCTGGACGGAGAGACATAATTTCACCTGTATGACCATTACAAACAACACCTTTTATGCCGTCTACATCCGCAAGTTCCTGCATATACTTTCGCAATCCAACTTCATCTATCGATTCATCTGAGTGGAAAGGGCAAAGTGTCGCAGGAAATACACCTGCCCAAGGATGCTGTTGCCAATTAAAATTCATGAGAATCCCAATACCTCCAGTAGTTCGATGTAAATCATTTCTCAATATTTTATCGGTATAAATATAGTCTAACAGGAAATATATAGAAACAAAGAAAAATTAAGAATATTTCGATATCTGAAATGCACTATATACTTTTCATTCAATTTGTAACATTCTCTTCTTATGATTCCATAACCAGTTATACCACTCCCTGTAAGGGTTTATAGTGGAATTTTGTAATCATCATTTAGAAATGGTATCATCACGTAAGATAGTCAGCTACTTGTACTTAATGTAACCATACCAATTGTACTTAATGTAACCATACCAAATGATGATTTCACATTATTCTAAAAAACATAAATAAAATGAAGAAAATATCTGAATCTAACAACTAACATTACCAAAAGCTACTTTTCAGCACAAACTGGATGTGAAATCAAGGAATCAAGGAATCAACGGTATGAATGCTGTTTAGCATTCACCAAATCAACGCCGAATCCGCCTATGGAATTCGTCGGGTATGAATACCTTAATGGCAAATATATTATTAGAGTATTAATGATGACTATTTATAAAAACGTCCTAAATACAATAAATTCTTTATGTCAAAAAATCAACTATAATATGCAGGTTAGAATTGTCAAAATCTGTAAGGACACAAAAAACACAAAAACACACTTTTTACAAATTCTTATAAACCTAATTCAAAGTGGAGTAAAGTCAGTCTATGACAGGGGTTAGAGGGGCAATTTACGCCAATTTCAATGACACACAATGTGTCAAAAAGTGTAACTTTTTTCATTTTTTCGACGAATTGAAAAAACAACATTTTCACGATTTTTTATCTGAGAATTTAGGATTAAAGGTCTGTTTTTGCACCTTATTAGTTTGTCTGCATATTAGGATTAAAAGTGCAATTTTCGACTAATATTTCTAATAGCATTTCTAAATGAAAACATCTCTTTTTAAGCATAACCTTTAGGTTGTGCAGTATGAGATAATACCATTTCTGATATATCATGACTCTCTTTTGTAGCATTAACTTTTAGTTTGTGCCACACAACACTTCATTTATAGAAATTGCTAATGGAACAAAATTAATAGAAAAGGTATAACATCCTAACATTAACCTGGAATGTATCATTTCTTACAAATGATATTAGAATTTTTGCTAATCTGATTATTACTATAGTTTGGACAGTTTTAAGAATTAAACTAAAACTTGAAAGTCCATTCTTTATGTTTAGACACATCCCTCACTGCTGGGGTTTGGGATTTAATGTTAGATAGCGTTCAACAGGCTGTTGCTTGATAAGAACTTATTA
>CAZZBB010000006.1:0-32600 GCA_964652195.1 uncultured bacterium | reverse complement strand
CTTTTTGCAGTATGCTATCTCCGTTTTGTGCCAACAGTGGTGTGATAAAGGAGAGAGCGATAATTACTATGGATGTTTGAAATAATATCTTTCGGAATAAGTCGTTTTGGACTTGAGATATTTTCATTTTACTCGGACTGCACACTCTCTGTGAGAAACTTAGCAAAGATGTTCGTTTCCCTGTAGTTGTATTTGTAGCACGCCTCTGCGAGATACAGTGGCGTGTAGACTGTTGAATAATGATGATGTGAGCCATACCATGCGCGTTTAACGAAAGACCAGAACCCTTCCATCGTATTGGTGTGTATCCCATCAGCTTCCCACTGTTCACTCCGATTGATTGTTTCATGTTCCATCTCTTTACCGATGTCGTTGTATCCTCTAAACTGATCGGTATAGAGTTTAGCATCTTTGGTATTAACAACCCTCCTAATGAAGGCAGCGATTGTATCACCCGTAATATCCGAAACAAGTTCTGCTACGACTTTCCCACCGCGCGCAACAGCACCCATAACAGCATCCTTCGCAGTGCCACGCCCACGCTTACGCGGTTCACCTTTTTCTTTGTCATAGTCTTTTCTACTGCTGCCACCGATATAGGTCTCATCTGCTTCAACGATACCTTGTAGCAACACGTTATCTTTTCCCATTTCAGCGCGTATACACATCATCAAGCGCAAAGTAGTTTTCTGGTTCAATCCTAAATCGCGTGATAGTTGACAACTTGAGAGACTTTTCTTGGCGTTTGCCATCAATGCGATCGCCAGAAACCATTTCTGAAGTGCTATCTTTGTTCCAGTAAACATTGTCCCAGATGTGACCTTGAAGGTGCTATGACAATCGTGGCAATTCCAGCGTCCGATTCGCCCTATAGCCGTCTCATTCCGTCTACCAACACTGTTAGACCCACAATGCTGACATTCTGGTAATCCTTGCCACCTTAGACGCTCTAAATACACTATACAATCCTCTTGGGTTGGAAACATCTCCATAATCTTAATCAAATCCATCAGATACTCCGTAATAAGTTGATTTTTCTGATGGATTCTTATACAATGTAGATAAGCGGGAACATCAGAAAACAATTTGTTTTTTGTGTTCAATTAGGGGGTTACAGCCCCCTAATTTCTTATCTCTTATACCATAGAAACCCAATCAATACAAGGGATTATCGCACTTTTCAAACTTTTACCAAGTTCAAAACGACTAATACCGTTAAGTTTTGATTATGCTTGTAGAATGAAGTGGAGTCTCACAAATTACTGGAAAGATCCCAGTAATTTGGAAAGTGCAAAAAAAGTGTATAAAGCCCGAAAGAAGTATAAATGAAGTAAAATCCATTATACGAAGGGGAACAACATGTATAAATGGTCTTTTATACTGGTTTTACTCAGTGTTCTATTTATTGCTGTGTATGCATACACACATTCCGGAGGCACGGATGTCAATGGCGGACACTTTAACCATGCGACTGGGGAGTATCATTATCATTACGAAGATGGTAACGTCATAGAAATTCAAAATGAAGATACTCCTGTAGTAATGATTCCCACAGCGAGACCTTATTCCGATGTGGATTTTTCTGAAGACATCGCGTATGAGGTAATACGAGTCGTTGATGGCGACACAATTGTAATAAATTTTGAAGGAGTTGACACATCCGTTCGACTTATTGGTGTAGATACACCTGAAACAGTGCATCCGAGAAAACCTGAAGAAGTATATGGAAAAGAATCCTCAATGTTCACTCGAAATCTTTTACAGGGTGAATCTGTTTATTTGCGTTTTGATCCCCAGAAAACAACAGATATATTTGGACGGATGTTAGCGTATCTTTACCGTGCCCCCGATGGGTTGTTCGTGAATTTAGAGATTGTGCGTCAAGGATATGGATATGTATATATAGACTTTTCGTTTGAACATGAAGCGTTATTTGTGCATTATGGTGAGCGCGCGCGTTTGACAAAGAAAGGGATATGGTCAGACGATATTTCTCCCGATGATGTGAACGGTGACAACACTCTTCGTGAAGATGTGAACGGTGACGGTGTAGTCAATATATTAGACATTGTCGCTGTTTCTAATCTAATAGGTGTAAACTGATTCTTCCGTTGTATGAATATCCTGAAATAACGTATTATAATAATCATTATTCAACGCTAAGCATCATGTCTGAAAAACCAAACAGGGTACTTTTCATCTGCGAATAACGCTCCGTGGAGTGGAACAAAATCATGTCTATATGGGAAGATAAAGGTAAATTCGTTATTTATCTGATAATGCTACTTCCGTATTAACATCTTGCGTGTTGCTGTAAAATCATCTACGGTGAAGGTAAAGAAATAGATACCACTTGCAACAGACTCCCCTACGTCATTTTTTCCATCCCAATACGCAGCACGGCTTTTATCGTAATAAATTCCTGCTGGTTGATGTCCTAAGGATAATGTGCGCACCAAAGATCCATTCACAGAATAAATGGATAGTGTCACCTTTGTAGGTCTTGCTAACTGATAAGGTATCCACGTCTCCGGATTGAAGGGATTCGGATAATTGGGATATAGAAGCGTTTCGTCTATAGATGTTACACGGGCTGTAGGAGCAGTCGGGATTGATGTATGGGTTTGCGCGGTGCCCAAGACTATATTGGCAGGTGCGTTTAAGCCCATGACAATATTTTGGATGTTTTCCCCGTTAAGGTTGGCACAATTGATGCTACCTGTTTCTGTCCAATAGATTTTCCCACTATAGACATCCACGGTGATCCCCTCTGGAGACTCCAAACCTGTGATGAAATCGCTTTCGAAGTTTGAACCATCCAAATTGAGACGTTGAACCTTACCCGAAGAATTTGTTAAATACAATTTACGATTAGCAGAGTCAATAGCAATATTGTGTGGCACACTCGATAGGGATTTTACCAATTCTACGTTTGAACCGTTGAGGTTAGCCCGTTGAATTTTGCCAGTTCTATTGCTTGTCTTCTCTGCCCAATAAAGTTTACCCTCGTCAACATCCAAAACGACGTTCTTTAAAGAATCCAAACCTGTTATGAGGTTGTTTTCAAAGTTTGAACCATCAAGGTTGAGACGTTGAATCTTTCCCCAAGAGTTTGTTAAGTACAGTTTATTATGTATAGTATCAATAGCGATTCCACGTGGCGTACTGTTTAAGGATCGGACAAGTTCTACGTTTGAACCGTTAAGATTCACCCGTTGGATTTTGCCAGTTCTATGACTGGTTTTTTCTATCCAGTATATTTTTCCTCCTGCTACATCCATAGCAACACCAGTTGCATTTTGGACGTTTTGAAGAAGGTTTTCTACTGCAATTCCGTTGAAGCGGTGGAGGGTGCCGTTTGCTTTGTCTGTCCAATAAATTGTCGGATGCTGGAACTCAGGTGCAGGAGTATTAAGCACATCCCCACCCAAGGCAAGACTTCCTGGGGCGAGTAAGCCGGTGGCAAGTGTACGGGTTGATGATAGTGGGAGGTACGGTTTCTTCAAATCTCCTCTTGAGATAGGAAGGTATCCTCGTTGGATTTGTCCGATCTTATTCGTCCAATAAATGATGTTCTCTGTTGTGTCCACGGCAATACCAACAGGTGTTTTAAAGAATCTTCCAATGCTCTCAATTTTTCCGCTGTCGAGAAAGACACGCATAATATCATATTTGTTACTTTCAGTCCAATAAAGCTTGTTTTCTGTAAGAAAAATTCCCCCTATTGTTCCTAAGTTTGTTGCAAGTGTTTGGATATTTGAGCTATCCATATTTGCGCGTCGAATTCGTTTATTTTCAGTCCAATAAACAATGCCTTTTGATATGTCTAAAGCGATATGTATTGGAGAGTTCAAACCCGTAATTAGGTCGGATTGGAAGTTTGAACCGTCATAACTCATCCGCTGGATTTTCCCCAACGAATTCGTCACATAAACCTTACTATTAGAAGCGTCAATCGCGATACCATGTGGAACACCTTCAAAAGACTTCACATCTTCAAGGTTTGAACCATCCATATTTGCGCGTCGGACTTTACCGGCATTATTACTCGTTTTTTCAGTCCAATAAACTTTACCGTCTGTTAAATCTACAGCGAGACTTGTTACATTTTGAGCACTGGGTACAAAGTGTTCTACAACTGACCCTGTTAGACGATGAAGCGTACCTGCTTTTGTATTAATCCAATAAATTGGGGGCCGAAAGGATTCAGGCAGAACTGGACGAGGGATATAAACTAAGGCAAGATCCTTTGGTGCAGTTAACCCCGTGATGATATTTCGAACATTCTTACCGTCAGTGTTTGATCGTTGAATTTTTCCAAGAGAGTTGGTCCAATAAATTAGTACTTTATGTCCATTAAAGTCATAGTGCATGTTGTCTACACCAATGCTATGTGGTATACTCATTGATGTAACAATTGTCTTTATGTTGTCCCCGTTGAGATATGCACGTTTGATTCTTCCTCTATTTTCATCCACCTGTTCAGTCCAAAATAGATAGCGTCCCCAAAAGGTAATATCACCCACCGATCCAGTAGCAGATACAACAGTTTCAACATCTGTACCATTCAGGTTTGCCCGACGAATGTACCCCGCTGCCTCTGTCCAATATACTTTTCCCGCATGTATAGCAAGGTTTTTTGGAGCCTTTAAAGCCGTGATGAGATTAGGTTCGAAGTATAAATCATCAGTATTGAATTGCTGGATTTTACCGGACGAATTCGTTATGTAAATTCTATCATTAGATGCGTCAATTGCAATTCCGTGTGGGATACTTGTTAAGGCTTTGACCTCTTCAATGTTTGTACCATCAAAGTTTGCCCGTCGGATCCTACCGGTTTTATTGCTCGTTTTCTCTGTCCAGTAGACTTTACCGTCAGTCACATTTACGGCGAGACTCGTAGCATTCTGGACATTTGGTACAAAAGGCACTGGTGTTGCTTCCATCTGAGGAAGGCGATGCAATGTACCTGCTTTCGTATTTACCCAAAACATTTCCGGATGGAAGTGTTTAATTTCCAATTCATCAGTACGACGACTAACATTTTGTAGTTGCTTCTCTGATGGAACACTTGAACCAAACCATGCATCGTAAGTTTCCTGATCAATGAACAATTCCTCAATCGGGATGGAGGAGCTTCTGATAGACCATGTGTAAGGATCATCACCATGACTCAGGTACTTACCTTCACTTATAAAGTAAGGGAGAGCATGTCCAGCGGCAGGTGCATTTTTAACGGGAATGTTCACGACTCTTAACATTTCTCGAAGGAACGCAGTAGTCCCCCAACACCCTCCGGTATAATGGGAAAATCGCTCTGCGTTCCAAAAGTCAGAATAAAACGTTGTCCCAGAAACGACACGTGAGACAGGCGTTGCACCACGGTACTGCCAATGGTCTTCGACATTTTTTGCCGTAAACCGACCTGTAAAGTGAGTCATGTTATAACGACACCAATTGAGGAGATTCCCTATTGTCCGCAGCCTATCTTGTGCGATCATGTTGTTATCACTCAAGAACAGAAATGAAAAATCGGGTGGTGCAGGCATTCCAAAGTAAATTACTTGATATCCGTCCAAATCATGTCTTCTTTTAAACATTTTACTTCCATCAAGTAGTTCCAACAGTTCCTCCTGAGAATACTCGGTTAATGACCAGGGCACCCACTCTCCAGTCTCGACAGCAAGACTATATGCTACATGTGCTAAAAACAGTTGCCATGCATGGTCTTCTGATAGTATTGTTAAGAAGTGATCATCATCTTCGAGGGCAAGCATATTAGGGGGAGGATCGGATAACTCAAGGGATTCTCCTTTCCAAACATTCTGATATATCTCATGTAAATTTACCTTTTGGGAGGCAGACCAATCACGGTACTCCTTGATGCCATTTGCATCTTCCCACCTGATGGTTTGGGAAATAAGCGGATGATCAGTTAGCCAAGCTGCAAGATCTGGCACCTCGGTTTCTGCTGTTGATAGCAATGGAATCGAAAGGAAGATCAATTGACATAAAATAATAATAAATAATGACATTTTCCTTAAAATTGAGTTCGTCTTCATTTATTCCCCCTTTTAATAATTGAAACCAAAGATGGTTATATGATTTCTAAACGATCAGTAGCCAAAATTTTTCGTTGTTTCATGTGTTAACCTAAGTTGCTACTTGTCCAGTAGGAATCCTTCGTTTCTGGTCAGTGTTGTTCCATAGACTGTTAGTCTGTTTCCACCCATAATGTTGACTGTGGTAGAATTTGGTCTTACAGAAATAAAAATGACTTCTGCAAAATATGAATGACATTTAGTCATACCCGGGGAAACCGCACCTACCGGTTTTGGAAAATTAGAATTACCGAAATATTTTCTTAATCTTCATATGGTATTGGTACCGTTGATTTGGTAGGCACGAGATGTTTATAGTACAAATCTAAAATCCGTGAAAACAACAAAAACAATTAGTTCACTGACACAAGTCATTACTATAGTTACATAGTTTTAATCCAACCAACTCATCATGCTTCGGAGATTCTTCCCAACTTCTTCTATTTGTAGTTCTTCTTCTTGTCTACGAAGTGCTTGTAATACAGGTTGATTTGCTTGGTTTTCCAGTACCCATTCTCTTGCGAAAACGCCACCTTGTACATCTTTGAGAATCTGACGCATTTTATCACGGACACTATCATCAATCAGTTGTGGTCCACGAGTTAGATCACCAAATTCTGCGGTATTACTCACGTCGTTCCGCATCTTACTTAACCCACCAGTATAGATCAGATCAACGATTAGCTTCAACTCGTGTAGACATTCGAAGTATGCCATCTCAGGTTGATATCCTGCTTCAACCAAAGTATCAAAAGCAGCTTTTATCAAGGCAGCAGTTCCACCACATAATACCGCTTGTTCACCAAAAAGGTCTGTTTCAGTTTCTTCACGAAAAGTCGTTTCAATTACGCCTGCACGTGTTCCTCCGATACCTTTAGCATAAGCAAGAGCAACGTTACGTGCGTTTCCTGTTGTGTCTTGCTGGATTGCGATGAGACATGGAACCCCTCCACCACCTTCAAAGACTTCTCGTACTAATGAACCTGGTCCTTTTGGAGCAATCATAGCGACATCAACATCGTCTGATGGCACGATTTGTCCAAAATGAACACTAAATCCGTGTGATACCATGAGCATGTTCCCTTCTTCCATATTTGGTGCAATCTCATCACGGTAAACTGCAGAATGTTTTTCATCAGGGATGAGAACTTGTATAATGTCAGCCATTGCTGATGCTTCCTCAACAGTCTTGACAGTTAATCCTTCAGCTTCAGCGCGTGGTTTTGAGCGACTACCTTCATATAAACCAACTACAACATTCGCGCCACTATCTTGCAGGTTAAGGGATTGTGCTCTTCCTTGTGCACCATATCCTATTACTGCGACTGTCCGATCTTTAAGTAAATCGAAATCGGCATCACTATCATAATAAATCGTTGCCATATTGTTCTTCCTCTCTATTATTTCAATATATTTTCTATGGGATTAAAATTGGGAATGAGTATAGAATTCTGGAATGTAATGAAGTTTACTTAGGATCTGAATTATGTTTCTGACCCGCGCATCATTGCAATTTTCCCTGTACGTACTAAGTCAATGATCCCATAGGTACGAAAGATATTGATTGCTGCATCCAACTTACCTTCATCACCAGTAACTTCAAGGACAATCGAACCCGGTTTCATGTCAATTACGCGACCCCGAAAAACTTCAGCGATTTGTAATATTTCTGTCCGTTTTTGTTGATCTTCTGTTGCAATCTTAATGAGTACCAGTTCACGTTCTACATGCCTACCGGTAGATAAATCTGTAACTTCAATTACATCAATTAGTCTATTTAGGTGTTGATAGATCTGGTCGATTATCTGTGCGTCTCCATGGGTGACAAGTGTAATTTGGGAGATACTCTTGTCGTGTGTAGCCGCGACGTTTAAACTATCAATATTAAACCCGCGTCCACTGAAAAGCCCTGCGACACGAGCCAATACACCGAATCGGTTTTCGACCAATACAGAAAAAATGTGTCGTTCTTCGTTATTCATAATTTCGTTTTAAACTTTAGCAATATGGCTAATAAAATAGAAAGGAACATTACATCTTTTGTGTAAGTTCAACACATAAATCCAATATAACGTTCCTATGACTCATGGATATACTATGATAATCCTCGGATTACATCACCGAGACCTTTACCAGCAGGGACCATTGGAAAGACGTTTTCTTCTTCATCAACGATGAAGTCAATAACGACTGGTCCATCATCAATACCTTTTGCTTTTATCAGTGCTGGTTCAACATCTTCCGGATATTCAACCCGAAGGCCGGTTGCACCAAATGCTTGTGCAAGCAATGCAAAATCGGGGTTATCGTGATAATCAACTGCTGAATACCTTTTTCCGTGGAAGAGTTCTTGCCATTGACGTACCATACCTAAATACATGTTATTGATGATGAAAACCTTCAGCGGTAATTTCAGTGATATTGCGGGAACTAATTCTTGTATAGTCATGATATATGACCCGTCCCCATTGATGTTTACCACAGTTTTCTCAGGACATCCAAGTTGTGCGCCAATTGCTGCGGGGAGACTGAATCCCATTGTTCCGAGACCCCCCGAGTTTAACCACTGACGAGGTTCGGTAAATTGGAAATATTGTGCTGCCCACATCTGATGTTGACCTACATCTGCCACTACTATAGCATCACTATAATGTTCATAGATTTTTTCTATGACATACTGTGGCATCACCTTATTCCCTTTCTGTTCGTATTCAAAAGGATACTTTTGCTTCCATTCTTGGATCTGATTTCTCCAAGGATCAATATCGGTTGTGTCAACCTTTTTAATAAGTTCTTTCAATACATTTTTTGCATCACCGACAATAGGAACATCAACTGGAACATTTTTTCCTATACAGGAAGGATCAATATCAATGTGTATTTTCTTTGCATTCGGGGCGAATTTGTCCAGGTCTCCTGTGACTCTATCATCAAACCTTGCACCAATGGCGATCACAAGATCAGAATCCGTAAAGGCATAATTTGCACAACATGATCCATGCATACCTGGCATCTGCATTGCTAATGGATGTGTTTCAGGAAAAGCACCCAAACCCATCAATGTTACAGTAATTGGTATTTGGGTTTTCAATGTTAATTCGCGTAATTCATCGCTTGCGTCTGCAAGTACAACCCCACCCCCAGCATAAAGCATGGGTTTTTTAGCTTCTTTTATAAGTTCTACAGCTTTAGCAATTTGGTTTGAATCACCATTTACCTGTGGTTTGTAACTACGAATATCAACAGAATCGGGATATTTAAAGAGTGTTTCCTGATTCTGTGCATCTTTGGCAATGTCTATGATAACAGGACCTTGTTTTCCTGTGCTGGCAATATGAAATGCTTCTGCAACAACATCCGCAACTTCATTTCCATCTTTAATAAGATAACTATGTTTACAAATTGGTCGTGTAACACCGATAACATCACATTCCTGAAATGCGTCACTTCCAATGAAATGTGTCATTACCTGACCTGTGATAGCAACCATTGGTATAGAATCCATATATGCTGTTGCTATACCCGTAACAAGATTTGTTGCGCCGGGACCAGATGTGGCGAGTGCGACACCGACTTTCCCAGTGGCGCGTGCGTATCCATCCGCAGCATGGGAAGCTCCCTGCTCATGCCGCATAGGAATCAATTTAACATCTGTTTCGTTGTATAGGGCATCGAAAATCGGCATTGCCGCGCCACCGTTCACACCGAAGATATAATCGACACCTTCACGTTTGAGACTCTCAACAAGGATTTCTGCTCCTTTAAGTTCCATGCCAATTTCCCTTTTATTTATAATAATTTACCGAGTTTAAAATCGGAGAATTGTTAAAATTAAAAAACCTTCTCGTTCCTACTTGGAGACGAGAAGGAATCGGCTTTCTATAGCACGTTCGGTATATGAATTACCGAACAACCTTACCGTGGTACCACTCCAATTCACTTTCTCATTTAATAGATATAGTTCATCCTATCATGAAAAAGAGCACTCATTGGGATGCGTTAACGAGCATCACATCGACTTATCCTACTAAGTTATCAATTTTCTACTGTTCAGAAAAGCAGCTCCAGGGCGACCTTCAGTCATAAGTACTTGAGGAGATCTTACAGCCTATGAATCCCCATCTCTTGCAAGTCTTCTTGACTTACTCCTCCCTATCAACGCCTTTTAATATGTTAATTCTTACTATTCAAAATATCAATATTACGGTTTATCAACTATTTAATTATAATACCTTAGATTAGAATTGTCAAGAAATTCACTATACTGAATTTAGTTATGGTCTCCTTAACTCAACAATAATTGAATGATGGAGACATAACTATGGATTATTTACCAAATAGAATTCTACCTATTGAGATTTCAATTGTCCCCATACAGTACTGATTTTTCCATTAGGATCAACAGCCTGAGGTAATGCAAAACGATTCGAAATCAGTTCAGCATATTCAGTAGCAATTTGTTCATTCGGTGGAATTTGGGTGCCGCAACATGAAGTATGGAAGTTAATAAACCATCCCTTCATATCCTCAGTTCTGTAAGCAATTGGATCGGCATTTGCGCCGTTATCTGCGTAGCTTTCAAACTCGAAATTATTTTGTTTCAAAACTGCTAAACCAGATGCCCGATTTGAAGTCCATTTTTTGAGAGAAGGAATATACTTTTTACCGAGTTCCGTTGGTTCAACCTGTGAAACTGTACCGTTTGTAATAGTGGCACCAAAGACACTTTGTTGTCCACCAACTGCTGCAGTTACACGTGCCCCTTTATGCCAATAGTAGTAAAACGCATAATCTCCTATAAAACCACCAATGCCACCTTCTCTCAACCACTTATAAACCAGATCATCTTTTCCTTTTTTCTGAAATATACTTCCGGGGGTGTTTCCTTGAGTGATAATATAGATACCATTCTTATTTGCATTCATATAATCTGCTAAAGCGTCGCTATCAACAATTTCAGCAGTCAGTTTTTTGTCCTCAAGTTTATCTACGATTAGGTCAGCTAATTGTGCTGGGTTTGGAACTGCCAAACCGTTTCCATTTTCTACAGCAGCATCATAGTGAACGGCTACATCTTGTCCGAATACAAAGCTAATGGAAATTAACGAGAAAATTGAAACAAGACTAAATAACCTTTTCATTGTACAGTCCTCCTAATTGGAGTTAATATGGTTATAGGTTGTAGTTAGTTTGCGTTGTTTACGTATTGTTAGAATTGAAATGTGATTTAAAATGGAAGGTTTCTGTAGATGGAAATTAAGGGGCAGAATCAACGCCACCCCTATTTTTATTGTACGAAATTTTATGCATTAGCAACATATAGTTCGTTAACTCGTGTCCAATTTACTACATTCTTCCATGCATCAACATAATCTGGACGTCGATTCTGATAATTTAGATAGTATGCATGTTCCCAGACATCAATACCAAGAATAGGTGTATGTCCCTGCATGAGCGGACTATCTTGATTTGCTGTGGAATAAATCTCCAATCCATCATCACCAATAACAAGCCATGCCCAACCAGAGCCGAACCGTTTTGTTGCTGCCGTTGTGAATTCTTCGTTGGCAGCTTCAAGTGATCCAAATGCGGATTTAATTGCATCTCCAATTTCTCCACCACTGGGTTCACCACCATTTGGACTCATGATTGACCAGAAGAGTGAATGATTTGCATGCCCACCACCGTTGTTAATGACAGCCTGTTTAATATCTTCAGGAACATCATCAATATTTCTGAGGAGTTCTTCAACATCTAAATTGGCAAGATCATCATGACCTTCTAAAGCAGCATTCAGATTGTTGACATACCCTTGATGGTGTTTTCCGTGATGAATTTCCATTGTTTGTGCATCAATATGTGGTTCTAACGCATCGTGTGCATAAGGTAGTGCAGGTAATGTATGTGCCATTTAATTATAGCCTCCTAAATATATTTGGTAAATGTCAGTATATCAAAATTTTATTATGCGTGCAAGTATTATACCATCAATTGTCTGTAGTTTGACAAATAACATGCAGGTGATTATAATAGGACAAATGTTAACACATCTGCCTTTTCACTCCTAAATACACACAATTTATACCAATAGGATAACCGTAAGGAACATGACTTTATGTTAGAAGAAGAAAAGTTAGAATTTCTACACAGGACAGAACTTTTTTCAGAGTTACCATTAGAAAAGATTAGATCTATATGTGAAGTTGCCCACGAAATCGATTTACCCTCTAATCATCTGCTTTTTGAAGAGGGTGATGATGGAGACTCTCTATACCTACTTGTTTCTGGTGAGATAAGTATCATCAAGGCAGATACAGAGGTATTATCTTTTGATGAAGTAGGATATTGTTTTGGAGAAGTTGCATTGATTGATGATAAACCAAGAAGCGCGACAATTAAGACTTTGTCTCCAACTCATTTGTTAATGATTTCAAGAGATGATTTCTTTATTGCATTGGCTCGAGAACCACAAATTGGGAGAGGAATTTTTCGTGTTCTTAACAATAAGATTCGGCATGACCTTGAAGTCCAAATGAGTGCTATTCGGAAGGAGATTGCTCAGGAAGAATCTATCCGTCTTGCTGCTGAGGTGCAACAGTCTATTCTACCCAATGAAGAAATTGAGTATCCATATATTACTTCAGCTGGATATTGTCAACCGACGAATGATGTTGGCGGAGATTATTATGATTATTTACCTCTTCCTGATAACAAAATTGCTATTTTCATTGGAGATGTGATGGGACACGGCTTTCATTCTGCCTTGGTCGCTGCAATGACCAAAAGTTGTATTCAAACACAAATACGTTTTGATGCATCTGTTCCTGAAGTAATGAAAGCTGTAAAAAGGGTTACAGAAGAGGATGCACAAACATTTATCTATATGACCTGTTGTTATGTAGTTATTCATCAGGACAATAAGTTTGAGTTTATAAATGCTGGACATCCATCAATATTGCTTTTCCGTGCCAATAGTGATGAGATAATTGAATTAGATTCTAAATATACTCCTGTAGGAATTCCCTTACCCGAAGACCTAGTCAAGGCTGAATATCATAGTCTTATGGAAACTTGGAACACTGGAGATTTATTGGTAATGTATTCAGACGGTATTACTGAAGCAATTAATGAGAATACTGAAATGTACGGTCTTGAAAGATTTAAACAACTGATATTTGAGAATAAGAAACTTACACCTATTGAAATCAAACAGAGGATACTATCAGATCTTAATAGTTTTCAAGACGGGAATATACCTTATGATGACATCACATTAGTTGTTGCAAAGTTCGGGTAGGTAAAAGTTTACTTACATAGACCTGAATGACTACTACAATTGGTTTACTGCATAGTGAATTATATTTTCCATGAGGTCTTTATTCAGTGAAACATCTTGTTGTTTATAGTTGCAAAGGCTTGTAATTATATAAAATCCTTTTCCATATTCCCTTATTCCTACAACAAGTTCATTACTATTAGGGGTTGTTGCAAGAACTTTGTCAGTTTTTTCCCAACCAACCCATGCATCGTCAACGTAAATTCTCCCAGATTTAACCTTATTGGGAAGTGAGAAGATTGTAGAGGGTTCCTTTGAAAGCACAAAATTCCTACTTGGAGCACTTTCAACCCCTTTTAATTTGCCATGAAGCCAACCAATTCCACAGGGTTTCTTATCGGTGCTGTCTTGACCAGATACAATGACAATTCCGCCTTCATTAACAAATTTTTTGATCTTATTCTCAGTGTCTTTTGGGAGTAATTGTCTACCAAAACTTGAAATTTCTTCATATCCAATCCATAATATATCTGCATCATTCAAAAATTTTAGTTTACGATTCTTAGTTGACTCGAAGGCAGTTTCTCGTTTACCGACCTTCTTAATATTTCGTAAAGCCTGATATTCATAAGTCATAGTATTTGTATATACATGGGATTGACTCCAAGTCGGAGGTGTACTATTTCCTGATAAGACTAAAATCTTTACAGAATTTTCTCCAGCAGTGACCCACATTTTACCAGCAAGCATATCCCGTACGATTTTTTGGAATTCTATTGTTTTTCCAGTGAATGTGCGGTCCATCATGGGGTCAATGTGAGTAAAACTCCACCACGATTTGCCACTGGCACCACGATACGCGCGCATTTGAAACCATGTATTATCAATAAAACACATGCTATCAATACCGTAATGGTCTCTGTAGAAAACAATAATGGGCATCCCTTCTTTGACTAATCTAACCATTTTTTGTGGGGATGTTCCTTTCTTGTATTGACCAGTAGCAAAGTTCATTTTAATCTCATTTAGATTGCTTTCACCCTTAACATCATCTTTGACACTAACAACGGCTTGTAATCGCCTTGGATTTACTGATTCTATTTCTCCAAACACAATATTTGTACAAGCATCAAGTACTTCCCGTATAGTATACTCCCTTTCAATAAAACTGAAAGCAGGAGAGGCACCTAATGTGATAATCAGAAAAGTCAGAACGAATAAATATCTATATCTCTGGGTAATTAGCATGGTTTACTCCAATAATATGTATCATTTTTAATGTATATTTACCTTATGATACCATATCATAATGAAATCCAACAACGAAATTGTATCTAACTATATAAGTAATTATTTTAGTTTAAATACTACATCCTAAAATATTTCGAATATTGAAGTATATCCTTAAGAAATACCATTTCATAATGACACAAAACACAAAGAAGTTGAAACTCACCTCTGATTTTACCCTAAGCAAATTATTCTCATTTTTGCGTTATATAGGATTAATCTTATTTATTCTATCTCTCCCTTTTGGATATTCAACAATATTCATGAATATAGGACTCTTTCTTGTATTAATTGGATGGATTGGCAGAATAATTACTGAAGGACGTTTTACATGGTATAAATCTGAATTAAATTTACCAATCTCCATCTTTCTATTATTAAGTATAGTCGCATGTATATTCGCACCTAACCCATCAAGTAGTAGTTATGGGTATTTTTGGAAATTATTACGTGGAATCCTATTATGTTATGCTGTAATACATTCTGGTATAAGAATTCGATTTCGTCATCTTCTAATAGCGTTGTTTATAATCTCAGGATTCTCATCAGCGTTAGGAATATTGTATTATGTGAATGACACACGATTAGGACTTGATTATATGGGTTATGTCGATTTAGAGTATCAGCAAGAACTTGATGAAAAAATTGGTTTTTCTGATAGTTTCAGCAATGATCTACGAATGATTAACATTCCTTTATCTCAGAATGCAAAAGTTTCAACTAAGGATAGACCAAATGAATGGTATATAACTGATACACCTCGAAGTAGAAGATATGTGGTTCGAAAGACAGATGGTGAGCTTATGGTATTCATGATTGAGCAACGTCTTACGGGAACATTTAAAATGCCAAACGATCTTGGGGCTTATCTCGCGTTAAGCCTTCCATTGGTATTTGGATTTTTTTTAGCAAGCTTTGGAGGAATAGGGAATATCGGAATTTCAAAATGGGGATCATTGGGATTGGGTATAATTGTTTTATTAATGTGTATTAATCTTATATTAACTCTAACTCGCGCTGCTTGGGTTAGCGTAACAATTAGTATTATATGTATAGTTTTGTATATTGTTTTTCAATTGTTAATATTTGCAAGAAATACAGCAAAATCTATTAGACCTATCATGATATTATCTGCAATATTCATACTCCTCATTGTAGTTATTCCATTTATTTTACCAAATCATATACAATCACGATTTATTAGTATTATTGAAAGACCTACCGGCTATATTGGAGAACGTCCAATCTGGTGGAAAACATCACTGGAATTAATTCAGAGATACCCAATTACTGGAATTGGTCTGGGTAGGTTCCGATATGAATATGAACTCAATGGACCAAAAGAACAGTATAATATACCTTATCATGCTCACAACATATATCTCCATACTGCAGTTGAACACGGGATACCTTCTCTTGTAATACTATTCTGGATAATTGCATCTATAGCGAAGAGAGTTTGGGGGCTACGTAAGACTCTTGATTATCACGGATATTTTTGGGGGTGTGGGATGTTCCTTGGGAGTAGTGGTTTCTTGATTTCAAGCTTAATTTATGGTTTGGCAGATAATATCATGCACCAACGAACGATATTGCTTTTTTGGTTTATTATTGGCATAATCTACTATATACAGATAGTAAGGGACGAGGAAAATGAAGAAAAGTTTGAAACCAATTGATATGTCATCAGTGACAACCTATCCACTAAAAGATAGGATCAATAAGGTATCAGTTAAGGATTTTGCAGAGATATCAGACACTAAGGATGACATATCATCTTTGTTAAACTGCTTACCTAAGATACTCAAAGGAGAGGAATTCCTACAACTTGTCGACAATATAGTTTCAGCATATCGAAAAGAAAAAGCAGTTATTGTTATGATGGGTGGACATGTTATAAAGTGCGGATTATCTCCGCTCTTAATATCATTAGCGAAGAAAGGGGTAATCACAGGATTTGTATTTAATGGTGCAAGCAGTATCCATGATTTTGAAATTGCTCTAATCGGAAACACATCTGAAGATGTATCCGAATACCTACAAGACGGCAAATTTGGAATGTGGGAAGAGACAGGTAAATTGATGAATAAGGCTATAAGGCATGCTGCAGATGATGAGATTGGTATGGGAGAGGCTTTAGGTAAAGAACTTCTCGATATAGATGCTCCATTCAACGAATATAGTCTACTCACTACTGGTATTCAATATAATATTCCTATTACTGTTCATGTTGCAATCGGAACAGATATAATTCATCAACATCCAGCCGCCGATGGTGCTGCTATTGGGAAAGCAAGCTTCACGGATTTCCAATTGTTAACACAATCAATAATCGAATTAGAAGATGGTGGTGTCATAATGAATTTCGGTTCGGCAGTTATTCTACCTGAAGTCTTTTTAAAGGCTCTTACCATAGCAAGAAATTTAGGTCATACGGTGTCTAATTTTACTGCAGCAGATTTTGATATGAAACAACAATACCGTCCATTAGAGAATGTGGTTAAACGTCCTACTGAAATGGGAGGAACAGGATATTCTTTTACTGGACACCATGAGTTGATGATACCTTTATTATTCCAATCAATTCTTAGTAAATTATGATGATATGGTGTATGTGTCAGACTTTCATTACATCAATATGATACTTTAAAAAATTAGGTCGAAATCCGAGGATTTCGACCTAATTACTTCATGGTTTTTCAGAATACCTATTTTCAATTAGAACGTCTTTTACATAGGAAGTGTCTTATAACGCGTGTTCCTACTTTCTTTGTATCCTCACAATACTCTAATTTACTTTTTAATTCTAAGAGGGATGCCTTTGAGATCTTTAATTCAGATAATGGGTGGTTGAATGTATTTATTCTGACCAATTGTTCACGTTGATCGTGATCCATTTCGTTGATTGCTTTTAAGAGTTTACGTGATTGTATATTATTCATAATTCACCGCCAATACAGGATATATGCTAAATGGAAATGTCCGGTATCAACTCAATATGTTATATTATCTGGGTAATTCACTATATGAGACAGCGATTGGATCTGCAAAGTTTAACTCAAGCATAGTTTTAACATGCTGATGTTCCAATGTTGCCTCTGTATCTGATTGTCCTTGAAAAACTGTCTCTAATTCTACAAATTCTCCCAAGCCTTCTACAATATCCAAGTGAATTCTTGTGTTATTATACAGCCAATAGGATCTTTCCTTTTTTACGATGGTCTTTATACCTAATGAAACAGTCAACAAATTTTTTACTGATGTCGGTTCATGAATTCTACACAATTCGTATATACTGTAACGTGATTCCGTTTTATTTGGCCGCTCATAATAGATCAACCAACCATCATTTGATGCATCAGTTTCACGTAATTTCAACCGTCCTTTTGGATTATGAAAGTAAGTGTCTTCCTGTAGTATTACTTGTTTATGTACTGCTTCTAAACCTTGTAATTTAGGTATCAAGTTATCAAGAGCATCATACCGTACTTTAAACTCTAAGTTTTTAGCCATGAATTATTTCTTCTTAGCAAATTTTATCTTTTTAATAACATCAATTATTCTAGATCCATAAGTTCAAAGTCTATATCCTCTTCAGTTTGATAACTGTTGATACAGGATCGATTACATCGTTCACCATTTGATTGTAAACTACACACACGATGTTGTAATCTTAAAGAACTTACGAGACATGTACGGAGTTGTTCAGGATCAAAGCCGCGTCCTACCAAGAAACTATAGCTGCCGCGTTTCATTAATTCTTTTGCCCATTCTTCGTCTGATACGATTGAGATTATTTTTACATACGGTTGATACCTTCTCACAAATTCAAATATACGTGTGCGTCGATACCTCGTAAAATCAGCGATTACCAATTTATATTTTCTAATTTTTAGCATTGACACAGCTTCTGCACTTCTTCCTACGGCATCACATTTCAGATTTTCAGATTCAAGTACATCTCGAATTCTATTTTGTAATTCACGGTTATACGAAATTATTATCACATCACCTTTCAATTCAGAAATACCATGATTCTCTTGAATAGTAAGTGGAAGGAGTGCATCATTAACCGACCAACGTAATCTTCCCCGTGCCTCACGAAAACGTCTGTTTGCTTCTTGAAGTTTTTCCTCTATTTCCGGACGTCGCTTTTTCCATCTGCGCATGTTTTGTCAATCCTATGATAATACTGAGAATATGGGCCAGGTTATAATTCAATAACGATATAAGTCTGACCAATGCTTACATTCCCATTAAGTTAATTACGTAGAATTCTGCAAAAGAATTCACTATCTTATACTTTTCTTCGATTTATCTCCGTATACCGATAAATAGCTGTTAGTTTTTTATTGTAATAATTCACGATGTACTTTAGAATTCCATCAATCATTTACTTACATTTGTGTAAATTTCCTGTCTATACCTCTTTTTAATTGATAAACCTTTAATTTCTATACATTTTACTTCTATTTCCCTTATCAGAAAGTACTTAATCAATCCCATCTATATATTATAGACGTATTAGTAGCAAAAAAGATAGAAAAAATGCAAAGTAACATACCTAAAACTCAGATCCCAATACCCAAACATTTTGATTCATCAAAAGTTGGTGAAGTCTGGCGCATACCGTACCAAGAGCGTATTGATGAGGCACGAGAATGGAAAAAACAACATGATATACCTCCTGCTTCTGAGGATACAGAAAAAACGTGCTTACTACTTGTGGATGTTCAGAATACATTTTGTATACCCGAATTCGAGTTATTCGTTGCAGGAAGATCTGGAAATGGGGCAGTTGAGGATAATGTCCGGTTGTGTGAATTTATTTATCGAAATCTGAATAATATTACAAAAATTGTGTGTACTTTGGATACACATATTGCGATGCAGATATTCCATGAGATTTTCTGGGTTGATGATAAAGGTATACATCCAATTCCATTACAAACACTCATTACTCTTGGAGATATAGAAAGTGGTAAATGGCGTGTGAATCCTGCTATTGTTGAGAATATAAAAGGAAAGAATGATGGATATCAATGGCTAAGAGAATACGGTGTGCATTATGTCAAAACACTTACAGCTGATGGAAAATATCCTCTTACAATATGGCCCTACCATGCAATGTTAGGAGGTATTGGACATTCGATGGTTTCTGCTGTTGACGAAGCATGTTTCTTCCATGCAATTACCAAGAGCAGTCAGACGCGATATGAAATTAAGGGATTAAATCCACTTACAGAAAACTATTCTGTACTCCGTCCAGAAGTTCTTGATGACCGAGATGGGAATCCTATTGCACACAAGAATACTGAATTTCTCAATATGTTCTTAAAATATGATAGATTAATTATCGCTGGTCAAGCTAAAAGTCATTGTGTTGTCTGGACAATAAGTGATCTATTGTCAGAAATACAAGAAATAGATGGGAATCTTACAAATAAGATATACCTTGTAGAAGATTTAACTTCACCTGTTGTTGTACCTGGTGTAGTGGATTATACAGATTCAGCGAATAACACATTTAGAGAATTCCAAGAAGCTGGTATGCATGTTGTTAAATCAACTGAACCAATCGAGAGTTGGTAATGTTTACGAACCTTGGACATCTGTCATAGGATAAAATATTAGGAAATACGAATGCAAAAACGAAAGGTTTCTTTTTTTACACATATACGTTTATCTGTAATGATGTTCTTACAGTTTGCTATTTGGGGAGCATGGGCGGTACTGATAGCTGGTCATATGGAGAATCTTGGTTTCTCAGGTAAGCAGCTAAGTTATGTATTCGGAACCACTGCAATCGGAGCAATTATATCTCCAATCATTGCTGGTTGGATTGCTGACAGAATAATGTCTGCCCAACTTTTTGCTGGTATATCTCATATACTCAGTGGAATCTGCTTATTAATAGCATGGAAGCAAACAACCTTCCCAATGCTTTGGTTATTGATCTTTCTTCATGCTATCTTATATATGCCGACCATTGCTTTAACGAATTCTGTAGCCTTTCACAATATGGGTAAGTCAGATGAATTTGGAAATATACGTGTCTTCGGTACATTAGGTTGGATTGCTGTAAATTGGGGTTTGGGTTTTTATCTCAGATATTGGGAAAGACAGGAAACCAATCTACCTCATGTTGGAGATTGTCTGTTATTCGGTGCTATAATCTCCTTTATTATGGGTGTATACTGTTTCACACTACCCAATACACCACCAAGTAAAGAAGCAAAGAATCCCTACGCTTTTCTTGAAGCATTTTCACTTACTAAGAATAGAAATTTTGCAATTCTTCTGATAATATCGTTCGTTGTAGCAATTGAATTACCCTTTTACTATAATCTTACATTTTTATTCTTAACAGAAGCTCAGCGTGGCGTTGGGTTAGCCGAAAGTACAGCAACATTTGCAATGAGTCTGGGTCAAGTAGCAGAAGTTGCTTTGATGGTCCTACTGTTACCGTGTCTACGATATTTAGGGATGAGAGTGACAATATTCTTAGGAATACTTGCATGGCCCGTAAGATATACCATATTTGCAATTGGTGAACCGGTTTGGTTAGTAATTGGTTCGCAGTCACTTCATGGTATCTGTTATTCATTCTTTTTTGTTGGAGGCATGATTGCTATCGAACGTCTAAGTCCATCAGACATTCGTGCGAGTTCCCAAGCACTGCTTCTATTTTTTACAAATGGACTCGGTATGTTTGTAGGACATATTGTAAGTGGTCAATTACATGATTACTTCGCATATCCAGACGTTGTCCTACCTGATGGTGGTTTAGTAAGTGGTGGTCATGCTTGGGCTAAGATCTTTCTATTACCAATTATCTTAACAATCATTGCTGCGATTCTTTTCTTTATACTTTTCAATGAACGGAAATATCAGGAAGATGCTAATACTATAGGAAATGACACAGATACATCTAATTGAGGTGGAATATGTCTATAGGTAAAACTCTTAATTATGAGTCTACAGGTGGGAATTTAGTTGTTTCTCAAATGAAAAATTGGAAGATAGCAACTTCTAATCAAGCAACTGTCTCAGAACAATACGCTGCAGAAGAATTCCAAAGATGGTTCAATCAAGCAAATCATTTAGAATTACCACTTGAAGTTATTAAAGCCCCCAGTAATGTTAACGACCAAGTTACCATAACATCATTATCCTCATTAGACGATGAGGAAATTTCTATTATCGTTGATAATTCATATATTCAGATTAGTGGAGGCTTACCAAGAGGTATTTTGTATGCGGTATACCAATTCCTTGAAGAACTAATTGGTATTCGATATCTAACATCAGACCATACATTTATTCCAGATGATTCTGAAATCAAGATTCCATGTGGAACCTATACATATAACCCTCCCTTCTCTTTCAGATGGAGCTACTATCGTGAGAATTCAAATTTCCCCGAGTTTGCAGCGATGCGTAAAGTCAACACTGTTACTGATACAGAGAAGCTTGGTGGCAAAACTCAACAAAATCTTATTAACCATTCCTTCCATTTTTTAGTTCCATTCAGTAGTTATGGCAATGAACACCCAGAATATTATGCATTACATGAAGGTGAAAGAGATACTGATACTCATGGTGGTGGTCCTCAATTATGTGTGACAAATCAAGATGTTATAGAAATTGCAGCGAATACTGCAATTCAACACTTAACTGATAATCCCAATATTTCTAACATCAGTGTTAGTCAGGCGGATACTGCTCGATATTGTAGATGTGATAAATGTGAAGAACTCAACAATACTGAAGATACACCTATGGGTTCTCAGTTGACCTTTGTAAATGCTGTAGCAGAACGGATTGAAAAAGTACATCCAAACGTTAAAGTTGGCACACTGGCATATTGGTACACACGTCAAGCACCAAAAACTGTAAGACCACGACCTAATGTTCAGATTCAACTCTGTAGTATTGAATGTTGTACTTTACATGCTATTGACAATCCAGACTGTGAAAAAAACCAAGCATTTTGTTCAGATACCATTGATTGGGGTAAAATCTGTAATGATATCTGGATATGGAATTATAATACAAATTTCAGATGTTATGATTTGCCACATCCAAACCTCCGTTGTATTGGTTCGAATGTTAGATATTTTCTGGAAAATAATGCGAAAGGTGTATTTATGCAGGCAAATGGAAATGGACTGACAGGTGAGTTCTCAGATTTAAGAAATTATCTAATTGCCCAGTTAATTTGGAATCCACAACAGAATGATCAAGATATTCTTAAAGAATTTGTTGAACTCCATTATGAAAATGCATCATCCGCTATTATGGACTATATAGATTTTCTGCATGACAATGCTGAGACAAAAGGTCTACATCCTGGAACTTTTCCCTCACCAGAGGATGTGGGGTTAGATGTTGAAAGTTCACAACGTATTTTTGAGTTCTTCAAAGAGGCGTTTAATATCGCAACAAACTCTGAAATTAGAGCACGTGTTGAAAAAGCATCAATACCTGCATATAAAGCTATGATAGTAGCTGGAGATATTGACGGGATTCAACGTCGAAATACCGTTGCTGAATATATAGCACTGTGTAATCGGTATGGGATGACACATGCTGCAGAACATCAAGCTGCTGAAGATTATTTTGCTGAATTACAAAAACAATAGCTGGTGTGTGGTCTCCTGTTGGACTTGTCCTTGACATCCCTACAACCTTAGAATATACTTAATCCATACTCTGAAACTGGGAGATAAAACGATGCAGAATAAAATTCAATCTGCTCCGACAATATTCTATCCGGAATCAGATGTATGCTTCATCCTAAATGCAGTAAAGCGTGCAAAGATTTATCCAATTTATTAGGATGTTTGAACTCGGAACTCCTCTCTTCCTAATTCTACTTCTTTTAATACCAATCTTCATATTAATTCATAGAAGCACTAATGTTGTTGCATCTAAGTTGCGAAAGTGGACAACTTTTTTACTTAGATGTGGAGTGCTTTTATGTGCCATCCTTGCATTAGCTAATCTTCAAGGAAGTCTTAAAGATCAGCGGCTTGCTTTAGTATTTCTGATTGATACTTCTGATAGTATTGCCCCCTCCCATCTTGAAAACACTATAGATCAAATTAATTCAATTATATCTGGGTTAGAACCGACTGACCAATTTGCAGTAATTGGTTTTGCATCTGAACCAACTGTGTGGAAGAAACTCGAGCAAGTTTCTAAACATGAAAAACTGCAATTTGAAATATTAGAAACGACAAGTGGAAGTGATGGTACAAATATACTCACTGCAATTAACCGTAGTCTTGAAGTCTTACCAAAGCATTATCATCGTCGGATAATATTCTTTTCTGATGGAATTCACAACATTGATACGCAAGCGATTTCGGATTACATACCGCTATTTTCATCAAGTGATGTTGAAATTATGGCAATCCCTGTACATAGTATTAAAGATAGTGTTCGAATAGTTGAGATGTTACTCCCCGAAAGGGTACGAAAAGGTCAATACTTTGATATAAAAGTAGCAATTGAATCTGATGGGAGTCTTCCAGATGTCACAGCATCTTTATATCATAACGATCAATTCATTTTGGATACTCAAATTCCTTTAAAAGTAGGAAGAACGGTTTTTTCGTTTCAATCACAGCAGATTTTTGAAGAAATAATTCATAACTACCACGTAAAGTTAGACGTATCTGATGAGATATTGGAGAATAATCAAGCTTATGGTGTCATGCAAATTGAGGATAAACCTAATGTTTTATATGTTGAAGGTAATTTTGAGCAATCAATCTATTTAAAGACTGTAATTGAGGAAAATGGCTTATCTGTAAATGTAGTTCCTGCCGATCAGATACCAATAGATCTTGTCGATCTACAATTTTATGATCTGTTAATATTGAGTAACATTCCTATTGATGTGTTTTCCGATGAACAACTGAAAAATATCGAGATATTTGTACGTGACCTTGGTCATGGTTTGATTGTTATTGGGGGTGATGACGCGTATGGTCCTGGAGGTTATACAGGAAGTAAGTTAGAAGATATATTACCTGTGGAAATGACACCAAAAGAGAAAAAGGAATCAGTTGCAATTGTATTTGCAGTAGATACATCTGGTAGTATGGCGAATTTTGTCGGTTCACAGAAAAAGATCGAACTTGCTATTGAAGCAATTCGAGCGGGAATTCGCAATTTGGAGAGTGAGGATCAGGCTTCGGTAATCGGATTTGATGTGGAACTGCGGAACATTTCTCCATTAACAACTAATCATGAGGAATTAATATATACTGTTGGAGGGTTAAAACCTACAGGTGGAACAAATAAAATAGCAGCTGTGATTGAACAAGCTAAGATATATTTAATTTCGTCTGATGCAGAGCGAAAACACATTATCTTACTTTCGGATGGGAAATCGAATGAACAACAGAAGGATATTCTGCAACAGGCAAAGGATTGTGGTGATGTAGGAATTGGAATTACCGCTATAGCGATTGGTGATGCAGTCAGAGAATTACTTGAAAATGTTGCTAATAGTGGTGATGGAGAATATGTGTATGTTGACAATATCCATGAATTACCAAACGTATTGATGGAGGCAGTTCGAGACACGCAAGATTATATTGTTCAAGAAGAATTCCAACCAGTGATAACAAGTCCGCAGGCTCAGTTCTTTGATGGAATTTCAACATTTCCTTTACTTTATGGGTATGTCTCAACAGCTGAAAAACCATTGGCACAAGTATATATAACATCTCATCAGAATGAACCGATTCTTGTTGGGTGGAATTACGGTTTTGGGAACACAATTGCTTGGACATCAG
This sequence comes from uncultured bacterium, assembly GCA_964652195.1. Classification (GTDB taxonomy): domain Bacteria; phylum Poribacteria; class WGA-4E; order WGA-4E; family WGA-3G; genus MSPOR6. The sequence continues at coordinate 7,122 of CAZZBB010000006.1, read as the reverse complement.
ATGTGAAATCAGCATGGAGTAAAAATTGGATTCAATGGTCAAATTTTGGTAAGTTCTGGAATCAAGTAATCAACTCGACACTACCAACCACAGATGTAAATGCAGCGTATGATCTTATCGTTTCTAATAGAAATGGGAATGGTGAAATCATGATTGAAACTAATTCATCATCTGATAAGACTTTTACGGTGCATGTAGCTGGACCACATCACAAAAATCAGATAGTTGAAATGAAGCAAGTCAACTTAAAACGGTATCAAGGTGAATTCCAAATCACAGATGTCGGATCTTATATTGTAACAGCAAAACAAGAAGGTGATGAGAATAAGATAACAAAGTCCATTACTATGTCATATCCCGTGGAATATGCGAATTTTGAAACTAATACTTCCTTGCTAAAGATTCTTTCCGAAGAGACTGGTGGTATCTTTGAACCTACAATATCTCAGATTACAGCATCTTCCGGGGTTCCAATAGAAACCAAAAAGCCATTTTACGTTGGATTAATGATTATTGCAGTCATTTTGTTTACATTGGAAATGATATTCCGACGTTTTAGTATAGCAAGTGGTTACATCAATGATCTACGAGCACAATTCCGTAGTAAATCTGATCAAATTCCTGAGACACTATCGGTATTGGCACAGAAAAAGACTACTGTGAAGACAATACCTGAAGGCATTATTCCTATTCGAGCAGAAACTGATTCAAGACAAGAGGAGTCTGTAAATTCCAATCCTCCTCTGATAATCTCATCCAATTCGCAAGATAATACAATGACCCGTCTTTTGGCAGTAAAGAAAAGAACAGAAAATCAATAGAAGATGTCCTAACTCATCTTGTGGTATTAACCTATGTAAATAATCTGAACTGGATTACGTAAGTTACGGTAAAAAGAAGGTCATGTTGACTGCAACTAAGGTCTGTTTTATAATAATTAAGTTGTTTTATGAAACCGAACTTAAACTATTGGATATAATTCAGGAGGGAAGTATGGCGAAAGTGGGTCTTATTGGTGTGGGTAACATGGGGATGGGAATGGCTAAGAATATCCTGAAAAGTGACCACGAACTGACTGTTTACGATTTAAGGGCTGAACCTCTTAAAGAACTATCTCAATTAGGTGCTTATGCAGCTACTACACCGAAAGAAGTAGGTGAATCTGCTGATTTCGTTTTCATAATGGTACTTAATGTTGATCAGGTAAAAGAGGCATTGCTCTCTGATAAAGGGTTAATAGCGGGATTAGGACCAGGGGGTACAGTAATTTGTACTGCCACTATAGGTCGTTCTCAAGTTATAGAGGTATCAGAATTATTGGCAGAGAAAGGTATCCATCTTGTAGACTCACCTGTTAGTGGAGGGGCACCAGGAGCTGCGAATGGAACTCTTACGATGATGGTGGCGACGGATAAGAAGACCTATGATACTACTCTACCCGTACTTGAAGCTGTTGGTAAGGATATATATCATGTTGGAGAAGAAATTGGCATGGGACAAACGGTAAAATCTGCACTGGCAGTACTGATAGGTTGCAGTTACGCTGGTATATTTGAATCTCTAACCTTGGCGGTTAAAGCAGGGGTTAAACCTGAAATACTTCGTGAGGTAGTTTGTACAAGTGTCGTAGGAAATTTCCTGTTCAGAGATACTTCAGAGAACATTTTAGAAAGGAACTTTAAGGGGCAGAGCAATATTGGTACGATGTACAAAGATTTGAGTCTTGCTAAAAGTATGGCAAACGAATGTGGTGTCCCATTATTTACCACGGGTGCAGCTTTTGAACTGTTTCAGGCAGGAAAAGCAGTGAATCCTGATGAGGATAATTGGACTATAATTAAAATACTTGAAAATATCGCAGGAATTGAAGTTAAAAAGACTGAGTAAGGTAGAGTCATGGAAAGGAAAAATAATGAATACAGTTATACAGGATGATTCTGGTGTGGATAACTTACCGAAAATAGGAGTCATTACTGATGGAATTAGTAGAGATTTTGAATATGCCCTTGATACTATGGTTGAAACAGGTTTAGGGTATGTTGAATTACAGTATTTATGGGATAAGCAGGTTGGTGAACTAACAGATTCAGAAGTTAATCGGGTCAAAGGACTGATTAAAGAACGGAAATTAAAGGTATCATGTATTTCACATCACAATCTTTCAGGTATTCCATTAGATACATCCATTTCCTCAACAGTCTTTCGTGATCAACTTGACACCTTACGACGCTGTATAGAAATTGCTCAAGAACTCAATACAAAACTTGTTCGTATCTTTAGTTTTAAGAAAGAGATGGTTCTATTTGGTGCTGAACCGATAATATCTGATGGTGCATGGTCAACACTCTTAAATCGGTTAGATGAACCATTACGGATGGCTGATGATGCGGATATTACTTTGGTCATAGAAACAGCGATTTCAGGGAACATTACCTCCGCATTCCTTGCCAGAAAGTTGATTGATGAATTGGATGCTGAGCATCTTAAGGTTTTATGGGATCCGTGTAGTTCACTTTATTGTACTGAGATTCCATATCCAGATGGGTATGAGATAATTCGAGAACATATTGCACATATTCACCTTAAGGATGGCATTGTGAATCTACCGGCAGCGACATTTGATTTCTGTGCAATGGGAAGAGGACAGATGAAACAGTTCTATATGCCGATCTTAGCTGCATTGAAAAAGGATGGATATGAAGGAACAATCTCATTTGAAAGTGTGTATACACCAGAGAATGGTACTCGTGAGGATGGATTTTGGGAATCATTGTCAGTATTTAAAGAATTGATGGAAATACTTAAGTAATCATTAAAAGAATAAAGGGTAGCGACTCGGCACTACCCTTTATTCTTTTATATTCAAAATACGAAAATATGGTTACTTTTTGCTTTTCAAGTTGCCCCATGTGGTAACAAGTTTTCCAGCAGCTTCAACAGCAGTACCGACTTCAGGTGCTCTGTAGGTAGTTTCTACATCTGCATTAATTCCTGCAAACATTCCCCATCCACCACCACGTTCACTAACTTTGATGAGTAGAAGGTTATCACCTTTTACAAGGTTAACTGAGAATGTGTCTTGGAAACTTCCAGCGCCACCGCGTCCACGGTTGACAGCATTCGTATGAACGACCTCACCGTTTAACCAAACTTTGACAGAATCATCACTGCTAACACCCATCATTGCGCCTTCAACTGCTTCAGCAGAGACGAGTGTAATGAGAGCGTATGATGAAACATCGTTGAAATCAGTAGCCTCTGTTACCCCTGCGGCAACAAGCATAGCATTGATATCACCATTCTCAGGTAATTCTGCCAGTGTCCAATCGTAATCACCGACGCTATCACCTTCTGCAGCACCATTCTTTGCGACCATCTCTTCAGTTACTTCATCGTCACTGGCAACAGCAAGTGAATCAATATCAGTTGATGCCTGACCACCTTGACCACTTTCGGTTGGGGCGATCATCCAGAGATATTCACCTTGAATATGAACAATTGGAGGAGGCGGAGCTTTATAGACGGCTGTCACATCAGCATCAACACCGACAAACATACTCCATCCACCACCACGTTCACCGACTTTCACCAATAGAAGATTGTCACCAGTTTTGATATTGACTTGAAAAGTATCTTGAAAATCACCAGCACCTCGGTTAACAGCATTTTTGAATACTTCTTCACCGTTCAGCCAAACTTTAATTGAATCATCACTCCCGACTCTCATATCAACTTCGTTCTGATCAGAGGCAGATTCAAGTGTGATTAATGCATAGGATGAATGGTCGTTAATATCACCTTCACCAAAACCAATAGCAGTAACGGCATCATTGACATTATTTCCACCAGTGGCAGCAATTTCGCCAAGTGTCCATTCATGATCACCGACTTTATCACCTTCATTTGCACCGTTTGCGGCTACCATAGCTTCAGTAACAGCACCATCACTTGCTGCTGATAGCGAATCTACATCAGTCGAAGCGGCACCGCCCTGATTAGCGTCAGTTGGGGCAATCATCCAAAGCCAAGGACCGGTAATTTTATCTTGAGCATCAGCAGTTTGCACAATTGTCAAGAGAGAAAATGTTATGAGAAAAGCTAAACCTATTGTAAGTAACTTCTTATACATGGAAATCCTCCGAAATGTATATTTCTTAGATCAGTTGCATTGTAAGTATTAACAGATTAGGTTACATGATATCTTGTATCACCATTGTAATACCAGAAACTTAACAATCCAACGCGGTTTTTTATAGTATAACTTTTATACTATAATTCCTATAATTTATCAAGTACTTAAAATGTACCTTATCAATATAATTAACAATATTTTTTAAAACATGTTTCAATTAATATGACTTCTTAACTAATCCCCATTGTGTAGTCAACTTTGCTTCAGGTTCAACAGGGAGACCAGCGAAATTAAGGTTGTAATCAAGGTCAGCGTCGAAACCAACGAACATGCTCCAACCGCCGCCTCGTTCACATACTTTCACCACTAAGACATTGCTGCCTCTTTTAATATCAACTTTAAATGTATCCTGAAAATCACCTGCCCCACGGTTTACAGCGTTCTTATGGACAACTTCTCCATTGAGCCATATTTTTATTGAATCATCACTACCTGCACGTCCAGTTACACCATTGAGTGCTTTACTGGATTTAACATTAATTACTGAATATGAACAGTAATCGTTAAGATCACCACCAGGTCCTAATCCAATCCGTCCCAACATATCATTAAGGTTGTTCCCACCTGTTGGGGCGATTTCGCCTTCAGTCCATTCAAAATCATCTTTATATTCTACTTTTAAGTACTTATTAGTAATACCATTTTTCGCAATATCTTCTTCTGTAACCTTTCCGTTTGACTGTTCATCAAGACCGTCTTGGTCGGTTACAGCAGCTCCACCTGTACCAGCAGGAAACTGAGCTATCATCCACATCCATGGACCCGTTATCTTATCCTGAGCATCGGCTGTGAGTACCATCAATGACATACACATGAGGGAGATGAACCCAATTCTATATACATTTTTAAACATTCTACTTTCCTCTATTAGATTCTATACTCAAGTATCATTCTGGAAAGTACAATATACTCAGAAAAACAAGAACACTCTCTAACAATAGTTGTCTTAATATACATTCATTATGACAATAGTTTTCTAATTATGTACTTCAGAATAAATGTGGTTACGATTGTATTTCATAAAGGTAAACACCACACTGGAAATATGTTTCAATAATACTCCTGAATACCTGAGCTTTAATTGTTGTATTATCTCAAAAGTACAAAAAAATGTCAACACAATTTTCAAACCGAATTTATAAGGTGAATTCGATAAAAGAAATGTAATGATATATAAGTTTTATCCTGTTACGACCATAAAATGTAGAGGTATCTCGTAAATCATATATTCTTAGCGTTCTATTTATTCCCTGTCACATATTTTGAAATATAGGATGGGAGACCCATTTCTTCGAAGAGGGTATATATTGGTATGAACGATTCGTATATATAAACAACAGTATAGAAATCTGTTAGAGAATAATAAAATGATTCATAAGATGGAACTTTGAAATCTCCTGACATTATTTTTACTGGTTTATTATAATGAAGAAATTTTGAAAATCGATTGGATATAAAGGGTAATTACATATTTCAGTATGGTTGTTTATCAATAATTATCCTGTAATTTCTTTAGCATATTTTCGGTCAGATGGGGTAGTGAAGAAGTTGTAACCCCACTGTCAATTTGAGATTTTGTCATCATACCAGGTATAACACAACAGATCGCTGGATGTGCCAAAATGAATTTGAGGGCTGCCTGTGGTAAACTCCAAACCGAATTGTTACCTAACACAGACTTAACCTCCTCAACTCTTTCCAAATCAGACAGTAATTTCTCGTGCGTCCAATTCTTGCGGTAATCATTATCAGCAAACTTAGTATCAGTAGTGATCATTCCTGAGAGTAATCCTGATGATAGCGGTTGCCGTGCAACAACTGCAATTCCCTTCTCTACTGCAGTGGGTAATACCGTCTTTGCCATTTCTTGGTTTAATAGATTATAAGTTAACATAAGTGATGAAATACCAGTTTCAGAAATTGCCTTCAAAGCTTGTTCCTCATTTCCAAGACATAATCCATAATACCGGATTTTTCCTTCTGATTTCAAATCCTCCATTGTTTCAAATGCTTCATCCCATATCTCTAATGGAGGAGGCGCATGGAATTGGTATACATCAATTGTATCCCTATTAAGACGGGTTAGACTTCCTTCAACAGCCTGACGAATATAACAGCGGGAAGCATTATAGGATGGAACTTTATCGCCTTGACTCATCCAACCATCAGAATCCAATTCATACCCCAGTTTTGTAGCAATGACTACTTGGTCTTTTAAATCTGAAAAAGCATCACCTAACAACCGTTCAGATCGTCCACCACCGTATTGGTCAGCGGTATCGTAGAAGGTGACACCGTTCTCATAAGCATAAAGGAGCAGATCCACTGCATCTTGCTCATCAATATCTCCCCATTCCCGTCCACCAAGTTCCCATGTCCCCATTCCTATTTCTGAAATAGTTAATTCTGTGTTACCAAATTTTTCTGTTTTCATAGTTATTCCATTATTGTGTTATATATTGACTTATTGATATGATACATTGTAGTTTATAGATGTTATACCAATCTAAGAATGATGTTGCATTACAGGTTTATTTGCATTACAGGTTTATTTGGATGTCATCTCATACTGCACAATCTAAAGGTTGTGCATAAAAAGAGAAATTTTCATTTAGAAATAGTATTAGAACTCATAGTCGTAGATTTAACTTTTAATCCTAATATACGGACAACCTAATAGGGTGCAAAAACAGACCTTTAATCCTAAATACCATGATGATAAATCGTGAATATGTTGAATTTCTCCATGCGTCTAAAAAGTGAAAAAAGTTACACTTTTTGACACATTGTGTGACATTGAAATTGGTGTAAATTACCCCTCTAACCTCTGTCATAGACTGACTTTACTCCACTTTGAATTAACTTTATAAGAATTTTCAAAAAGTGTAATTTTGTGTTTTTGTTGTCCTTGCTGATTTTGATAATTCCAA
>CAZZBB010000005.1:0-23806 GCA_964652195.1 uncultured bacterium | reverse complement strand
ATTACTCTTGACTAAATCGGTAGCACCAGCGGTGCGAAAGGTGTGTAGAAACGTCAATGCCACAAGTAACCGAGCACCAGCGGTGCGAAAGGTGTATGTATACAGTTGTTAAAGAAAATACGAAAACTGTCCAAACTATAGGAGTTATAAGAGAGCATCTGCCAATTCGGTAAAATCACCAACTGTTATATCAGGTTGAAACTGTGTATCTTCGTACGGCAACTTGTATCGATTCACATACGTGCCGCGAAAACCACACGCCCGCGCACCCATGATATCAAACGAATTCGCAGATACCATCATACATTCATTTACCTCAAGTTCCAACTTCCCTGCGGCACCACGATAAACACAAGGATGGGGTTTAAAAGATCCGAATGATGTAACAGAGATAACATCATCAAACACCCATTCGACCCTATGTCTCACGAGATATTCTAAGAATTCTGGATCGCCATTTGATAGAACAACCAATTGATATTTAGTTTTTAAGCGACTAAGTGCAGATAACACCTCTGGAAAAGGTGTCAATTGTTGCCACCCCAACATAAACTCATCAACTATTTCTGGTGTTGCATCAATTCCATTTCGTCTAAGTGTATAGTGTAATGCACGACGAACAGTCTCAAGATACCCACTATGTCCAAGCATCATAATCGTGTCTTGATACTGTTCTATCCTTTGCCGATAACGCCACTGTTCCCAGAATTCATCTACGGTTACATTGTTCACATTATGTATGGTTAATGACTCGTTAATAAACGGTGTAAGACTCCTACCTAAATCCAGAATGGTTCCGAATAAGTCAAATGTGAGTGCTTTTGTGTTAGAATAAATCTGCATTGTTGAACCCTAATTTCAGCCAAGAAAATTCACTGATTTTCACAACATAGGGGCGGGATTCATCCCGCCCCTATTTATATTTACCCTAATTAAATTTAAAAGTTATCACCCTAATTCAACTGTTGTACCAGTCGCCATAGCTTCAAATGCTGCATCAATCACCCGCATCTGATTCACACAACTTTCAGGGGAAATTCGATGCGGTTTACCTGTCTCCAAACATTCACACATATGTTCAAGTTGTGCAGCAAACTGATTACAAGGATCAATATCAATTACTTGACGTCCATCCCTATTCTGTACCACGATATTTACCGGCGAACCCCCATTATTCCAAGCAGCATCAATCCGAAGCATTCCTCCTAAACCAGCCATTTCAGCATATTGTCCACCAGCACAATTAAAACCTGTGGAAATTTGTGCGGTACGTTCATCTGGAAAAACTAAGAGTAGATAGGATGCATCATCAACTTCTAAACCAGCCTGGGATGCACCAGACACCCTGAGGGGTTCAGCATCAAACATAAAACGCGCATGATGGATATTATAACATGCTAAATCATAGATACTACCACCACCTTTTGCCTTGTTAAAACGCCAATTCGCACTCGGTTTACGTGACTCAGGACCACCACCACCGCCACCAGTACAGAATGTACTACGAATAGTCTTCAACTCACCTATTGTACCTGTTTCTACCAATTCCTTAGCCTTTTGGTGCATCGGATGGTGCCGGAATTTAAATGCCTCCGCAACAAGTATTCCATTATCCTGTGCAGCGCCAACAAAAGCTTCTGCCTCCGCAGCAGTAGATGTAAACGGTTTTTCACACAGAATCGCTTTAACTTGCTTAGATTCTGCAATCTGGATTCCAACTTCAGCGTGAAATGCTCCCCAAGTACAGATAACAGCAATATCTAAATCTTCAGATTCCAACATATCATCTAATGAAAGATAACGATGCTCCTCGTCAACATTAAACTGTTCACCAAACCCTTTTAATGCACCTTCAGAAACATCATGAACAGCTGCTAATTCGGCACTTGGGGCATGTTTACATCCATCCCCATGAGCACGGGCTATTCCACCTGTACCTACCAGTCCAACTTGGTATTTTCCATCTTTTGGCATAATGACTCCTCTTTGGTTGTAGTTTATCAAGAAGATATATCTAACGCATAATCATTTTCAATAATCGCTTCACGTAAAAAGTTAAACGGAAGTGGACAAGGTTGATCCATTCTCTTCCATCTGTATACTGCTTCAGGTCTGACAATAATCCGTCCCAATGCAAATCCTAAGAAATCCTCAAGAAGTTCAAGGGTTTCCTCTTGCTTTAACACAAAATCTTCAAAACGGATCTGTATAAGATGTTTAGGTTTCGGTGTTGCTTTCATCAGTTCATATTGATAATACCAAGAGATGGCGCGTCGTTCATAAATATCATCAGTGAATGAATATTCAATACCAAAATCCATTAAATTATCAGTCTTATGACTTCCCAGAATACAATCTCTCGGATCGCGTATCCAATGTATATATCGTATATCAGGAAACATACGTATTATCCAAGGATAGATTAGTGTCGTTTCAGGTATCTTCCAACCTCTATTCACGGATGTATCATTCAATACATCCGATAAATAGGTATTGATTAGTTCTTCAAATTTAGGGTCAATTGGCATCGTAAATAACGGGTCAAAATTCCATGACAAGTCCCCCTCCCATTCGACATACTTAGATAAGACACGACACGCATCGTACAAGTCATGGGGTGGAATCTTATCACCTGAAGGATTTAGTTGATTCCCCATATACACCCCACTTGCATATAGGGTATGTGAAATAGCACGAGTTCCAGAATGACCACGCCCAATCACTGTGATTAGAGTCTGCATAACGTTCCTATCGTAAAACTATACTTGCATATTTGAGATGTTTATGATAATTGTAATTGTTGTCATAACTGTTTATGTATCCATTTAATATGTAATAAGGTTACATAATACATCAAACACCATTACATGTTATTGTAACAGATTACTAATACTTAGAAAAGGGATTTTAGACATAGTAGAAGTTCGTATAGTTGAATCGCTTCAGATTTTTGGTATGATAATAATTGCATATTCATACAACTATTTTATTAAGCAGTACTTATATACTCATACACATGAATACTACAAATGATTTAGGTGTATATTATCAGATTATCAGTCATATAACTAAAGTGTATCTCATAAATACAAATTGTTCGTACCAATATAATTTCTCTTCGTAGGGGCGGGTCTCCCCGCCCGTTGTTTCAATATTTTGCAAATGGCAAGATCGAAGTATCGCCAAATATCTGATTTATGAGATATGTTATAAGGAATATCTATCAAAGGAATCACATTTATGAAAAAAATAGTAATTACACTCTGTTTTAGTCTATTGGTATTAACTCTAATAGGTTGTAATAATGTAAAAGAAGTGCTTACACCGAAAGCTGAACCAACTGTAAAAATTGGTTTTCTTGTTGCCGGACAACGCGTTACCTACCCAAACGGAGCGGAGTTGGCTGTGACTGAGATCAACGAACAAGGTGGACTTTTGGGAATGCCTGTTGAATTAATCGGTCATATCAATAAAGAAGCAGATCTTGATGTATCTGTAAAACTCGTAGAATCTTTGATTCTAAATGATGATGTTATTGCTCTGATTGGTCCAAACCGTTCTTCCCATGCCGCTGTTGTCGGACCTATTGCACAAGAACACCGAATACCCATGGTAACAACAACGGCGACCAACCCAAACGTAACACAAGCAGGAGACTTTGTCTTCATGGCATCCTTCACCGATAGTTTTCAAGGAGCTGTAATGGCAAATTTTGCTAAAATGGAATTAGGACTTACAACAGCTGCAATTATCACACGGAGCGGTGATCTATATACAGAAGGCATTTCAAACTTCTTCTTATCCAATTTTAACAGTCTGGGTGGAGATGTGGTTGCCCATGTTTTCTTTGAAGATGGGACAGAAGATTTTACCGAAATATTAACGCAAATCGCTGATAAGAAACCTGATGCACTTTTTACAGCAGGTTTCGTTCAAGACATTGCCTATATCACTGAACAAGCTCGTGAATTTCCGTTGTTAAATGCACAAGGTGAACCCACTGTTTTCCTCGGTGCCGATTCCTGGGACAGTGTACTATTGTTTGAGGATGAAAATGCTGAAATTGAGGGTAGCTACTTCAGTGGACACTTTTCACCAGAAACAAATGAACCAAATGCACGAGCATTTGTGAATACTTATGAATCAATATATGATTCTACACCAACAGGTGGTGTTGCAGTAAGTTACGATGCAGTCAAATTACTCTTTGAGGCGGTAATACGTGCCGGAAGTTTGGATGCTGAGGCAATACGCGACCAACTCGCCGTCACAGAGAATTATGTTGGGGCAACAAGTATTAAAAGCTATAATGAAAACCGTCATCCAACAAAGAGTGCGGTGATATTCACCATCAAAGATGGTCAGAAAGTTTTCTATCAACAGATAGACCCATAATTGCTATTAAAACAATCAAATATAGGAGAGTGAAATGAATAGACCCCCAGAAAAATTTATCCGTGTGGATGAAGAACGGCTCCTCAACTTCTCTACAACCTGTTTCGAAAAGGCTGGTATATCTCATGACCATGCTGCCTTAATCAGTCGTTTACTGGTTAATTCTGATCTACGTGGTGTTCGTAGTCATGGCACACGAACTCTTAGCGGATATTGTGGTGGTTTTGAAAATGGCAGTCTTAATCCTAACCCATATATAACAGTTATAAATGAATCACCAACCTCTGTTGTTCTTGATGGAAACGGAACGCTTGGTTACCTTCCTATGGTTCGGGCAACTGAAAAGGCAATTACAAAAGCAAAAGAGGTCGGCATCGGAATGGGACTTGTCCGTTACATTGGACATTATGGATCTGCTGGACATTATGCTCGTATATGTAACGAAGCCGGTTGTATTGGATTTTCAGTACAAGGATATCAAAACCATGGTAATGCCGGAAATAGTGATACCAAACCACAAATCGGGTATTACGGGAACCCTCCTATCTGTTTTGCAATCCCTTCTGGTAATGAACCTCCGGTTGTACTTGACGCAGCAACATGTATTATGGCTGATTATCAACGTGGAGAGGAATTTGACCAACTATTGTCAATGATCCCTGCAGCCTTCTTTAAAAGTATCGGTTATACTGCTGTAGCGTGTCTACTTGGTGGGGCATTGACAGGGTTTACTGAACCTGCTTCCGAAGACGCAGCAAAATGGAATGGAGCACGACACGGTGGAATGGTATTGGCTATAGATATTGAATCAATTGTATCCTCCGACATATTCCATGCTGAAGTAGATCGATTAGTACGCGATGTCCGCGAAACTTATGAACCAATGCCAGGGACAGATAGAGCTTTGCTACCGGGTGCTATCGAACAGGAAAGGGTAGAGAAACACCGTAAAGAGGGTATTCGATACGGTGAAATGGAACAGGATTCCGCTCGGTCAGCAAGTGAACGTCTTGGTGTGCCGTTGCCTTGGGATGAATAGCTTCACAATAATAAAGAATCAATTATTAAATAGTATTGGTTATACATTTAAAAGCCCGTTCATAAGAATTTGATTGCAAAGGATGGTTGAACGACAAATTTCATATCAATGGAAGTAATGTCTACATAACAAAAGGAAACAGATGGGCTTTTATCTTGCATTTTATGGATATATGTATATACTAAAATTGAATAAATGTAATATTACTTTTTCATTAAAAATACAGGTTATGCGAAAATGAGTAGAAAAAGGAAATTAGATTTAAAGACCGTTATTTCGATAAACACAAAAAACAAAAATGTTTGAAAAACTCCATTAAAACGTCCAAAATTCATTAATAGGAGTTTATGTTCCGTTAAGAAAGGTATTTATTATGCATACTCATATTAGAACTATTCTTTTATTTTATACATTTACACTGTTCATGTGCCTCAATTCCTTTTTCCAAATTAGCACAGCTGCACAAGTCGGCGATGGACCCAGTATCGGATCCGCCAGTGAAAACTATACCTTTGAAACGATTGACGTTCCGGGTGTAGATTTTTTAGCGTTGACGGCGAGTTCCGATTTTGAGGATTATGCCGGCTACACAAAAAGTGCGGATGGAGAAAAAGAGGTTGCCTTTACACTCATTAACGGCGTTTTCAAAACCTACGATTTCCCTGGTGCCCAAAGCACGTATTTCTATGCGCTTGGTAATGATGGGCGCGCTGCGGGCTACTACGAGGATAGCGAGGGGTTGCACCACGGTATTATCTTAGAAAATGGTGAGTTGCGGCAATATGATTTCCCCAATGCTGTGCAAACAGAGATATACGGGATTTCTGACGCGACGGGAGTATTGACGGGTACTTGGATAGATGCTGAGGGTGTTCCGCGTGGATTTACAGGAGACATAATCCTTGAGTTCCCTGGTGCAACAGCTACTTTCGCTGATTTTGTCAACTCGGCAGGTAATTTGTTCGGCAGCTACATAGATACTGACGGGATATTTCAAGAATACGCATATTCCGCTGATGGCAGGTACATAGCTTTCGATCTCGCAAACGCAGAAAATCTTGAATTCTTTTATGTGCATGGTTATAACGATGCAAAGACAAGGGTTGCCCGAGGGAAAGTGCTCGGTGATGTCACACGCACTTATCTGGGTACATTTGTTGACGGACTGCGGGAATTGAAGGTTCCAGGCAGCGTTAGCACGGAGGGGTGGAATATCAATCAGGACGGCTCGGTTGTCGGGTTCTATGACACACATGATGGACGTAGACACGGGTTTACCGCAAAACCAATTGAAGTCATTGAGCAACCCGTTTTCCAAATCAGTGGTTTCAACTATACTTATGAAAATATTGATGTGCCGGGGGTAGATTTTTTAGCGTTGACAGCAAGTTCTGACTTTGAAGATTATGCAGGATACACCAAAAGTGCTGATGGTCAAAAAGATATCGCCTTTACGCTCATTGATGGGGTTTTTAAGACCTATGATTTTCCCAGTTCACACAATACTTATTTCTATGCACTCGGTAATAATGGGAATGCTGCCGGCTATTACGAGGATAGCGAGGGACGACACCACGGCATCGTCTTAGAAAATGGAGAGTTACGCCAATACGATTTTCCGGAATCTGTTGAAACGGAGATATATGGGATTTCTGATGCAACCGGCGTACTCACAGGAAATTTCACAGACGCTTCCGGCGTACGTCGTGGATTCACAGGGGACATTATCGTTGAGTATCCGGGAGCAGCGGAAACATTCGCCGATTTTATAAATGCATCAGGAGGTATGGTCGGCAGCTACGTAGGTGACGACGGTACATATACGCCATACCTACGCGCTGGAGATGGCAGATTTGTATCTTTCAACCTTCCAACCCAAGAAACTTATGAATTCTTTTTTGTGCACGGTCAAACCGATACAAAGATTTCTGTTGCTCGAGGAAAAGTGGTAGGTGAGGTCACACGCACTTATGTCGGTTCATTCCTTGGGGGACTCCATGAATTGAAAGTTCCAGGCAGCGTTTCAACGGAAGGGTACAATATCAATCAGGACGCTTCTGTTGTTGGCCACTATGACTCCCCTGATGGACGCAGACACGGATTTATTGCAAGACCAGGTACCGAGGAAGAAAGCGATGCTTTCAGCAATGCCTACAACGTTACGCTGTCGAAAGGGTTGAACATGCTTTCTGTCCCATTGGCACCCCCAAAACCGATGACCGCAAAGTCACTTGTTGCTATGGCAGGGGCAACAACCATCATCAAACTTGATCCAATAAGTCAGCAGTTTGTCGCGTGGACGCCAGAAGCACCCAATGACGGGTTTCCAATCGAAGGAGGACACGGTTATATCGTCAACGTCCCGCAAACTCGAAACTTCGCCTTTGTTGGTGCACCATGGACAAACCAAACCAAGGCCGCGGAAGCACCAACTGCAATATCCACGGAGACATCCAATGAGGCTTGGGCGTTTGTTGTAACTGGGCACTTGGAAGGTAGATCCACATTTGACGGATACCAACTCATCGTCCGTAACCTGAGAACAAACAGCACGATAACCACTTCCGTGCAAGGCAATTACTTTGCTGCTGCGACTGCCGACTTGGCGCGGCGGAGTGTCGTTCAAGTTGGAGATTTGGTTGAATTACGAGTCATCGGACCGGATGGGAACATTGAATTAGAAACCCTCAAGGTTAAAGTGAACCCTGAGCATCTTGCCAACGCGGTTCTACACCTTAAGCTTGATGAAATCGGTAAACCAACGCGGAATCTCCTGTTACAGAACTACCCGAATCCGTTTAACCCGGAGACATGGATTCCGTATCAACTCTCTGAGGACAGTCCTATATCTGTATCCATTTATGATACAAGTGGTCGGTTGGTTCGGACACTTCCACTCGGTTTCCAATCCGCTGGCTTCTATAATAGTCCGGAACGTGCTGCGTACTGGGATGGACGTAATGCCACCGGGGAGCCCGTAGCGAGTGGTATCTATTTTTACCAATTGACGGCACCCGCTTTCCTGCAAACACGCCGACTCGTCATTATAAAGTAAAATTTATCCATAAAACGAATAAATGTCACAGTGGTGCTATCAGTGTAACGGTAACACCCTGATAAATAAAATGAGATTTCTCTTGTCTTTTTTAAGAAAAAGTTATATTCTTTTTAGATTCTCTATCTAAATATTCCACGGTACTCAGTCCACGCTTTTACCGAATTAATGAACGTAAACATCATCTGTTAGGGCGGGTATCTGATATATTGTTTTTATTTCAAAGGAAATTATTTATGTATACTCGGATTAAAACCAGTTTTTTGTTTTACATGTTCACGTTGTTTATGTGCCTTAATTCCTTTTTCCTAACGGATATTGCTGCACAGGAAACGACTGAATCTGTTGTTCCATCAGCCAGTTCAAATTATACGTTTGAGACCATAGATGTTCCAGGTGTAGATTTTTTAGAGTTGACAGCAAGTAGCGACTTTGAGGATTACGCAGGGAACACAAGAAGTGCTGATGGAGAGAAAATAGTTGGATTTACACTTATTGACGGTGTATTCACAACTTACGATTTTCCCGGTTCACAGAATACACATTTCTATGCACTCGGAAATAATGGACAGGCTGCAGGACACTATCAGGACTCTGAAGGACTTTACCATGGTGTAGTTTTAGAAAATGGTGAATTACGTCAATATGATTTTCCTGGTGCTGTTGAAACTTTTCTATACGGCATCAGTGATTCTACTGGTGCATTGACGGGCAATTTTATAGATGAATCTGGTATTCGACGCGGGTTTTCTGCTGACGAAATTGTTGAATTCCCTGGAGCTAAAGAAACTTACGCTGATTTTGTAAATGCCAGCGGTGGAATGGTTGGTAGTTATGTAGATGTGGATGGAATATTCCACCCCTATATCCGTACTCCAACTGGTAGGTTTGTATCTATTGATCTACCCAGAGCATCTTTATTGGACTTCTTTTTTGTTCACGGTATTAACGATGCAGGAACTATGGTTGCCAGGGCAAAGTTGAAGGATGATGTCCCCATTACTCTTGTGGGTACATTTCGAGAAGGTTTAAAGGACTTTAAAGTTCCGGGTAGTGTTAGTACAGAAGGCTATAATATCAATCAGGATGGCTCAATAGTTGGACATTATGACACAGAGGATGGCCGTAGGCATGGCTTCATCGCCCGTCTCATTACAGAAACAGATATTCCTGTTCCTGTTGAACCTGTTGTACCCCAATCTGAATTCAACTATACTTTTGAAAGTATCAACATTCCAGGGGTGGATTTCTTGGAGTTGACTGCCAGTTCTGATTTTGAGGATTACGCTGGAAATACACTTAGTGCTGACGGTCAGAAAATTGTTGGATTTACAATCATTGATGGTGTATATTCGACCTACGATTTTCCTGAATCACAGAACACTTTTTTCTACGCACTCGGTAATAATGGGCAAGCTGCAGGACACTACGAAGATAGTGACGGACTATTTCATGGTGTAATTTTAGAGAATGGTGAGTTACGTGAATTCGATTTTCCAGGAGCAGTTCAAACATTCATATATGGTTATAGTGATGCTTCAGGTGCACTGACGGGCAATTTTATAGATGAATCTGGAATACGTCGTGGCTTTTCCGGTGAGAATATAGTTGAATTTCCAGATGCACCAGAAACATATACTGACTTTATAAACGCTGAAGGACGTGTGGTAGGAAGTTATGTAGATGCAGATGGTGTTTATCATCCCTTCACCCTTACTGAAAGTGGAAGGTTCTTATCCATTGATCTTGAAAATGCTGCTCTTTTTGAATACTTTTTTGTCCACGGTATCAATGATGTCGGTACTCTTGTTGGGAGAGCTCAAAAATATGACGATATACCACGTACTTATGTCGGTTCATTCCAGCATGGTCTAAGTGAATTGAAATATCCGGGTAGTGTTAGTACTGAAGGATATAATATCAATCAGGATGGATCGATAGTAGGAAATTATAAATCCGCGGATGGTCGAATACACGGATTCATCGCAAGACCTGTTCCCAAAGCAGTTAGTGAATTTTTTGGAAATACTTTCAATCTCACTTTATCTAAGGGTTTGAACATGTTGTCTGTACCATTAGCACCACCAACACCGATGACGGCAAAATCACTTGCTGGTATTACTGGATCATCAATGGTCATTGCCCTTGACGCTAAAAGCCAAAGTTTTATTGGATGGACACCAGACGCTCCTAACGATGGATTTTCAATTGATGGTGGACAGGGATATATTGTCAATGTACCCCAACCACGAGATTTTGCTTTTACGGGTTCACGATGGGCAAATCTTACAGACGGCGCTGCATCACCATCTGCAAAACCAATCCAATTCTCACAAGAAACTTGGGCGTTTGTTGTAAGTGGTCAGTTGGTAGGAAAAACTACTTATGACGGTTACAAGGTCATTGTACATAACTTAAGAACTAACAATACGATTACTACCCAAGTAGAGGGAGCTTACTTCGCTGCTGCAACTGCTGATCTAACACGAAAAAGCGTCGTAAATGTTGGGGATGTGATCGAAGTACGGGTCATTGCCCCTGATGGAAATATAGAATCACAAACACTTCGTTTGAAAATCTCCCCTGAGGATTTGGTTAACGCGGTGTTATCTGTAAATATTGATGGTATCGGTAAACCCATAGACAATCAACTCTTACAGAATTATCCGAATCCATTTAATCCGGAAACTTGGATTCCGTTTCAACTTTCTGAGGAGAGTCCAGTATCGGTAGCAATCTATGACACAACCGGAAAGTTGATTCGATCCCTTTCACTTGGAATACAATCCCCTGGGTTCTATAACAGCCGTGATCGTGCTGCATATTGGGATGGACGTAATGTGCTCGGGGAACAGGTGTCAAGTGGTGTATATTTTTACCAATTGACGACACCAACATTTAAACAAACCCGAAGACTTGTAATTCTAAAGTAAGACTAATCTTTATAGAAATCACACAAAGCCACAGGAGTGTTATTGACACTTCTGTGGCTTTGTGTTAAGGTAAAGAGAGTTTGGTCCAAATTTTCATATTACCTATCAACCTGTGGATAAACACATAGGTTATACGATTTTGCAGTTATTCTATACTATCATAACATTTTAGATAAGCTCTAAGTTACAAATCGTTAGGAGTAAAATAATGAATTTGAACATAAGATTAACAAGTCTCTCATTGGTTTTTATATTCTTTTCCATATTCTATGCAAACGCGCAAGATGTAATAGCACCCGTACCTGTGTCAATTTCCGATGTGTCAAATCTGGAAGATACAGACTATAGTTATATTTTTGAGAATATCTCTGTTCCGGGAGTTGATTTTCTTGAAGTAACATCCAGTAATGACCATGGACATTATGCAGGAAATACAAAGAATTCAGACGGAAAGGTAGTTGCATTTACGTTAATTAATGGTGAATTCACTACATACGATGTACCAGATTCCAAACAAACTGTATTTTACGGGTTCAACAACTCTGGACAAGCAGTAGGTTTTTATAATGATCAGAATGACATGAGTCATGGAGTTATACTCCAAAATGGTGAGTTGGAAGTGTTTGACTTCCCGGCAGCTGCACAAACACAACCATTTGGAATTACTGAATCAGGACAGATAGTTGGTGACATATTCGATGAAAACAATAATGTTTTTGGCTTTATAGGAGATATGGAGTTTAATATACCAATGGCGACAGCTACCTATGTTGACCATATTAATTCATCAGGAATAATCGTCGGTAGCTATGAAGATATGGATAAAATGTACCACGGGTTTATATATCAACCAGATGGTACATATCAGAACATTAGTGTTCCAGGAATATTGAATATTGAGTATCTTTTTGTTAACGCAATCAATGATGATGGTGTGGTAGTATTCAGAGCTAAAGCAGTTGATGATATTGAGCGATCCTATGTTCTACATCAGAATAAAGATCCAATCGAACTTCGATTTCCAGGTAGTGTTGTAACTGTATTACGGGATATTGATAATGACGGAAAGATAGTCGGCTATTATGATTTACCAGATGGACGTAGACAAGGATGTATAATTAGTCCTGTTCAACCGTTAGAAGCTGAAAAATATAGTCATGTTTTTATGATGAACCTTAACAAAGGTTTGAATCTAATCTCTTTACCATTAAAAACACCAACCCCATTAAATGCCAAATCACTTGCCGGTATGGTCGGTTCAACATACGTTATAGAACTTGATGCAGTTAGACAGAAATTCGTGGGTTGGACACCCAATGCTCCTAACGAGGGATTCCAGATTGATGGTGGAAAAGGGTATATAGTGCATGTACCTGGAAAACGTAGTTTAATATTCGTAGGTGCATCCTGGACATATCCTCCTAAGAATGCAGCAGCACCCCATAAATCGTCAATTCCTACTTATAAGGATACCTGGGCATTTATGGTGAGTGGGACTTTGAAGGGAACACAAGACTTGGATGGGTATTTAGTAAACGTTAGAAACACACGGACAAATACAGTTATTACAACTCAGATTGAAGATGATTATTTTGCTGCTGCTACTGCGGACCTATCATTCAATAATGTTGTAGAGGTAGGAGATAGAATAGATGTCATGGTGACTAATTCAATCGGAGAAATTGTATCAGAAACATATAGTTTCATAGTTTCACAACAAAATATTGAAAATGCTCTGATGTCAATAAATCTTGAAGGGATTGGCAAGCCAAAAAGAAATGCACTCCTACAGAATTATCCTAACCCATTCAATCCTGAAACCTGGATACCCTATCGTATAAAAGAAAATGAAATGGTCTCAATAGATATTTTCGACGCTACTGGAACCCTAATAAGACGACTCTCACATGGATATAAGTCTGCAGGATTTTATCAAAGTCGTGAAAAAGCAGCATATTGGGATGGGAAAAATGCTTTTGACGAACCCGTAGCCAGCGGTGTCTACTTCTACACACTCACCTCAGAGGATTTTTCAGCGACGCGGAAAATGATCATACGCAAGTAGACCTATTTCTATAACCTTCAATCCACCAATCTATAAACACTATATGCAATATATATGTCACGAATGCCAAAATACCTACCAATTGTCACCTCTCCGGTACAAATGTGACTGTGGTTCTCCACTTGATCTAAAATATGACGCTACCGAAAAGTTTGAATACGATTCATCCATAAATTCGCTATGGCGTTATAGACAGAATTTACCAATTTCTACCGATTCTGACCTTGTAACACTTGATGAAGGCATGACACCGTTGGTTGAACTAACCCCTTCGGATAACCACCAACATTATGTAAAGTTAGACTATCTATGTCCAACTGGTTCATATAAAGATAGAGGGGCATCCATCTTATTATCCCATCTAAAATCCTTGGGGGTTACAGAGGTAGTTGAAGATTCTTCTGGTAATGCGGGGGCAGCAATTGCAGCATATAGTGCCAGGGCAAATATAAAATGTACCATTTTCTGTCCAGAATCTACATCTAAGAGCAAATTGAAACAGATATCAGCATACGGTGCGAATTTAAAACTTGTCCCCGGCAACCGTATGGCAACAACCGAGGCGGTAAAACAAGCAGCAGAAAACATACCTTATGCTTCCCACAATTGGCATCCCTTTTTCTTGGAAGGGATGAAAACCTTAGCCTACGAAATATCAGAACAGTTGTGCGAACGTGTTCCAAAACATATTATCTGTCCTGTTGGATTTGGAAGTATATATCTGGGCTTATATATCGGTTTTCGGGAACTGTATCAGATGGGTAAGATTCAATCTGTACCTCAATTACTCGGTGTACAACCAACTGCCTGCTCTCCGATTTATCATGCATACCAAAATAGATCTACTACAATCTCAAGGATGATTCAAACCGCTACCACGCTTGCAGAAGGGATTACATCAGAACTTCCAATTCGAACAAGAATGTTGATGGAGGCTATTGACTACACAAACGGTGCTTTTAGCATAGTTGACGATAACCAGATTGTAGAAGGAATGAAGATACTCGCAGATAAGGGATTATATGTCGAACCCACTTCCGCTGTGGTAATTAAGGCTTATGATAAGTTTAGGTATGATGGAATTATTAGTGAGGAAGATTTAACAGTATCAATTTTGACAGGTAGCGGGTTAAAGTCAAGTTCATAACAATTATCTAATGATTGCTAACTTGTGAATACTCTCTACAATATCGTCCTCAAGCATAGCACGAATTTTATAAAAATAAACACCATTTGCCAATGCGTTCCCTTCTACATCTTGTGCGTTCCATTCTACTTCATTGTATCCTTCTTTCGCAGAAACCTCTTTCAATACCTGAATACGTCGACCTGAAGTAGTATATATCGTAATCTGCACTTCATCCGCTTCCAAGCTTAATATATAGGTAAAAGTCGTTTCTCTTTTGAGAGGATTTGGATAATTATGTACTTCTCTGATAATGAATTCTGTTTCTTCTGGAGAAAAACTCTCATCATGCTGTTGTAAGGTTCGGTAATCATAAGTGTTAAGCCATTCCACTTCTTGTTGTAGAGTCTTCACCAATTCAAACTCATTTGTCTGGTGTGAATAACCGAACAACGGAACAAACTCATGAATTTGTTTTATTAAAGGTTGTATGGATTTTGAAAACTCACCAGCACTTGATAGTTTCGCATTAATTGCAGTACCAGTGTTAACTTCATACCCAAGTGCAATTGCTTCAACCAGTTTTTGTCGACTTTGGAATAGTAATTCCCATATCCTCATCAGATGGACTGCGTCCATCAAATCCTGTGAGGCTTCTAAATCTACAGGGGAAGCGATTTCGTTTGCTACTGACATTTCATTGGCAGCCCGTAACTGAGGTGCTAATAATGCAGTGAAACGGTTTACTGCGGTCTGTGCAATTTTTAATTCAGGAATTAAGAGTGTATTTTCAATTGCCTTTGGACCGATTAAATTCCAAAAACGCGTCGCCAGACCTGCTGAACCACTACCATAACTGCCTCCTATTGTAAGAGAATGTGCATAGTCCGAAAAATAACTTGCCAACGTCCAACTGTTTATCCGTAATGCATTCATTATAAGGTCTGCTGATTCTTTATTTCCATAACGTGCAATTAACTCATTATGCATTAATTGTTGTGAATCAAGTTGTATATTCCAATTTATACCTGCACTTACAAGACGGTCAAGATAACCTAACCCTTGGGTTGCCCCCTGTATAGTAAATCCACTTAGTCCGTTAACATCAGGGGTGTTAGCAAGTTTTCGAACACCTTGGACAAATAGATCGCTTTCAAGCATCCAAAAAGGCATTACCTCCTCAACATCATGTGATAAGACAATATACTGATGCCCCATGTCACCGAGGGCATTCATTTGTGCAATTGAGATATTAGGGTCTACGACAGGTTCACCATCTGCCCCCCATTTCTGTGAGAAAATCGTACCCTTTGGTAATTGTCTGGCATACCTACCATCAGGATCTTGTAACCAACTACTGTCATACCCGCTTAAATAAAACTTAAAATTTGGCCGTACTTCTCGGGCTGCCTTAATAATAGAGAAGTATACATCCCATAGTTTAGCTTGACCTTGTGGGGTTCGATCTCCACATTCTGGGCAATTACATGCCCGTGTCTCATGCCCCCATGATCGCAGGTGAAATCCAGCTAAACTTGGATAGGTTTTAATTATTTCTTTAGTTAATTTTCTCGCTAAAGTATGAAATTCTGGTTTTGACCAGCAAAACGGACGATACGATACTTCATTGCGAGAGGCACCATAAAGAACTTCAGGTCCTAATAAATCGGGACGGGTTTCGATCAGGGCTTCCGTTGGTTCACCCGTCAAATACATAAAAAGATAAACGTCTATGCCACGTGTTTTTAATTCATTAAATCTATTTTGCAGAGATTCAATTCGTTCTAAACGTTGGCTCCGAGGTTCATCTTGAAGTGTCGAGAATTCAGCAGTGTCAACGTATTTAAATGCTGTACCAAACCCATCCTCTATTCCTGTACCTGTCCAAACCCCCTCACCACCACTCATATTCACTCGGTGTCTAGAAAGCCAGTTTGGATCATCAATCTCTAAGACTGCTCGTATTGGGTAAAATGGTTGAGAACTCTCATCAAGAAATGGAATTCTCAGTGTATCATTAGGTTTAACCTGTAAATCTGGATGAACGGGATGTAATCCAGTTAATGCTGTTATACATGCTTCAATAAATCCATAGGCACCATATATTACACCCCGTGATGTAGGTGAAAATATTATAATTACAACTTCTGTACCAAGGTCTATAGATTTTATCTGGTATCCTTCTTCATCCAATTCATTGATAATTTCAAAATCTCCATCTGATTGAAGAGATCGAATGGTGGGATTGGTGGTGGGTGTCCCTAAAACAATTACTGTTGGCGTTTCAGTGGATTGTTGGTTGGTAAGTATATTAAGACGGGTTTCAGAAACCTTTTGTATGAAGGCTTGTATTTCTGAGGCAGCAAATTGTTCTTGCTCAGAAGCTTTAGCACCGATTTGAATTGTTGCTTGGGGAATGTTTGAGATTACAATTGGTATTTCATTTGCGTATACATCATTAGATAAGAATATAATACAAAATAGTGTGATAATGTATATAAACGAGCTTATCCAATAATTTCTTAACAATAAATTAGTGTGCATGATCGTGTTCGAATCCTGGAATAAAAATGTAAGCACACAGTGTAATAATTAATCCTATTACAATAGCCATTTTTGTAGTATAGTGGATCTTTCCATCAGATTTAACGGTACCACCTTGAATTCCATCCATTACAACATGGAGCAATGTGCCTGCAGCAAATACCGTGATATATTCGATCAGACCATGAAATATGCCTTCAAGTAATTGTTCACCGACGTACGCACCTATAAATGGTGCAATTATTAATGGAGTAAGTCTGAATAGTGTCGACGCTCCTCCATATATGTTCCGAATTGGGGTTGCTATTACAGTGGCTACGGGAAGTCTATGGAACAGAATTGCCAGAGCAAGAACTAAACCAAATTCCTTATCTTCAGCTGCAGCACTTAGATTGAATCCGTCTCCAATTGAATGTATGGATAAACCGATTAGTGTTATATTCACTTGCCAGTTAGTTTTTTGTTTATCTTTTTCTTCTTTTGTAAGCTGTTTTCCCAACCAATATGTTATTTTTTCTAATAACCATATAAATAGAAATCCAGACCACAGTATAACAATTGCCCAATACCTGTATTCAATAATCTGGTGTACCATCAATATTAATACGAAACCGAGTACAACCCCTGCAGTTAATCCGAATATTGTACGGAATTCCCATTCTCTTGCTTTAAATATGATGGCAATTCCAGCTCCTACCAACACTGTTAGGGTTGCTATACACAGATATATGAATAACATAATAATCAATATATCAGTTTTTTCGCTTGATTTCAAGTGAAACTATGCTATACTCTCGTTAGGATGGTTAAAGTATGAATCAATTACCTTTGTAATTGAACATAGAATTCATTAAACTTAAACTACTATTTTATGTCTAAATGTAGTGTTTATACAACAAATAGTTAAACTTGAGTCGTTTATGATTGTTAATCTTATAACAACCTTCAAGGAATTACCTAAGGAGTCTAATTCTTCTATGAAAGGAAAACGAATTATTAAGACGATTTTACTTACACTCATTATTGCTTTTTCTGTTTCATTAGTTCACTTTTCTACTGCAATTGCACAAGAAGAAGCAGGAGAGGAATCAATGGAAACTGCCTCTAATGAAGGTGTTGCTGAACTTGAAAGTGTAGTTGTCGTTGGTACACGTGCTAAGCCTCGTTCTGTTTTGGATTCAGCGGTACCGATCGATATTGTGTCAAATGAGGCTTTTGAAAAACAGGGTGGTGCGGATCTGCCGGATCTGCTGAGAACTTTGGTGCCATCTTATAACGTCAATACGCAGCCGATTAGTGATGCGTCAACAGTGGTCCGTCCGGCGAATTTACGGGGACTCGCCCCAGACCATACACTGGTACTCGTCAATAGCAAACGGCGCCACCGTGCCGCAGTGATTCACTGGCTCGGGAACGGTTTGTCTGATGGTTCACAGGGACCTGACCTGGCACCTATTCCCGCAATTGCTCTGCAACAGGTTGAGGTCCTCCGTGATGGCGCATCCGCACAATACGGTTCTGATGCCATTGCTGGTGTGATGAATTTTCGATTAAAAGACAATTATGATGGCGGTTCGATTGAATTTAAACCCGGTATCTACCAATTCGGCGACGGTAGACAATTTGCGCTCGCTGGCAACATCGGTTTAGGGAATCCAAACGCGTGGACAAGCCTCAGTGTTGAATACGGTGGCGCAGATCCTACCATCCGGTCTGTCCAACGTAATGATGCCATAAGGTTGATTAACGCAGGCAATTTCAGAGTGAAAGACCCCGCGCAAATTTGGGGACAGCCGATTATAGAGAATGATGTCAAATTGTTTGCCAACTACGGTGCTACCATCACGGATACCATCGATTTCTATGGGCATGCCAACTACGCAAGCAAACGCGTTGAAGGTGGATTCTATTTCCGAAATCCAAACACTCGTAATGGCGTGTTTAGCCCAACCGGCAGGGATGATACGTTACTCGTCGGGGATTTGCGAGGTTTGACAGATGAGATGGCAGATTGGGAAGCCCGAAAGGATGCAGCCGAAGCTGCTGGAGAGGAGTTCACTGAACTCTCACCTCACGATGCGGATGATATTCCAATAGTCGATGACCTTCCGGATCCCGAAAAGTTGCAAGCCGTTAAAAATGACCCGAATCTATTCAATTTTCAAGAGATGTTCCCAGGCGGATTCACCCCAAGATTTGGTGCATTCATGTTGGATAGTTCTGTCGTCATTGGCGTGAAAGGCACCGCGCTCGGAGACACCTTAGGTAACGACTTAACTTGGGATCTGAGCGGCTCTTTTGGACGCAACCATGCCGATTTCTTTATCTTCAATACCGTTAATGCTTCGCTCGGTCCAGATACACCGACCCATTTTGATCCGGGCGACTATATCCAGACGGATTATAACCTCAACTTTGATGTAACCTATCCGCTCAACGACATGGTGTTCCTCGCTTCTGGTTTGGAATATCGGGACGAAGGATTTGAAATCATAGAGGGCGAACGCGAGTCACATCAGATCGGGCCCCTCGCAGCGCAAGGCTTCACGGCTGCCTCCAATGGATTTTCGGGGTTCAGCCCGGTTGCAGCAGGCAAGTGGTACCGTTCCAACGTTGCGATGTATCTGGAAAGTGAAATCAGACCGATTGATCCGCTCCTGATCGCGCTCGCTGTGCGCGGTGAACAATTTGAGCTTTTCGGTAGCACTCTGAACTACAAAGCCGCTGTAAACTACAAGGTTACGGAAACGATGCGCTTACGCGGAAGTTATAGCAGTGGGTTCCGCGCACCGACACCCGGGCAGCAAAATACGTTCAACATTACCACTGAATACGATTTTGCGAAGGGTGATCTCGTTAATAAAGGAACAATTCCTTCCACCAACCCCGCTGTTGATGTTGTGACAGGCAAGGAAGATAACTCGCTTGACCCAGAAAAATCAAATAACTTCACAGGTGGATTTACCGTCGATATTTTGGGCGTAAATTTCACGATGGACTTTTTTGATATTCGCCTGAAAGAGCGGTTATCGGTGTCACAACACTTTGCATTGACTGACGCGCAGAAGGCGCAGCTCATCGCTGAAGGTGTAACCAGCGCGGCGAATCTGGAAACATTCCAGTTCTTTACCAATGACTTCAGTACCACAACGCAAGGTGTTGATGCTGTCGTTACGGCACCAATACCGAACGGTACGGTCATTGCCGTGTATAACTTCACGAACACCACAGTTACCGATCACAACCCGGACACGCTGAACGAGGATCGCATCAGGGAACTGCAAGAGAATTTACCCGCACACCGCGCCAGCCTGACTGGCGTTTACTCCATAACGGATGCGTGGGGAGTGCTCGGGCGCGCCAGTTATTTCAGCGGTTGGTTCGATTCTGAAGATTACTTACAGAATCCAGATGTAGAAGGCACTGGAGAATACACTGGAAGGGTTATTTTCGACTTAGAAACCAGTTACACCGTGGGGGCGGGATTGACGCTCACGCTCGGTGGAAGAAATATCCTGAATACCTATCCCGATGAAAACCCGAATGCTGCTGGTTCTGTCGGCAACAAATACGGGCAGTTCAGTCCGTTCGGTTTTGATGGGGCGTTCTGGTATGCTAAAGTCGGATACAGTTTCTAAAACCTATCTCCTGAAAAGTACTATATGCTTTTCGTAAACAGCGCGGTTGAATGAAGTTTAAGAAAATATTTCGGTAATTCCACATTTCCCCAGGCCCGGTAGGTGCGGTTTCCTAACCGCACCGGGCTTCACCAAGGAATTACCAAATTAAAAATTAATCTTCAAAAAACCGCGCCTATTCAATTTATATAAGTTGTGCTTTAGATGAGGGGTCTTTTTACCTAAAAAGTAAAGGAGCTGCATTTATGAAAGCCGGGCTTACTTTTAAAACGTTACTGCTTCTGATGCATGGTGTTTTAGTTATTTTTATAAGTTTCGCATCTATAGCGGTAGCACAAGAGACTGAAGAGGAATCAAGCGATGCAACATCTGAACAAGAGGTTATAACGCTTGAGGGTGTAGTTGTGGTCGGGACGCGTGCGAAACCGCGTTCGGTTCTTGAATCTGCAGTCCCGATTGATGTTTTACCCAGTGATGATTTCGTGAAACAGGGAAGCACGGATTTGCCAGACCTGTTGAGAAACTTAGTGCCATCTTACAATGTTAATGCCCAACCCATTGCCGATGCAGCCACTGTCGTCCGTCCAGCAAACCTACGCGGATTAGCGCCAGATCACACGTTACTGCTCGTTAATGGTAAACGACGTCACCGCGCCTCCGTGATTGCTTGGCTCGGAAACGGATTGTCTGATGGCGCACAGGGGGCGGATCTCTCTCCTATCCCCTCTATCGCGCTGAAACAGGTGGAAGTACTACGAGATGGCGCATCGGCACAATACGGTTCCGATGCAATCGCAGGTGTCCTGAATCTGCAGCTCAAAGACAGTTATAAAGGCGGTTCGTTTGAAATTAAACCCAGTATTTTCCAAACTGGCGATGGCCTCACATATTCTCTTGCTGGTAATATCGGTTTCGGACGAGAAGATCTCTGGACGAATCTCAGTTTAGAATACGGTGGCATGAATGAGACAGATCGCTCTGTCCAACGAGATGATGCCGCCGCACTTATTAGTGCTGGAAACACAGATGTCGCTGATCCCGCTCAACCGTGGGGACATCCGATTATCAGAAACGACATCAAACTTTTTGCAAACTACGGGGCAAGTATGACCAATGACATTAAGTTCTACGGTCATGCGAATTATGCACAGAAAGAAGTTGAAGGCGGGTTCTACTTCCGAAATCCAAATACCCGACCCGCTGTGTTTAGTAATGATGATGGCGAAACCTTGCTTGTTGGGAATTTGCGAGGTTTGACAGCGGAAATGGCGGATTGGGAAGCCCGAAAGACGGCAGCAGCGGATGCCGGGCAGGAGTTTACCGAACTGTCACCTCATGATGCTGATGATATCCCGATAACTAACAACGTCCCTGATCCGGTTGCCTTACAACAGGTTTTCTCTGACCCGAATCTTTTCACATTTCAAAAACTCTTTCCCGGTGGATTTACGCCCCGCTTCGGTGCTAATACCCAAGATGCTTCGCTCCTTGTTGGTCTGAAAGGAACCCTCGCGGCAGACTTAGGCTGGGATTTGAGTGCTTCCTATGGACGGCACGCCTCCGATTTCTTTATCAGGAATACCGTCAATGCCTCACTTGGACCAGACACACCGACTGAATTTGATCCGGGTGATTACATTCAAGCGGATACTAACATTAACCTCGACCTGACCTATCCGCTCCATGACATGCTGTTCCTCGCCTCGGGGCTGGAATATCGAACAGAGACTTTTGAGATTGTGCAGGGACAGATTGAGTCTTGGGAAATTGGTCCATTGGCAAGTCAAGGATTTAGTTCTGGCTCTAATGGATTCCCCGGTTTCAGTGATATTGCTGAAGGAAGCTGGACCCGGTCTAACTTTGCAGGCTATTTGGAAAGCCAGTTGAGACCTTTGAACTTTTGGACGGTTAGTGCTGCTGTCCGTGGTGAATACTTCAATGATTTTGGCAGTACGATTAACTATAAAATAGCCACGAACTATGGCATTGCCGATACGTTTAAAGAATTGTTTTCGCTTGATCCGATTGTTGACCTCAGAGTACGGGGCAGTTATAGCACCGGTTTCAGAGCACCGACACCCGGGCAGCAGAATGCCTTTAACGTCACAACGGAATTCGGTGAAAACAATACCTTAGTCAATAAGGGAACGATTCCTTCTACGCACGCTGCCGCAGGTTTGGTAGGTGGTAAGGCACTTGAACCAGAAAAGTCAAAAAATTTCACGGTTGGAACGGTTATCAGCCACGCCGCTGCAAGTATTACCTTTGACTATTTCAACATTAAGGTGGAGGATCGGTTAGCTCCGACGAAAGACTTCCAGCGAGGCACGGATATTACTGAAGCACAGATTCAGCAGCTCGTGGCTGAAGGCATTACGAGTGCAGGGAATTTACAGGAATTCCGATTCTTTACCAATGAATTTGAAACAAGCACTCAGGGGATTGACGTGATTCTCACAGCACCCATATTGGATGGGGCACTGAGCCTCGCTTATAACTACACGGAAACCACGATAACCAAACGCAATCCTGATATCCTTGACGACACGCGGGTTCGGCTATTAGAGGAAGGGGTTCCGCGCCATCGTGGCAATGTAACGCTGACACAAGGCATCGGTGATAGTTTGGGGGTATTGGGACGGGTTAATTACTACGGTCCATGGTACGAGAATGCTGTTGGGGCACAAACCTACAGTAGCGCGTTTTTAGTGGATCTTGAAGTGAGTTATGCACTCGTCGAAAACTTAGGCATCACGATTGGTGTGAATAATGTCCTCAATGTTGAACCGGATAATATTACTTCAGCAGAGGGACCTGACGTGCCCTTTGATATTAAAGAATTTCCTGCCAGAATCGTTGGTAGACCTTTCGGCGAATATAGTCCGTATGGATTTGGTGGTGCGCTCTGGTACACCAAAGTTGGTTATCGTTTTTAGGAACCGTGCGGTTTCCAGCGGCTTCCTAACCTGAAAAGAGGCTTTATGTTATTTCAAGGGAATAGTCGGTTTTGG
>CAZZBB010000004.1:0-7173 GCA_964652195.1 uncultured bacterium | reverse complement strand
GAAATTGGTGTAAATTACCCCTCTAACCTCTGTCATAGACTGACTTTACTCCACTTTGAATTAACTTTATAAGAATTTCCAAAATGTGTTATTTTGTGTTTTTGTGTCTTTACGAATTTTGACAATTCCTACCTGTATAATAAAGCAGATTTTTTGACATAAATACTTTTTTGTATTTGGTTTGTATTTAGGATTGTTTTTATAGATATTCATCATTTATTTCTCTTATTGTATATTTACTATAGTTTGGACAATTTCCGTAATTTCTTTAACGACTGTATACATACACCTTTCGCACCGAATCAACGCCGAATGCGCGTATGGCATTCGTCGGGGCTCGGTTTCTTGTGGCATTTACGTTTCTACACACCTTTCGCACCGCTGGTGCTACGGATTTAGTCAATAGTCATCTTTTTCTGCAAGTTTCATGTTGTGGCTTAACTCATCAATTAATAAGTTCTTATCAAGCAACAGTCTGTTGAACGCTATCTAACATTAAATCCCAAACCCCAGCAGTGAGGGATGTGTCTAAACATAAAGAATGGACTTTCAAGTTTTAGTTTAATTCTTAAAACTGTCCAAACTATAGTATATTTAATAAGTTCTCTTAATTGTGTTCCCTTAGTGTATGCCTTAATACTTAATTGTCGATTTAGTATATGTTGAATTATTGTTATATGTATTACTGTATATATGTTTATATTATCTTATGAAACATATTAGCATGAGTATTATACTGATTTTCTAAATGTTATTGTAACGTATGTTTACTATTCTGTCAACTCTTTTTCATATATGTGATGTCTGATTATTTATATTTCTTCAATTTATTTTTCCAACTATATCCTGAGTTAGCGTCTATTGTTGGGTTTCGTACCTCAATCCAACCTACAATAGGAATAGTAATCACCCAAATATGATTGGAGAATCTCTAAATTGACGCTTTTGGTGAACAATCTCCTACATCCTATCATTATTATTGTTTTTGGAAAACCGATGACACTTTGCACAAGACAATTACATTGACAGATCAAACTAATAATTGATACTATAAGACATTCTGATGGATCGGTTGCGCAATTTGTCAAAACGAGTTTTGTAAGTGTGGCTGCGATAAAACTGAGTTGAACAAACCTATTCAAATCCCACAGAAAAAAGAGAATATAAGAAAATATAAGATCGGGGATCGGAATCCAAATCAAGGAATCAACGGTATGAATGTCTTAATGACATTCCCCGGGTATGAATACCTTATTGGCATTCCCCGCCTACAGAAGAGAAGAGAATGTAAGATCGGGGATCGGAATCCCCTCCCACAGAAGAAAAGAGAATGTAAGAATCGGGGATCGGAATCCCCTCCCACAGAAGAGAAGAGACTGTAAGAAATATAAGATCGGGGATCGGAATCCCGCCTACAGAAGAGAAGAGAATGTAAGATCGAGGAAATGCGACATTTTCAATTTGTATGGTATTAGATCAACCCAAGTTTCAACTTTAAAGAACAATCATGAAGTTTCTATCGCAAAATATTGGTTAACTATCAGTGTTTTTAATTATAGATGGTGTTTCAATGTTTAAAAACTTAGGTTAGAAAAACTAAGGACAACTATGAAATTACTGGTAGCAGGTGGTGCTGGATTTATTGGGACAAATTTCATCAGATACTGGCTTAGAGAGTATTCTGAAGATATAGTTATTAATCTTGACCTACTGACCTATGCTGGAAACTTGTCGAATTTAACAGATGTTGCTTTAGCATACCCTAAGAGATACTCCTTTATTAAGGGTGATATACTTGATTCAGGTTTGGTTTCAAACATTTTGAAGAGACGAAAACCGGATGTGATCGTGAATTTTGCAGCAGAATCGCATAATAGTCGTGCCATATTAAATCCTCGTCAATTCTTTGAAACAAATGTAATGGGAACACAAGTATTATTAGATGCCGTTAAAGAGAGTGAAGCAGTTCGATTTCACCATATTTCTACATGTGAGGTATATGGTGAATTACCGCTGGATTCTTCAGACTCATTTTCTGAAACTGCACCATATAAACCCCAAACACCGTATAATGCCTCTAAAGCAGCTGCAGATCATTTGGTTAATTCTTACTTCCATAGTTTCGGTGTTCCTATTACTATTTCAAACTGTTCAAATAACTACGGACCTTACCAACATCCAGAGAAACTGATTCCACTATTCACAACAAATGCAATCCAAGATAAACCGTTGACTCTTTATAGGAGTAGTCATAATCGCAGAGAATGGTTACATGTTATTGATCACTGTCACGCAATTGCTGCGGTAATTCATAATGGACAAGTTGGTGAAACATATAATATTGGTAGCGGGGTAGAAAAGAGTATCGAGGAGATTAGTGATTATATATTGGATATATTAGACAAACCACAAACTTTAAAGACCTATGTACCTGACAGACCGGGACATGATTGTAGATATCTGTTAAATTCTGATAAGATACAGAGTGAGCTGGGTTGGAAACCTACAATATCATTTGAACAAGGTATGGAAGAGACAATTCAATGGTATATGGATAATCAGGATTGGTGGAAAACTATTCAGGACAATTCTGAGGATCAGATAATACAGGAAGATAAATGGGAAACAGTATCTCATAAGAAGGGGTGAATCCAATGAAATTGACTGCAGAGCAACTATCAAAATGGAAACAGGACGGTATACTCATAGTTCCTAATGTATTTTCAGATGCTGAGATAATCCCAGCATTAGAAGAAGTTGAAAGGAATGCTTATGACGGGTTAACTTATTCTGAGTATAGGTCAAAATGGAATGATAAGTCAGAGGACTTAAAGAGCGAAATCGAAAAGAACGGCACTATGGATCGGCTTGCTGGACCATTTGGTAAAGCAGTCCATTTTCCTACTGGTCTACAAGCGGTAGATAACTTGATTGAAAATGTAGATTATTTGGACATTGCAAGGCAGCTATTAGCAACAGATGAGATTAGACTTGGTTACGGACAGATTTTTTTACGTGAGGGGTTGACCGATTCTCGGCATAGTGAACATCCATGGCAAGGGTATCATATTGATAACGCTACTAATTCCCCGCTTCCTCCCCACCCAGACTGGGAAAGATACGGTTATATTCTCACCAGTATTTTTCTACATGATATTGATTTAGATGGTGCGCCCATGCTTGTTTGTCCGGGTTCACAGGATAAATTAGATCAATTATGGGAAAAATATCCGGGTCGAGGGGGTGGTCTCAGTATTCCTGATCTACGCGAGTTTGAGGAAATATCCGAACTCCTACCTGTTGCTGGTAAAGCAGGTGGTGTTTCATACCGATCAAGTTATATAGTTCACGCTGCGCAACCATTTGAAAATAAGAGCAAACAACGTGCCTTGATGGGGTATCATTTTCATCGCGCGGATAACGATGGTTGGTGTAAAACGACTCGTCCTATTCCTGGCTGGTCAAGTCCATTATATATGAATTTTGTTGCTAAGACGACTCCTGATGTAAGACGTGTATTAGGGTGGCCTGCCCCAGGTGACGCATACTATACTGAGGAAGCATTGAATCGATTGTCACAAGCATACCCAGGGATTGATCTGGATCCTTATAGATAGTGTGGGTGTATTAGTGTTGTACAATAGGAGTTAATTTATTGATTAGATTTCCTACAAGAGGGGAAAATCACATAAATACATTTGGAAAAGACTATCGCTTCAATAAGGTGGTGTTACGACCAAATCCTCAATACCTCATTATTAGTACTGTAAAACAGTTGATATAACCTATTTATGGACAAGACTCGCTATCCTATTCATGCATAGTTCCTCTGTACCTTGTTCTTTTGCCATGATCTTTATTCTTTAGAAAGAGAAATCGTTTTGCAAATCTAACAATCCGTGTCATCAGACCACTCTCTTTCACCAAGGTAATTACAATAGCGAAAATAATAGAAAAAAGTAATCCTTTTATATAGCCGAAAATAGAACAAAAAATAATCGATTCTATAAACAAAAATATAGGTTCCCATCGATTATTGAAGATCGGGTGTACCTTTTTCTTTTTATCCATCGGGTGTACCATTTATATATTTACGTTTTATCACAAAGACGTTAGATATTTTCATGAGAATATTACATAAGAACTAACACAGAATCATAGACTATTTGTCGTAGATATATCCTGTGATCAGTCGTTCGTTATTTTCTAATGTCTTAATATTAACCACACGATGTCCAACAAGTGTGCTAACTTCTATCGTTTCACCAATTGGGTTGAAAGTAGCACCCCAACCTCGTATGATTTTACGAGAATCAAGTTTTTGTGATACATCAAGCGCCCAGATAGGACCACCTGCCAATATAAGTTCTTCCTGGCTATGTGGTGGTATATCAATGTTTATTGGTGTGAGATCTACTAACCAAATATCACGGGTCAATCCGTATGGATCCTTTATCTTATATAAGTCATTGTCAAATCCAAGATCTAAAAGGAAACCTTCAGAAGTTGCTTTTGTCCTGGTATCCCTGTGTGTTTCATATAGTACGGTTTTCCCGTCATGTGAGATCTCAAACCGTGCAATATTCGGTTTTATTATAACCTGTGTCCACCTTGGAAAAAAGACAGATCCCGGGGATAAACGCCATAATGCTGTTTCATCTAAAACATAGATGTATCTGTTATCAGACGACCATTGTATCTGAGTTTCTAAATTGATTTTAGGTATTGGCTGGGTAAATATTTGTGGTAGTTTTTTAGGTCTCACAATGGGAGCCCATTCTGTAAATGCTTCTTTCTCCTTCTTTGAAAAAACCAGACCCCCGGACTTTGTAAACCCAAAGTCCCCTTTATGAGTAATCAACCATCCCTTCTTTCTAAACCGGCTTGCTAACCTTTGTACTGATGAAGCCAAGGGATGTGCTGCAAAATCACTATAATAACAGAAACTATGCATGTCTTTAGTAAATTGGAGTTGCTCTATTTTCCGACTCTCATATTCTAATGGAGTGTTCATTACAATCTTTTTCGGGTCATACACTTGAACAGTATAATGAGAAGTGGTATTAAAGGCAATAAAGGCTATGTCCCCATTAGGTAGCAGTACGAATTCGTCATATCGTGGGGTCAGAGAATAGGAATTTAACTGAAATTCTCCATCTGCTGCCGATGCCACCAGCTGGAGAGAATATTCAGAACCATTAGGATATTTATCTTCCACAATCAGGGCATTTAGTCTGCCATTGGGAGAAATATGGGATTTGCGAACGAGACCTGTATATTGGACGACTTCGTTTGCAATAATTACTCTTGGAATGAACCCAATAAATACTACTAAGAAGATCAATAGTTTATTTATATAACGCATTTTCAATGCTCCAATGAAATAGATTGAACACATTTTTGTTGAATACAATATAGACCATTAACAGTAAGTTTCTTGAGTTTTACGTACCTCTTGGTATAAGAGAAAATGCTTATACCAAGAGGTACGTATACAACGCTATGTCATCAAAAGGTCAATTGTATGAAATCCACCATATTTTGGTTAAAGTCTTTTGTGTTTTTTTATTGCAACACATGGATCGTATACTTGGGGTACAGGATTGAAATCTACTCGTTTCTGTTCCCACTCAAGAGGAATTCTTTTCAAAAAGACCTTTCCAATACTATCGAGTGCCTTCGTTTGACTGTATTTACAGAGACGTTTTCTAATAACACCATCGGCACATTCGTGATTATGGAGATGCTCACTTTTCATTGTCAAGTTAATTTCATGAGCAAGTGGAATTATAGTCGAAAATGAATATCTCCCGCTTGATGTTGTGCCATCCGAACCCTTTGCATTGGATACGTTTGGAGCATTCCATTTTACAAACGTCACATTAAAGTGAACATACGTAGTATTCGGATCAGTACATGTGTAATATGACTGACTATTGGTTAAATTAGTGTTGTCATTAGGACACCAACAATCTCCATAAATTGTACCTACAAGCAAAGCTCGCCATGATACATCTAAATGATAAATAAGAGCTGCTTGACCTGTTAATCTTCTTGCGAATTTAGAGTTTATTGCGACCTTGATTTTTCCCAGAATATCAAAAGATGAACTCCCATTTGAATTCAAGAAACCAGCAGCAGAAAGTGATGCACTGCTAACATCTGAAAAACTACGTGAAGTGTTTAAGTCCCCATCTACATACACTTCCATTGATCTGATTACATAGTTACTGTCTGATGACGAAACATCAACATTAAACGCGTAATTGTCGTTTAGCTTGATATCATCTGTAATCGCGAGCTCGTCAGGTACCATGAGAACTTCTTCAAGCGGTGTAAATACTCCCACTGTGTAGGAGTCCCAATCAACCCTTTGATCAGCAGCATCTGAAAGAGGATAAACGTATGCCGTAATCTCATATTCTTCCCCAGATGTGCTGCCATTGGAAAACGTGTGACTAAACTGGGAACTTTCTGAAGCTCCGTCCCCGTAATCTGTGTAGACTAAAGTACCAAATCCAGTTTCACCAGGACCTCTCACATACCAGTAAACCTTACCGAAAGGTTCATTGAATTCCGCACGAGAATATTGTGTAGAACCTGCAAAAAGTGTAATTGTCGTTTGATGAATCGGGACCAACCGAATCAACACTGATTGCAGCATCAATGATTCCTGAAAACGCTAACACAGCTAAGATAACGATTTTCAGTAATGTACCAAATCTGGTAAACATAATAATCTCCTTATATAAAACAGTTTCTCACCAATAGTGATGAAGTAAACATTTACTATTCTTTCTGAGTCGACGAGATGTATTCCACCCTCGCACTGTTAATATCACGAATACGTTCAAGATTTAGAAGGATGCATGATGTATGTCATTTTTTCTTTCGTCAGAACTTCGCGTAATACCGGTATGACTTCAGCGATTATTTTACCGAGTATTAAAAATCGGTGACACCCTCTTTGTCGTAAAACTTAATCATGATGTGATTCTCAATGTCATGTTAACTAATCTTAGGTTTGGTAACTATAACCTAAGTTGCTACCTATAAACTGCTTTTATATCCATGGGTTTTCTCTATAATGTTTATCATTATAGAATATTTGGAGAAACCCCATGGAATTAACTATTGTAGCAATATATACGATCTGTGACGATCTTTTAATTT
>CAZZBB010000003.1:0-35875 GCA_964652195.1 uncultured bacterium | reverse complement strand
TTATTAGGTTGTCTGTATATTAGGATTAAATGTTAAATCTACGACTATGAATTCTAATACAATTTCTAAATGAAAATGTCTCTTTTTTATGCATAACCTTCCAGCGTAGGGGCGAGGTCCCCTTGCCCGTTGTGGAGTGTTTTATTAATTCTAAAGTTCACTATAAATATTCTAATTACCAAATAGTCATTCTGTCCAATGATAGATGTTTTAACCATATTTCTGTTAGTCCTAAATGACAAATGATATAACATCGCAAATATAATGTACGGAGGAAAATATGCGTGAAGAATACGTCTCCACAGAATTCTGGTACACCTTTATCAACTCATTATATAACCAAGGGCTTTCATCTGAAAGCGGTATTTCAGAAATAGATGAAGAAACCCAAGAGCAGCTACTCCTTTATTTCAAAGAAAAGATTGAAGAAGGAATCATCAATGGAGAAACAGCACTACCACCCGGTCTTCACGATTACCTATGGCGACTCCCAAAAAAGATGCTACCAAAAACTCGAGAGCTAACAGACAGTTTCCTTCAATCTGATTCAAAAAACGCTCCAGCTGCCTTACTTCGCACAATCGTTGAAATTTCAGACTGGGATGCCAAAAATGATCCGCATATAGATGATACATTTTCGTTGATACCGAATGATCCAGGAATGAATTTAGTTGTAATAAACGATTTTAGACTAAATCACAATTTCTTAGTGGACATTGAGAAACAAGAAAAAGTACTTATCTCCCTTGAAAACCTATATTTATGGGCAATCCAACAAAACGACACTGCTCGTTACCAAGAGGCAAAGTCATTCTATTTCCAGCATAGGATAACGCCGTATATAGTTTATAAGACTTTAAAAGATAAGATTCAGGATTTAAAAAATCGCCTTGAAAATGCAACTGACACTAAGGCAATTTTACAAAATATTGATAAATGTAATGCTCTCATCAAGAAGTGTAGAGAATTTGTCCCTTTGGAAAATGCTGCATTCCGGAAAAACTTGGGAGAACAATCAGAGGATCTTGATACTTCATCCGATAATACAGATATATGGAAGGTGTATCTTGAATCAAAAGAGAACCGTAAAAATGCACCGCCGCGAAGACTTACTCAGAATGACCAAGAGCAACTTCTGGAGTACTTCAAAACGAAGATCACAGAAGGAGTCGTTGAAGGCAAGACATCCCTACCTGCACAACTTCATAAACATATCTCAGATTTTCCGGAGGCGATGCATCTGGAACTTCGTGAATTCGCCGAAGATGTACTCGAATCAGAACCAGAAAACGGTGCTGCGGTGATTCTGTTAATGATCATTGTATGGGAGAGTAAAAATGTTTATTATGGAAAATCAGATAAAGACCTTAACTATCTTGAAAAAGCGATGGTAACAGCACCCAACGATCCAGAAACATGCTTCTTTGCAGCCAGTAAATATGATGAATACTTTGATCCACTGTTTCGTTCGTCACTCACAACACTTGAAAGGTTATTTGAACGATCAATGAAGCAAGGGGGATCGGAATTGTATAGTTGGTTGATAAAACTGTATAATGAGATAGGCAGAACACCATGCTATATCTATCGTTCGCTTATGAGAAACCCTGATGAAAATGCCGAACTTATTACAAGATGTATACCTTTGATAACTAAAATGCAACATGCCTTTCAGGA
The DNA here is from genome assembly GCA_964652195.1 of uncultured bacterium. GTDB lineage: Bacteria > Poribacteria > WGA-4E > WGA-4E > WGA-3G > MSPOR6. The sequence continues at coordinate 34,198 of CAZZBB010000003.1, read as the reverse complement.
TAAACTGTCAGATGAACCAAATGACTGGTACGCTCTACGCGGACTCGGTGATATTTATCAAACTTTAGGAGAAACCGAATTAGCAAACCGATATCCCTGGGAAGGTCATCAAGATTTAGTAGAAGTGAAGTGGAATCAAAAAGCATGGAAGGGATTAAAACTTCCTAATTTTTCAGCCATTACACTTGAAGACACACCTATTTCAGTCTCGGATTACCAGGGCAAATTGGTAGTATTAAATTTCTGTGCAAAGTGGTGTGGTTTCTGTGCCCCAGAAATTCCAAACCTTAAAGAAGTCTATACCCAATATCACGATAAGGGGTTAGAGGTTATTGGTGTAAGTCTGGATGAAAATGAAAAGGATATACGAGAGTTTACGCAAGAACACGAAATCCCTTGGCTACAGATATTTGATGGCAAAGGTTGGAAAAGCGAACTGGCACAATTCTTTGGCGTTACCAAGGTGCCTTCACAATGGTTGATTGACAGGGATGGTACAATAATATCTGTCGATACAAGAGGCGAACAACTTGAACAACTTGTGAAGTGGACTGAAATTACACGAGTTGGCAACGTTATCCCAGATTTTACCGCTGTTGATGTAGATGGAAATTCTATTTCTCCCATTAAATTGCGAGGAAATGTTGTTCTACTCCATTTCGGGTATATGCACAAAGAGCCAGAACTCAAACATTTTGACACACTATACAAAAAACATCACGATAATGGGTTTGAGGTTATCGGTGTAAATATCAGTGGTTGGAGAGATGAAGACGCATTACGAGATACTGTTCACAGAAATAACCATCAAGGATACTATATCTATGCCGATCATGACGGACAGCAAGCTGCATTGGCTGATCAGTTCGGTTTCAAGCGTGGATCAGGAAGCAGAAAGGTTGAACTCCCTGCCTATATACTCATTGATAAACATGGAAAAGTCATAGAAGCCAAAAGTGGTCCTGTATATTCACAGGAGATTTGGATTGCAAGATTGGAAAATTTTATTATCGAAAATCTTTAGAGTACCAATAATTCATTCAAAGTCAACGTTAACTTTACTGAATATTCTCAAAAGTTATTGTAAAGTCATGATTTCTGAGCCAAGATATACGGTATTGAGTTTGTCTGCTCAAGATAGCAATAGTCCAAGCTATCTGTCCCGTCAACGATTCAAATTTGAAAAAGGAGTTAATTAAAATGAAAAACTTTCTCATGCTTAGTAGCATTGCACTTATGACTTTTTGCTATTTAGGTTGTTCTTCCGATACACCCGATGTTAAAACGGACGCAGACACCGAAATGACGCTGGAAACATGCATTAACGTATTTGGTACACCCCATATATTGCTTGATGATGCTTGCTATTACTTTTCTCCATGGCACCCAGGCTCACACATGCTAAAAATACATTTCAAAGATAACACGATACTAAAATATCAATCCCGATACATAGATGAATCCGATCTACACTACTACATACCCCTGCTCATTGAAATGTTGAACGTAGAACACCACAATGATGCAATACAATCGCTTATGTTTCTTATCTCAATATTTCATATGGCATACCCTAATGGATATGGAGAAAATTATATGGGGGCAACAGAAGATGCATGGTTAAACACACCTCTCGAAGGACAACGCTACCCATATTCTTTTGATAAATCAATGTATCAGAAGTGGAAGGATTGGTACAATGCGGAAGCATATACAGGGTTTGAAAACCAAAAAGACACCAAAAATAAGGATTTTTATTAAAATAAAAAATGCCAGTTTGTGCCTTTCTCCTACATCAAACTCACGCACTTATGAATAAATAGTCGCAGTAAGATTGCGTTTCCCTCCGTGATTTCGAAATTCACAAAGATAGATGCCTTGCCACACACCCAAATTTAATCGGTGGTCTGTAATCGGAATAGATACAGCAAAACCAACGAGTGAAGCTTTAATGTGTGCTGGCATATCATCATCCCCTTCTATGGTGTGGCGGTAAAAGGGTTCGCGTTCTTTAACGATATGGTCGAAACTATTCGCGAAGTCTTCTCGTACCGTAGGATCAGCATTTTCATTAATGGTTAATCCAGCAGATGTGTGCTTAATGAAGAGATGGAGAATACCTTCTTTCGGTAATTCTTTAAGAAAATTTATGATTTCATCTGTTACAAGATGAAATCCACGCGGGTATTCAGGTAAGGTTATTTCAATTTGTTGGATCATCTTTTGGGTATAGCTCCGATACTTAGTTTAATAGGTCTTAAATTACACTTGTCAAATATCAACCAAGATTAATACACCATTATATACTATAAGGAGTTTTTATGGATATTATTTGTGCTTCTATCTGCTACCGAGGTTATGCTGAAGATGAGGTAGCAGCAACTTTGGAAAATGCTCCAAAAATCGGATATCGTGCAATGGAAATCCACGGACCTCTCATCTGGAGTGTTGATGCTGTTCACGGTTTTGACATAGACGGCATGAGGAACGACATAAGTAAATCCGGGATGAGGTGTGCAGGTCTCTATCCTCCCGGATGGGGTGGAAATGATAGCAATGATGTTGAGGTACGGGCAGAAGCTATCGCTAAATGTGTGGAAATTGCCGAACAACTAAATGCTACACATCTGACAACAAGCGGAGCTCAACGCAGAACTGAACCTGGGGCATTGGATAGAGTAATTGCTTGTGTTCGCGAAGTATTAGCAAGAATACCAACAGAGACTTCTATCAAATTGACCCTTGAACCACACTACGGAAATGTACTTGAACAACCTGAGGACTTTCAGCGAGTATTAGATGCTACTCCTGATGAACGGGTCGGTGTTTGTATAGATACAGGACATTTTCATTCATCTGGTGTAGATACACTTGCAGCAATTCATCACTTCGGTTCACGAATCTATGCTGTACATCTTAAAGATCACATTGGTGCGGTATCAGTAGGTATCGGACGCGGTGAACTAAACCTAAAAGAGATTATTGACACACTAATAGATGTAGGTTATCAAGGAGATCTAACATTGGAATTGGAGGTAGAAGATCCAGAAAATTTACCCCGCTATACGGAAGAAGCCTATTTCTATCTTAGCGGAATGTTAGGACTACAATTGTAGGTGAAAAAATCTACAGTGTATCTCATAAGTACGAATCCTAAGTACAGATAAATCCTTCTTCATAGGGGTGAGGTCTCCCTGTCCGTTACGAATTGTTTTCACCGTTATGATCCTTTTCGTAGGGTGGGTTTCCCCACCCGTTGTTTCAAAATATAGGATAATTGATTCAATTGTTATTGCCTTGTTGTTTACCTTGTTTATCACCAACTGGAAATAAAATCCGAGACGCTATAATTGGAGGGCATTTCATTAAAATAATAATTCATCGGACCCGATTGGAAACCCGGAAAGAACTGTTCTTCGTCTGTTTTAAGGAGAGCGTCAAGCGGTTTAAATCGTTCCCATAAAACACCTGCCTCCTCCTTAGTAAAACCTTCCGCAAATGGTGGTCCCCAATTAAGTGTAATGGAATGAAACCCTTTTCCACGATTACGAAGGTCATCAGAAATATCTTCAAGTTCCCACCCATGTTCCAATGCTACAAAACAAGCGGCTTTACATAGAAAGACAGTAGATAACAATTTACCTTTTTCACCTCTGTCCGGATGTAGATTCTCCAGTGCTGTGTGATAGACATTTGAGTTCTTTTCAATTACACCTCTAAGTGCGTTTTCTGTCCACTTTTGCATATCTTGACTACGTTTATTCCATCGATCAAACATATCTTGTACCTGAGGGGATAAATAGTGTATATAATCAAAGGATGGATAGTGGTTAAAGTTTGAAAACCCACCATGGATTGTGCGACGTATCTTTGGACTGTAGTTGCTACCCCAATGCAATATAGGTAAAATGTAAACTACACCATCCCCTGCATTCAGATGTGTTTGAACACCGTTAGGTAATGGAGTACGTGGATTCGCTAACAATTGTTGGTTTTCTTCATCAGTGTTGACGCGTAAATGGCTACCCGGGATAACCCACAACACACTATCATCGTAAAGCGAAAGATTCCATTGAACATAGCGCGGACCTGTTTCCAGAATATCATCAAGGTATCCTTGGAGTGGAGCCGTATCAATTGGATGGTGGTCACGATGCCATGCAGCAGGTCCACAATCCTTCACCGGACTACACATAAGCATCATTTCTGTGACCCCAGCATCCTCCACACCGAGTAGTTCACTACTTAAACCCTGCATGTTTTCGTGTGTCCAAATTTCAACTGTACTTGCAGTCTTTTCATCAATAAGTCCAGCCAATGGATTGCGTCCGAGAAGCAGACGTGGTTGTGCGGAGGTTTCCCATACACCTTCAGGAGGATCATCAGGTTTACGTTCTTTTATCCAGATCTCACGCTGCCGCGATACCATCAATTCATAACTTTCTCGAAGGGCATCCAGTTCGTCAGACGGGATAACATTTCGCACAACAAGGTATCCCTCTTCCATGAATTCAGATCGATTCACCTTCATGATTTCCCTCCTAATGGTTGTCTTACTCACTAATTTCTATTGAGTATTAAATGGAAATACACTATCCTCGTCCAACATAAAGCTGACCAACGGGTAGTACAGTTGCTTCTAACATATTAATGTTAGGTGGCAACGTTGCCATCAGTACAGCAGCTTGAGCAAGATCATCAACATCCATCATAGGTTCAGTCGGAGGATGTGGACGATTCTGGATACGTTCAACATAGGTATTACCGGGTTGCAGACAACTTGCCGTGATTCCATGGGGTCTTCCTTCTAAAGCTATTACCTGTGTTAAACCCCATATTCCGAATTTGCTTGCACTATACGGTCCACTACGTGGACGAACCCGATGTGCAGAAATACTACCAACGTTGATAATACGTCCCCCATCACCCTGTTCAATCATAATACCCATTGCTTCACGAGAGCATAGAAATGGAGCACGTAGATTTACACCAATCACCTTGTCCCATGCTTCAGTTGATAGTTCATGTATTGGACCACCATCAAATGCCCCTGCGTTGTTGACGAGAATGTCCAAGCGGTTATATTCTCCCATAGCTTGTTCAAACAGTGCCTTAATTTGATCTTCATCGGTAACATCTGTTGGTAGTGTCAAGACTTTAGTACCGCTTTCTCGGATTTCATTGGCTGTTTCGGTAAGTAGTTTTGCGTCTCTCGCAGCAATAGTTAGACTCGCACCTTCAGCAGCGAGTCCTTTCGCAATTCCTTTACCAATACCTCTATTGCCACCAGTAACAATTGCAACTTTTCCATCTAATTGTCCCATTATTGATTCTCCTTTAATAATTCTAACAACAAACTCTCTGTTCTGATTGCTTGCACACTGTTTTCAGAGAGTCGCATTGCGGATAGGTGTGCATTTAAAAAAACTAAGTCTTCGGGTGTATCTACGTCATACCAAGGTGGTAGAAGTTTAAGAGTAGCATTGATAGCATGGATCCGTTCGACTGTCTGATGGAAGACTTTTGCAGTACTCCAAGCGATGTCCTCAAAAACAGATGGTAAGGTTGTAGTAAGATTCTTTGATGAAAAACCGATTAGATAATATCCACCATCTATGCTTGGACCTATAACAACATCGCGCATTTCCAAACCTACAATTGCTTGAAAAATATATGATATTGGGAGTGTTGGACTGTCTGATCCGACAAGTATAATCTTATTATACCCGTTTTCATATCCCCATTCTGTTGCGGATGTGAGACGTTCCCCAAGGTCAATACCTGCTTGTGGAATGTAAACAACATCTTCACCCAGTAATGTTTGTATATCGGATTGACTTTCTTTAGGTGTATATGCGATCACTAAATCTACATTTGAAAGTTCTGACAATGTTTCACACCAGTCTATCAGGAAAGCACTATACAACGATGCCGCTTGTTCAGGAGAGACTTCTGGGATGAGTCGCGTTTTTACCTGATTGGGAATCGGATTCTTTGCGAACACAATTAAACACGTATCCACTCTTAAATTCATCTGTAATACTTCTTATTTATACAGAATCCCTACGATTCCTAATTTATCATATATAGATTTAAGGGTCAACAAAACAAGATTGAAATGATGTGACATCTTTCCTTGTATGTGGTATATTATAACGCTGTTTAGTCGAATACGTCATCCCCAAAATTTGTCTGTACACCCACCCTTTCATGTTCAAAAACATCCTTCTTGTTACACTACTTAGTCTCATCTGTCGTGCGGGAACATTTCTCATTTATGTAGTCCTTGCCAATTGGTTCGGGGATACTGCGGAGATAGATTTCATTTACTATTATTGGGGTATTGCGGTATTCCTGATAGAGTTGCTAAGTTCTGCTTCAGCATATTCAGTTCTTGTTCCGTTGTTAGCTGAGGCACGGGCGAAAGGTGAAACGGAAGCACAGTTATGTGTTCAATCCATTCTGTCCCGATATATTAAGATGATGCCATGGGTTTGTGGACTTTTAGTCGCTATTACATGGGGGATTTCTCAGTTATTTTTTCCTAATGCGGGATTAACACCATCTTCAATATTTGGTATTGTTGTTGGCTTTTTTATCTTTGCAGTAGTCGCTTCTGTTCGATGGATGTTGAAGGCTGTTTTAGATACATACCAAGTATTTCATTTTCCGCTAATTGTCCAAGGTATTCGGTCTATCCTCGTAATAGCAACAATCTTTCTGTCTAAAGAATATATCATTTGGTATTGTATTCCACTTGCTTTGATAATTGGCGAACTATTCCAAATGACTGTATTACTATTCCGTTGCAGTGTAGTATTAAAACTTCCCACCTACCGCTTGTTTTATCATTCAAAAAATGTCATGAGTGCAGACACAATTCCGTATACCAAACGATTCCTAAACCAAACTTTTATGATGATGGGGGCAGCTATCTCAGACGGTTTGAATCCGGTTGTAGATAGAGGTATGGCAAGCAGTTTAGGCCCGAGTTCTGTTTCAAAACTCTCTTATGCACTTTGGTTAGGGGCTATCCCTGAAACACTCACCAGTGGAGCGATGCCAGTTCTGCTTTCACATTGGGCAAAGGTGTTTTCATCAAAGGAACAGAACCAGTTACAGCAGAGCGTATGGAAGGGTGTTGCAGTTGTAATTACATTGATGGTACCCCTACTTGCTGTGTTCTACATTTTCAGAATAGATATTGTGACGATACTTTATGGTCAGGGAAAATTGTCTTTAGACGGACAACTACATATTGCGTCTCTATTAGGCGTTTATCTAATAGGGACGCTCCCAAGAATAATTAGTAGATTGCTGATACGTGCTCATTTAGCAAGTCAAAATCATAACAAGGTAGTTACAGCAACACTTATAAGACTCGTTTTAAATCCTTTTTGCAATTGGCTTTTTATGCGATATTGGGGTTTGGAAGGAATTGCCTGGTCAACAACGATACTCTCTTATCCAATATTGGCATATATCGCGATTGAATTCTGGCGTAAAGCTAAACCTGTGAAAAATACTCAGGACGGTTAGATGTTATACCTTGAATGCCGAGTTCCTGTAATTCCCGCATACGACCAATATCGTCAACTGTCCAACACCACAATGTAATTCCACGACGACGTGTTTCGTATATGAAATCTTCCGTAACCAATCTATGATCTACATTCAACAGACTACTCCCAAGTAAACCGAGTTGTTGACATAATTGAATTGGTTCAATGTTTTCTTTACTTCCAATTATATATCCGGTGGGTAAACGCGGTTCTAAGGAACGAACCGTCTGTATGGCTGAGGAATGGAAGGAAATAATAACCGATTGTTCGACCATGTCCATATTTTGAACTATTCTTACAACGGATTTGGTAATAGAGACATCTTTAATTTCTAAAAGTGCGATTGCATTATCTGCAATACACACTAATGCTTCAGCAAGTGTTGGTACAGACTCTCCAGCAAATTTGGGATCAAACCATGTCCCGGCATCAGCCTGCTTAATTGTTTCTAAAGATGTTTCTTTGATTTGTCCCGATTGGTCAGTTGTTCTGTCTAATGACGCATCGTGAATTACGACAACCTGTTCGTCTGCTGTGCCTTGAAGGTCGAGTTCAACTGCATCCACACCGATTTCAATCGCTTCTTTGAAAGCCGCGAGTGTGTTTTCTGGTGCTATTCTTGATGCCCCTCGGTGTGCGATTCGTATCCAAGGATTCATATAGCACTATCTCCATCTCTTTTATTTTTCTGCTTCATTTTCTTTATTAGGGTTGTCCGACTAATGCCGAGTAATTCAGCTGTTTTACTATGATTATTAGAGCATTCAGCTAATGCCAGTTCAATCAATGCTTTATCCATGAGACTTACAACGTCATCGTATAATTGTTTACTGCCTTCAGATATAGCAGTTTTGGTAACGCCACGTAAAATGGATTTTAGAGATGTTTCTAACTGTGTGTCATCAGAGGTATTAATGTCCTGAGGGGTGTGTATTTCGTCGGGGAGATCATCTGGAAGAATTACATCTGAACGGGATAAAGTCGCAGCACTTCTAAGACAATTTTCTAACTCACGGACATTACCAGGCCAATTATACTTTTGAATTAGGTTCATACCTTCTTCAGAAATACCGCGTATCGGTTTACCAAGTTCGGATTGGATCAATTGTAAAAAGTGAGTGACAAGCAAAGGGATATCTTCTTGGCGTTCTCTTAGCGGTGGTAGGTGTAGTGAGATACGTTTGAATCGGTAGTATAGATCAGCCCTGAATTCACCAAGTTTAACCATTTCGTTGAGTTCTTGATTGGTTGCAGCGATTACCCGGACATCTACATTCAAGGTCTTTGTTCCACCTAACCTCTCGATTTCTTGTGTTTGCAATGCACGAAGCAACTTAACCTGAAGTGCCGGAGTCATATTAGCAACTTCATCAAGAAAAATAGTACCACCATTGGCTAATTCAAAACGTCCCGGTTTTCCTTGAGCTTTAGCACCCGTAAATGCCCCCGCTTCGTACCCAAATAATTCGCTTTCCAATAATTCATCGGGAAGAGCTCCACAGTCAACAGGGATGAATGGCATATCTTTCCGTTCACTACCCGCATGGATTGCGCGTGCTACAAGATCTTTTCCTGTACCTGTTTCTCCTTCAATTAATACAGTAGTTGTATTGCTTGCCATTACCCCGATGAGTTTGTAAATCTCTCGCATCTGCTCACTTTTGCCTACGAGTCTGTGTCCTCTTTGTTCAGTAGACTCATCAGTCTCATCGGGTAAAGTACTTCGGACAGACTGGGTACGAAATGCACGTTCAAGGACGCTTTTTACAACATCTAAATCAATTGGTTTCGGGACAAAATCGAATGCATGGAGACGCATTGCCTCAATTGTGGTTTCCACGTCATCATAGGCAGTAATGATAACCACAATTACCCATGGGTGGTGTGTTTTTATTTCTGATAATGCCTCTAAGCCACTCATCCCCGGAAGATTGACATCAAGTAAAACTACATCTGGCTTATCAGATTCGATACGACGTAACCCTTCTTCAGCACTGTTTGCTATAGTAGGATTATAGTTTTCACTTTCAAGGAACTGTGTAAATGCCCAACATATCTTCTCATCGTCGTCAACCACTAATACATTTTTCATCTTGTCAGTCCTTCACCCGTTATCTTTACGACTTCTGTCGGGTTCCACCCTCAATTGAACTTAGAAACTTCTTTCCGTCTTCACTCATCTCAGGTTCGTCTACTTCTTCTGTTTTTTCCTCAAGTTTTTTCTTTAGTATGGGGTAAGAATCTACAAGTGGGGTTTTACTTAGAGAGGCTAATTCGGGTTTGTGTGTTTCTGCAGTTTCTATCGCTTCTGCGAGACTTTCATTCTTAGTTTTCTGGCGTTTAGTATCCCGTGCTTTGAAGTCTGGCAATACTTTGTCAGCAAAAAGTTCTAATGCTTCGCAAATATCTTCATGTTGATTCATTCCAGCCTGTTGAATAAATACGACTTGATCAACACCCGCTTCTTCCATAATCTCTAAATGTTCACGCACTTGGTCAGGCGTACCAATTCCCGCACGTTCTCCGGTAGAATCTTGTTCAGATTGTTTGAAAAGCTGCCAAATATCAGTTTCACCTGGGATTTGTGAACCGTTATAGTAGTAGTGTGCGAGAGCAAATCTGAAGAAGCGAAAACCTTCTAAACCACGTTCAACAGCGACCTGTTCATTGGCATGACACGAAAAACCTGATACCATAGCAATATTTGGATTTACCCTTTGTGTTAGTGGGGTACATTCGCTTTGGAATATATCATAATATTCTTCTACCCAGAACTGAGCCTCGGTAGCATCAACAAAGGCAAATGTTAAAGCCCCTAACCCATGTTTAGCAGCAAATCGAAGACTGTCTCGGCTGGAACAGGCTACCCATGGTGGCGGATGAGGTGTTTGGAGCGGTTTAGGGACGACATTGCGTGCGGGCATTGAAAAATGTTTGCCGTCGTATCCTGCATAAGGTGACTGTGTCATCATCTTAGCGGTTTCTCGCGTGCATTCTTCCCACATTTCGCGTTTGCTTTTTGGGTCAACGTTGAATCCTCCAAGTTCCATATGCGAAGCGGATTCACCTGTACCCCATTCTACGCGTCCGTTTGATACCAAGTCAAGGGTTGCTATACGTTCGGCAACGCGGGCAGGATGATTATATGCTGGTGGCATGAGGACAATACCGTGTCCTAACCGTATTTGTTTTGTACGTTGGCTGCATGCCGCGAGAAATACTTCAGGAGCTGAGGAGTGTGAATACTCCTCAAGAAAATGGTGTTCTACCTCCCAGATATAGTCAAAACCGAGTTTATCAGCAAGTTCTACCTGTTCTAAAGCGTCTTGAAAAAGTTTGTGTTCCGCTCCATTGTTCCAGGGACGGGGAATTTGGTGTTCATAAAACAGACCAAATTTCATTCGTTTATAGTATTTCCTTCCTCATCACAAAGTTATTGTATGTTTGCTACTATTCGAGAGTTTGCATTTCTGCTACTGTTAACTCCCAATCGAAGATCTCTAAATTCTCACGTAAATGTGGCTCCGATCCCGATTTTGGAATTGTAATAATACCTTTTTGTATTAACCATCGCAGTGCTACTTGTGCAGCAGTCTTTCCGTGATTATTCCCAATTTCTGATAATTCTTCATCTCCAGCGAGATTTCCTACTGCAAGTGGTCTGTGGGCAGTTATAGGAATGTTGCGTTCATGACAATGTTTCCGTAAGTCCTCTTTGTTATTGCGGACGTGATACTCAACCTGATTCGTACAAATTGGAAGATCGGATACCTCACAAGCCTTATCAACCTGTTCTATACTAAAATTGCTTATACCGATGCTTCTTACTTTTCCTGCCTCATATATTTCTTGGAAAGCAGCAAATGTCTCCTCAAACGGTACAGTCTCACTTGGCCAATGGATTAGCAACATATCAACATAATCCATCTGTAGATCTTTTATACATACATCAAACTGGGATAATACCTCATCATGTTTGAGGTGGGTATGCCAAATCTTAGTTGTGATGAAGAGTTCTTCCCGGTCTACACGAATCTCACGTAGTGCATTTCCAATTTCTTGTTGGTTTTCATACATCCACGCCGTATCAATATGGGTATACCCCATTTCGATTGCAGCTTTAGTTATTTTCTCACATTGTTTGCCTTTGAGCTGCCATGTGCCTAAACCTAATATTGGTATTTCATGACCTGATGCAAGTTTGATGTTTTCCATTGCTCCAAAATGGGTTCCGAGTAGTCCCATAAACTCCTTTTTTAATGTTCATATTAGTCAATTTAAGAAAAATGTCAAGTGAAATATATATTGTAATATGAAGAAGTCTTGATTTACACAAATAAGAGCACCTGGATAATAATTGATCAGGTAAGAATGGCAGCAGACACGACGAAAAGTCTATTGGAAGCCGAAGATATTCAAGTGGAAATATCGAATGATGATGCTTATGTCAGAGAATGGATGCAACAGACTACTGGTGATGGAAATGTAAGAGCATTTAGTTTCATTTTCTGAATGCCATTCGTGAAAATCAGGTTTACTAACCCGTGATTTTCACGAAACCGTAGAAACTAAATGCCCTTGGAACTATGATCTTTAGTTTGAATCCAGTAAACTAAAGTAGTATTTGACAGAGAATTCTTAAATTGCAGGACTACAACATTTACTGCCGCAGCATAAACTAGCGCCTTTTGAACAGCGGTCGTCACTGCTTGATGATGTGGAAGCATCCGCTCCTTCGGTGGGTGCAGCAGTTGATATTGTCGCAGTTGTCTCTACGTCTTCTGAGGTATTCCAACTATCTGTGAACATGAAAATACCACTGCCAATAAGCAGCAAGGCAACCAATAAGTAGCCAATTGTATTTTGATGTGCTCTAAACAATCTACTCATTATTCTTCCTTTATCATAAGGTTTGCAAACCTACTGATTATGCTTACTTTCTCATAAGGTTTGCAAAACATAAATAGTTAAACAAGTTTAAACTAAAAGATACAAAACTTTACGAGAGTTTTTGTTAAAAAAATGATATGACAAGATTCTTCCGAACCTTGTGTGTCGCATTTGATCACAACTATTAAAAGTGTAACACATGTCAGAAAGAATGTCAAAAAAAATCGTACCCAAGGCAGGGTTATTTAGTTTTAGGACTTCTTATTTTATGATGTTTACTGCGAGTTTAGGATTTGAAGCATAATATTTCATCATATCAGCGATCCGTGTAGCTCCTGTGAATCGAAATACGGATAATGCTGTATTTCGCAATGCTGCCATGACTTGTGGAATAGCACCGCATCGTACAGGTGATGTGTCTTCTCCAAGGAGCGTATCCCGCATCCAGTGCGACTTGTTCTCTATTGACCAATGTCCACGCCGTAAAGATAGTAAGCGTTCTGCTGACGCTTCTTTAGGCGACAGACTTGTAATCCCATAGTGGATTTTATGTTTTTCTTCTCCTGTGTTTAGGTCTTTGTAGCTATAGCAATATTGGAATACTTGTGATACCGCCGGCCAGTCCAGATATTCATTCAGACTTGTGCTCGCTTTCAGACATCTTGTTTCAAGTCTACCGTGTGCTTTTTCAACTGTTTGTGTATATCATAAGGTGAAACCCAACATTTGCTGTGTCCAGCATTACATGTTGGATATCGTTCATCAACTTCTCTCTAAACTCTTTATACCACAAACGCATCACATGCTGTCAAAGAGAGACACAATCAAGGATTATGTTAGATGTATAAATACAGTGAATGGTAAATGTGTTAATATTCATCGTTTTGAAATGGATGCACTTTCACGGAAACCTTCACGGAGCAATTTTACGAACCCTTATTCTATAAGGGTTTATAATTTTAAATACATCAATTCTCCATAAATCACATCCGTCTTTTAATGTCGGAATACGGAATTCATAAGGGAAACCGATAATGGCTGCATTCTCATCTTTGATAGAAACATAGACATTGTTAATTTCTTAGGCAGTGTTAACGTTAGTCTCTTCAGTTTCATCCTTCACCACACCATAAGTCAGAACAATTTCAATACGTCTACGATCACCTTCTTTATAACGCCTTGTTGAAACGACAGAGATATAGTGATGATATTGTTCTCCTCTTCAACCATTTATGGCATAAAGGTTTCATATTTTTATGAATTGATAGAATAGGTTCTGCTTTCCAGCAATCGATCATGATTCGATTTAACAGCAGAATTATAACTTGCTAACCGGCGATCATAATCCTTAATCAACACAGATGTATTTACAACAACAAGCAACAACATAATGATAAACACCACTATAAATCGGAATGTCATTAGGTTGTCAAGTAGTTCTCGGCGAATGAGGGTTGTTAACTTCATATTTACCTCCCAACAAGTTTACCATTATTCTTTCCATCTGATTAACTTGTGTGATTTCTTAGAATAGAAGTTGTTTCAACACCTACTACAAATGAATCCAATATAAGTTGCATCTATTTCGCATTAAGTACTTTGAAATTGCTATGTTTTATCACAATTTGCTGTGTCAGATATTGAAACGGAAAAATTTCAGAAACGCTACAGTTGTCAAGATGACCGCAAAAAAGCAGAGTAGCAGCACATCTACAAGCGATTGACGGAGAGTTTCTCCTAAGGTTAGGGTTTCTAAAGGTGGTGGTTACGTGATTTGGATGTTTTTCTGTGGATCCATTGCTCTAAAGGAGACATGGTCTACGACTTTACTAAACCAGTCTTCATCATGCGCAACATAGTAGCGTTCCCCGGCTTGAAAGTAGTTTTTCCTTTTCGTTTTTCCGATCACCGACCTTAAGATCCTCTTCCCCACCTTGATACACTCTGTTTGCAATCGTGGGGAATATCCTAATGGCATTCATAACCAGGAACACCGAATAAGGTCTCAGCAGATATCTCGGTAATTCAGTCCAAAAATTATCGTAGCGGGTTTCCGCCCCGAATACTACCGATTTAAAAACACAATCTTCATGAAATGAAAATACCCTTAGTTCCAGGGAAATGTGAATCCCTAAATTGATGACTTAGGTAACAAATTATTCACATACCCTTCACTATTTTTCAGTTGCGTAACATCCTTTTCTAATGTATTCTTTAGATCCATCCTTATTGTTCCTTTTTGAATGATTTACTAAAGGAGAGATCTAAGAAACAATAGCCTCGTATATGTGAATTCTAATATCTCATTGTGATTTACACAAAGTATATTTATAGAAAAATTGAAAATAATACGAAGAAAACATCCACCGCTAACAACTAATATACATATCACAATAATATAAAAATACTTGTCATAATGAAAATATAATTATATAATACTATATTGTTCAATAATTGTAAACTAAAACGAATAGATTGTAAATAGGAATATGAGCCCGAAAAATAATGACACAAACAAAAAACCAACAACTAATGACTATCTATAAAAACGATCCTAATTACGAAATTTTATTTACATCAAAAAAGCGTATCTTTTTAATCGTTGGAAATGTCAAAATCAGAAAGGACAACAGAAACGCAAAAACACACATTTTAGAATTTCTTAAAAAGTCATTTCAAAGTGGAGTAAAACAAGTCTATGACAGGGTTTACAAGGGTAATTCACAATCTACATCTAACTTTAGAGCGATAAAAATTATGTCTTGGAAAAATTGTGTTGTGAAAATAGAATTCAGGAAATCCGAAGCGTCATGTCAAAATGTGTGTATCCGATATTTCACATTAACAAATCCAAATTTCGTTTTCTACTCAATTTGCGTAAGTACTGAGGAATATAATTCCTATTTTCAGAGTATTCAGAGTAAATTAGAAAAATTTAAAATGCAGAAAACCACCAGGAAACCATACTATAACTGACTTTATAGGTATTATTAAACTTCACCTATGAGCATTTACTCTGAAAATTTACTGTTACTTGAAAACAACTAAAATCTGAAAACAAAATTATTTGATGGAGGAACGACAGATGGCAAACCAAAAACATGATATGGTTATATATCCTATCCAAGACGATGTACGATTAGAAGTATATTGGCGTGACGATGCGGGTGGTCGAGGTCCTGCAGCATCACTCTATGTCTATGATGATGAGATCATGCGATTTGATTGTTTTGGCGGAGAGAATGGACATTGTCATTTTAATTTGCGGCAAACACGCGGCAGGAGATGGATGTATCCAGAAGGATCTTTCAAAGATCACATTAAACAGAGTTTATTTGATCTACGAACCAATCTTCCTTTCTGCCTACAAACACATCAGGATCAGCGTATACAGGAAACTCAGATTAACCGAGAAAGTCTCGATAGGGCAGCGGAGAAAATGGAAACACAGTTATTAGATTTTGCGGACAAATTAAAAGGCGATATTGCATGAAAGTTGTAACTGCAACTGAAATGCGGAATATCGACAAGGATACCATTGAAGGTATTGGTATTCCCGCCATTGTCCTGATGGAAACAGCAGGTAGTGAGATCGTCAAAAAAATCATAAATTATTACCCCAATGCACATAGGATAGGTATATTTGTAGGTAAGGGGAACAATGGTGGTGATGGGTTAGTAATTGCTCGTCAACTTGCACACTCTGGCCGAGAGGTGTCAATTTTTCTCGTCTCTCCACAGAACAGTTTCACAGAAGAAGCTTATATCAATTTAGAAATCTCCAAAAATCTGGGATTACATATTGAGGAAATCCTTACTGTTGATACACCCTCCGATATGCTTGCCAACAATCCTTCCCAAAATGGAGGTATACACAGCAATATATCAAGTTGTGATTTAATTGTAGATGCCATTCTCGGCACCGGGTTACGAGGTGATGTGCGTCCCCATTTCTCTAATGTTATAAATACAATTAATGACCTTTCCGTTCCTATCCTCGCTGTGGATCTACCATCCGGACTGGATGCTGATACTGGAAATCCATTGGGAGCATGTATTCAGGCAGATAGAACAGTAACAATCGGATTACCTAAACGCGGATTGTTAGTCCATCCCGGTGCGGAGCTTTCAGGAAAATTGGATGTTGTAGATATAGGTTTTCCACACCAAATTATTGACGCACAGAATATTAAGGTCAATTGGATAACTGAGAAAGAAGCAGTAGAGTGGCTACCACAACGCCTACCAGCTTCTTATAAAGGCAGTTATGGACGTGTCCTTGTTGTCGCAGGTTCAACAGGTATGACTGGGGCAGCTGCATTAACGAGTGAGGCAGCTTTGCGTTCTGGTACGGGTTTAGTGACACTTGCAATTCCAGAAAGTCTTAATCCAATTCTGGAGGAAAAACTATCTGAGGTAATGACGCTACCCTTGTCTGAAACAAAGGAGGGTTGTTTTACGGTATCTTCAGTATCACCTATCCTTGAATATGCAGAAAAGAATAAATCTGTTCTTGCCATAGGACCTGGTTTGTCACAACACCCTGAAACGGTGGAATTTGTACATCAACTAATACAGGAAAACCATCAGCAGGAACTTGACCTTCGTATAGTTATTGATGCAGACGGCTTAAATGCTATAGCACAAGAAAAGAAGCTTTTACGATTACTGAATGAAAAGACAGTATTAACCCCTCACCCTGGAGAAATGTCTCGGTTAATAGACATTCCTGTTTCAAAATTAGAGACTGATAGGATTCACACATCAGAAGAATTTGCAAAGGAATATGGTGTAACACTTGTACTAAAAGGTGCACCCACCATTACCTCAGATTCAAATAGTAATACATGGATAAACTCGACAGGTAATGCTGGAATGGCAACAGCAGGAATGGGGGATGTGTTGACTGGTGTAATTGCTGGTTTGATTGCACAGAATATATCCTGCGAAATGGCAGCACCTCTTGGCGTTTATTTACACGGTTTAGCAGGAGATATTGTCGCAGAGCAGAAAGGCATGCACGGACTCATTGCAAGTGATGTCCTTAATGCATTGCCACAAACAATCTCATCATTGATATCAATTTATAGTAGAACTTAGAATTAGAAATACATTTTAACAATATCAGAGCGCCTCTGTCGTAGGGGCGAGGTTCCCTCGCCCGTTGAAGAGTCTCTCATTAATTCTTGGACGTACTATAATATTCTTAAAAATAAAATAAAAATGAAAACATATAAAATCTATCCCGCAGCAGCGGCAGATGCATCGACAGCTTTTCAAGTGGAATTAGACCCACGGGCAATTGCTGCAGCTGAAGAACTTGAGAATAGTAATGCACAAGGTGCTGAAAGAGAAGAAATCTTACAAAAGCATTTTGACCAAGACTATGAAAAAGGCTACCGTGGTACGGCATGGGGCTTGCACGGTATTTCCGTAGGAATGACACCTGCTCGGTTGTCCGAATTATTGAAAATACATGGCGAATCATTTGACCCTTGTGCCGAACGTGAGACATTTGATCATAGTCTGATGGTTAATGTTGAAGAGGAGTTAGCATCTCAATTAGAATATATCCCCGATTCGGTCTTGCATAAGATCGTTGAAATTTACAAGGATGAACTGTTAGGTGCGTAAGTTTCTATTTGAAAATAAGTACAATCTGCAACTTTATTAAAAATAGATTGTAATTGGAATAAACAAAAAATTCATCCTATTAACAAACAATAGAATAAATATACACTCCATCTGTATTTGTTGATTTATTAAAACTGTCTATAACTACCCAACATTTATAGACTTGATGTAATCTTGATAGTAATTCTTCCTTATCTATGGAGACCATTAAATGCTACTAACCCTAATACGGAAGGAGATGATGCATCATCTCCTAAGTGTGCGATTTATCGTACTACTTCTGATGTGTCTGTTCTTGGTGCCACTCACCCTTTCAATAAATTATCAACAATACCGTCAAAACCTTGTTGATTATCAAGAAGCAGTTAAACTTGCGAACATTGAAGAAACCACAGTTAATCCAAGCATGGAACTCAAACCAAAGATGGAAATTTCCAAACTTTTCCTGAAACCAACACCACTGAGTACATTTGCTAACGGATTAGCGGACGCCCTGCCGAGTTATCTTGGAATGACACGAAATGGTGTAACGCATGGTCCTCCTGCACTGGTTTCTGCTTCTCTCGCATATCTACTGGGACATCTTGACTTCCTTTTCCTTGTCGGAACAGTTTTCAGTCTACTGGCACTATTGTTCACTTTCGATGCCGTTGCAGGAGAAAAGGAAGCAGGAACACTCCGGATTACCTTATCAAATGCTCTTCCACGTGATCTCTTTCTATGGAGTAAATTGATCGGAGGTTATGTTGTATTCGTTGTACCATTCTTAGTGTCCTTTCTATTTAGCTTGCTATTATTAGTCACACAAGGATTCCCAATTGCTGAACCAGAGATCTTATCGCGTATCTTCAGTCTGTTACTTACTTCATTACTTTACATATGTGTCTTTTTTGCAATAGGAACACTTATTTCTACATACTTAGACAATACCAAAACCGCACTCATCATAGCCTTTACTGTTTGGGTATTTACTGTCCTTATTACGCCACGTGTCGGATTTATTGCGGCTAAATTTATTGTTCCTACACAGACTTCTCAGAGTGTCTATCTGGAAAAAACCACTGTTCGTGAAAATTATATAGTTGAATTAAAAGAAAAGAAAAAGGATGCTCAAGATCTTTTCTGGCAAAACAGACCTCTACCCACCACATCTGAAGAAAGTTTTTCACTCAATAGTGAATTAGATAAACATATAAAACCGCTTGAAGAGGAATTACGCCAGAAATACAACGACAGTGCAAACGAAATCAATAAGAGATATAAACGCAATCAGTCAAGGCAAGAAACCGTAGCTGAAACGCTCTCCAGAATCACACCAACCTCTTCTCTTATCTATATCATCACAAACTTAACACAGACAGGAAAAGTTAAGAGAACAAACTACTTTCAAGCAGGAGAACGGTATTACGATGCACTGGATATAGATCTATTCAGTAAACTCAGAGATTACATACCTGTTAGAATGTTTAATCCACAAAATTCATTCCAAATTACACAACCGCCTCCTATAGAAACCCTTACATTGGGTGAAACAATTCGCCTATCCTTGATGGATATACTTTTGTTATGCGTTTTTGCAATCTTACTAACAACAATAGCGTTCCTAAAATTCTTTCGTTCAGATATCTGAGACACAAAAATTGTGCCAATCATAAACCGGATCCCTGCATCAGATGAAAAGTCTACTAAATATAACCAAGTTGCTACCTTGTAGCACAAACTGTCAGTTTGTGCATTTTATGACGTAATAGGTTCGGTCTGATGAAGTTTATAGTAACGTTAATAATTAATGAGACAATTCGACGTTGACGAAGACCACCCAGCGTAGGGGCGAGGTTCCCTCGCCCGTTGTGGAGTGTTTATTAATTCCAAAGTTCACTATAACTAATTTATTCGGCAAAATGTTGTTTTGATTTATACATCAATTAAGAATGCAACACTCTCGTACTACTTAATGTATCTATTTAGGAAAATAACACTATTCAGTTATCTTCAGCACCAGCGTGGCGAAAGGTGTATAGAAAACAGGACTTACGCAGAAAACGAATATTCGGATGAACGGACGGAACGTAGGGAAAGATGGAACCAATCATCCACCCTTCCACACTTCCAACCTTCCAATTCTCTTAGCCACATAAATAAAAACAAACACATAGGGAGTGCTTATGTTAAAAACGCTTATCCGTCAAGAATGTCTTGCACATCTGATGAGTGCCAGGTTTTTCGCTGCGGTTATCATCACCCTCCTACTTGTCGTTGCCAATGCGTTTGTACTCCTCGAAGATTACGAACGACGCTTAGAGAGATATACCCACCAAGAAACCGTCCATCAGCAGAAAGCACAAGAAGCCAAAACCTATTCAACTCTAAAACTATTTGTGGAACGTCCTCCAAATCCATTAGCTTTATTTAGTACAGGATTGGATAAAAGGTTAGGAGGAACTCTTGAGATCTATCACGGATCTGTCCCTATGATTACACGAGGATCAGCACAACGACTTGATAACCCTTTCCTAAACCTATTTTCAAAAATTGATCTTGTTTTCATTTTTCAAGTTGTCCTCAGCTTAATTGCACTACTTTTCGCTTATGGTGCAGTAGTTGGAGATCGCGAATCAGGTACATTGCGTTTAGTTATTTCACATCCTGTACGCCGCGGTACCATTCTAATAGCAAAATATATGAGTGCTATGCTGTGTTTGCTAATTCCTGTTCTGATGAGTCTGTTAGTCGTGTTGTTGCTATTAACCATAAATAGTTCAATGCAACTGAGCGGACAAGATTTTATTCGAATAGGTGGCGTCGTATTAACAACGAGCATATATCTATCTGTGTTTTACCTGATTGGATTGTTGATATCCACAACAACCCGGCGCACGGCTACATCACTTATGCTCTGTATGTTTGTATGGGTGGTGTTGGTACTCGTCTACCCAAACTGGAGTCGATTTTCCATTAATCCAGTAGGTGATACGCAGGGAAAAAGAATGTCTACCGAGCAACAGGTAAATCAAATTTGGGAAGAATCCGACAGAGAACAAAAACGATTAATAGCAAACAGTCCCCTTCAAGGAGATCCACCAAAGTTTAATCTTAAATTTCATGAATGGGGCAGATCTTATGGTGACAGACGCAATATGGTCACTTCAAAAGTAAAACAAGAATCTGAACCTTTGATGCCTCATCTTCAAAATTATAATAGAACAATAGAAACTTTGCACATCCGATTAGCAGAACAAACCGCATTAATGCGAAAACAGACATTTAATAACACGATCTTTAGACAGGCAAAATGGGATGAATATCTAATGAAAATTAGTCCGATAGGGCTATATAATTTTGCCGCTTCAGCATGGGTAGGTACCGATCTGGAGGGGATGTATGATTTTGTTGAAGCTACAAAGCAGTACAGACGCTCTATCATTGATTATTTTCATGAAAAAGATGCATTCGGAAGCCGACAATGGTTTGACTACAGCAAAGGAGTTGTGGATTGGTGGGACTTGCCACAGTTCAAATATAAAAGAGCAGATATTTGGGAAAACGCATCTCGAGCATTACCTGAATTGTTATTCCTATTCTTGTTCAACATAGTGTTGTTTATAGTGACATTTCTGATTTTTATAAGAAATGAAGTTTAGCAGAATAGTTTGGATTAACCTCCTTTACAAATATACATCTCTCGAAATCTATCTAATACCAATTGCCTCCATCCCAAAAAGGAGATACAAATGATATGGCACGTTATCAAACGAGAACTCTTCGACCACATCAATAGTTTACGCTTTGTGTTAACAACCATAATACTGTTGGTGTTAATGTCTACGAATGCAATAGTGCATCTTCAGACACATCCCAATAGAGTCCGAAATTATTCTGAAAAAGTCACTAAATCCCTTGATGAACTAAAATCTCGAACAGACTTGTATACGCTATTACGAAAAGGCCCAAGCAAACTCAACAAAAGTCCATCGTCTCTTGCGTTCATTGCTAATGCAGATGATGCTTATTTACCAAATGATACACATAATGAGGGTTCTTGGTCGAAATCTGGTTTTGGAAGTTCGATAAAAAGCAATTGGTGGTTAAGCTATGGAAGTGTAAACACAGATGCAACAGATATTCGACCACAAGGCACACAAATAGATTGGGTGTTTATCATCACATACTTACTATCACTTCTCCCGCTTCTATTTACATTCGACTCATTCTCTGGAGAACGGGAACAAGGCACGCTTAGATTATGTCTGGCTAATCAAATATCAAGATCTACCTTGTTAATCGGTAAGTATGTAGGCGCATTAATTGCGGTTCTTATTCCATTTACTTTATCCGTATTAGTAAATCTCGCTGTGATTTCCACAGATAGCTTAACCCAACTTAACCCTTCTGACTGGAGTCGGTTGGGAATTATCATGTTAATTGCTGCAAGCTACGCCGGTATCTTCATTGGATTAGGTTTAATGGTTTCTGCGGGAACAAGTCAAAGTCGAATTAGTCTGATTGTTGTGTTATTGATATGGGTAAGTATCGTCGTTTTTGTTCCCTCAACTTTTGCGACCCTATCAACAAAATGGATGCCACCAATACAAACAAACGATGAATTTCAATCAGTTAAAAATGCTGCCCTTCATCAGAATGACTCAAACTATTATGATAAGATGAGAAAAATAAAAGAGAATAGGTATCCTGAACAGATTAGCAAACTTCAGAAACAGATGGAAACAGACCCTGAAGCTGCCAGAGCAGCTGCAGAAAAAATTCAGGCAATCTTACAAAAAGATGGACCAGAAGAATTGAAACTCAAATCAGAATTGGTCAAGAAAGATGTAGAAATCAGAGAAAGCAGTAACAGAACCTATTTAAATGCACAGATTCGTCAAATCCAACGCGCAAGATCAATAACACGATTTTCTCCGGCAGCAATTGTACAATACGCTTTAGAATCGATGGCAGGTACAGGTTTTAATCGGCATTTACAATTCTTAGAACATGTACATCGTTACACCAAACAGTTTCGACAGTTCATTATTGATATAGATAGGGAGGATACACAGAGTCTACATCTAATTGGCATTTCCGAAGGAATGTCTAAAAAACCTATAGCATTTGAGTCTATACCGAAATTTGATGACAATATAACCTTCAAGGACACAATAAATTCTGCATCTTTGGATCTGTTGTTGCTCATCCTACTACTCGTAGTATTTTTTTCTGGGGCATTCCTCGTCTTCTTAAGAACTGAGGTTTGATAGCAGAAACCATAGCGTTTCCTTGTAAAAATTATCGTAGGGGCGGGGTTTCCCCGTCCGTATATTACCGAGTGAATAAATTTACCTTCATTTAGATTGTGCTACATTAAACTTAATTTCTAACTATAGGTAATCAGACAAAATTAATTGAAAAGGAATTTCTTATCATATATGATTGATTTCTACCCCTCTTGTAGGTTGGGTTGAGGTACGAAACCCAACATGACGCCCGTTTACATAATGGAATTGTTGGGTTTCACATTCGGTTCAACCCCGCAGCATGCCCGGTGAATGCTAAATAGCATTCATACCGTTGATTCCGCCCATGCTGCGTTGATTCCCTACAAGGACATGTAATCACTAAGTTGACACCTATCGGGTTGGGTTGCCCAACCCGTAAGCGCGCGTGTGTTTTTTCTGCGTTCTGTGAAGGCGCGAAACTCACAGAAAAAGAGAAGAATCTTTGAAAACGAAACCTCTATGAGACAGGAATTGTCCAAACTATAGGAGATTTTAATAGAGTATAAATAAATATACGCATTAAGTAGTTTTGGGAGGAAAAATAATTTTAAAATCTGCTTTAAACCCACGTATTTAGCGGGTTTTTTCTTAATTTTAAAACTCTAAAAAATGGTATAATATAGGGAAGTTAAAAGGGAGGCTGCAACTTCCCTATATCACACAGATAAGCAATATTGAGGTAAATAACATTTTGAAAATTAGAGTAACTTCCATTTTGGTTCAAGATCAAGAAAGTGCGTTAAAATTTTATACTGAAAAATTGGGATTTGTTAAGAAGAGGGACATTCCCTTAGGAAATGGGACAGATGGCTTACAGTAGTATCAAAAGAAGAACAAGACGGGACTGAACTTCTGTTAGAACCATTATCTGGTAATCATTTTGAACCCGCCGAAACGTATCAAAAGGCTTTATTTGAGGTAGGACTTCCCTATACCCAATTCAGTGTAGAAAACGTTCAGAAAGAATATGAACGATTAATCAACCTTGGTGTCGAATTCAGTGTTAAACCTACTGATATAGGAACAACAATTTTTGCTGTTTTCAATGATACTTGTGGAAACAATATTCAGATTGTAGATATTGAGTGACGGTGGAAAAATAGCAAGACTGGAAGAGGTGCTTGCGTTCGCGAAGAAACCCTTTAAATCGTAGGGGCGGGGTTTCCCCGCCCGTATATTACCGAGGGAGACGTTTATAAGAACTAAAACAATGCGCCTTATATATGATATTAACCTCCTAACCTACGATATAAACTATCAGGAACACTCAGAAACTGATAAATCTTAAAACTATAGTAAACTTTTGAATTAATGGAACATTTTTAAGTTGTACTATAGTTTGGATAGTTTTAAACGAAACACATTTCGCCCCGTGAATCAATTGAAGAACAGCAAATTTACAGATCCCCGATTCTTACATTCTCTTTCTTCTGTATGATGGAACTCCAATCCCCGATCTTACATTCCATTACATTTCTTCTCTTCTGTATGAGGGAACTCCAATCCCGATTCTTACATCCTCTTATCTTATCTTCTCTTCTGTGGGCGGGGAATGCCAATAAGGCATTCATACCCGGTGAATGTCATTAAGACATTCATACCGTTGATTCCTTGATTTGGATGCCGATCCCCGATCTTACATTTCTTCCATATAATATCTGTTGAGCAAGTTCGATTAGAAGTGACTGTGATCACTTCTTTATCAACATCTTACGCGTTGCGGTGAAGTCGCCGGCGGTGAAGGTATAGAAGTAGATTCCGCTTGCTACGAGTTCTCCTATGTCATTTTTACCATCCCAATATGCGGCTTGAGTGCGATGTCGATAGATGCCGACTGGTTGATGTCCCAAATTCAACTGTCGGACCAACTTACCACCAGAGGAATAGATCGCTATACTAACATCAGATGGACTTACTAACTGATAAGGTATCCAAGTTTCAGGGTTAAACGGGTTAGGATAGTTCGGGAACAATGCCGTTTTATTAGGCAGTTCTACTTTTAAAAGACTATGGAGGAAGAAAAGTGTCTTTTGGTAAGCAAGTAAACCGTGGTTTTCTGTCTGCAAGGTGCGAATTAGGAACTCAAACCTACCCGGATCTATGGATATTACTTGTGATCCGCTCATAGGTGCTGCTGCATTTGATGTGTTTTCAAAGGCTTCTGCCACCAAAACCAAATCTGCAATAGTGACGTTTTCATCCCCGTCAACATCAAGGCGAGAGTTAGCGGGATCACTTTGACCTAAAGATTTTATCACTAACAACAAGTCATCTTGATCAACCTTACCATCTTCATTAACATCGGCGGGTTGGTTTACAGTTAACGTGAGTTGATCTGCTAAGGATGTTCCGACAACAACATATCCTGGAGAACTTAAGGTAGTTATGATGTTTTGGATGCTTTTATCATTGAAGTTTGCATACTGGATCTTTCCCGTGGAGTTTGTCCAGTACAACTTGCTTTCCTCAGTGTCAACAGCGATACTGATCGGAACGCCACTACTGAGTGTGACGAGAGTTTCAGGATTCGAACCATTGAGGTACAGAGAACTAATTTTCCCTGTCCTCTCCCCTGTTTTTTCTGCCCAATATATTTTGCCTTCAGCAACAGCGATACCACCTACATCCCCTAAAATCGTAGCAAACGTCTCGACATTTGAACCACTAAGGTTCGCGCGCCGAATGTTCCCTGGGCTTTCTGTCCAATATACTTTTCCACCATCTACATCTAAGGCAACATGCTTTGGAGAATTCAGACCTGTAATGAGATTGGGTTTAAAATTTGAACCATCAACGTTAAGGCGCTGAACTTTCCCCCAAGAATTCGTCAAGTAGAGTTTGCCATTGGCAATGTCAATAGCAATGCCACGCGGTACACTCGTCAATTCTTTAACCAATTGAACGTTTGACCCATCAAGAGAGGCGCGTTGGATTCTACCGGTTCTATGGCTCGTTTTCTCTGTCCAATAGAGTTTATGATCTACTACATCCAAAGCAAAACTGGTTACGTTTTGGATACTTGGTACAAGGTTCTCCACCGTCGTGCCTATAAGGCGGTGCAATGTGCCGGTTTCCGTTGATATCCAATATATGGGGGGAAATTCAGATTCTCCAACCACTACAAGCGGTCCTTGTGTTTCATTGTATACCGCTGGTTCTTGTGTCTCCAGATACAACGTTGTCAATTGTGTTAGTTTTGACAAAGAAGACGAATCCGAGATTGGGTTATGCCTAAGATCCAGGTATGTCAATTCTGTTAATCCTGATAGAATAGACACAAGGGCGGATACGTCAGAAATGGCGTTGCTTTGGAGGTCTATCCTTTTCAGATGTGTCAAAGTTGACAGCGGAGACAAATTTGATACTGCATTGCTGTTGACCCACTCACCATCAACATATTCAGTGCCAAGCCACAATTCTGTCAGATTGCTTGCGTATTCAAGACCCGTAAGGTCTGTTATGCCATGGTTGGGGGCGTAAAGTTGTGTCAATCCCAGTATTGAATGCGAAGTAAGCATATTGTCCCGGGTTAGGCCAAGGGTTTCTTGCACTACGGATGCTAAATTAACATCCGGTATTGATACAACTTTAGACGGTATTTGTAAGGATGTCGTATCAATCAAGACAAGGTTTGGTACAAGATATAGTCTTAGATTAGGCAATTTTGTGAGTGGAGACAGATCCGAAGTAGAATTGCCTCCAAGATATAGTGTTCTAAGATTAGATAATTCTGTGAGTGGAGACAGATCTGAAATAGGGTTACCACCAAGATCAATTTCTCGCAGTTCTGTTAAATTTGCAATAGGTGTTAAATTCGATACTGCATTGTTGTTAATCCATTTTCCACCAGCGTATTCGGGACCAATATACAACACTGCCAAATTTTTGGCATATTCGAGTCCAGTTAGATCTGTTATTCCTCGGTTGGCGGCATTAAGTTCTGTTAGTCTTAACAGTCTGTCTGACATGAGGTCATCTTCTGGATCCATCTTGAGGGTTTCCGCACTACTGCTGCTAAATTGGCATCTGTTATTGACACAATTTCAGGCGGTAGCAGCAAAGAGGCAGGCAATGCATAAAGCTTTTCTGAACTGTTCCCATACACATCAATAACATGAATTATTATCGGTATCGCATCCCCCCAAAACCTACGCCCCTTGTCATCAGTCCAATAACCCCGCCTTGGTAATAAAGTCGTAACAAATTCTATTGTACTACTTGTACCGCTTAATCGCTTGCAAGTTTGTAAGTTTCTTGAACCATCGTATAATTTGGCCTGATAGAGACCATCCAAATCGGTCACTTTAAAGCGGACACGGATAGCAATCGGAGGCACCGGTGCTTTTTCAAGCAGTTCAATCGTTGTGCTCTGCTCTGTGTTTTGCCCTTGACGAATAGGATTGAAATATCGATGGACATTTAAGGATTCAGCGGCACATTTAGATAACCAAACTGACTTGTCCTGTGTGTTCCACCAGTACCACCATGGACCATAGGACATAATAGGTCCGTATCCACGAAAATTATGTCCCAATCCGAAGGCATGCCCGAGTTCGTGGGCAGCAAGCCGGTAATCAAAATGACGTCCGGAGGCTGGGATAGCTGCCCATCCCCCTATATCTCCCACAAATCCGCCTGTCGCCACAGCGTTAGAGGTGCCAAGAATGTTTTTTTCAGTATCTATTGCAACGAAATAGATATTTTCTATTCCGTCCCTTTCCCAAATTTCAGCCAAAACTTTTTCATACGGCCTGGCACCTTCCTGACCTGGTGTGGAGTGGTAATATGCGTCGTCGTGCCTTCCAGTAAAATGATGCACCACAGCTTTTCCGTTTGTGTCCGTTTCAAACCTAAAGGTTTTTCTGCCGAACCCATGCTGCTCCATTTGATCTGCATAAAATCGCTGTATGTCCTTTATCATTGCATCCAATTTCGTGTTTATGTCTGTCTGTGGCGCCCGGTCATTTGGATGAAAATAGATTAGACGTACTACGTGCGGAGAATCTTGGGCAAAACTACTGTCCGAGAACAAGAAAACTATACTGACAACAACGATTAATAGAGAAAACAGGGTTGTTTTCATTCCATCTTCCCTCCAATATGCTATATGGGTTATATGGGTTTTTGTTCCAATATCTTTCAATCTCACAATTCAGATTTTTCGAATTCCGCTTTAAATTTCTATTTACGGATTAACAATTTTCGCGTTGCTGTGAAATCGCCTGCTGTTAATGTATAGAAATAGACACCACTTGCAACAAACTCACCCACTTCATTTTTCCCATCCCAATATGCTGCACGGCTACGTCGCTGATATACACCAGCGGGTTGATGTCCTAACCTTAATGTCCGAACCAAGGCACCGTTTACTGAATGGATACGTAGTGTCACATCTGCGGGTTCCGAAAGGTGATAGGGAATCCAAGTCTCTGGATTGAACGGATTTGGATAATTAGGAAGCAGCCCTGTTTTGTCTGGGGGTCTTGCTGTCAAAAGACTCTGAAGAAAGGCAAGTACCTGTTGGTAATCAGGCGAACCGTCGTTTTCCACTTGCAAGATGCGAATTAGCAACTCAACCTTTTCTCGGGCTACTGGTGTTAGCCTCGCTTGGACTGAAGGCGCAGCTGCATCGGATACTCCTTCAAAAGCTTCAATCACAAGAAGTAGGTCGCCAATGTTTACCGCTCCATCTCTGTTGACATCAACACGCGAGTTTGCTGGTGTACTCTGTCCAAGACTTGTTGCTACCAGCAACAAATCATATTGGTCTACTTTCCCATCCTCATTAACATCAGGGGGCAGGATTTTCGTTGGAGAGATGTCAATAGCAATGGGACCTACTATTTCAAGCCCAGAGATGAGTCTTTGGTAGTTTTCCCCGTTGAGATTTACGCGCCAAATCCCTCCTTCTGAAGTGTCTGAGTAGTACATTGGCAAATAGAGCCTGCTTCCCTCAGGGTCAACAGCAATGCCGGGTGGGACATCGGGAAGATAGGGGATTCCAACGAGACTTTCAACATTTGAACCGTTGAAGTTCGCATAATTGACTCTCCCCCATGTCTTATCTATTATTTCCGCCCAATAGACTTTGTCTCCCGCGACAGCGATGCCCCCTACTTCCCCCGATGTCTTGATAAACCTCTCAACATTTGAGCCGTTGAGGTTTGCGCGACGAATCCGCCGCGAGTTCTCAGTCCAATATACTTTTCCACCATCTATATCCAAAGCAACATACTTTGGAGCATTCAAACCTGTAATGAAATTAGGTTCAAAGTTTGAACCATCCAAGTTGAGACGTTGAATTTTTCCCCGAGAATTTGCCACGTAGAGTTTGAGATTGACAGCATCAATAGCAATACCGTGCGGCACACTCGTCAATTCCTTAACCAATTGAACGTTTGAGCCATCAAGAGAGGCGCGTTGGATTCTACCGCTTCTATCGCTTGTTTTCTCTATCCAATAGAGTTTACGACCTACCACATCCAATGCAAGACCAGTTGCATTTTGGACATCTGGTACAAGGTGCTCCACCTTGGTACCTGTGAGGCGGTGCAATGTGCCAATTTCCCCAGATATCCAATACATCGGAGGGGGTAGAAGTGAATCCGTAGGTATTGAAGGTTCTGACAATGGGGGCACTTCCCAAAGCACAATCCCAGTCTGCGTACTCCAACTTGCGAGAATATCACCGTTAGGACTAAACATAATGGAGCCCTGATATTCTGGAGAAAGGATTGCCTTACGTTCTCCGCTGGCAACATCCCACAATTCTAAACCTGGAATTCTAGTGCCCCTCGAACCACAGGAAATAGCGATAGTGTTACCATCCGGACTGAAAGCAATCCCAAGCAACTGCCGTCCAGTTCCCAGATTAAGTCTCGTTTTGCGTTTTCCTGTAGCGGTATCCCAGAGTTCTATTATTGGATCTTGATTAATCGCCATTGTACTACCATCCGAAGAAAACCCAATAAGACGACCAGAAAATGTGGCTTCAACTTTTCTCGTAGTAATATCCCACAAAAGCACAGTGTTTGCATCATAATGACTACTTGCAAGGGTTCGCCCATCCGGGGAAAATTTGATGTCAAATGCTTTTATCCAACTGTTTGCAGCATCCAACGCATTTTGTAATTTCACATCGGTGAGTTCGGTTTTAACCTTTCCAGTAGCAGTATCCCACAGTAGCAGTTCCCCACTCCAATTCACAGTCGCAAGTGTGTCGCCATCGGGTGAATATTCAATACTGTCAATCACATGTCCTGCCTCATCTTCAGACACAGTCTTGCGTTTAGTAGTAATATCCCATACTAACACTCTGCCATACTGTCCCCCACTTGCCAGCGTATTACCATCTGGAGAAAACGCAACAGCGTTGAGCTGACCATAATCTCCTATAAATCGAGTAGATTCACCGGTAGTAACATCCCATAGCGTTAAATCAGTATCAACGCAAGCAGCGAGTCTGTTGCTGTCCGGGCTGAACACAGGATTCTCCCTGGCGAAATTGTGGACAATGGTTGGGGTTTTGTAGGTGTCAGTGGCAAAATCGAATCGCTCCACCGTGCCATTTCTATTTGCACTGGCAAGCGTACTACTATCCGGAGAAAATGTAAGAGATACCACATCGTCCTGCCGTTCGATCACACCTGTGTATATCCAAGTAGTAGTATTCCATATATTCGCCTTATCATCAACTGTAGCGGCAAAGGTACTACCATCCGGAGAAAATGCAACGTCCTTATAAAATGCAGATACTGACGATTCAAGTGTCGCCTTGAGTTTCCAGGTGGTGGTATCCCACAGTTGCAGCGATTCGTCTGGGGCACAGGCAAGGATGCGTCCATCTGGAGAAAACGCAACAGAGGGGCTGCCAAAGCCAATAGATTTAGCAAGTGTGGTTCTAAGCCTTCCAGTGGAAGTGTTCCATATCTTTAATCCATTACTCCCGACACTTGCAAGAGTATAACCGTCCGAACTAAAAGCGATACTGCGTTCAGACTCCCATTCAATACCGCGATCTTTGATAGTCATTTTGTGCTGCCAAGTGGTAGTATCCCATAGCAATATTGCATAGTTATCATCCCCTCTTCCAGCATCACCATGAGCTGCAAGGGTTCTACCGTCCGGACTGAGTGCTATAGAATTGGCATAATAGTAACTTTCAAGGTTGGTAGTAAGAGACATCTTGTGTTGCCAAGTGGTAGTATCCCATAGATATAAGTTGGTAGCACCGTTTTGTCCATTCCACCTCCCTATTGTTACAGCAGTACGCCCATCTAAAGAAAATAAACATTGGTTTTCGTTGCTATAGCCACGAGAGAGTAGAGCAAGTTCTTGCCCGTTGTGTGCGTTGTATATCCAGACTCCACCTCTACCCGCCACCGCAAGTTTGTTACCATCAGGAGAATATCGGACTTCTTGTATAAGACCCTTTCCGACATGAGCTACTGCACCTTCAGGTAAGTTCATTTTTTGGTAACCTTGGTAACCTGTGGCAAAACTAGCTGTCAAATCCAATGTTGAAACAATAGACAAAGATAAAATCAAAAAAAGTACTGTTTGTTTCATTTTCATTGCATAACTCTCCTTTTTATAACCTAATACCAATTCTAATTGAAAATGCGTCTTTATCGTAGCATAAACTTTCAGTTTGGGTTTCCGTTCTCAGTTTCATTTCTAACAGTCGGTTATGTCAAATAAGTTATCTCACAATTTTTAAGACACATTTTTTTTCTAAAAGGTTACATCATTTGAAAAAAATAAAGCGTTTCCTAAATAACTATGTCAAATCTTCAAAACCGATTCTCTCACAAAAAGAGTATTTAGAATAATAACACTTGGATATTACTACAACGTATCTCATAAGTATTAGTTGATGACAAATTTTCTCTTAATTTTCAATAATCTCTATTATACTATATCTACTATTATACTATATCTACTAATATACTATATCTACTAAAGTTTGGACACTTTTCGAACGGGCAGGGACCCACCCCTACGAGAGAGACAGGATCGTAGGGGTTGGGTTACCCAACCCGTAAGCATGCGGGTGTTTTTTCAAGGTTCTGTGAAGGCGCGAAACTAAAAAAAATAGAAAAACCTTTGAAACGCAACCTCTATGAAGCATGAATTGTCCAAACTATAGTAATATTTATGAGATACGCTGTAATAAAACTGAATATTAGTGGACTAAATCTTGTCTAATGGTAGAATATTGATTATATGAAAATTATATCTCAATTATGCACGTTTTTTACCTTTAAATTGTGTCATGTATTATTGTAAACATTTTCATTATGGAGTAGACCCATGAATAAAACAGATGTTGAACTTATCAACAGTATCCTATCAGGTGATAATACTGCTTTCACTACCTTGGTACAAAAATACCAAAAGAGTGTCCATACAATCGCTTGGCAGAGAGTTAAAGATTATCACATAGCAGAAGAAATTGCCCAAGATGTCTTTCTACAAGTATACGATAAACTGTCTACGCTAAAAGATCTGAACAAGTTTGCGAGATGGTTATATGTAATTACCAAACGACGATGCACTAACTGGTTACAAAGAGAAAAAACCGACATGCAATCGTTAGAAGACATCGATGGGTTTACACTGGTACAATCCGCTTACGAACACTATGTGGCTGAACAGTGCAAAACGGCAGAATCCGAGCATCTTCGTGAAGTCGTTAATTCCCTGTTGGATATACTACCAGAACGTGAACGCACAGTGATAACTCTCTATTACCTTGGGGAAATGACAACCGAGGAAATTAGCGAATTCTTGGACGTTTCAGTAAACACAATTACAAGCCGGCTTCGAAGAGCACGGTTACGTTTAATGGAGGAAAAAATGTTAACGGTAGAATGTTACGAGCACGTGAAATTTAAAGGCAAAAAAATAACAATACTTAAAGACATTGCGAACCTACAAGAACAAATTGCATCGGCTGGATTTGAAGACAAAATCTCGTCTGTTCGTGTGATTAAAGACTTGGACTTTCTATCCGTAGATACGCAAGTTGTACTTCATGGAAATCCCAATTTTTCTGGTGTCATTTTACCTATCCGCATGGAACCGGATGTATCCAAGATTGATCTACCAAATCTCAAAGAACTTTCTATCTCTTCAATTAAGTTTGGCGGAGATTTTGTAGAAGAGTAACCCACCCTCATTCTGTATAAGCAACCCGTATTGTGTTTCTAAATTATAGGTGTTTCTAAAAATTACTAAAATATGGACACTTTTCGAACGTGCGGGGACCCGCCCCAACGAGAGAGACAGGGTCGTAGGGGTTGGGTTACCCAACCCGTAAGCACGTGTGTGTTTTTTTTGCGTTCTGTGGGCGGGGAATGCCAATAAGGCATTCATACCCGGTGAATGTCATTAAGACATTCATACCGTTGATTCCTTGATTTGGATTCCGATCCCCGATCTTATCTTATAAACAAAAAACATAATTCAGAAAATAATAACATTTCTGGAAATTAGAGTCCCAATAAGGCATAATTGAAAAAAATTGAAGAAATGTAAAGAATAAACATCACATATATAAAAAAACAGTTGACAGAATAGTAAACATACGTTACAATAACATACAGTAAACCAACATAATACTTATTCTAACACATAATATAGCATGTGAATTTATGACAACTATTCATTTAGAAACGGTATTACAAAACACAAAAATTGAATAACTATATTTAAATGATATGAGTAGACCCTACTTCAAAATCATAAACTTTATGAGAACTATATAATTAGAGAATAAATGATGACTATCTATAAAAACAATCCTAAATACAAACCTAAATACAAAAAGTCTTTTGT
>CAZZBB010000002.1:0-115148 GCA_964652195.1 uncultured bacterium | reverse complement strand
CAGTCTATGACAGGGGTTAGAGGGATAATTTACACCAATTTCAATGTCACACAATGTGTCAAAAAGTGTAACTTTTTTCCCTTTTTCGTCACTTTCCGACACTTTTTCGCCACCGGGAAAAACACAACATTTTCACGATTTTTATCTAAGAATTTAGGATTAAAGGTCTGTTTTTAGACCTAATTA
This sequence comes from uncultured bacterium, assembly GCA_964652195.1. Classification (GTDB taxonomy): domain Bacteria; phylum Poribacteria; class WGA-4E; order WGA-4E; family WGA-3G; genus MSPOR6. Next base: position 114,962 of record CAZZBB010000002.1, on the reverse strand, counting down.
GTTTGTCTGTATATTAGGATTAAATGTCTGTTTTTATATCTATTTTACAATCAGTAATATCAGTTATAGTAGAATATTCTCAAGACCAATATATTCTCAATATAAACAAAGTATAACAATGAGATGGTGTTACAATCTACCGATCTAATATGTGCAATATGTGTAATCCGTGCAATCCAAACACAAGATAGGAAATTCATGTAAAGTTCTTTACAGAACCAATACATGAGGCACGAAAATAATTTGTCATTTTAGGGTCAATTTAGTTTAGCATTTTGCTTATGATAGAAGTGGATTCCGATCCACTCAAATACATGGTTTTGGATTTTGGTTCATGGTAATATGTGATATGATGTATAAACCTATAAAGTGTTAAAACAATGACAATGATAGATTATTAGGAGATCTGGAAATGAGCAAATCACACATTCGAATTTTTATACTAACTTTATTCCTCATGTATGCAGTCTTTTTCCTTACCATTACTTGGCATAGTGAAGCACAGCAAACGGTTACGACAGTATCCGGTCAAGTTGTTGATATTCAGAATAATCCAATGCAAGGAATAGAAATCGGTATCCAACCTATTGATATAACAAAGTCTGATCGGTTTCCATCCCCTTTTGGTGAAATTGAATTCAGAACCAGAACTGATAGTAATGGAGATTTCACAATCTCTGGTATCTCCTCTGTTCCAGTTGAATTTAAGCTTCTACCTGAAGGTACAACTAATTATAAGATTAAGACAATTGAAGTAGGTGGTTTAACCCTATATGCACATGGTTTTTTCGGTTTTAGTAGGATTCCAATCGGAATTACTAAAGGTCAGCATCTGGAAAAAATGATATTCACTTTGGTTCCCCGTATGAAAATAAGTGGTCAAATAGTCTTCAATGATGGTACACCATTTCGTGATAGAACAATTAAGATAGACCTAAAACCGTCTCATTTACGGGATAATCTTAGAAGTAGAATGGATGGAACCATAACTGATAAAGAAGGATTCTTTACAGAGTTCGTTCGTGGTGCTGCAACCTATACATTGTCTGTAAAGTATTTTAATTTATCTGCAAAATCAGAACCAATTACCCTCAAAGATGGAGATCAATATGATACATTGGTGTTGAAACTCAGTGAGGAGACTTCGACTGATCCTGATAAATTGAATATATCAGAATCTGATATTGAAGATAAAGAAATGGCTCGATGGAGAGCATTGCAGGAAGTATGGGCAGTTAACCCATCAAACGGTCATGCATACAAGACAATTCGCTGTAAAAGTTGGTGGCAAGCAAAGAGAACAGCTGAATCCGAAGACGCATATCTTGTATCAATTAACGACGCTGACGAACAAGAATGGATAGAAAGTCTGTTTTCTCAGAGTGATTTTTATTGGATTGGATTACGACTTACAAGCAAAGGTGAGAAGTGGCATAATAAAGAACAGATTACATATTCTAACTTCGTTCGGGACACAGGTGAGCTAACATCTATTACTGAGAATATGCATGTTGTTTTAGATGCTTCGACTAAGAAATGGATTGGTTTTACAAAAGGTAGTCCATTCCAACATCTTGTCAAGCATGCAATCATAGAAAAAGATGAAGTCCAAGTTAATTCTGATTAGATGCGAGATTTATAGTAGAACTTAGAATAAAAAATACATTTTAAAAATATCAGAGTACCTCTGTCGTAGGGGCGAGGTTCCCTCGCCCGTTGAAGAGCTTCTCATTAATTCTTGGACTTACTATAAATAGAGATATCTAACTGAAATTTTATCAAATATCTATACATTGAAAGAATTCTAAATCATTTCTAACAGTAGGAGATTTTAATATGTTTGCCTCATATACAATCAAGAATGCAGCAGGACATTATGTAATCCTCATAATTTATATTTTTATTTCTTGTATGAGTCTGTGTTTTGCCGATGAATTATCAAAAATAAATGGACGTGTCATTGATATCAATGGTGAACCGGTTGAAGGTGCATCAATTGCCCTCTTCCCAGTAACCTTTAGAGATGGTCGTGTTGTTCCATTACAATTCACACCCGGATTACACTATCCATCTTTTCAACCAAAACCGCAGGATATAGATGATGAAGAACAACCGGATTTTAATGATATCGAAAAACGGCTTTCAAATACTCCTTTAGCAAAAACCGATGCAGATGGACAATTTAACATAAGCAAAGTGTATCAGGGATTGTATCAGATTGAGATCGGTAAAGAGAAAATACCTACACAAGAAAGGTTTTTCAGGAACACTGATGTGCAAATATATATGATTCAAATTGATGAAGCACAAATATTCCCTCAGATTGCATCACGATCAGAAGAGAATTTTGTCTTTGGTATCAATCCTCAAACTAATATTGACGACATAGAAATTACTGTGAGATTTCTAAAGCGAATATCTGGTAAAATTGTCTTCAAAGATGGCACACCATTTCCTAACAAAAGATTCCAACTAAGTTTAACGCATTGTCAATTGGATGGATCAGGATATGATCGATTAATGGGTTCTGTTGATACTGATATAGAAGGAAATTTCATATTTTACATTCATAAATCTGGCGTATATTCATTATATGCAAGTTATTTTGGACATAATACTGTGTCAGGATTTGTTAATATTACGGAAGAGAGTGAACAAAAGCCTTTGGTTTTGTCGTTTGATGACATTACACGGGAACAGATACCAACAGTTTCTGATATGTTAGATCCCGTCACGATATTTTCTGGTATGCTAAATGTATGGGTCATCAATCCTGAAAATCAGCATGTATACAAAAAGATATCATGTAAGAGTTGGGATGATGCACATACACAAGCTTCCAATGAAGACGCACATCTTGTGACAATTAATAGCGAAAGTGAACAGATTTGGCTTGAAGCTATCTTTAAACCTGATCAGAGTTGGTAGGACTTACTGACATTGAGACAGAGGGTGAATGGAAATGGGATACTGGTGAACCGCTTACCTATACAAATTGGATTGATGAAGACTTACGCCCCAGCGACCTTGAGGATAGCGAAAAGAATTATGCTATCATCTCATATATGGAAGGAAAATGGAAAGCGGTTGGAAGAGGACATCCAGCATGGCGAAATACACGTACTGCAATTATTGAGAAGGATGGATTAAAAGCTAAAAAACCGGAGAAAAATCGATAATGAGAAAAAATCTACCAAGTTCAAAACGACTTATTGCGTAAAATATTGTAATACCATTTCAGATAATTAATGTCTCTTTAATGTAGCATAAACTTCCAGTTTGTGCAGTATTTCAAGCCATGCATAACAACTGTTCATAGGATAAATATTTTTAGAAATGGTATAATTATAACGATATTACTTCGTTCCTTATGTAGTTCTTTCTCTGACAGATAATATCCTTTATCTATACATTCTCCACTTTACTATTGACAAATTGTCGATGTACTTGCATTTTATGCAACCTTTGCATTGTAATTAGGTGTCTTTGTATTATGAAATATCTATTATTGGAGAAGACACATGGAAACTACCGATTATCAATTGATAAAACAGACATTATCTGGTGATCAAGATGCATTTACTATTTTAGTGCAGAGATACCAAAAACGTGTCCACGCACTTGCATGGCGAAAAATCGGGGATTTTCATATTGCTGAAGAGATTACTCAGGACACCTTCCTCAGAGCTTATAGAAAACTCAACACACTGAAGAATCCACAGCTGTTTGCCGGTTGGCTCTATGTGATTGCAAATCGTATGTGTGATACATGGTTAAGAAAGTCCCCACAAGAAATGGAATCCTTAGAAACTGTTCCAATTGTCCAACTTCAGGAACAGTACTATTCTGAATATGTGACAGCACAACGAGAAGATCGTGTATCAGAAAAGCGGATTGCTCTTATTCAACGTCTCCTCCAAAAGTTACCAGAAAGCGAACGAATAGTAGTGACACTTCATTATCTCGCGGATAGTCCAATTAAAGAGATTAGTGAGTTCTTAGGTGTATCGTTGAACACAGTAAAAAGCCGTCTTCATCGTGCGCGTAGACGTTTAGCAAAGGAGGATCGTATGGTACGTGAGACTTTAGGGGGTTTCCAACCCTCAGCAGACTTAACAAAGAACATAGTTAGAACAATCAAAGAAACTGGATTACAGATTGACCCCTCTTCTTCAGGGAATAAACCGGTGGTGCCTTGGATTCTAACTACTTCAACTTTTTTATTAGTAGCTTTGATGCTTGGATTTGGTTCACAACGTCAAGCTGTATTTCAGAAACCTTACAATATAGAAGCAACATCTGAGATGACAATAGATATTGTAGATGCAAGTATGTTTTCAAATTTATCATCTAATCCGAATGTAAAAAATCAGATTGGCACTATAGATACTGCAGATGAAAGTGATGATAAGACTGATACTACAGATAACAAGGAAAGTTATGCGGCTTCTGGTCGTATCATAGATGAAAAAGGAATTCCAGTTGATTCAGTCAATGTCGCCATTATGCCAGTTGAAGACGGTAATGGGTCTTGGTTTCCAAAAGAAGTATCAGAAGATAGCCACTGGTCTGATGATCCGTTGGCATATCCAGCAAAGGTTAATCCGGACGGTAGTTTTCATATACCGATTTTATACACAGAACCGGTGTTATTGGGAGTATTACCGTTCTACAAACCGGATTCTGAAATTGTCAAAATAAAGACCAAAGGAATGACCTTCTATTCTATTGGAGGTGGTAGAGGGCGCGGCATCGTATTTGCAAATAAAACAGGTCGAGAACTTAACAATATTGAAGTTATAGTGCATCAATTCATAGAGATTAAAGGAAAAGTAAAACAAGCAGATGGCACACCATTAGCTGAAGAAAGAATAAAATTCAAAGTAAGACAATTGGGTTTAAATGGTGACGGAAATCGGGTTTCATGGGGACATGATACAGATATGGATGGGAACTTTGTTCAATTTATATCACATCAAGTGGAATTACCCGCATTCTATTTTATGTCAATAGAATATAAGAGTCAGTCAGTATTATTAAAACCTATCATAGTAAAGGATGGAGATAGAAAACATGAAGTCATCTTTACCTTGAGTGAATCGATATTACCGAATACGCCTGACAAACCACGATTCCAAGCAAATGTATCTGCCTATACTGGGATTGACGCACGGGATGTTTGGGTGATAAATCCAGCAAATGGACATGCGTATAAGAAAATCAGTTGTACCAGTCCTGAAGATGCTATTTTACAAGCAAATGATGAAGATGCGTATCTTGTTTCGATTAATGATGAAGCAGAACAGAAGTGGATCAGTAGGGTTTTCAATCCAAGACGTCTATTAATCGGTCTTACAGATATAAAAGAAGAAGGACATTGGCAATGGCAGAATGGGGATACTTTTGATTTTGCCAATTGGGAGGAGTTTCAACCCGATGATGACAATGGTAATAAGGATTATGTCGTCTTAAATGGTGAGAAATGGCAGGATATTGGTCCAGAAGATATCGGATGGCGTTGGATGCAAACTGCTCTAATAGAAAAAAATACTGGGAATCTTGAGTAGTTTTCTACATCAGGAATATCGACGCATAGTTAATATGGAGGAAATAATAATGAATAAAAAGGGTTTTAGAGAAAAAACAATTGTAATGCTTCTAACAATACAGACACTCTTCAGTATATCCATTCTTCAGGGTATTTGTCAGGAAGGTTCTGGGACAGTATCGGGACGGGTTGTTGATACAGAGGGTAACCCCATGGCTGAATTACCCGTTTTTATCGCTCCTCTTGAAATTCATGATGGAGATACACATTCACTTTATCTTCCTTATGACTATTTTGAAATGAATCGAACTCAGACAAAAGCAGATGGAAGTTTTACAATATCTGGTATTCCACCAGGAGCACATTATTTCGGGATCTTGACTGAAAATATTGACCAACGTTTACCAGATAATTATGAAGAGTTTCTTAGAGATTATTTGACCTGGTATGACAAGGGATTCAATCCAGACTATATCGATGGTTTTGCTCGTACTAATTTTGGCTTTCAAGATAACGAATTTGAACCTGATGTTAAAGTGGTCTCTCTCCGTATAAATGATATAGATTTTTATCCGCGGAATGATTTTAATGAAATTGGTTTTGGGATTGATCCTGATATACATATCAAGAACGTAGAGGTAATTGTGAGACCCCGTATGCGGATACGTGGTCGTGTTATCTTTAAAGATGGTACACCACTCTCAAATGCACGTATTCAGATTTCCCTTAAATTCCGTTATGAAGATGATAGTGGAAGAGGCACCGGAGGTGGAGGAGCTGGTATTTGGATTGATGACAATGGTAATTTCGTCCAATATCTGCGTAATCGACATAAGACTGTAATTTACACATTGTCATTAGAGTATCAGGGATTAGTAACTCCTTCTGAACAAGTACGTCTTGAACCTGGACAACGGATCGATGGGTTAACATTTACATTTGATAGTGATCCAATCCCTCCTAAACCACTACCTCCGAAAATGAAAACTGTAAAAAGTGAAATACAACAATCCTCTACACCAGAACTACCACCACTCCCAGTATCTAATGAGGTATGGATCATAAATCCTATAAATGGACATGCATATAAAAGAGTTCATTGTAGAACGCGAGATGAGGCTATTGCTCATGCCAGAAAGGAAGATGCACATCTTGTAACAATCAACGATTCAAAGGAGCAGGAGTGGTTAGGTGCGGTATTCGGACATTCATTTTATTGGATAGGATTAAGTCTTGACAGTAAAAATGGTGATTGGAAATGGGACGATGGTGAAACCATCACTTATGAAAACTGGTTGCCTGATAATTACTTTTCTGAAGAATTTGATAAGAATGAAAGGGAATTTGCTATTACAACTTTCGCAGATGGAAAATGGTATGCTGTTCATCCTAAGAGTGTAATGGTGAAGATGACGGAGATGGCAATCATTGAAAAAGATAGATTTTTATCCGATATAAAAACTAAGAATGATGGTGGAAAAAATTAGGTTTAATTTTGGAATCAATGCAGAATTCGTCTATGGCTTCGCTGTGGACAATTTACACTAATATGCTAAATGCGTATAGGCTTTATTGAGAATCGTCCCTACCTGGGAATTGGGTAAATCCTATTAAGCTAAATCGTCCCTATGGTCTACCGAATGTGTAGTCCATAGGGACGATTTAATTGTCCTTTATTTTAAAACCTATGATTCTAAACGCATTGGCATGATGATACATGTGTGGGTGTCATCGCTCTGCGGTTTCACAGCAAATTGTGTAAATTCCCCGGAAAACTCTATGATAAGAGAATCAGTTTCGATGTGTTCTATAACACCTGTGAGTACACGCGCATCAACACCGATACGTACACTTCCAGTACTTGATTCTACTTCGACTGATTCGCGTGCTTCACCGAGTTCTGGAGAGTTTGCTGAAATAGTTATCCGTTCTGGATCAATCTCTAAACAGATTAAATAGTTCTTAGGGTTTGAAAGTAATGCAACTCGTCTGGTTGCCCTCAATAACAGCTCTTTTGTAACAACAGCGCGTCCTTCTGATGATTCAGGAATTACACCTTGGTAATTGGCATATTCACCTTCTACTAAACGGGTTGTGAGAGTGGTATTGTCATTAGCCAATAGAAGTTGATTTTTTGCCAATGCTATCTTAACCTCACCAGATTCAGCAAATGTCCTTTCAATCTCTCTCACTGCCTTCAATGGTACGATAAAACCGCTTGATTCATCAGGAGTATTTAGTGGGTCGCAATGTGTCAGTGCAAGTTGTTTTGTACCATCTGTCGCGACAATTTCAGTTTTATCCTCAAGGATATTAAAATAAAGACTATTGAGTAGATAACGCACCTCATCTCTGGATGCAGCAAATTCGGTTTTGTGAATTACAGAGTTTAAGATATTTCCATCAATAATTATTGATTCCCCATCAACAGACGGTATTTCTGGAAAGTCTTCATCCGAAAGGCCAATCATTTTATAGACTCCTTCTCCACAAGTTAATTCGACACGATCATTTGCTGTGGTAGCCAATTCAATTGGTTTACTTGGTAATTCTCTGACTAAATCAGTGAATTTCTTTGCTGAGACAGTGATTGATCCTTCTTCCTTAATTGTTCCTATCACAACAACTCTTATACCGACCTCTAAGTCAGTTGCCGAAAACTCAATTTTCCCGTTCTCTGCACGAATGAGGACATTTTGTAGAATTGGCAAAGTATTGCGTTCACTTGCTACACCTTGTACAACTTGTAGTGAAAATAAAAGTTCATCTTTTTCAAAAGATAGTTCCATATTAATAGCTCCTATATACTGGTGTCATACATGAAAATTAACTTACACAATATCTATAGGTTTGTATGTATTAAAATAATTCCAAATTGTGTAAGTTAAAATATAGAGTTTTATCCATAAATTACTTAGTCTAATGTGTATAATTGTTTGAAGGGTACCGAGTGATATAAATTCTATTGAGAATTATGTATTAGAATAGTAGAAAGTACGAAAACAAGAGTAAGTGTATTTCAAACTTTGTTATTGACACATCTTCAATCATAAAATATTTGTAAGTCATGAGTTTTAACAAATGTTAAAAATTTTCAAGATAGATCTATAGTTTCTACTTATTCTAATGGTTAAAACCGTAGCACAAATCAATCTGTGATATAAGGTGATAACCCAGCAAAATATAAAGGATATTTCTATATTTTCATCTTGACAGACTTGTAATTTATAGTATACCATACCTATGAGTATCTTTCCAAATAATTCGCAATACCTTCAGTAATTTCTGTTGTATTTTTTCAGACTTTAAACCTTATTTTCCAACTGTAATGAACCAAACAAACTTACAATCAACACGCCCTATTGCGAAAAGGGCAGTATTGATTGGTACTCTCCTTATTATTGCTAATAGTTACTGGATTGCTTATGTTGAGATGATCTGGCATACAGCACATCTGACGACGGTAGCAATGTCTGTGAATGTGATGTTTGGGATTTTTGTGATTACAGTAATTAATCTCTGGTTACGCAGCATTGCGCCACAGGTTTCACTCACACAACGTGATCTTATAGTTGTCTACAGTATGCTTGCAGTTGGGAGTGCATTTTCAGGGCATGACTGCATGCCTCGATTAATGGGTTTGATTCCTTATGCTTATCGTTTTGCTACACCAGAGAATGATTGGGAAGCATTGCTATTTCATCATCTACCTGAATGGCTTGTCGTAAAAGACCCAAAAACAGTCAATGATTTTTACGAAGGAAATGTTAACTTCTTCACTGGAGGGTATTTAAATTATTGGATTGTTCCTATTCTGTCCTGGTCTGCGGTGATATTTTTATTAATGCTTATTTTCTTAAGTTTGACATCGTTAATCAGAAAGCAGTGGATAGAGAATGAGAAACTTGCTTATCCAATAATACAGATTCCACTGGAGATAACCACGAACCGAAGGGTATTTAAAAGTAAGTTATTATGGATAGGTTTTGGTATCGCTGCTGGTATTAATCTACTTAATGGTCTACAGTATTTCTACCCTATATTGCCTGAAATTCCGGTCAGAAAATACAATCTTAACATGTATTTTACTCAAAAACCGTGGAGTGCAATTGGGAGTACACCACTACGAGTTCATCCTTATCTGATAGGGTTCTCATTTATTCTGCCACTTGATTTAGCGTTTTCTTGTACATTCTTTTATATGATGAAGAAGGTGCAATTGTTGTTTGGTAGTGCTTCAGGTGTATCTAAAGTGCAGGGATACCCATTTTTAGGAGAACAAGGAGCAGGTGCTTTACTTGCTTTACTTGCGATTGCGTGTTGGAATGGTAGGCAGCATTTTGCATTGGTAATATCCCAAGCAATTCGACCAAAATCATTAGAAGCTAAGAATGAAGCATTATCCCATCGCACTATTCTGATAGTCTTAGCCTTATCTCTACTATTACTGGCAATATTCTGTGTTCGAGGAGGGATGTCGTTGTGGGCATTTGTAGTGTTCATCGGTATATATTTGTTGATTGTAGTGGGTTTAACGCGGATGCGCGCGGAACTGGGACCACCGATACATGCTATAGGATATTTAACGCCTCAATACATGATGATTTCTCTTCTTGGGACAAGACGGTTACGCGCAGGTAATTTGACAATGCTTTCCCTGATGAATTGGTTGAGTGGTGCGAGTTATGCTTCATTCCGCACTCACCCAATGCCTGATCAACTTGAGGCGTTTAAACTGTCAGAAAGAACAAGCATACGAAATCGTACTATGTTTATAGTTCTTGTGATTGCCAGTCTTGTCGGTATTTTATCAAGTCTTATACTCTATCCGTATACAATTTATAGTGAGGGTGTTGCTGCGGGTTCTGAGCAAATACACGCAGGTGGTGCAGATACATATAATTTCCTATCATCCTGGTTAGTAAATCCAAAACCGATGGATTGGTTAGCAAGTAGTGTCCTTGGAATGACTTTCATTATAAATTTGGGTATAATGTTCCTACGGTCTCGTTTTGTGTGGTGTCCGCTACATCCTGCAGGATATGTGATTGGAGTGGCACCAGGTACAACAGATGTTATTTGGTTTCCACTTTTAATTGCAATGGTAACGAAGTGGATTATTTTGCGGAATGGTGGGATTAATGCATACCGAAAGGCTATACCATTCTTCATTGGATTGGTATTGGGTGAAGCGTTAATGGGTTGTTTTTGGCCCTTATTGAGTTTGGTATTACGTTCCGCTGTATATAGTTGGATATGAGAATCATTCGTATGTTTTAAGAAGTTTATACCTCATTTTTTATAGAAGCATATAATTGTCCAGTTAGTCGGAAGGAACTGGACAATTTTATTCATTTAACCTTTCAGATACTATACTATGATTGAAACAGTAATAAATTAGGAGAGTAAATGAAACCACAATTACCTGATTCTCGAAATGAGAACATACTAATTCATGTTGGTGGGGAATTGTTACCCCGTGAAGATGCGAAAATATCGGTATTTGATAGTCTTGTTCAAGGAGGGGATGGAGTATGGGAAGGTCTCCGTATCTATAAAGGAAAGATATTCGCATTGGATCTACACCTTGATAGATTAATTGATTCTGCCCATGCAATGGCGTTTGAAGGTATCCCATCCCGTGATGAAATCAAAAAGGCTATTTTTGAGACATTAGAAGCTAATGGGATGCGTGATGAAGTCCATATACGTCTAACCCTAAGTAGAGGGAAAAAGGTTACCTCAAGTATGAATCCAGAGGTAAATCAGTATGGAACATGTTTAATTGTTTTAGCAGAATGGAAAGCACCAATTTACGCAAGTACTGGTGTACGTTTGATCACATCGGCAATTCGTCGAAATACTGCACAATGTATTGATTCAAAAATACACCACAATAATTTGATAAATAATATTCTTGCTAAAATAGAAGCGAATGTCGCTGGAGTAGATGATGCGATTATGCTTGATATTCTTGGTTTTGTTTCAGAAACAAATGCAACAAATATCTTTATAATCAAACGTGGTGAAGTTATTACACCTCATGCAGACAGTTGTTTACCGGGGATTACACGGGGGAACGTTATTAAACTCGCCAAAGACACGCAAATTCCAATGATTGAACGGAATGTTTCTTTAACTGAGGTGTATATAGCGGATGAGATGTTCACTACAGGAACAGTTGGTGAACTAAGTCCTGTATTAGAGGTGGATGGTAGACAGATTGGAACAGGGAATCCAGGAGAGTTGACCGGTCGATTACAAGATCTTTATGCTGAAATGACTTCACAAGAGGGTGAGCCATTACCGTGAATTCAGCTGATTAGAGTCTGCAACTCTTTGAGTAACACTTCATTACCATCAGTGATAACCAATTCAATTGCTAATACGACTACTGGTATATGTTGTGGTAGTGCAGATAATTTATCCTCATCTTTCTGGGTGGTAACGACCCATTCAGCCTTGACATGTTTAGCCTGTTGTATTATTTTTTCTATATCTGAATCAGCATAGATATGATGGTCTGGAAATGCTAATAACTCAATAAATTCTGGATTGAAATTTTGTAGTGTTGTTTTAAATGCATCAGGGTTACCGATGCCACACACAGCCAAAAGCCGTTTTCCTCCTAAATCATTAAATTGAATTGTATGAGTGTTATTATCAGTCGTGTTAGGATTTCCAATCTCATATAATGATTCGGGTTGGTGTATACTCTCTAAAATTGGTGTATTTGGAACTTGTTGATTAATCTCATTTTTCAAGTGGTCAATAGGTGTGTGAGATAAATCAACTCGAGTAAATAGAATAATATTTGCACGTTTTATTGACGATATTGGTTCTCGAAGTGTACCTATTGGTAGAAGTGATCCTGTACCATAGGGTTGTGTCGCATCAATTGTTAGAATATCAATATCACGTATCAATTTGCGATGCTGAAATCCGTCATCCAATAGAATAATATCACAATTAAATTGGTCATATGCTATCATACCTGTATCAAATCGGTTTTTTCCGACGATAATCGGTATAGCATTAAGTTGCTTGGCAAGTAAGTATGCCTCATCTCCACTTTCTGTTCTTGAGCATAGACATCTTTCACCATCCGAAACAATCGAAATTTTTTCTGAACTTTTTCTGCCATAACCGCGCAGTAAAATAGCAGCCTTATAACCTATTTCTTGTAGTAGTCTTGCTATAGATACAACAGTAGGTGTTTTACCTGTCCCTCCAACGACTATATTTCCAATACTAATTACAGGACAAGGTAATTCTACTTGTTTGCATATTCTGAAATCGTAACAGAAGTTACGTGTACGAACTATAATTCCATATGACCATTTTAACGGGGTTAATAGAATTCTAAAGAAGGTGTTGAAGAATCCAGGTTGTTTGATTGTAATGAATGAATAGAGGGTATGTTTCATTGTCAGGAATTAGTTGCCGATGCTGTCTGATCTAATATTATCTGTGCAGTTTTTTCTGCAACACCAGATTCCCCTAATTGTTCATAGACATGCTTTAGAGATGTTTTTTGTATTTCAAGTTCATTCGGATTCTGGATAAGGTTAATAGTGAGATCTGTCAGATTTTTTTCGGTAAAATCATCTTGTAGTAATTCGGGTACAATACGTTTACCAGCAATAAGGTTCGGTAATCCACTGTGTTCTAAATGTGTTAACCAGTTTACGATCTTCCAATTGAAGAGTGAAGTGCGATAGAGTATAATCATCGGTGTACCGATGCAGGCGGACTCAAGCGTGGCTGTTCCAGAGGTGACTAACATTAATGTTACAGCACGCATTGCAGTGTAAGTATCATTCTCTATGAGAGTAATTTCCGGCACACCTTCAATACCGATTTTACAAGATTCTATCTGTTTATCTGATATCCCTGGTGCAATCGGGAGTATCCATTCAGTTTCTGGAAATTGTGTTTGGATCCTAACCGCAGACTGGAGCATAATTGGTAAAATACGTTTCACTTCTGATCGTCTACTACCGGGCATTAAGCCAATGATTTGAGTAGAATTCTGTAAGCCTAATTTCTCACGTGCTTGTTGGGATGAGAGTTCGCTGTAGGCAAAGTCAACTAAAGGGTGACCGACGAATTCTGTTGTGGCACCAGCATTCTCATAGAATTCAGTTTCAAAAGGAAAAATAGAGGCTACAACATCTGTACGTTCTGCAATTTTTTTTGCTCTACTCGGACGCCATGCCCATGCTTTTGGAGGAATATAGTAAACTACATTGATACCTAACTTATAGGCAAATCTTGCTAACGGGGTATTAAACTCCGCAAAATCAACGAGAAGCAAAACATCCGGACGTCTATCTCTAAGTCGTTTCTTTAGTAATGAGAGTTTTTTGAGGAATTTTGGAAGAGCAGTGACTACTTCTAAGATTCCCATCACAGCAGAATCTCGGATGTGTATGTCAAGAGATACACCTGATTCAACCATCATGTCCCCACCCATACCGTAGATTGTGATATCAGAGTGTAGTTTCTTGAGTGCAGTTACGACATGTGAGGCGTGTAGGTCACCGGAGGGTTCACCAGCGACAATCATAAGTTCCATTAGGATAGGTGTGAAATGGCAAATTCCAAATATCTGATATAGGAACTAAGGCATCAATCCAGGGGATTTTAGACCGTCTGTTTCATCACAACCAAACATAAGGTTTAGATTTTGAACGGCAGCACCCGCTGCACCTTTACCAAGATTATCTATAGCAGCCATAGCAACAATACGTTGTGTTCGTGTGTCTACTTCAATTCCAACATCACAGTAGTTGCTACCAAGGACAGATTTTGTTTGAGGGTATTCGTTAATGTCGAGAACTCGGATAAATGGTTCACTGTGGTAGAAGTTGTTATAGACATTAAGTACAGTTTCAGAATCAAGTGGTTGTTTCAATCGGGCGTAAACAGTGCTGAGAATACCACGAGTCATCGGAACTAAGTGTGGTGTGAATGTTATTGAAATTGATTCTCCTGCAATCGCACCGAATTCTTGCTCTATTTCAGGTGTATGACGGTGTTTACCGATATTGTATGCTAAAAGATTAGACTCTCTATTTGGGTAATGGGTGGTATCTTTAGGTTTAGGACCCGCCCCAGATATTCCAGATTTTGCATCAACAATGATGGTATCTAAATCTATGAGTCTATTGTTAAATAAAGGTAGTGTGGCGAGTATCGCACTGGTAGGATAACATCCAGGATTTGCCACCAGTTTTGCATCCCGAATCTTCTCACGGTAACGTTCAGGTAAACCATAAACAGCATTTTGGAATAGATCAGGACTTGTATGTTCAGTATGATACCAATCGGTATAGATTTGGGCATTATTAAGACGGTAGTCAGCACTAAAATCTACCACTCGTAAGTCTTGCGCGAGAATTTGTGGTGTGTATGTCATTGCAACCTTATGAGGTACAGCTAAAACAATAACATCAACTCGGTTTTTCAGTGATTTGATCTCTAATGGTTCAAATTCAAGATCGATGAAGTCACGAAGGTGGGGTAATACGGATTCAACCCGTTGTCCTGCATAGGTTTCAGAGGTAACAAGTTCTACCTTAAGTTGACCAGAATGGTTAACTAAGAACCTTAATAACTCACTACCACTATAGCCGGATGCCCCAACGATCCCGATCTTTTTCATGCAATTACCTTCGTATATTTTCTTTATTATATATTTTAACTCGTATAGATAGAAAAGTCAAAGTTTTGTCAGTAGTATTCAATTGTCCAGTTAATCTGAACGATTTGACAGATTTATTCCATTAATAGGTCAGATCCGATTATGTGCAAGGGAACTTCGATTCCTGACATTAATTGTTATTATTCACTATTTGTAGATCCTCCTACATAAAAATCCTATATCAGAATTTATCTATATTCAGTACTTGAATACCGCTGAAGTTTGTTACGTGATATATCGGAAGAATTGTTGACAAAACGGTATATATATGTGAGAATAAGAATGGAGGAATATATATGAAATTAGCTCGATATGACTTGAATGGAACTGTTGAATACGGAATCGTTGATGGAGATAATATTCGAAAATTGGATGCCTGTCCATTTACAGATTTTAACGAAACTGGTGAATCTATATCTATAGAAGATGTAAAACTTCTTGCCCCAACGAAACCATCTAAAGTGTTAGCGGTTGGCTTGAATTATCGGAGTCACTTAGGGGATGCCCCTGAACCGAAGAATCCTGAGATTTTTATCAAAACACCATCTTGTATTAATGATCCTGAAGGAGAGATTGTACTTCCCGAAGGGGATGATGATGTGCATGCAGAAGGTGAATTGGTTGTCATCATTAAAGAACGTACATCTAAAGCGAGTCCTGATGAGGCAGCTGCTAATATATTAGGTGTGTCTTGTGGGAACGATGTGAGTGCTCGGACATGGCAGAAGAATGATTTGCAATGGTGGCGTGCTAAAGCATCCGATACCTTTGGACCTATGGGACCGGTTGTTGTAACTGATATTGACTATAGTGATCTTCAGTTGGAAACCCGAATTAATGCAGATGTGGTTCAATCTCAGACAACCGCAGACTTAATTTTTCCAGTACGGGAAATCGTTAGTTTCATTTCTCAGGCAATAACACTGGAACCTGGCGATGCAATTTATACTGGAACTCCCGGAACAACAACTGCCCTGAAATCCGGTGATGTTGTAGAGGTAGAAATTGAGGGTATTGGTGTTTTACGTAACAGTGTTGTAGCGTAAGTGTATCCTTGACCTTTGAGGTAATCTAATGGCAAAAATAAAAATGTTTAAAGGGTATGAAGGAGAACCACCTGTATCCAAACCTAAAGGACAGGTTAAAGCAAACGTCGTGACTGTTCAGGATGGTGTGCCAGTTAAATATCCGGGTTGTGATGGAATTGGGGTGCGTGTTGTTCATCCAGCCAATCCAAAAGCCCCAGCAGAGAACTTAGGGATGGTGATGTTTTTTGTGCCACCTCATGTGGTATTGGAACCCGGTAGCCATCATACTGAGGAGTGTTATGTGATCATACGCGGTGAAGGTACAATGACCATCGCGGATGAGAAAGTTCCAGTGAAGGCAGGGACCTTTATTCATCTTCCGCCTTGGTGTGAACATGGGATTGAAAACACGGGTGATGAGACATTAGAAGTCTTGATTTGTACTTCACCACCGAATCCTTGATTTACGGAACAAGAACATCTATTGGCTTACCAATCTCGAGTATAACCTGCTGTCCATCCACCATCAACTGTTAGAATAGTTCCATTTACATAGCTTGCTTCAGGAGCAACTAAAAATAGAACGGCTGCAGCTATCTCTTCTACGTTTCCGGGTCTACCGAGTGGAATGTGTGAGAGAAGGCTTGCAGCCTTTTCTGTATATGTACCATCTTCACCGTAAAATAGTGCTTTTGTACCTTTTGTTAATGTTGAGCCGGGAGCAACAGCATTTACCAGAATACCTTGTGGACCGAGTTCCAGTGCCATTGAACGAGTTAGATTGGCAACACCAGCCTTTGCTGCGACGAATGCACTTTGAAGACGGAGTGGCACTAATCCAGCAATGGAACTAATGTTGACAATACGACCTGGTGGGTTTTCAAGCATGTAGGGGATGATTGTGCGACTTACGACGAATACACCCGTTAGGTCAACTTGTAAAATACGGTGCCAATCGTCCAAAGTATATTGGTAGATTGGAACACGTTCACTACGTGTATTTATTCCCGCATTGTTGATAAGAATCTGAATGCATCCGAGTTCCGATGTGATAGTATTTGCAGCAGATTCCATCTGTTCTGGATTGGCAACATCCGCCTCAACATAGATACATGTACCACCCATTTTTTCAATCTCTTGAGCGGTTTGAGAGCCAGTTTGCGCGTCAATGTCTACAATTGCAACATCCGCACCGTTATCGACGAGGGCATGCACAATAGCTTTCCCAATACCTTGTGCACCACCAGTGACAATTGCTCTCTGTTTTTCCAAACCGACTTTCATGGTATCCCTTCATTTTGAGTTAAGATTCCTTTTGTGCAGTGAACGTCATTTCGTCTTTCCCGTCAAGTCCGGAAATTACTGGGAATGCACGTTCTCCTTTTCCATCTTTAGTGACATATCGTACTTCAGGTGAGAAATATGCATATAGAGCGGTATTTCTCGGATGTAGCGTTGTATTCGGACCGGAACCATGCACCATCAGACTGTGAAAAAACAGGGCACTACCAGCTGAGAGAGGAACATCCATTTGCTGTTTTGATACTTCTTCACGATCTGTAAGTTCAGCATCCTGTTCCCTTGCAATTCCACCCCATTGTTGAACTCCCCATTCGTGGCTCCGTGGAACAACTTTAAAACAACCATTCTCAGGAGTTGCATCATTAAGTGCAATACTAACTGTGACCAAACGTGGTGGTTCCATCGGCCAATATGCAGAATCTTGATGTAACCCGTGTGATGACCCGTGAAGAGCGGGTTTAAACATAAGAGTACTTCTAAAAAGAAGTAGATCTTCTCCGAGAAGATTTTGAAGTACAGCCACAAGATTTGGATGTTGTGCTAAATTACGAAATACCTCTGAGTATTGTCTTGTATTTTCTGCTTTCCGTAGAACAGGTAATTCATTCCCTTGTGTTTCGTCTTTTGCGAATGGTTCGCGCTGTACATGTCTTCTTGCTATATCTGCGCGATCTTTTTCTGTTTCGGATTCTTGACCTGCAGCAAACTCATGTAAGCGTTGAATTTCTGATTGACACTCCTCTACTTCTGCAGGTGATAGAATGTCTTCCACAATAAGATAGCCTTCCTTTTCAAAAAAGGTCTTCTGAGAATTCTTGTCCATTTTAACCTCCAATGAGTCGATTAATCTCCCAAATTATACTTGCAATTGCAAATCCGATATATACAGCAGATGCAATAAACATCATAATAGTTGATATAGTTTTAGGTCTTGCAAATCCAGGTAAAAAACGATAATTCATATATAGAGTTAGTGGGACGTAGATTGCCATAGCAAATCCACCCATATATGCGGCACTGAATAGGAAACCGAGACCGCTAACATTTAACTGTTCCATGATATAGGTAATTACACATCCGGCGACAATCCAGATCCCTACTATGAGTAGATACCACCAACTCATTGCCCGTTTTTGTGCTCTTTTAAAGTTGGTATAGATAATATCTGAAATAGATCGACCCACACCATCAAGCAATGCGAGTTGTGTCCCAAAAAGGGTAGCAACACCAACCATAAGAAAGATGCGTCGTCCGAATTCCCCGAAATTTTTCCCTAATATATTTGCTTCATCGTAAATAAGTTGACTTTTATCAGGTACAATTCCTTCAGGTCTTAAGACTGCCAGTGCGCCAAAAATGAATAGCAGGATAGTAAAGGTGTTAAGTGCCCAAAAGAAGAGCATTTGATCTTTTTTAATGTAACGCCACCAATCTGTAAAGCGTCGCCGATTATCTTCAGAGTCTTCAAACAGATAACCACTTGCTGGCACTTTTTCAGTACGACCGCGTAGTGGATTTCGAAGTCCTGGAACTCTCGCTCCCATCCCAATATTCTTATCCCGTAGGTAGAAGGTATAGAATAGGTTGGCAGTACCCCCTGCCCCTGCAAAAACCAAAGCGATAAATAAGGCTTTTACTGACATATTTGGATCTTTATACCCAACATTTATTATACCTGCTCCTAATTCCTTCCAAGTGTCCCAAGAACCTACTAAAATTGCAACAAGTATGAGTCCTACGGTTACGACTGCTACAAGTATTTCAATTGTGTGTTCGACTGATTGATAGACCATTTTTGGTCCGAATAGAATGAGCGATGCAAGAGAGAATGTAATTATAGTCCAAAAAGTATCTGATCCCCAGAATGTTCCTTCCATCCATTTTGAACCAAATATTAGAGCTTTGAGGGCAGCACCAGATTCTCGAGCCCAACCAGGAGCAATCCAACCGACGACGATTAGTAAAATGAAAAGAGGTCCAAATCCACGCCATATACGACTATAGCCTGTATATACAGTTTCTCCAGTAGCAATTGTCCATCTTCCGACTTCAAAGTTAATCCAAAGTTGTAGAAAAACACCGAAAACTGCTGCCCAGACCATACTTCCGCCATATTCTGCAGCGATTCGGGGCCAAATTACAATTTCACCTGCACCAATTGATAAACCAACTAAGATTGCACCGGGACCAGCAATTTTCCAAAATGGAAATTCCTTTTCTGGTAAATCTATAGTTTTAAAGTCTTCAAGTGGTTCGAAAATCTTCCGCATTGCTCAATCCCCTTGTATAGGAAAATGTGTTCTATACTCCATTATGACCCTCTATGGCTTCGTGTAGCACCTCAATAGGGTGTTTGGGTAGAATACCAGTTCCGTGTTCTAACTGATGTCGACATGAAAATCCTGATGCAGTTAGTATAAAATTATCATTTCTTTCACGTATAGATGGGAAGAGACGGAGTTCCCCGATTTTCATTGAAATATCGTAGTGGGATTTCTCGTAGCCAAACGAACCTGCCATACCACAACAACTTGAATCGATTATCTCAACAGTATTCCCAGGTGGCATTTCAAGCAATTCCATAACAGGTTGTGTACCTACAAGTGCCCGTTGGTGGCAGTGTCCATGCAATAGGATGTCGTTTGATTCCGATTTAAATGATAGGTGCAAATTATCTTTTTGTTTTTCTTTTACCAAGAATTCTTCTATTGAAAGGGTCGCGTCTGCAACCTGCTTTGCTTGAGGAGAGTTGATAAGATCTACATAATCGTCAGTTATTGCAGAAGTACAACTCGGTTCACATCCGATTATTGGAATTCCTTCGACAGCATATTTTTGGAGTTGTTCAATATTGTAATTCGCGTTATCAATTGCTTTATCCAACATCCCTTCGGATATTAAAGGTCGACCACAACAACGTTTCTCAGGTAGAATCACTTCATAACCTGCAGATTCTAAAACGTGTACAGCAGCTTTTCCGATTTTTGGTTCACTATAATTCATAAATGTGTCGTGAAATAGAACCACTTTTTTGTCTGAAGAATTCTGGGATGAATGTTTTGTAAACCACTTTTTAAAAGTTGAATGAACGAAAGAAGGCATGTCTCTTCGACGATCAATTCCCATAAGTTGTTCAGCGATCCATTTTGACACGGGGTTATTCGTTGCCCAATTGGAGAATGGAGCAAATGCTGAACCTAATACAGCAAGCGACCCAATTTCACCGAAGAGCCTATTCCGAAGAGGAAGTCCATTTGCTTTTCGGTAATGAGCCAACACTTCATACTTTATTTTAGCCATGTCAACATTAGACGGACATTCAGCCTTGCATGCTTTGCAGCCTAAACATAAATCCAGAACATCATATAAGCGTTCACTTGTAAAATCTTTAGAGGGTAATGCTCCAGAAATAACTGAACGGAGAGCATTCGCCCGACCACGTGTAGAATGTTCCTCTTCCCGTGTAGCAATGAAAGATGGACACATTGTGCCGGTGAGTGTCTTCCTACAAGCCCCGACTCCATTACACATCTCTATGGCACGGTTAAACCCATCTTGAGCAGAATAATCAAAATAGGTATCAATATTAATAGTATTATATTTTGGACCGAAACGTAGATTCTCCGTCATTGGGGGTGGATCAATAATCTTCCCATGATTCATAATTCCATCAGGATCGAATGCGTTTTTAACTTCTCGTAGTGCTTGGTAAATTTGCGGTCCAAACATACTTTCGATCCATTCACTTCGAACCAGACCATCTCCATGTTCTCCACTCATTGCTCCACCAAGGTCTAAAAGCAGGTCTCTAACTTCCCTTGCTATATTATGCATCTTGTGAATATCTGTTTCTGATTTTAGGTTTATTATCGGACGGTTGTGGAGTAGTCCAACACTGGCATGAGCATAGTATGATGCAGTTGTATCATGTCTTTTAACGATCTTATCAAATCGTGTTACATATTCAGGTAACTTCTCGATAGCTACCGCTGCATCTTCAACAAATCCGATCGGTTTTGCGTCCCCTTTCATCCCCATAAGTAAACCAAGACCCGCTTTTCTGGTTTCCCAAACCCGTGCTTTTTCTTCAGCAGTAAAACATCTGACAAAAGCATACCCAAAATTCTCACGTTTCAAAGTGCGTTCGAGATTGTCTATGTGATTGTTAAGTTCATCTTCATTTTCGCCATAAAATTCAACTGCAAGAAGTGCTTCAGGTTCACCCTGTATAAAACTTGTTAGTCTTGAGAATTCTATGGAACCACGCGCCATGCCAAGTATTGTTTTATCAATTAGTTCAACGGCTGTAGGATTACAGTCTAAGATGGTCTGCATTGCTTCCATTGAAGTTATGAGTGAGTCAAAATGAACAACACATAAACATGTCATTTTAGGTATAGGAACTAAATTTATTTTCGCTTCAACAGTAGTTGCCAAAGTGCCTTCTGAACCAACAACTATTTTAGCCAAGTTGAAAGGACGATGTGCATCACATCCGTCTCGACGGTAGGGTGTTACCTCTTTTGAACCAGCATTAGGAACATATTCATCGAGGTTATATCCTGCAACTCTCCGAAGAATCTGAGGGTATCTCTTACGAATTTCGTCCTCATTGTCAGAACAAATCCTGCAGAGTTCACGATAAATGTTCCCTTCTAATGTGGAAGATTCTTTCTTTGATGCTAATTCCGAGAAAGATAAAGGATCTGCAGTGATTTCATCCCCATTCGTAAGAATCAGGTCAAGAGACATGACATGGTCTATTGTCTTTCCATAAATGAGAGAGTGAGATCCGGCGGAGTTATTTCCGATTGTTCCGCCAACGTTTGCCCGGCTGCTTGTTGCTACATCTGGAGCATACATCAGTCCATGTGGCTTGAGTTGGTGATTTAGTTCGTCAAGGACAATCCCAGGTTGGACTCGTGCCCAATGTTCATCAACGTTAATTTCTAAACATTCCTTCATAAATTTAGACATGTCTATAACTATTGCTTCACCAACACTCTGTCCAGCAAGACTTGTTCCGCCACCGCGTGGAAGAATTGGAGTTTTCCGTTCTGCGGCGATCCGAATCGTTTTTATTACGTCCTGTTTGTTCTTTGGTACGATAACGCCTATTGGATTAATTTGATATAGACTGGCATCTGTACTATATAGTGCTTTTGAGTATGCATCAAACCTTACCTCACCTTCAATTTCATTTGTGAGGACTTGTTCTAATGCTTGCTCAGAATTCTGCATGTGTTTGTAATCCTATTTAATGTCTTATGGAATATCTCAAAATACTTGACAAATTGAACCTGTAAAAGTATAATAATAGATGTCTTTCAAATGCCCCTGTGGTGGAATTGGTATACACGGCAGGTTGAGGGCCTGTGCCTTAATTGGCATGCTGGTTCGAGTCCAGTCGGGGGCATTCTTCCAGTTTTTCAAACTAAACATATAGCTTATCTGGTTTACTCTCCAAATTTAAACTTAATTTGCAAATAAGTCCTGATAGACATCATAAGTTCGTTGGGCAATTGTCTCCCATGTAAATTCTTGTACTCTTTCTAAACCACGTTTTTGAAAAGTTTTGTATAGTGTGTGTTCATCTGCAATTTTTCTGATTTTCTCAGCTAATTCAGAAGCGTCTCCTTCTTTGAATACAAAGCCGGCATCTCCGATAACGTGAGGTATTTCACCAGAATCAGATCCGATGACAGGGACTTCACATGCCATGCCTTCGATTAAGACTCTACCAAAAAACTCTACCCAATCCGATGTAGTACGTGAGGGTAGAATTAACGTATTCATACAGTTTAGATAATCGGGAACTTTTTCGGGGGGAACAGCATCAATCCAAACGATTTTTTCATTGATTTGATAGTTTAATGCGAGGGACTCGAATAATGGTTTGTCTTCCCCTTGACCAACAATCAATAACTTATAAGGGAAGTTTAACTTTGCTGCAGCTTCAATAAGGGTGTCTATCCCTTTCATTTGAATTATTCTACCAATATAACCGATGACAAAGCAGTCCTTAATTCCGAGTGTATCTTTTAGTTGGTACATATCCCTTTTATTAAATAGAGATATATCAACACCGTTAGGAAATGGAATCTGTGTACCCTCGTACCCTCTCAGTTTCAATATTTCACCGGCATTCTTACTTAGAGGGAAAGCAATATCTGTTTCTCGGAATACACGTTTTTCAATCCAAATTGGCAGAGGACCAAAACGTTGTTTTGATGGGATGCTGAGAGAGGTGCGAAAGATGAATCTACTGTTGGGACAATATTTACGTTTTAAACGCACTGTCTGCAAAGCATTTAGGCTCCATGCTTCCTCTTCAAGATGAATAATATCGGGTTTAAAGTCCTTAAAATGCTTTGCTATATTCCCACGATAATAAAAGCGACTTCCATAACCAGAAAAGCGTATTGGACAAGCTACTTCTTCACAGTCAGTATTTTCATCAGGAGAGAAATTAATTTCCTGAAAACTCTCGTACCACTTATTAGGTGTGAGAACTCGTACTATGATATTTGGTTTAGCTGCTATAAGGGTGAACTTTCTCCGGTACGGTTTCATTATATATGAATGAGAAAGAACTAAGACACGCACCGTTTACCACTTCACTTTAAATAATGACCTGTTATATATCATTTTTTCGTGTAAATGTAACCTCGTTTTCAGAATTTCCTGATACTTCCCCCACTTGACTGTCATTTCCATCGGGTTCAGCAAGACCTTCCATAAGCCCTTCAAGTTGGCGTCGAATTCCAGCTCTTTCTTCTTCGCTTGCTTGTCGAGCTAATTCGGAGGTTTCTTTCATTTCACTTATTTCGGATTCCAATTCTTGTATTTTGGCATCCCGTTGCATCAGATCGTTATTTAGTCGTGCAATTTCTGCTTCAAGTCCAAGTTTCTGATCTCTTAAGGTCTTGACAGTTGAGATTGCATGCTCCACATGTTCTTCTAAGATTGAAACGACGTTTTTACCGTTTGTTTCAGACATTGATCTCTCCTATATAATAGTATGTACTACAACTTATGATGATTTACTGTATTGTATATCTTTTATTAATGCCAAATGATTGTGATCTGCCCAATTATGATTACTTTGGGCATAGTGAAACAGATATTGCTGGGCATATCCAATATATTCACCAAAATAATTTCTCGCAAATTGCCGTATTTCAGTAACACTTGCTTTCTTTCGTAAATATATCTGTTCGAAAATCCGTTTTATCCAAACATCTATTGGCAGTGCTTCAAGATGTCCAAGTGAAAATAGACAAATGCAATCTGCGACTTTTTCCCCTACTCCCTCAAGCTTCATTAGTTCTTTTTTTGCATCAATGTAGGGTGACCTTTTTAACATATCCAACAAGAGTTCCCCGTTCGAGATCTTGGCTGCTGCATTCCATAAATATCTTGCGCGATATCCTGTACCACATGAAAAAATTTCTTCAATTCCCGCATCAGCAAGTGAATTTGGTGTTGGAAATGTATAATTAGTATAGCCGTTAAATTCTATTTTTTTACCGAATTTTTCAGAGAGTGTATGAATAATATTTCGAATCCGTGATATATTATTGTTCTGAGATAGAATAAATGAAGCTATAGTTTCCCATAACTCCTGATTTAGAACACGCATTCCCCAGAAATGGTCTATTGCTCTTGCAATATAAGCATCAACACTTACAGCAGTCAGTATTGATGCCAATTCCCGATTCAAGTCTAAATAATGAAAGAGGAATTTTGTGATGATTTGTTCATCTTCATTCTGTGAACTCTCAAGTATTAGAGTACTTGTGTTTTTTTGTTTGAGTCTGAGTATTCTACCTTCAACAACACCGTAATAAGCATCATCAATACGACTCCATCTAAATGATTGTCCGGATTCTAATGTGTATTTTAGACTAAAATCTCTGAGATTTTCTATTACCATTGGCACTGATGCAAATTATATGACAAAACAGAACTAAATGCAAGTGTTAAAAATAAAAATTAATTGAAATATTGTTAGTGATAGAGTATCATTAATATTAATATTAGCATTATTTGAAATTGAGGAGTATAAATAATTTATGATCATCTTTCTTCGAGAGAAATTCATTGCCCAGATATTTATGTGGGTCATTGCTATTGTTTTCGTGGTCGGATCTATTATGCTATATGGTGGTTCTGGTGGACAAGGTGATGGTACTGAGGAAGAAGTAGTTGTTAAGATACAATCTTTAGAGGTATCACGCGGGAATTTTGAGAAGATGGTCTCTGACCAAATGCAATCCCGTCGAAATCAGCAGTATGGTGGAGAACCAGATCAGAAAGTTATACAAAAAGAAATAATTGACTTCTTAGTCAGACGTGCAATTGAAGGTAGTGCAAAGATTAGTGATGCCGAGATTGAACGATTTATACGAAGCGATAGCAGCCGGGTTCAAACATATAATCAGTATGAAGGGTTCGGGATTGCTGAACTATATAAACAGAATATTCGTCAACAACTTAGTTCTACACTCCTAAGAGATAACATTCAGGGTCTTGAGCTGGTTACAGATATTGAAGCTGAACAGGCATATCGTCTTGAGTCCGATAAAGCAAAGGTCAAATATATTGAATTCCGACATAGTGATTATACTTCTACTGTAAATGTTGATGATGCTGAAGCTGAAAAGTATTTCCAAGAGAACCAAGCAAAGTATAAAAAAGAAGAACAGTTAAATGTGAAATATATACGAATCAAACCTGAGGATTTTGTCAATAATACAGATATTGAGAACTATTATAATCAGAATCAGAGTGAATTTACCACTCCTGAAGTCGTAAAAGCACGACACATCTTGAAAAAGTTTCCAAATGATGCGACTGATGAACAAAAAACAGAAGTAAAAATTGCTGCAGAAGAATTACTAAAAACAGTTAATACTGAATTGGCTGCAGGAGCATCTTTCACCGATTTAGCGAAGACACATTCAGAGGGATCATCTGGTGCTAATGGTGGTGCTTTGCGAGGAGGCAATCCTAATCTTCCGCCAGGGGATTATTTTGCCCGAGGAGATATGGTAAAACCATTTGAAGAAACTTGTTTCGATGTTTTAAAACCTGGTGAAGTAAGTGGCTTAGTTGAGACCTCTTATGGGTATCATATCATCAAATTAGAGGAGAAATTAGAGGGGAGTATAAAGCCTTTTCCTGATGTAGAGAATGAAATTCGTGAAAATGTGATTAAAATCGTTGGTGTTGATAAGGCAAAAAGAGTTGCTGACGAACTATTATTTGATATTGAAGTAGAAGATTATGAGACTGCCATTGGACTTGATAGGTATAAAGATCTTTCACTTAGTGTTACGGAAACAGGCTTTTTTGATAAAGACGTGGTTACGATACCCCAAATAGGATCCAAGTGGAGTAATCAAGGGTTACTCGAGGAACTTTTTGATATGGAGGTTGGGGTAATTAATACTATTGAATCGAAGAAATACAATGGGGATGTTACCGCATTTTATGTTTCGAAAGTTCTTGGTAAAAAACCTGCAGCAATTCCAGTGTTTGATGATGTAAAGAGCCAAGTTATCATCGATATACGAGATATAAAAGCAAAAGAACTCGCTTTGGCAGATGCACAAGCGTTAGTTAAACAAAAGACAGACACCGAATCTCTGGATGATTTACTTAAGAAATATACGGCTCCAGAGGGTATTTCTACAGACCAGAAAACGGTTCAAGAAAGCAATCTATTTAACCTTACACCGGGAAGTTCTTATGTTTCTGGTATGGGGAACTCAAAAGCTGTTATGTTTGCAGCTTTTAATATGGCAATAGGTGATGTAAAAGGACCACTGGCTGGTGATTCATCAACCTATATTGTTGAATTAACCGAACGGGAAGAAGTAGATTTAGAACTGTTTGAGAAAGATCCTACACAGAAAAAAGAACGTTTTAGAAGTCTACTTCAAACGAAAAAACAGCAAGCCTATGATAATTGGTTTGCTAATCGGAAGAAGATGGCTAATCCTTGGATACACGAGGATTATCGTTAATTTAGAATGTCGTAGAAGAAGTTTCGGCGTTTCGGTATAAAACCCAATTCAGATATTGTTCGTTCAATCTCTTCTATCGGCATACAATAGACTGTACCCGCTTTACTAACGACATTCTCTTCAATCATTGTCCCACCCATATCGTTAGCACCGAATTTTAATGAGAGTTGTCCTATTTTAGGTCCTTGGGTAACCCACGAGGATTGGAAGTTGTCTATATTATCAAGAACTAAGCGTGAAATAGCCAGTGTCTTGAGATACTCGAAACTTCCTGCTGGGGGAAAATGTGAGAGTTCAGTATTGCTGGGTTGGAATGACCAACATATAAAAGCAGTAAACCCTCCTGTTTCGTCTTGAAGATCGCGTAGCCTCATGAGATGTTCAACCCGTTCAGTGTAACTTTCAACGTGTCCATACATCATTGTTGCACTGGATTTAAGCCCGACAAGATGACCCTGTCTCATAACTTCAAGCCATTCATCTGCAGTACATTTCTTTGGACTAATGATATTTCTGGCATGGTCGGTTAAGATCTCGGCACCTCCGCCAGGGATTGAATCCAATCCAGCATCACGAAGCCTGGAAAGAACGTCTCTTAGCGACATACGGTTGATCTTTGCAAACCAATCCAGTTCTGGTGGAGAAAAACCGTGGACATGAATCTTATAGTTAGACTTAATCCATTTCAGTAAATCTTCATACCATTCCAATTTGAGTTTAGGGTGCAAACCACCTTGCATTAGGATAAGCTCCCCACCTAAATCAATAGTTTCTTGTATTTTTTGTCCAAGCTCTTCACGTTCCATGACATACGCATCAGGATCTTTTCGGTGACGGTAGAATGCGCAAAAATCACAATCCACATAACACCAGTTGGTGTAGTTAATATTTCTATCTACAATATAGGTAATATAGCCTTCAGAGTGTTTCCGTTGCCGAATAACATCTGCTGCCTGTCCTAACGGGAGTAGGTCATAACTCTTAAAAAGTGTAAGCGCGTCATCAAAGTCTAAACGCCCCCCATCAAGGGCTTTATCTAAAATGTGTTCGACAGTCTTATCCATACGTCATTCCTTAATACATGCATCTCACTTTAATAGTATAGAATTTTACCATCTTAACCCGTAAGAAGTCAAAATAAATTTGACTTCAATGTAGATAAAGAATATAATTAACATATTACGAGTCTTTACACAATGGAGTCTTTGCATAAAGGAGAGGATCAATGCCGATTGTTTATCTTGAAGAATTAGATGAGCGGGTTGAGAATAAATATCTTGCTGTTAATATTATTGCAAAAAGGGCTCGTGCATTAAATGATGAACTATTAGGAGCAGGTTTGTCTAAGAAAAAGATGCCTGTTTCAATTGCCACAGAAGAATTAGCAGCTGGTGAATTAGAATTCAAAAAAGTTGATCCCGCGCCAATAGAATCCGATACTCCATCCATATTTGCCTCAGAGTCTTCTGGGTTTGATGCTGTGGATGCTGATGAACATTTCGAAGAACTCTACGGAGAAAATGCGAAAGAAGTCAGCGATGACGAAATTGAAAGTGAAACAGATACTGACAAAGGGAGTGAAGCGGATATTGAGGACGAAGGGTAAACATAGACATAGATTTACTTGACATACCCTTAAAGATTAAGTATACTTTAAGGGTGTATTTTTGCCTTATGTTTATCTGTAATGAACAAGTTGATCTGCGTTTTATATTGCTAATTATTACCCCAAACAATGTATTTTGAGGAGTTTAGTTCTTAGATATAATAAAACAAGTTCAATAGAATGCTGACGTGGCTCAATGGTAGAGCAAGTGATTTGTAATCACTAGGTTGGAGGTTCGATTCCTCTCGTCAGCTTATATTGGGGGTGTGCTTGAGCGGTCAAAAAGGGCAGACTGTAAATCTGTTGGCTACGCCTACGGCGGTTCGAATCCGTCCGCCCCCATCTTAGATTGTGCGGGAGTAGCTCAGCTGGTAGAGCATTGGCCTTCCAAGCCATGCGTCGCGGGTTCGAATCCCGTCTCCCGCTTGTGATGCACAATTAATTGCCGACGTAGCTCAGTAGGTAGAGCGCGTCCTTGGTAAGGACGAGGTCACCGGTTCAATCCCGGTCGTCGGCTCCAGTCCAGTAAAATACGAGGTACGAAAAATGCCCAGAGATATTGTTACCTTAGCGTGTGATGATTGTAAACAAAGAAATTACGTAACCACCCGTAATAGACGGACACAGCAGGATCGGTATGAACGGAAGAAATATTGTCGTTTTTGTCGTAAACAT
This sequence comes from uncultured bacterium, assembly GCA_964652195.1. GTDB lineage: Bacteria > Poribacteria > WGA-4E > WGA-4E > WGA-3G > MSPOR6. The sequence continues at coordinate 85,066 of CAZZBB010000002.1, read as the reverse complement.
ACACTCCATAAGGAGAATCGGTAGAATATAATCCGTAGGCCAGTAGCTCGAACTGGTAGAGCGCCGGTCTCCAAAACCGGATGTTGGGGGTTCGAATCCCTCCTGGCCTGCCTTTAAATACTTATGATTGCACGTTTCAAAGCTTACATACAGAATATTATCTTAGAATGGCAGAAGGTGTCTAAACCTGATTGGGAACAGGTACGCGGTAGTACGGTTGTTGTCTTAATTGCCAGTGGTTTACTCGGACTTTTTCTTTGGTTAGTCGATGGTAGTTCCGCTCAGCCAAAATGGGAATGGCCTGCTAATATTATATTGGTTATAATTCCTATTGCTGTATTTTTCTTTGGCAAAGGATTGGAGAACCGCCGTATACGCTATACTGTAATTGCTGGCATTCCATTAGTTGTTGTACTCATTACGACCTATGCACTTAATCTAAATGAACCTATGTCAGGATGGGGAATGTCTTTCCTAAGGCAATTATTCCTTATCAAAGGTTAAAGAGTATAGATATCAATCAGCTACGTTCATACTAATAAAGAGTATTAAATTCTATAAAACGACTTAAGCCTGTCCTAACATAGCGAGAGAAATCTATGAACGGTTTCTGGTATATTGTTCAGGTATATACTGGACATGAAAAGAAAATACAATTTAATTTAGAGAGACGACTTGCCTCGGATTCTGATTCCGATAAAGAACTTCGCGAGGAGATTCTCCAGATCAACGTTCCTATGTCTACCACAGTGAAGAATGAGGACGGGAAACGTAAGGAAAAGACATCCCCAACATATCCCGGATATGTTCTTGTAAACTGTTTGCATGAAATAGGTCCTCACGTTGATAATGGAATTGGTCAAAGGAGTTGGGCATTTATCCAAGAAACACCAGGCGTAATGAACTTTTTAGGGAATGCCAATCCAACACCTTTAACGACTGAAGATATAGAGCGAATGCTCCATAGTTCCACTGTTGAAGAAGAAGCACCTATGCCTGAGATTACCTACTCTGTCGGTGATAAAGTACGTGTTATTGAAGGACCTTTCAGTAGTTTTACTGCTGAGATACTCGGAATTGATATGCAAAGGCAGAGACTAAGCCTTTCTATTTCTATTTTTGGACGTTCAACACCTCTTGAATTAGGGTTCTTAGGGGTTGAAAGACTTTAAAATTATTTGGAAGTAACGGAGTAGTAAAATAATGGCTAAAAAAGTAGCAGGTGAAGTCAAGCTTCAATTGGTATCCGGTCAGGCAACACCACAGCCCCCAGTCGGACCAAGTTTAGCACCTTATGCAATCAACCTGCAGGAATTTATTAAGACCTTCAATGCACAAACACAGCAGCAAACTGGAATGGTTGTTACCACGATCATTACTTGTTATAGTGATAGATCCTTTACATTTATTGTCAAATCACCTCCTGCTGCAGTATTGCTTAAATCGGCGGCAAAAATCGCAAAAGGTTCGGGTGAACCAAACCGAAATAAAGTCGCAACGGTTACCAGTGATCAGATACGAGAGATTGCACAGACGAAATTACCTGATCTCAATACAAATGATATTGAAGCAGCTGTCCGAATGGTTGAAGGTACAGCTCGAAGCATGGGATTGAATATAAACTAAATAACCGGTTAACAATCTATTCATTAAATAGACGATCAATGCATTATATGTTCTATTCATCTGAATAGTATAATTGAACTTGGAGTGTAAAATGGCGAAAAGAGGAAAACGATATAACGATATTCAAGAGAATGTTGATCGCCTGACTTTATATACTGTCGACGAGGCTGTATCACTCTTGAAAAAAACAAGTACTGCAAAATTTGATGAAACCATTGATTTGGCTTCCAGACTTGGTATAGATGCAAGGGTCGCTGACCAAAATATCCGTGGTACAGTGGCATTACCTCACGGTACAGGAAAATCTGTTCGAGTTGTTGTTTTTGCTGAAGGTGATAAAGCTAAAGAAGCTGAAGAAGCAGGAGCAGACTTTGTTGGGACCGATGATCTTGTTGATAAGATCGCTGATGGGTGGCTTGAATTTGATGCCACAATTGCTACGCCTGATCTAATGCGTAGTATTATGCCAAAGTTAGGTAGAGTTCTGGGGCCAAGAGGTCTTATGCCTAACCCAAAAGCTGGAACGGTTACAATGGATATTACTGATACTCTTCAGAATATTAAGGCAGGACAAATTGAATATCGCGTTGAACGTTTGTCAGGAATTGTACACGTTCCTATTGGGAAGACCTCTTTTGAAGAACCCCAAATTAAGGATAATTTGACGACAGTTATGGATGTTCTTGTAAAAGCACGTCCGTCCTCAACTAAAGGTCGTTATATCAGAAGTGTCGCAATTTCATCAACCATGGGGGTTGGTATTCGGATTGATCCACAACAATTTTTATAATTAATAATTTGTTAGAATCGAATAATAAACAATACAAGAATATTTACATACAAATATAATAATTTAATTATTCAACAAAGATTGGAGAGGCACGGTATTACACATACAGTGCATAATTAAGGTTTAGACGATATTCATTATTCCCAAAATAGAGTTGTAGAAAGTAGGAGCTTTGGCTTAATCACCTACCGAGACTCGGATTGAGTTAATAGATTACTGCCTTGGCAGTGGAACATTTTACTTTCCGTAGTTGAGTCAAACCTCCAGGTCACTGGGGGTTTTCTGTTTTGAATGAAACGTCAAACTGTGAAAGGAGCTAACCTATGCCGAATGAAGCTAATGTTCAGCAGGTTGGACAAATTCGCGAGCTTTTTGAAAGTTCGGATGTCATTCTTCTTACAGATTTTCAGGGACTAACTGTTGCGGAGGTTAACGATTTACGACAACAACTTCGCGATGCTAACGTCCAATATAAGGTTTGTAAGAATACGTTAATTAATGTCGTCGCGCAAGAAAGAGAAATAGAAGGTCTTGCGCCATACTTAAAAGGTAACACTGCGCTTGCAGGATGTGATGATCCTGCTGCATCAAGTAAATTACTTATCGATTTCATTGAAGACCATGAAAATTTAAAAATTAAAGGTGGAATTCTTGGATCAACAGTCATTGATGCAGATGGGGTTAAAGCACTTCAAGATATGCCTTCAAAGGATCAGCTTATTGCTCAAACGATTGGTGGAATAGGTGCTCCTCTATACGGTCTTGTGAATGTGCTTAACAATGGATCACCTATACAAGGGTTTGTGAATGTTTTAAATAATACGATTGGTCAGGTGACATCTGTCTTAACACAGGTCGCCGAACAAAAGAAAGCCGCTGAATAGGCTTTGTAATTTTTTTCAGAAAGGATTGAAAAATGGCAGATTTAGAAAAAATTATTGATGAGATTAGTGAAATGACAGTCTTAGAACTGTCCGAATTAGTTAAAGCACTTGAAGAAAAGTTTGGAGTTAGTGCTTCAGCAATGCCTGCAATGGCAGTAGCAGGTGTCGCTGCTGCGCCAGGGGCAGCAGCAGATGGTGACGGTGAAGAAGCTACTGAAAAAACCGAATTTGATGTACAAATCAAAGAGATCGGTGGTCAGAAGATTCCTCTTATCAAAGAGGTACGCGCTATCACAGGTCTCGGTTTGAAGGAAGCAAAAGAAAAAGTTGAATCTGCTCCCGTTGTTATTCAAGAAGGTTTAAGCAAAGAAGATGCAGAGAAATCTAAAGAGCAACTCGAAGCTGTCGGTGCTGAAGTCGAAATCATATAGCATAAAAGCAGACCTTCTATAGTTAAGTATCTGAACCCCATTATGGTTTTACTGTAATGGGGTTTCTTTTCAACTATGTTTAGTATCAGCGAAATCTTCTACCTTGTATTCACACAACTGTCTGTTGGTGGGTTTGTCGTACTTGTCCTTATACCCAAAGGGGTAGTTGGTGCAAACTTTTATCGTCTTATGGGTGGAATATATCTTCTTGTTGTGGGATTAGCAAGGTGTGCAAATCTATACCTACATAAGCAGGCTGTAACTATTTCAAATTTTTTCTTTTACTGGGAAGATACAGAAGCTATTCTGATAATCGTATTTTTCCTATTACTCTTTGCTTATACTGTCAGTTGGTGGTTCAAGTATCCAGTTATCAGACTGCTGTTATTTGGGAGTGGATCCATATGCGGGGGCGGTCTGATTATCATCAGTGCTTTGACATATATTAATCAGGTACAGTTGCCGGGAGTACATTTTATCTTACCATTCCAATTCCTTGTTTCTGCATTACTTCTCGGTATAGTTCATACGGGCATGTGGTTTGGACACTGGTATCTTGTAACACCCGAATTACCTGTACATTTATTAAGAAGGTATAATACAACTCTATTAGTCGTACTTATTGTATCTATAGTCCTGTTTTGTCTGAGTCTGTTTTTTAGATCACATACCGCAAATACGGTACCTTTTAGTTTCCACATTAAATTGATCTTTTATATGCGAATAGGGTTAGGTTTTGCTGCGACACTACTCCTGTATTTCATTACATGGGATTGTCTAAGACCAAGGTCTGTTGAACGTGATGAGGTAGGGGCAACACGTGCTGCAACAGGATTTCTCTTCATAGCCATTATAACAGTTCTTATGGGAGAGTTCTGTAGTCGCTATTTATTCTTAACAATGAAATATATACTGTAACACATAGAAATTTTAACTTTAGACATTACTGGAATATGCGAAAATACATATCAAATTTACCTTTTATAATCAAACGTGAGTTTGATTATAGGTATATGAACTTCAATCTTTCAAAATTAATACTCTTATAAGCCCCGGTAGATGCGGTTTCTAACCGCACTGAATATAAAAATCTGAGTTATCAAACTCACGTTAATTAAGGAATTACATTGTATATTTTCTATAGGTATGATACACTAACACTGTTCATATAAGGAGGTATAAAATGAAATCGCAAATATTCTATGAACCGGAATCAATGAATCTTGAAGATAGACCAGTACCCGATCCGTCCGATACAGATCTATTGGTTCAAGTACGTTCAGTTGGCATCTGTGGGTCAGATGTCGCATACTATTTTGGGAACAGTTCACTTGAAACCGACGATGGAAAAGGACCTTTAATTCTCGGCCATGAATTCACTGGTGAAGTCGTTGAAGTAGGAAACGAAGCTGAAAAAACGGGCGGTTTTAAAGTTGGTGATCGCGTTGTTGTTAATCCAGTACAATCAAACCCAGAATCTTCTTGGAGTAAAAAAGGGCTATCCAACCTATGTCCGGAAAAACGGGTATTAGGTGTAGGTGTTGATGGTGGCTTCGCTGAATATGCAGTCTCTGATTATCGTTGGACAGTAAAACTGCCTGACAACGTTACATACGATCAAGGTGCTCTTACCGAACCACTCGCATGTGGATTATATGCTGTCAATAATCTCAATGCAGAAGAAGGACAGACCGCGGTTGTCTTTGGTCCTGGTCCAATCGGCCTAATGATGGTTCAGGTGTTGAAAAGCCGTGGATTGAAGAACGTGCTACTTGTTGGTACACGCGATTACCGTCTTGATTGTGGAAAAGATCTCGGAGCAGATGTAGTTGTTAATGTCAAAGACACAGACTCTCCACACTATGTAGCAGACCTTGGGTCATTGATTGAAGATTTGAATGATGGGGAACTGGCTGATCGTGCTATTACCGCAACAAGTTCACTTGATGCTATCCATACAGCCCTTGAAGTTACCGGAAGACACGCAACAGTCGTCATCTTCGGTCTCCCCGGAGATACAGATGTGATGCAGGTTCCTATTCTTGATACAATCCTTATGGATAAGACAATCAGATTTTCTTGGTTGGCACCCAACACATGGGAAGAAGCTGTTCAACTCATTTCGAGTGGAGATGTTGATATGGATAGTATTATTAGTCATGAATTCCCACTCGATTCGCTTGTCGAAGGTATCACGAAAGTACGTAATAGAGAAGATAGTTGTACGAAGGGGCTAATAAAAGTTTCTTCTTAGTTGGTATACTAAAATGGGTATTCCGTTCTTTATCGTTTTTGCTTTTTCAATAGTTTTTCTCTCACTCGGTATTACTGGATGGGGTGACCTCGTTTCAATTGACTGGCCTGAACAGGTATCACCAGATGCTTCAAGCGAAGATGTTGCTGTCACCCCATACATAAATTTAAACTTCTCTAACCATGTGGCATTAGTACAGTGTTGTTCCGGTTTTATACTGTTTCTTGGAAGCCTATACCTTATGGGATTCCTACTCTATCTTGAAGAAAGAGAAAGTGGGAGAATCATGAAAAATGTGAAAAGTTATGCAAAATTAAGACAAATTATGGAACGATATCAGAAAAAACGTATAACAGAATGATCAAATCTGCCTAACTAAACTATAGAATAATTATATTTCACTTTATGTTTAGGGAATTAACATCAATACTTCTTACAATTAAAGCGCTGTTAAGGTAAATCCATTAAATATGGAACAGAAATTACAGAATGACTTACTTCTCCGCGCTGCAAAATGTCTACCTGTAGAACGTGTGCCTGTTTGGATGATGCGTCAAGCCGGTAGATCAGATCCATTATATCGAAAGATCCGGCAAGAGCAAAACCTTCCGTTAGAACGACTTTTCCGGACTTGTCCTGGTCCGGATTCTCACACCGATGTGGACTTAGCAGTTAAAATTTCACTCCTACCAAAACGTATTGGTGTTGACGCAATTATAGTATATAAAGATATTCTGACACCCCTCGCTTCAATGGGAGTGCATTTCAGGTTTGATCCTGGACCAATCTTAAATCCACCAATACGCACCAAAGAACAAATTGATGCTCTTAAACCCCTTGACGATCCACAGGTACAATTGGAATACACTGGTAATGTCATACACTCCCTGCGTGAAAAACTAAATGGAGAATTACCTTTAATTGGTTTTGCGGGTGCTCCATTAACACTTGCCTTTTTTCTTATAGCAGGAGAGAGTCCTATGAAAAAAGGTGAGGGAATATCAGAAAAAGCTAAACCTGTTTTTCAAATGATCGAATCTGAACCTGACCTAATGCATTGCTTAATAGATAAGTTGGCTGAAATGACAATACATTATCTGAATTTCCAGATAAGTCGAGGGGTTCAGATTGTTCAACTATTTGAATCTATTGCAGATGTATTATCCAGTGAAATATACAAAACATTTGCCCTACCATACCATCAACGAATTTTTTCTGCTATTAATTCACAAACACCGGCTATTTTATTTGCAAAAGAGTGTCCTTATATTGATATGATGCGCGAAAGTGGAGCTGATGTGCTAAGTATTGGAAAATGTTTGAATCTGAAGAATGTGAAGACCGAAATTAATGATAGAATCGCAATTCAAGGAAATGTCGATAACGATATACTTAGAGATGGATCATTCTCTGAAATATCTAAGGCAGTTCACACCTGTTTAGAACAAGGCGGAAAAATAGGACATATACTCAATTTAAGCCACGGGCTTCACAGAGATACACCTTTTGAAAATGTTAGACATTTTGTAAAAATCGCAAAAAGTCTTTAGGAACATTAATGAATAATCCAATTGAAAATCCATTTGCTCCTCGACAATATGGTGAACTTGTTCAGGTAACAGATCGCGTATACCTGTTTCGTAATATTGTAAACTCCTCAATTATTATAGGAGATAGTGGTGTTGCGGTAATTGATACACAAGTTAACCAAATGATGGGAAAACGTCTACTTACAACTATTCGATCCCTTACCGATAAACCGATTCTTTATGCCATCAATACACATTATCACTGGGATCATACAAATGGTAATACGATTTTCCAGCAGGAGGGGGCAACTGTTATAGCCCGTAAATTAACAAAAGACTTTATGGTGAATAGAGCTCCCCGTCAGGAAGCGTTTCTACGTTCTCGTGGATTTACTCTTGGCGACCCACCTTTTCTACCACACCAGACATTTGAGCATGAAACTGAACTGGATTTAGGTAATCAACCCTTACATCTTGTTCACTTAGGGAAGGCAGAAACAGATGATGCTACAGCAATTAGAATTCCAGCAGAAGGTTGTATTGTTTCTGGTGATACCGTAATGACAGGTAGTTTTCCGATTTTTGGACAACCTGTTATGAATGAAGGACTTATGGCTAACCACGATTGGATTAACACAATCGGAGAACTGAGAACATATTCACCAGATCATGTCCTTCCTGGACACGGGCCTTTAGCACACGATGCGGAGATTGATTTACTTCTTAAAATTGAATCATATTTCATTACAGAAGTCCGTAAACGGGTCGAACAAGATATGTCGTTATCTGATATATTAAAAGACATGGAATCAAACCTTCCGGACTGGATCAATGAAATCGCTGAGGTCTGGGGGACACCACGGTATGCTATACTTCGTATCTACAGAGGGTTAATTGATGATCCTGAACCCGGATGGCAACATTTTAAACCTTCTGCAATACCTACCGCAGATATAGAAGAACTACACCAAAAAACAAAAGAATTAGAAGACTTTGATGTGTATCGGGAGACTGCAGATGAAGTCGCAGAAGGGGACGACTTAGGATTAGCAATTGCCATTATGAAAAGTGCCACCGAGAAATTCTCTAACCTGCCTGAAGCATGGACTGAATACGCAGATACACTTATAAAAGCCTCCAGAACGGTGTCGAGTGTGCTGGAGAAAGGTGATTTTTTCTCTGAAGCAAAAAATGCTATGAACATCGCACTTGAATTAGATCCTGAATACGCACCAGCACATCTGTTATATGGATATAATCATATACTCTCATCTTTCAGAAATGGAGACGATCCTAACCCTGGAGTAGAATCTATCTATAAGGCTTTAGTCAGTGGTCTTGAGGGAACAAAACTCGCTCAAGCTTATTTTTCAATTGGGTTAGCACACCGAACAAACGGAAATGAAACTCTGGCTCGTGAAGCTTTTACACAGGCAATCAATACTGATCCGGCATTCATGCCAGCCCAATTTGCTAATATGACATAGGAAATAATATGAAATATGATAGCGTATTACTTGTAGCATTTGGTGGTCCGACACCTGGATGTTGCAATAAATATGAAACAAAGTCTTGTCCGGGTGAAGCCTATTGCTTTGTTGAAGGCATTGCAGGAGACGCTGAATCTCAAAAAGAACGAGTTAAAGATATCTCAACTCACTACATCAAATTAGGTGGGTTTTCCCCATTCAACGAATTAACATATAAACAAGCAAAAGCATTACAAGACCTTTTGGAAGAACGGGACTTGCCATTACCAGTTTATGCAGGATTCAGACATTGGACACCTTATTTAAAAGAAGTCATCACTGATATGGCGGAAAAAGGCCACAGCAATATACTCGGTATCATCATGGCACCACACCAAGCAAAAGTCAGTTGGGACTGGTATCAAAATGCTGTCCAAAAAGGTATTGATGCACTTGAGAATACAAAAATAACAATTGACTACCTTGATCCATGGTATACACACGATGGATATGTAAGTGCAATTGCAGACCTAATAAAAACAGCATGTGGGGATAAGTTTGAGAAATCCGATCTCATTTTCTCAGCACATTCAATTCCGCAGTCTGCCGCGGATAATTCACAATACACACAACAGTTTAGAAAAACTGCCGAAGCAACAACTGAAATGTTAGCCAAATCTGACTTCACATTAGCCTATCAAAGTGAGGTAGAAAACAGCCCTATCCCCTGGACACAACCCGATATCAACGATCTGTTGATAACAAAAAAAGAGCAAGGTGTTGATACGGTTGTGGTTTCACCAATCGGTTTTCTTTGTGATCATGTTGAGGTGTTATATGACCTTGATATTGAGGCAAAAGAAATTGCAGAAGAAAACGGAATAGATTTTATCCGGGCACAAACTGTTGGAGACCATCCAAACTTTATCTCCATGTTAGCAGATTTTGTCTGTGAAGGATCTGAGTAGTTTTAACATTCAAGGCTATTTGTTAAGATTGACAATGCTTAATCATAGATAGTGTGTATGCTTTTGATGCTACCACATATAACCTAAACCCATTCAACTGAATCATAGATGATGATCCAACTACACAAACGCGCCATCGTAATAGGAGGTGGAATTACTGGCTTAGCAGCTGCTTATCGATTAAAAAATGAAGCAGAAAAAAGAAATATCCCACTTGACTTAAAGATATTGGAGGCAAGCAACAGAGTTGGCGGTGTTATACAAACAGAACATCGTGATGGATTTGTAATTGAACACGGTCCAGACGCCTTTATATCAACAAAACCGTCGGCAAAAGCGTTATGTGAAGAATTCGGGATTGAGGAACACTTCATCAGTACAAATGCTAAAGTCAGAAGAAGTTTCGTAGTACGGAACAGGAAACTCATTCCTGTTCCAGAAGGCTTTTACATGATGGCCCCCAGCTCTTTCCTACCTTTTATAAAAACACCAATATTCAGTTTAAAAGGTAAACTCCGGATATTATTAGACCTGTTCATTTCACCACAAGAAAATCCTGATGATGAGTCGGTCGCAGATTTCGTTAGACGCCGACTTGGGAATGAAGCATTTGAACGCATGGCACAACCCATGATTGGTGGCATCTACACTTCTGATGCAGAGAATTTAAGCCTTAATGCAACATTCCCCCGATTCTTGGATATGGAAAGAGAACATGGGAGTATCATAAAAGCACTCATAAACCAAAAAAAGAAAGCATCCCAAACAAGCAGGGATACAAGTGGACCACGATACAGTCTATTCTTATCCTTCACCAATGGTATGCAGACATTAGTTGATACACTTGCCGAGAAACTCTCAGAGTGTATCCAACTCAACACTAAAGTTAAGACAATTCACCAAAATGATTGCGACTCCACTTGGCAGGTTGTTCTTGAAAACGATACTACTGTAGAAACAGATTTACTCTGCATCGCACTACCCGCACCACGTACAAGTCAAATCATAGACAATGAATTCCCTAACATAGCAGAAAAACTCAATACTATACCATATACATCCTCAACCACAATTAATATGGCATTCTGTCGTGAAGATATTTCACATCCCCTCAACGGAATGGGTTTCGTTGTACCTATAACAGAACAATTGAATTTAATCGGTTGTTCGTTTAGTAGTATAAAATTTGAGAATCGTGCCCCTGAGGAGAATGTCTTAATTCGCGCGTTCGTTGGCGGGAATACGATGCAAAATATAGATACAAAGGAAGTCGTTTCTCTTGCTATCAAAGATGTGTCCGATTTACTCGGTATTAAGACCGGACCTATATTGACTGTTGTCAGCCAACATACCCAATCAATGGCACAATATCTGGTAGGACATCAGAGCAATATTAGTGATATTCAAACTCAAATAAAAAACACCAAAGGAATTGCTCTGGCTGGGAACGCATATACTGGCATCGGAATACCAGATTGTATCCACAGTGGTGAACAAGCTGCAGTATCCCTCTTAGATTCAATCACTAATTTTTAATATGAACGTTCCTAAATTATGTATTCAAATTTGGCAATGAATTAAATCCAAGCAAACGTCTTAAGGTAGGAGAAGCACGGTCAATAACTTCATCTGAAACAATCTTAATATGATCTTGTTGCGGTTTTAAAACTGAACGACAGAAAAAACCGAGTAACGCCACACGAGTTGTATCACTTCTATTCTCCGATGATCCGTGCCAAACTGCTCCGTTGACAATTAAAACTGATCCTGCAGGTCCACAGATCTGTTTCTCATCATCATATTCCACTCCCGACTCAGGCATTGCTTCCAACCTATGATGACTACTCGGTACACAACTGGTTGCTCCGTTTTCAAGTGTAAAATCATCTAAAAACCAAACACTGTTGGCAACTAAAGGAAAGTTAGGACGTGGCGTCGGCAGCGAAGATAACGGATAATCAATATGAAGACCACCATCAGGGGCGCCAGGATAAAGAATATTGACTGTAAAAGAACTGAGTGTACAGTCCATCCCAAGAAGATATTCCATCGCACCCAGCATTTTCGCGTGTTGTATTGCCTCTTCAAAGACTTCTCCTTTATCAATGAGATTCCAAACACGTTGAGCACGACCATCCTGCATATATGTATGACCGTGTCCTGATGCTTGTTCCAATTCAGCAAGTTCCAAAGAACGTTCACGCAATTTCACGGCTGTATCTGTTGAAATCATATTTTCCAACAATAAATACCCGTATTCGTCAAGATGAGATTTTTCTGAGGTGTTTAACATACCTTTTCTCCAATATGAATCTTTGTTGACAATTTTAACCTTTAATAGTATTCTGTCAATTAATAGATTTTTGTCTATTGTGATTAGGAAATTTCAATACTCAAAAGCTAAGAAACTGCATTCATAAATTAAGAAAATCATTTGACTTATATTTTAATTTATGGTAATATGTAACCTAATTACTATGATTGAATCGTTGATACAAATTGATAGGTAGGGAAATTTGATATTATTGCAACAATTAAACACTATTTCCCAATTAAATACTTGTATATTATTTTGACATTTGTTAAAATATCCGATGTTCCTTTATTATGGACTCATTTTCAGTCAATAAAACATTATATATACGTAATCAACCGAATCTATTAGGTAAACTATCGCTTCGTATTCACATTGGGATACTACAATATTCGGTGCCAAAAATTGCTGCTTTTGACATTTATTCAAGATATGTTAACACTATCTTTGGGTTGACTTACGTAGTAGGAAGAAGAATTTCTATACTTGGTAGTAGGATGTTATTTGGATGGGCAAACACCTACCTCCGGTCGTTTATGTCGTGTTTATCGCCCATTTAAAACTTCAGTATTTAGTCTCGTTTTAGCGTGACTTAACGAGGAGGAAAAGTTAATGAAAAAACGAACACTCTTTGTTTCGTTTTTGATTTTTACATTGTGTGTTTTTCACAGTTTAACCCCAAGCACTGTGTTAGCCCAAGAGGATGCCTCTTTAGCGCAACAAGTGTTTGATGAACATAAAGATACACTTTTGCGTGATGACGTGAAAGTTCACCTGCCACCGCTTTTGGATGGTCTTAAGAGTTCACCTCTTGATATACCGACCCTAATCAATACAGCTATCTCTTTAGTTACGAGCGATCCAACAGGAGCCACGTTAAAGGGAATTGCAGCATCTCAAGGTATCACACTAACTGATGATCACGTTGCTCTCATCAAAGACAAAGATGTACAAGCAGTGCTAAAAGATGATACCACTGTGGCATTACTTAGTCTAAAAGGTGATGAGTTAGCGGCTGCGCTTGATGAACTCGCAGCGTTAATCGCTGTGCCACCGGTTGTTCCACCGCCAGTGGATCCTGTTCCACCACCAGTGGATCCTGTTCCACCACCAGTGGATCCTGTTCCACCGCCAGTGGATCCTGTTCCACCGCCAGTGGATCCTGTTCCACCACCAGTGGATCCTGTTCCACCGCCAGACGGTATGGGTGGTCCTATTGAATTGGTTCCATCAAACATAAATGGTCAGTCAAGACTCGGTGGACTTTCTCTAAATAGGTTGCACGGACGAAAATTTATCCGAGATATGATTGCAGCCGCCGGATTAGAACTGGATTTGGAAGATGATATCATTGATGATGTTGTTGATGTTATTCTTGCACAGGTACCAAAAGGGTTTTTACCAAAGAAGCAAATTAAACAAGCACTCACTGCACATAATGCATGGTCTATCTTTCAGATTGATGAACCGCAGTTGGACCCTGATAACTTTGGTAATGGAATTACACCTTCACTTCTGAGTGCAATTTTCAACCGAGATGATCCAGAAGGTCCGTTCAAACAAAAGTATCTCACAAGTGATAGTCTAAATCTCTTTGTACGTGTTCCGTCTACACTTGAAGGGGGACGTGTTGAATTCAGGATTGATGACTATATCGTCGGAGAAGGAAAACGAATAACAACCGATGAATTTCAGGCTGATACAATTCCTTATGTATTCAGTTTAGAGGAATCGCTTGCTGCAACTAACTTACCCGCATGGCCAGCTTTAGCCAACCAAATATTCTCAGGTGTTGTACTACGGTATTCACAGACAGGTTTGGATGGAGAATATATCGCTGTTGATATGGAACCTGTACATGGTGAAAATGGCGTTGTATGGGAAAGTAAGATAGGTATCCTTCCCAAAGGTAGTACTTACTACTACTTTGAAGTTACATTAGTTGAACCTGTCATGCTTGAAGTAATTAATCCTGAAGCCGTTTTTGAAGCACTTGATTCAAAAACAGCCACACACAACCTTAGTCCTACTAAGACTTACCCTATTAGTAGTTGGTCAATGCCAGATCCCAAAAACCTTCAATTTGCTGATCGTGGTATTCTTAGGGATTTGATTGACGCAGATGTCGCTGCAGAAGTTACAAGGATAGTCCTACCCCAATTGGGTAAACCTGCATCTGAATTTAAAGTTAAAGGCAGTGATCTAAACAAATTGGCAAGGTTGATACTACGAAATGCCAATGAATTGTTTACAACTTTTGAAGAAAATTTTGATCCGCGATTATCATCAGTATTCAGTATCGGGAATGTTGATAATGCAATTGAATCACTATGGTTTGGAGATATCGGTTCAATTGATGATTCAATAGGTGACGCTTCTAAGATTGAAGCAGTTGTATATAATGCAAATGGTGCTCCAGTTGATCATATTACTGCAAACGTAAATGTTGACACCACAGCGCCAACAGCAAATATCGCAATCGGACCCGCTGATGCAAACACTGCAGGTTATTGGAATAAAGATAACGTTTTTGTCGCTACTGCTAAAGATTCATCACTACCATCTGTACTAAACATACAAGCAAGTGATGCAGTTGGAGTTGGACAAGGTCAAGGATATCTTTTATATCAATTAATTGATTTGGATGCTGATGGAAACCCGGTTGGCACTTGGTTGCCTTTAACACCTAAAAATTCCATGTTAGCATCAGATATTTGGGATCTAATCCGAGAAGAATTGCAAGGGAATCCAGATCCAAATATCCAACTATTGGTAGGATTAGATGTAAATGCATTGATTGGTTTGCTAAATTCTGATATTGCAGGATTAGCAGGACCTTTCTTGGCAGATTTAGGTATAAAACTTTCTGATGAACAATTAAGCTTAATTGGGAGTCTGTTTGGTGCTGTAATCCAAGACTTTAATTTAATTCCTTTGGTATTTGATCCGACACGCCCCATGGGAATGCCAATTAAAGGTGAAGGTATACCAATCATGAGAGGCGATTTCGGTATCCGTGCTATGGGAATTGACACTGTCTTTAATGTCGGTTCTTTCGTAGCACCAACAAGACTAAGAATACTTGATCCTGGGATTGATCCTGTGCATGATACGTCAAGTGTAACAGCCGCAAAGTTAGGTGATATCAACTATAACGGTAAAGATGACCCTTATGAAAATGGTTATCTCTACAGTAATACTGTTATGATCACTCTAACAATTACACTCAATGAGCGGACAGTCCATCCAGGCGAAATCATGGTACAGTATCAGAATGCCGATGGAGTTTGGACCACAATTGATACGCTTGAATTGGCAGAAGCTACTTACACAGCTGGTGATACTCTCACAGTCGATTGGAAGGTAAAAGATTTTCAAGATTTAGTCGCTGCCGGTAATTATGTCGCTATTCAAACTGTGACATCCAATAAACTAAGCTTTTCACACACATCAGAGATGTTCAAGATTAATCTTGATAACGATGTACATCCTGTTGATCCTGAAGTCTTGATCGTTGATGTTGATGACGCATCTATCGTCATGACAAATCAAGATAGTGGCGCACCTCAAGGTACAATCAATCTAATTGGATATACACCACGTCGTTCAGTGCCAGCAACAAGTTCTATACGTATTGAAGCTAAGCGCGCAAACGATGAAGCATGGACAATTATCGGAACCGTTGAAGGAGAGACCATGGAATTGACCGGCACAGATACTGCTGCCGTAATGTTCAATGGAAACACCTTGGCTGATGTATATACCGATAACATGCTCCATATACAGGATTCTGGTAGTTATCTCAAATGGATAGTTGCTGTTGATACAACTGCCATAGAAGATACAATCACTAAGGATAGTCCCGCAGCTCGCGATGCTTCTCTTGATGACAATAAGTATATGGTACGTGCCTATGCTGTCGGTGATGATGGCAGCGATATTTCTGATGCCGTTGAAGGTGAAATGTATACGGATACATTCTCTGTAGACAATGATGATGATGTCGCACCTTTAGGACCTACCAATATTGTTGTATCAAGTGTTGATGCAATGGATAGTGTCTTTGTAGATAATGGCGACGGAACTTACACAGTTGGCGGTCTTACCGATAAGTATGATCCAAATGTAGATTCTCCAGTCATTACACTTACACTAACACCTGAAGCCGTTCGCAGCACCTATGCAGGGGTGAAGTTGATAACTTCTCTACCTGAAGATGCTATTATCGGTGAAGTGACCGAAACTGCTGATGGTAGTGGTGAATTCACTGTTACTATTGATATTGGTACTCTAATGGATGCAGATGAATCAGCCTACAATGACAGATATCTTCAAGATCCAGATGACCTTGTCTATAATCCTACAGAAGACGAAGTCTATACGTTTACTGCACACGCTTTAGCTTATGATAAGGCTGCAGCGTATGACGACGCCACTGCTGCTGATGATATGTTCCTCACTTATGGGAATATACAGGCTGACGATTATGACGATGATGAAATTACTGTTAATGTACAGAATTCTTACAGACCTGATCCAGGTGTGTTAGCTATCACTGTTGAGAATTCCGATGGAATGACAAATGCTGATAGCGGTGCTCCAAAGTATGAACTCACTTTCAACGCATACACATACGGACTTACTTCACCACCAACTGAAGGTGTTCGCTTTGAGGTGAAACGTCCAGGCGATGAAACTTGGGAACGTATTCCTGGAACAGATGCACCACCTGAAGAAATTGATGGTTCAGATTTAGCTGGTATTGTTACCGGTTTAGTCCAAATCACAGAACATAACACTGTGAGTGATGGCGCTGCTGAATTCGCTATTCCTGGCTCTTTCCATAAATGGTCAGTTACAGTGGATACACGTGTATTGGCTCGTTTAGGTGAAGATAGACCAGACGAAACCATCACATTAGAGGATACAATCATACGGGGAGACGCAGCAGAACGCGATGCCTCCTTAGACGATAATCAATATCAGGTACGAGCAATTTCACTTACGCCGAAGAATATGGCACACCCCGAATACCATCAACGCGATGGTGTGGATGCACATTTCTCATTAGACAATGTTGATGATGTGCCACCACTTGGACCAACAAACATCACAGATGTTGCTGATGCCGCTGGCTCAATTGAAGCAAATGAAGATGGCAGCTACACTGTGGGTGGTATTGTTGATCCTACCGTTGATACACCCGTTGCTATATTCACTGTTGAGCCAACTGCGGAACCTATTACCTATGAAGGTGGTAGTATCAGAGTCGTACAAACTGATGCAGATGGAAACATGACCGAAACAGACGGTAGTCTTGAAGACGGTACTGTTACTGTTGATGTTGGTCAATTGGCAAATGGTACATATATGTATCATGCGCTTGTTGCTGACAAATTCGGAAACTGGCAAGTTCAAGGTGAACTTGATATGCCTTCACCGATAGTCACCGTGCATGTTCTCAACTTCCGAGTAAGTGATATTACTGATCTAACTGTAACAGCAGTCGATGGTGAAGTCGTTGAAGGTGAACTACCAGATACAATCCCACTCCGTGATTCTATCTCTATTAGTTTCAACGTGAATAACGGTTCGTTGATGGTTGATGATCTTACAGGTATCCTTGTTGATGGACACCGTGTAATGTATACTGCTGATAGCAATGCTGAGAATTCATTCTCACTCATGGCAGATGAACTCGGCAGCGTCGTTGACGGATGGTATACACCACATGGTGAGGTGACGAAACGAAACGGTTCGGTAGCCTTCCCATTAGCAATGATTAACCTTGATAACACCGGTCCAATGGTCGAGTTTGTAGCACCTATTGAAGGGGCAACAGTCAATGATTTACCAACTCTCCGTGCAACATATAACGATGGAGATTTAGGTGTCGGTGTTAGTGCTGATAATACAGCTGTTGTAAGTTTAGCACGGTTACGTCCAAACAGTGACACACAAGAAGAGATGATGATTGATGTTGACCAAGGGATGGTTGAACAAGATGGCAACGCTGTCGTCTATACAAGATTAGACAAACTTGCTGGTGGAGCCTACAAGTTCTCTGTTCAGGTAAGCGATAGTCTTGGCAACATAGGTAATCATTCTGTGGCGTTTGCTGTTGAAGGTATCAACCCATCTGTCGTAATTACAGCTCCTGCTTCTGGACAACAGTTTGATGCAAGTCCAGCAAGTATCACCGGGTTCTATTCAGGTGGTGGTGAGGTAAACATTTCGAAGTTTATGGTCAATGATGCTGATGTAACCGCTGATGTAGATGGAAATAACTTCACTTATATGCCTGATGGTGGTTTCAATGAAGGTGATCATGTTGTCTCTGTTGAAGTCACAGATGGTAGTGGACTAACTTCTCAAACAGGTTTAACCTTTAATATTACATTACCTGTTCCAACTGTGGCAATTCTTTCACCAGAACCAACTCAAGTATACAACCATGGTATGCCTATTATAACAGGTGAATTTACCGGTGCTGATCCTGTGATGGTTGCTCTTTCTATTGATGGAGAGGCTGTTGAAGCGGAAATTAGTGGGAATCAATTCTCTTATACTCCTGAAATGGAATTAAGTCACGGTGAACATTCAATCGCCGTTGAGGTTACGGATGCTAACGGTAAAACTGCTATGACATCGACAA
Source organism: uncultured bacterium (assembly GCA_964652195.1). GTDB lineage: Bacteria > Poribacteria > WGA-4E > WGA-4E > WGA-3G > MSPOR6. Next base: position 66,146 of record CAZZBB010000002.1, on the reverse strand, counting down.
TATTTACCGTTGATATTCCCGGTCCTTCAGTTGCTATTCATTCACCTGCTCCAGGACAAACCTATGATCACGGTAAACCGATGCTTCAAGGTGAGTTCACTGGTGTTGAGGCTTCAGTTGCTGTAACCGTCAATGATCAAGCTATTCCAGTTGTTGTAGATGGTAATGAGTTTACATTTACACCACCCGTTAGAATAGAAGATGGTGAATATACAGTCGTAGCAATAGCGACAGATGCTAATGGTAAAACAGCCAAAGCAACTTCAGTATTTACCGTTAGTTTACCTGTACCTACAGTTGCAATCCTAACCCCGACTGCTGGTCAAGTTATAGATCACGGTATGCCTGTCATATCAGGTAACTTCTCTGGTGCGGATGAGATTGTTGTTGCAGCCACTATTGACGGGGAAACTGTTGAAGTATCTGTGAATGATAACAACGAATTCACATATACACCTGCTGATGCCCTGAGTCATGGTGAACATATGATCGTTATTGAAGTGACAGATGGAAATGATAGAACTGCTAAGACTTCGTCAGTCTTTACAGTAGATATTCCAGGACCTACAGTCGCTATAAATTCACCTGCTTCAGGACAAGTATTTGATCACGGTATGCCGATGCTTCAAGGTGAGTTTACTGGTGTTGATGCTGAATTGACAGTTATGGTTAACGGTGAAGAAATCGAAGTAGAGGTTGATGGGAACGAATTTACATATACCCCTGCTGATCGTGTTGATGATGGTGATTACACAGTGGTTGCAGATGTTATGGATGCTAATGGTAAAACAGCCAAAGCAACTGCAGTATTTACCGTTAGATTACCCGAACCTACTGTAACAATTAACGCACCTGGTGCTGGTCTTACTTATGACAATGGTAATGTAATTATTGCTGGTGAATTCACTGGTGTCGCTCCAGTAGAACTAAAACTCTCTATTGACGGTGAAGATGCTGAAGTCAAGGTTGATGGTAATCAATTTACTCATGATCTTGAGGATGCATTGGCTGATGGCGACCACACAATTACAGTTGAAATTACCGATGCTAATGACAAGACCGCTCAGGCAACTTCTATGTTTACTGTTGATATTCCTGGACCATCTGTTTCAATCCTATCCCCTGCTTCTGGTCAAACCTATGCTCACGGCACACCAGTGATTAGGGCTGAATTCATGGGTTCCACGGAAGTTAATGTAACTACATTTACAATAAATGGTGAAGATGTCGATGGTGAAGTAGAAGATAACCAACTTACATATACAGTTGATCCAGCATTGGGTGACGGCGAACACACTATTGTTGTTGGAGTTACTGATGCAAATAAGAAGACTGCAGAAGCTTCGGTAGTCTTTTCAGTGATGAAAGATAAGACTGCTCCTGTAATCTCAGCATACTCTCCAACAGGAGTCGTTCGCTTGAATAAAGCTGATGTTGCTGCGGAGGATATGGGAATAACTATTTCCGCTGATATCTCTGATCCTGAGTCTGATCTCTTGAGTGTGAAATACCTAATTGATGACACTGCACCAACTCATTCTTACCCAGTAGATAATGCTGGCAATAAGTTTGAAGTAACGCATAGTTTTAATGCAGGAACACATTCAATAACCTTGATAGCTGAAAGTGAAGGGGGTTCAAAGGAATTCAGATGGACTTTCACTGTAGAAGTAGATGAGGCACCACCTGCCATATCAAATATTACACCTTCAGGTACAGTCCAAGCTGGACTCCCGACTATCTCGGCGAGTGCAAAGGATGATACTGGTGTAGAAGCAATGTCTATTACTCTAATGGACAGTGAAGGCAAAGAGGTGAAGGGCAAAACTTCTGATGATGACGAAGATAGAGCCAATGAAGGAATCACACGCTTAGACTTCAATCCTGATGCTCCACTCGAAGAGGGAACATACACGATTAATGTTCGAGCAACTGACGGATACGGTAATTCCTCTACCGCAAAAGGTTTCTTCACTGTTACCTTTGACACTGCTGCTCCTATCATCACAATGGCATCACCACAAAACGGTTCTCGTTTGACATATAAGCATGATGAAGAACGTAAGCCGAATATTTCGATTGCATATTCTGATGCTGGTACAGGTATCAATGCTGATTCCATTAGATTTGTCCTCAACGATCAATTGATTAACCTCACATCCAAGCAGAAGTCTGCATCACAGGTGAATTATACACCTCCAGCTGACTTAGAACCTGGGAAATATGTGGTCAAGTTAGAAGTGTCTGACAACGCACATCAACAGGGGAATGTTTCTGAGAAGAATAAAGGTGCTCGAGAAGCTAACACAGCTGTTTATGAATTTAGTTTCTTTGTCGAGCGCGGAGACACCCCAATTATGTGGGCAGCACCCTTCAACTACCCGAACCCATTTAGTAAGAACACTCGGATTTCTCTCGTACTTGCACGCAGGGCAAATGTTAGTATCACAATATTTGATTCTACTTTACGTCCTGTCAGAGTCCTTGTTGATAACGAGGTGATGGATGCTGGCAACTATACCAAGAATCCTGCCGGTGCTGGTTCAAATGCAATCGGTTGGGACGGTAAATCCAGCAGTGGTGAAGACTTAGCTCGAGGTATCTATTTCTGTCAAATAGAAGTGAATGATGGTATTGAACCTGAATTCGCCATACTAAAGCTCGCACTGACGCGCTAAGTAAACGATGGTCCGTAAATTGATAGTTGGATATAATATCCAACTATCGATAACGGCTACCAAGGAGGATATTAATGTTTACTACAAAGCAAAAATTGCTATACGGTGTTATACCCGTATTATTACTTATGATGGCTATATCGCCTGTCTGTTTTGCTGAGGGAGAGGTTAACGCTATGCCTCACTTACGCCTCGGTGCCGGTGCACGTTCTATCGGTTTAGGTGGCGCATTTACAGCAATAGCAGAAGATGCCACAGCAACTGTCTGGAATCCCGCCGGACTCGGATCTGCGGCTGATCTAAGCCTAAATTTCTCAACACAAAGACTATCACTTGATAGAAGTCATAATTTTATCGCTATTACAAAATCACTCGGCTCATACGGTTCAATAGGATTAGCCGCATTAAATTCTGGAGTCGGTAATTACGCTATATACGATTCATCAGCAGTCTATGGTGGAAGAGCAGATTATACTACAAATGCTTATTCACTCTCTTACGGAATCGCTTTCGGACACTTCAATATCGGTCTAACAGGTCGTATGTTATCTGATAGTTTTGGCGTTAATAGTGTTGAAAACCAGAGCGGCTTAGGAGGGGTAGATATCGGGATCATGGGACACGCATTACCCATTGATGTTGCTGAAGATATGATGGATCAAGCAATACATAACCAACATCATGAGGGTAAAGTGCCAACATTCCATTACGGGTTGGTTGCAAAATACCTTGGTGCTTCTATCGGTGAAGCAACTGTACCAATGGTAGTAAATGCTGGCGTAGCTTATGATCTATACATGGGAAATGTTGTTACATTTGCCGTTGATATTGAGCAAGAATTCGTTAATCTTGATGAAAGTGCAACCAGCCTCCGCGGCGGTGTTGAATATAACCTTTTCACTAACAGATCTACTAACTTCGCAATACGTGCCGGTTTGAAAGCCTCGCGTGACGTGCAAACGCTTTATGGTGGATTTGGGGTTAACATTGCTGGACTGCAGGTTGACTATGCTATACAAGATGGTATGGCAAGTGAAATCAATGGGGAAGGAAGCACGCATTATGTTTCCGTCTCCTATGAATTTTAACACCAAAGAGGAGAATACTGATGACTATGATTAAAAACACTTTAAAATTAACACTGGTTCTCTATATCTGTGTTGCTCTGACTGGTGTTTATGTCTTATCTGCCTCCGCACGGATTACTCCTAAGGAGACAGATGAAGAAACCAAGTTAATCACTATTGTTAAGGGTGATACACTCTGGGATCTCTGTCAAGAACACTTGAAAGATCCTACCAAATGGCCAGAATTGAAAAAGTATAATGACTTCACCAATCCTCATCTGATTTATCCAGGTGAGAGCTTACGTATTCCAATATCTATGGCTAAGGATATTGTTGATGAAGCCGAAGATGTCGTAAAGATTCAAAAGGAAGAATTAGATAAACTCCGTGCAGAACTTGAAGAATCTGAGGCAAAACGTGAAAAATTGATGGCTGATATTGAAGCTATGAAGGGAAGCACTGCTAAACTTCAAGCTCAAATTAAAGCATTAGAAAACAGCCTAAAATCACAGGATAAAGTCGTTGATGCTGTCAAGAAGTCAGGTGATGAAGCAACCGCTGATGTCAAAAAAGCTGTTAGAAATGCTAAGAATGCAATTCTAAAACAGTTAGAAGACTTACATGGACATCTTGATTCTTCTAATGAAATGTTAGGAGCACTTCAAAAGGATCTGAAGGCAACTCAAGATTCTATTGGAAATTTTGAAGCAAGTTTAAAATCTGTTCTGATGAAAATTGAGACGAATCAAAAGGCCATCAGTGAATTACAGATGATGATTAAGAATGCAAAAGGTATACATGAAGAGGTATCTTCAGGAAAACGTACTCTGGTATTCATAACGACTGCTGTCGCTGGAATCGGTTGGTTTGTTCTTAATTCAATCGGTGGTCGAAGCGGGGAATAATTCAATTCATTGGGTCATTCAGGCAGGGAGGTGCAGATAATTACACCTCCCTGCTTTTTTTATAGTAATACCATTTCTATAAATGATTCTCCCATGATTATGTGATATTTATGTCTTGAAATACTACATAAACTGGAAGTTTGTGCTACATTAAAGAGAATTTATTAATGAGACTTTAATTACCAGAGATAGTGTAATATAAAATGTCTTCACTTAATTTTAATTATAATCACAATCAATTTACAAAAACTATACAACTATACGGGGACAGAGCAGGAGGAGAAGGAAACTTTGAATTCGCCGGCTTAGCTAAACTGCTTAATCAGAAGATTCTATTAGTCCATGGAAACACACAAAGTCTTGAAGAAACACATGATTGGAGACGATTGAATAGATTAATAAAACTTGCACAACGTCTTAATTTACCTGCCACATTCTGGAATTTACCAATCCTTCAATCTGCCACAAAGTTATATAATACCTCATTGGCATTTGGTACAGTTATCAGCGATATACAAACAGAAATACTTAGATTTCCAAACCCTATCATTTCAGTTTTTGATGAAGACTACGTTTGGATGAATAACTTAGAAGAATATGAATCGGTAGATGGTTTAGTTATAGTTGTACCGAGTAAACAAAAACCTTCAGAACTATTGATGTTAAAACAAGACCATCTGAAAATCATCCATAAACAAGAAGACCTCCAGATGGAAATACTCACACTATTACAAGAATTATCTAAGATAACAACAGAAGAATTAATCAACCGTCGTTTGGAAAGTTTCAATATCCCAAAATAAGACTACTATCTAAGCCTCCAATCATTCCCATTCATTCTTCCATCCTTCCAATTTACCCGCCGTTGTTTTATACTACCCCATATACTTTAAGGGTATCATACAACAATTTCGTCACAGAACCGATAACTGCTATTATTAGAACCACTTTGATCCACTTATCTCCCATCTTCACAGCAAAATTACTACCAATCCACGCACCTGTAGCATTTCCGATTGCAAGTGAAATACCTAACACCCAATTCACTTGTCCCTTACTGATAAAGATTCCAAGCGCAATTATCGTATAGAAAAAGATTATAAATACCTTATGTGCATTCGTAATTACAAGATCACCACCATCAAGAATCCGTAACGTAGCAATAACTAATAGACCCACACCTGCCTGAATGAATCCACCATAAATGCCGACGAAAAAGAGTGCAATTGCAGTGATTATCTTATGTTGAGCACCACTCGGATTTACTTTCTTTTGCAATAGTTCAGTCGGGTTAAACAAAGCTAATAGAAGCATTGTAACCATAACCACAGCAAGGATTGGTTTAAATGCTCTATCTGGGATTTCAGTTCCTATAAAAGCACCAATAGACGCACCTATTACGGCGGGGATAGTTAAGGAGATGGCATGTCGGAAGTTCGACACACCTTTGCTACGAAACCCAAAGATAGCACTGAAATTTTGGAAAAAGATAGCAATCCTATTTGTTCCATTAGCAATGTTAGTTACATGAGCTCCTGAAGATAGACTTGGGATAGCCTCCATGACGAAAACTAAGGCAGGAAGGGTTAGCAATGAACCTCCAAAAGCAACTGTGTTAACAAACCCAGCACAAATACCAACTCCCATAAGCAGAAGAATATACATTAAATCCAGATTAAGTATCTCTATTCCCATTCTAACCTCCATTTTTCTGTTGAAAATAAGAATATAATCTTAATATTCCAATTAATAAAATTCCAACAAGGTTTCCAAATACAACCGCACTTCCAAATCCACTAACAACCAGAAAACAAATTTTTTGTAGAATGCTGTCTCCAAACGGACAATTCCAATTGTATATAAGTATACCAATACTTGGAATTGTTATCCCAAGAATTAACCCGATGATTCCTGCAATTCCCGCTATTTTCTGATACTTTTTCATACTGATATCTATCTACTTTTCTAATTAATCATAACTGCCGTCTTACACATGTTGAATGACAATTTGTCAGTTAATGCAAACTGTTAGATTACGGTAATCTCATGATGCCTACCAATACACACAAGGATTAAAACCGAATCTTTCGGATTACTAATAAAATAGGTGGTATGTGATACAACACACACCACCTACAGCAATTATAGGTATCTATGAGAAACTCTACTAATCTATGCCAAGGTATTTATCCCTACCTTTAACAAGAGATTCTATTTTCTGATCAACAACAGAACGTTGAAGCATCCAGAATCCACAATCAGGATGTATCCAACCGACTCTACCAGATCCCAGCACCTTCTCCGCCTTTTCTATACTCGCAGCAACATCATCAGGTGTTTCTATCGGATTCACCTTCACATCAATCACACCAATACCAAGTGTAATATCCGAGGTTACACCTTTAAGTGCTTCAAGATCGGCATCAGGACGATGGGCTAACTCTAATACAAGATGATCACACCGTAGTGAATTCAGAAAATCGATAAGTGCTTCCCAACTACCCTTCTGAATGACCTGACCACCATAATTTCCGAAGCAAAAATGAACTGCCTTCTTCCCATCAAATGCATCAAGAAGCATATTAATTGCCTTCGCTGCACGAGGACCATCTTTTGGGTTGCCGGGAATATTTGCCTCATCAATTTGAATGCATTCACAATCAACCTCTTTCACCTGGGCAGCTAATACTTCTGATAAAGAAAAGAGTAAATTGTCAAAATCCTCATAATAATTATCAAGTAGAGTCCGAGCAAGCATATATGGACTGGTAACAGTAAACTTCAGATTTCTACCAGCAACTCCCACAGCACGTGCACAATCTGACACAAGATTTAACGTTCCTTCACCTATTTCATCCTCCACCACACCAGCCGGTTTCGCACGGAAGGACATCGTATGCATCTGTCTAAACTCATTCCAATCTTGTCGACCAACTTCTGATCTTATTCCTGATAAAGGTCTTATAAAATAATCAATCATCCCGTTAGTTTCAGGATGATTCACATCGAACCGATAGAGTTCTCCATCGGTGGGTAGGTCAATACCCTTTTGTCGTTGAATATCTACTACAACACGGGTAGCATCTATCAATGACTGTTCTGTGGGTGTTGCCTGAAGCCATGCAGGAACAGGATACGAACCCACAGTCGTTGTTAAGATTTTAGATCGGTCTGCTCCCATCAATACAATACCCTCTAATTAGATTGATTTAACTCATAGGATTCAAGCTCAAAGACAGACTCTACTTTCACTTCCCCACGAGTTTGTGATTGTGTAAATTTAATTATCCCTACATTAGGGGCAAGCCATTTTTGAACAACAGTTAGGTCTAATGGAAAATCTTGATTACCACCAATATCGAATCCCCATTGAAATGTCTCTTGTACTAAGAAGGCACTATCAAATGTGCCTGCTGGAACAGAAACCGTTTCTTCAGAGAGGACTTCAAAGGCATCCACACCTCCACCAATCGGAAAGAGTTCTGGAACTATTCCAGCTTCAAAATATACTTCCCATTTTTCTCCAGTAATGAGTGGAAATTGGTATAATGGAATGAACGGTGTGAACATTATCGTGTCTTCTGTACCAGATTTTGTATTTTGGGCATGTTGAAGGATACCGGATACTTCACCATCACCATCCGTATCAAAACCCAAATAGGAATAGTTGACAATGTTCTCTAAACCTTCTCCTGAACTCGATTTTTGCAGAACATAACTCTCAACTGTTTTTCCACCTGCCAATTGGATCTGTATTGTATCAACAATTTCAAAGATGATTTGAGTTCCAGCATCGTCTCTGTAACGCCAGATATTTCCAACAGATAAAGGATAATAATCCCCTGGTCGTATTCTCCACACCTGAATATCAAGTGAACTTGTTGTAGTCTTTTCACCATCACTTACTGTTACTTGAACTTGATACTTACGTTCTGTTTCAGGGGCAGTCCAAGTCGCACCAGATGCATCTCCTTCAATCTTACCATAATCCGCTAACCACTCATATGTTAATGTATCATTCTCAAGGTCAACAGCTTCTAAGTGAATTACTACCTTTCCACCCGGTGGAACTATCTCAGATTCGGCTGCAAAGACAGATATAACTGGCGCAAAGTTAATATTTTCCGGTCGATCTTCACCACAACCAGTGATTAGTCCAATTAACATAATTAAGAGTAAGATACGAATACAACCGTTCTTCATCTTTAACTCAGCTCCTTGCCGCGTAACACTTCACGAGATTGAGATGTACCGTTACCAGTTACATTATAGGCAAAGGTATTCATCAATCTATCTTTCTTGGATAGATTCGGTGCCGACCCATGTATTATGAGTGCATTAAAAAAGACACCATCACCGGGTTTCATTTCAACAGCAACTGCGTCTTCACGTTCCTGATAGTGACCGGGAAGAAACACACCGAAGGTCTGTTGTTTTCGTTCGTGTTCTTGCAAACCCCAGTTGTGGCTACCGGGAACAAACTGGATACAACCGTTCTCAAGGTTTGCCTCACTAATTGCTAACTGACAATTTATCATGACGGGTTTGTTGTTATCATTCTTCCAATAAGCATAGTCCTGATGCCATGGAATCGCCGTACCATCACCACCTGCCTTCGGAAGCAACTTACTGTGATATAACGATATGTCAGGTCCCATCATTCCCTCTAAAACATCGAGAACATCATCAGATCTGAGTAGTTTGTTGAGTGTGGGACTAACTACTTCACTATGCATTAGTTGCTTTATAAGAGGGGGATGATCAGGATCATCTTCGTATACTTCCCACGAGATTCCTATACCTTCAGTAGGATTTTCTGCCATACGATTATGGATATCGTCAATTTCTACAAGAATACTCTCTATATCCTCTGCAGACACAAGACCTTTTTTCAATAGATATCCATTTGATTCATAAAACTCTTTCTCTTTATCAGTAATTCCCATAACAGATCCTTCTATTATAATTTATGTGAATTATAAACCATAAAGATAAATAATTCAAGATTCTAAGGAGTTGAAAACTTAGTTTATCTTACATCAAGCTCACGTTAAGTATAAGGTTAAAAGATATTATATAGTTCCTACACATATAACTTAACGCTACACATCCAATAAAGATTACTTGAGGATAACCATTCGTCTTGTAACATTCAGTTCTCGCGTCTGTAGTGAATAGAAATACAGGCCGCTTGCTACGGATTCACCACTGTCATTTGTTCCATCCCAATATGCAGCCTGTGAACGATCCACATAGATACCGACTGGCTTCATACCAAGTTCCAGTATTTTTACTATATGCCCTGTGTGGTCATAAATCAGGATCGATACCTCAGTTGGATTACTTATCTGATATGGAATCCAGGTTTCTGGGTTAAATGGATTTGGGTAGTTCTGACCGAGAAGTGTGTGGCTCGGACGAATATCGCCTACCGTCATCTGAACGAACATATATGCATTACGAATATCTAAATTAGTGACCGGTTGATGGAACGGACCAGAAATGATATTTCCTGTTGAATCACTTATAGTGAATTCAATCATATCACCCGATTGAACGACATTATTACGGTTCATATCTACCCATACCGCTGTGGAACTTCTACCATCAGTTGATATGTTTTCGTTGACTACTGCACCAGTACGAAGGTTTTTCGCTGCAAGTGTGTATTGTTTATCTGGTTCCATCATTTGTAAATTACTATTAATAGCAAATGCCCAAGTGGTTGTCTCTGTAGTATAATTTGGAGCGGTTGCACTTGACGGTTGGTTTGACCAGGCTGTACCAATGAAATCAACTGTCGTTGGCTCAGGGGTATTGACTATATATCCGCGACCACCTTCAATCGTGAAACCCTCATCTGTGTCATTTGTAGCTACATAGGCAATGTAAGTTTGGGTTGTTGAATCGTATCTCACAACAAGTGTTGCATCCAGCAACTCGCTGAAGGATTTAGCAGTGTGAAGGTCTCTCGGTTTTAAAGGTAAGGAGACTACATTGAGTCCAGGATCAAGAAACAATTCAAAACGCCATTCAGTAAACCCAATATTGAAAGTCCATGTCGTCTCAAGTTCATTGTTAACACTCAGTTTTACAGTGTGTTCACCCGGAGATAGACCAGGGGGGCGGTATAACACCTCTTGATTAACCGTATCATACCCATGGGTGACAGTTGTTCCATCAACTTGTAGCTCAATTGTATTGCTATTAATTTGAATTGCTGGACCTGAAATAACTGCACTGATAACACTTGGGGATGCGTCAAGCGTCGTACGAGCAGCGGGAGTCAATGTGCTCCCATCAATGAAAATATCAGAAATGTCACCAACCACAATTTGCTCTTGTATTTCACGAGTAAAACCGTTATCTACTGTCGCACGGATGAGATATGTCCCCTCTATATCTACTCTGAAGTACTCGTTTACATAAACACCGTTTGCTGCTGTATCAAACAAAGCAAGTGAATCTATACGACCATCCGGACGAACAATTTCAACAGAAGCATGTGCTCCTAATACCGGTTCAGTACTTTGGACAGTTTTAGTTCTGGCACGTAATCCAATACGCACTCGGTCTCCAATAAGATAACTCGGTTCAAAACTCAGGAAACTGATTACAAAGTCTGACGTTGCAGAAACTATTAGGTTATATTGTTCACCCTCTGGTGGAATATCTATACCTGTTGCCTTCATTCCCCATTCACCAGGCATAGGATTATCTACTGAATAGATAGCGTACGTAGGAGCATCTTGATATTTTATGTTCGGGTTCGTGAGTGCATCTTGCGATGTTATCTCTAAACCGTTGGGGTCAACAAGGATCAATTCTATTGTACTTCCCTGCCAATTCGCTGAAGGGACCATCTGTTCAACTGAGGAATCAATAAGAAACTTCTTCGTAATTTGCTGATTCTGATTGATATATCCAATGTTGTTAAAAAGGATTGTCTTCCTCGTTACTCTTGCGAAGATCTCATTATATATCTTCTGCATATTATCAAGAGAAGCGGGAAAATAGTCACCCTCTGGAGTGAGTTGTGCTATGTTTTCAAGTAAATTTCTATCAACTTCGGTACCTAATCCAATTGTATATACATCCCAACCTTGGAGTATATAGTTCTGAACATAAGTTGAGGCTGTCTTTGGTCCCGAATCTTGACCATCGGTTAATAACACCGCTGCCTTTCTTGCATCTGGAGTGGAAGATGCAGATAAAAGGTCATATCCTAACTGGAGACCAGCAGCAAGATCAGTATCACCATCAGAAGTAACTCTATCCACGGCATTCTTTAGTTGTTCTTTTCCAGTTCCATCCGCGAAAGTGAGTTCTGCATACGTGTTAGTTTCTACTTTAGAGTCTACAAGCGCAATTTGAATTTCATGATCCGCTAAATCAATAAAGAACTTCGCAGCAGTCTTCTGTAAGTTATTTAAGGCATTCCATTCCATGCTCCCTGAACTATCTAAAATGAGGATGACATCTGCAATTGAGAATACTTCAGCAGAATCTGGTGCGGTAACCATAGCGTCTACGGTTGATATTGGTAGTTCGTCACTATTTGTATCAGACAGTATTACGTTAGTCAATACAACATTTGAATCTTTTACAGACACCACTTCAAAAGTTACTCTGGCAAGGGTGCCTTCCTCTTCTGGGGTAGATACACCTATAGCCACAGCAGCGACAGTTACTGAATCATCTTTGACTAATGGTGGTATTGTTAATGCACCAGCAGGGAGATAACCTCCATTTTCGCTGGAGATAAATCTGAGAGCAGTTGGATCAAAGCTAACGGTTACCTGATATCCAGCAACATTTACTCCCCCAGTTATATCAAGACTGATTGTTAATTCTTCACCGATCATTGGGGATTCAAGTGCAGCAGGATTCACAGAAATTACTGCAGGATCTACCTGTCCGTAACTCATTGTTGTAAATACAATACATATACATATAGCAAATAAAATCAGAATAGGTGTTCTAATTAGAAATATCTTCATTCTTACTCCAATTGTTTTTTCATGATAATTGAATCGTGTAATCATAATTCTGCTTTGATTTTATGTCGGACTATTCTCTAAGTATGTGCGGTTTCTATTCACATTGAATCATATAGGTCAATACAACGAATTTTGTAGACATGTTCAGCGTTGATTAACGTGTTACAATGAATATGAAGTTTAAAAAGTATTTAGGTAATTCCATTTGTTTATGCAGAAAGTATAACAATAAGGTAATTACAATTCAAGATTATTCTAATGAAATATAGGGACAGTTTATTCCGTAATATCTGAACATGAAAAAATGATATTCTTCAAATTGTGTGATGAGTGAGGAAATATAAAACAAAGTGTGAATAATGTGTCTCATACTACGAATCATTTGGAATGTAATACTTCATTCGTAGAGTGGGGTTTCCCACACGAAAGCTCAATTTCTCCGAATGATTTTCAAGATTAAATCCAATTAATATATCAGTTCCTCTGCTGTAAGAAGGAACTCCGATGCCCAACTATAATTAGGAAACGATTCAGAGATCGTGCATACAGAAGAAACATATTTTTAGGAGTTTCTATAATAGACAATTGGATGTTTTTAACCATCCTACTTAGAAAATTAAAAAATATTGAAGAAAAACAAAACATTATACATCATATCTATAAAATCAGTCAATCAATTACAGTTAGGAAAAATAAAAGTTATACTTGACATATAAAAATATAAATGTTATAATAATAATTACTATAAATAAGAAGGATTTACCAATGAGAGTGTTTCATACACAATTTACGAAAATTAAGTATATCCCTATGGATTCACCAAAAAGATCAGACTACTATTTTGAATCAAGTTGGGAACAAATGCTAACGGCAAAATTTGAACATTTCAAACAATATCTTAACCAAGGAAAACCAACAAAAAAATGTTAAATTACTTTTTTCACAGAAAAATGTCAATTTACAAATTCGTCCGAGAATACAGTCTGAGACAGGCGTTATCGCCAATTTTCTTGAACCTTAAAAACAGTAATAAGTTACGATTTCGTAACTTTTTGTAACTTTTTTAAGCAAAAAATGGACAAATTCGACCAAATTTTTAAGTTTTTTCCTAAATTCACAAAACACACAGAACTTACGAAGTCAGATAAACACTGGACTCATAGTCAATTCCAGTAAAATTAAGAATTTAAGAAAAAAGTTACGATTTCGTGACTTTTCACAAAAAAGGAGAGTATCATGTCAGCTATCCGTTTGAAAGAAGAACATAAAGTATTCGTCGTTAAAGGGTTCGCAAAATTCATGTCACTTAACGACATTGCACATGAGTTTTTGATAGAATACGATACCGATTGCTACGAACTTTGTGGAAGAAAGCACTATTCCCTTGAGGAATATTCAGAACTTTTCGCTGAAAAATATAATCGTGAGAAACAAATTATGGATGATGATGAATTTGAAAAGTTAGTAAAAGAACAATATGAGAAGAGAATTCTGGAAGATTCACAACGCCTTACAGGTATCCTTGCAGCAAAATTCAGAAGGTTAAACATCACCCATCCACAATTCCCCAAAAAATATAGGGAATTATTCAACAATACACGTGAAGAATACCTAATAAACTATCGTACCGAAAACCTACCTACAAAAGAAAATATCCTTGCTCAATTAGATGTACTCTTTGGGTATACGAAGAATTTAGCTTTTGAAGAAAACAATGTTAGACAACTCGCTTTAGCACATCAAATCTTAAAGACGATTGTGGCATGTAAAGCAATGGATGAAGATGATCTGGAAATTATTGAAAATAGCATGCAAGCATTACCAGAACACCAATCGGAAACAGAGAAATAGGGTTCATAACACCATATCTATTTACAGTGTATCTCAAAAAGGTGTATCGTGCGTTCATATATAATTTCTATTCTATAGGATCGGATTCTAATCCTCGATTTTTTCTTCGGTAGGAGAGGATTTCGATCCACAATCCTTCAACTAAAAACTAAAAACCATTAAAAAGTTTACTTCATTTTGCTTATGCTGCTACAATACCCATATATGTTTGTAATGGAATGGACTAAAATGGAATATACACTCGAAGGTTGTCAAAAAATAGTTGATGAGTGGATAAATACAATTGGTGTCCGTTATTTTTCAGAATTAACTAACACCGCAATCCTTATGGAAGAGGTCGGGGAGTTGGCAAGAATTATGGCGCGCAAATTCGGGGATCAAAGTTTTAAAGAAAATGAGGAAGATCTAAACATTGGTGAAGAGATGGCGGATATTCTGTTTGTTCTAATCTGTCTTGCAAATCAAACAGGAGTTCAACTTGAAGACGCTTTTATACAATCTATGAAGAAAAAGACACAACGGGATAAGAATCGACATATCAATAATCCAAAACTACAAAAGCAAAATCAAGATAAAGAATAATGATATACAGATGTTTTTATTTCTCAACGTTAATGCTCCTATTGGTCTTAGGCGGTTGTGTTTTCTTACCAAAAACACAATCTACCAGAGAAGAAATTGTTGACCCACTGATTATAAGAAATCAACAATGGCGAGAACAGATTGCAAAAGCAAAAACTGCAATACAAAACGGTCATTTCCAAGATGCACTTAATGCCTATCAGAATGCAATTAATATCCGACCAAATTATGGTGATATCCAAGTAAAGATTGCTGAAGTTTTAATTCAACTCGAGGAATATGAAAAGGCAAAGGATGCTTTTCATGATTATTTACATCATCATCCAAATCACATAGTTTCTCTCAACTATATTGGATATATATTTGAAAAACTTGGGAACTATGAAAACGCAGCACAGTACTATGAGCAAGTTATAGCGATCTCTAAAGACAATCTTTATGCCTTAAACCATCTTGGCTTGGTCTATATACAATTAAATCAGCTTGATAATGCTGAATATGTTCTAAGACAAGCTTTAAATCTTGATCCAAAATGTGAAAGTCCCGATAGCGAGAACTTACATAATTACTTGGGATTAATTCACTTGAGTCGTGGAGGTGTTGGGGAAGCAATCGCAGAATTTCGAGAAACGATCCGATTATTTCCAAAAGATGTTTGGGCAATAAAACAACTCGCTTCCCTATACGAGGAAAACCACCGATATTTTGAAGCTCAGTTACAATATCAACATTTATTGGAAATAGATCCAGATAATCTATTAGCGGTAACAAGATTACAAGCACTGTCACAATTGGATCCAAGTCGAACACAACTTGTAATAGTACCACCTGTTAAAATCCTGAATCCACAGGTTTTACAGATTATAGCGGATGCCCCTACTACTGACGATTATCCAGATGCAGATGTTGCAATTTTACTAAATAATTTTTCCCATGAAGTATTACCTTCTGGGCAGTCAAGATATACTACACATCAGGTTGTAAAAATACTGACAGAGAGAGGAATTAATAAATATGGTGATATCGCGATTCCATATCAACCAAATTCACAGAATATCGGGGTTAACATAGCACGGACAATTGCACCTGATGGCACAATATATACACCACCAGATGAAGCATATAATGATGTAACACCACCAGGGCTATTATCACGAAACCTCTATTCCGATTTGATGTGGAAGGTTATATCTATGGTAGGACTCTCTCCCGGTGTATGTATTGAATATCAGGTTACACTTGAGGACAAATTAGAAAATGTCTCTGTCAACGAAACTTGGATTACGGGAGGATATAACTTCCAATCTACGGAACTAACACTTGAAACTACTTATGCACTTAGCTTACCTCAAGACTGGCACATTCAGTGGAAGATGCGGAATTCTGAAATTAAACCGCAGATGACATCCAATCAAGACGGTACGATTGAATATATTTGGACTCTTGGGGAGATGCCAGCATTAAAAGTTGAAGCTGGAATGCCAAATATAAATGATGTCGTGCCACGATTAACTTACTCCTCAATACAGTCCTGGGAAAGAGTATATGATTGGTATAAGAATCTGGCAAAAGGACGGTATGCACCTGATGCACATATTATGCAGACTGTAATAGAATTAACTGAGTATCTTACTACAGAGGAATCTAAGATAAGGTCTATATATGATTTTGTAGCAACACAGATTCGATATGTTGGTATTGAGCTTGGGCAGAGCGCCTATCAACCTTCACCTGCAGTTGAAGTCTTAAAAAAACAATATGGAGACTGTAAGGATAAAACTACGCTTCTCATCTCCATGCTCGATCTTATCGGTATCAGAGCATATCCCGTAATGCTCAGCACATCACCTTATGAGAAAATTGATACATCACTTCCTTCCTTAAGCCAATTCAACCATATGATTGTTGCCATTCCTAAAGGAAGAGACGGATATATATGGTTAGACCCAACCTCGTCAACCTGCAGTTATGGGGATTTACCTTATAGTAACCAAGGACGAAAAGGGTTTCTAATTGGTGATTCTCAAGGGGTATTTGTCGAAATCCCTGTGTTTCCTGCGGAGAACAATAAGCTTTTAGCTAACACTGAATTGTGGATAAATCCAGATGGTGCAGCAAAGGGTATTATACAGGTAACAATGTTAGGTCAAAACAGCATTAATCAAAGATGGAATTATCAGCAGATTCTTCCATCGAATTGGAACAATACGTTCGCTGCAGAACTTAGTCAATTGTTTCCTAATATCTCTGTGGAATCAGTAGAAATTGAAAACTTGAATGATATAGAACAACCCCTGGTAATAACCTTAAATTTTGATGTAAATAAGTACATCCGTAAAATCAAAAATCAGATTTTACTACCCTTACCCATAGATGAATTTACAGGTTACGCAGAAACATTTTCGACACCAGAACGCAGTTTCCCTCTTGACCTAAGTTATCCGATGAGAATTGAAAAGACAATTAGAATACATCTGCCGGAAGAGTGGACAGCTACCCTACCAACAGATTTAAAGAAAAAAACAGTATATGCAGATATGGAGAGAAGATATAGCCAACTTAACAATACAGTTACTTATCATTTATTATTTACATTAAAACAGAGAAATATCCCCGTGGATCAGTATAAAGATGCAAGACAATTTTTCAATATACTAACCCGTGAAAACAACAGCCACTTACTACTCAAAACAAGAAATACCGATACAGTCTTACGAAATCATTAAATCAGACTTAGAGCACTTTATAGGATTATAAACAGTTGTACATTCTACTGGACGTCTATCTTTTATTATAAGAAATATATAATATATACAAAATACTGAGTTCCATGGGACGGAATGTTTGTAGAAAAACTATCATTACATCAACGGTGACAACTATGACTAAAATATATAAAGAAGAGAGGAGTTAATTTATGAGTGAAAATAAAAAACCGAATGTCGTTCTAATTTTAAATGACGATATGGGTTTTTCTGATCTGGGTTGTTATGGTGGAGAAGTCAACACCCCAAACCTTGACAAACTTGCTTCTGGGGGTCTTCGTTTTACACAATTCTATAACACTGCAAGGTGTTGTCCCTCCCGTGCCTCAATGCTTACTGGACTTCATCCACATCAGACTGGTGTTGGACACATGATGGGAGATGACGGTTTAGAAGGATATAGGGGTGATCTTAATGATCGTTGTATCACAATTGCAGATGCGCTCCGTTCAGAAGGTTACGGGACATATATGAGCGGAAAATGGCATATCTCCAGACATACTGGTCCAGATGGTCCTAAACATAGTTGGCCCTGCCAACGCGGATTCGATGATTTCTATGGAATTATCACTGGAGCTGCGAACTTCTGGAAACCCAGAACACTCACAAGAGACAATACACAGTTGGACAGTGATGATTTGCCGGAAGGATATTTCTTCACTGACGCTGTGAGTGATGAAGCCGTTAAGTATATCCACGAACATCATCATAAGAAAGCCGACGATCCGTTTTTTACTTATGTCGCCTACACAGCACCCCATTGGCCACTACATGCTCATGAGGAGGATATCTCTCCATACAATGGACGTTTCACTGCTGGTTGGGATGAATTACGCGAAGAACGTCTATCACGAATGCGGGAAATGAAGTTATTGGATGAATCATGGAGACTGACTGATCGTGATCCATCACAACTACCTTGGGAAGATGCAGAATATAAAGAGTGGAACCAACGTCGTATGGAAGTGTATGCAGCACAAATCACCCGAATGGATGCTGGTATCGGACGAATCATCAAGGCACTTGAAGAAACAGGTGAATTAGACAATACACTCATCATGTTCTTGGCTGATAATGGAGGTTGTGCAGAGGAACTGGGTGGGCCTCCAGCAAAACGGGATAGTGGATCACTTATCAGCACAGAAACCACTTCCGATGGACAACCGGTCTACCGTGGAAATGATCCAAGCATTATGCCTGGTCCAGAAACTACATATCAGAGTTATGGTGTGCCTTGGGCAAATCTCTCAAATACCCCTTTTCGTTTATATAAGCATTGGGTACATGAAGGTGGAATTGCAACTCCATTAATTGTACATTGGCCTGATGCCATTAAAAATGGGGGTGAGTTACGACATCAACCCGGACAACTTCCTGACATCATGGCTACCTGTCTTGAGGTATCAGGAGCATCATATCCAGATGAGCACGATGGCAAAACGATTTTACCTTTGGAAGGTACAAGTCTAATGCCTATTTTTGATGGAAATGATAATGGAAAAGAAATCCTACTATGGGAACACGAAGGTAATTGTGCAGTTCGCCGCGATGATTGGAAATTGGTCTGCCGATTCCCAGGAGAATGGGAACTTTACAATCTCCAAGATGAACGGACCGAGATCAACAACATTGCTGACAAACACCCACAAATGGTACAGGAGTTAAATGGTATATATCAAGATTGGGGAGAACGTTGTTTTATTTATCCCTGGGATAAACTACAGGAACATCGTAGGCAACGGAGGCAGAAGAGATAGTTGGTAATAATTAACTTCTGATCTCAATAGCTTGGTTTTCTGATTAATTGCATATTCTTATTCTACGTTGATTTTCCGCGCTGGGACTGAGAGTATAATTAAATCTAAAATTTTCCATAGTCTAATATTTTTATTAAACTGACATCATCAACCAAAGGAGATTTATAATGGTAGAAATTGCTGGGAAGACATTTGAGACAATTACACATTTACGGGAGTATGTTTTTGAAATTCTAAATACTGCCCCTATTGATGAATCATTGTCAGAAGAAGATAGCAATATGCTTCATGAACTTTTTTTATGCCATCCTGAAGCAGAAGATAAAATTGATGGGAAGCAGGTACAGCATATCAAGGTTGGAAAACATGCACAAGCAGGAGCTCGCGCGTTTTGTATCGTACGTGATGATGACTCTGAAGAAACGTTTAGTATCAAGAAATGTCTGTCAGCATGGACGAGGAAATACCAACCTACTGAACCAAAGCAAGGTGCTAAACAAAAGCAGGATGCTAAACAAAAGCAAGGTGCGACGAAATCTACTGGGATAAATGCTCAACTTAAGCAAATTATTTCTTTATACAATGAACTTGGTAGAGAAATTGCAAAAATGCAGAAGTTATTAGCAGACAAAAAAGAGTAAAGATTAAGAAGGAAGTACAGATACTGAGATTGCTATCTGTATTTCCTCATAGTTAAAATTTTTATAGAGACAATTCCACAAACTAAATGTGTATACTAACTGATTGGTAGCATTTTTAAACAGACTGGTGATGGGACTTCAGTGACATTTCCTGTCTCAGTTAACAATCCCGTTTCTTCATCAACCGCAAATGAAACAATGTTGTTTGTTTGTTGGTTCGCCGCCAAGAGAAGTGTTCCATCGGGATTCAGTCCAAAATTACGCGGCGTCTGTCCCTGCGTAGATTCACATCCGATGTAGTCCAACATACCTGTATCTTCATCAATTGTACATATAGCGATACTATCATGTCCACGATTTGATCCATATAAGAATTTACCGGATGGATGGACGTGAATATCAGCACAATGGCTTGTGCCGTCAAAGTCACCTGGAAGTGTAGAAAGAGTTTGGATTTCTGTGAGTGATCCTGAATCTTCATCATAACGGAAAGCAGTGAATGATGAATCTAATTCATTAATTACATAAGCAAAATTGCCATTTGGATGAAAATCAAGATGACGTGGACCAGCACCTGGATGAACGCGTACCCAAGGTTGTACATTAGGTATCAGCTTACCACTGTCTAAGTCAATCTTATAGATGAGAATTTTATCAAGTCCAAGATCAGGAGAAAAAGCATATTGGTTACTGCCATCAATCATAATCGCATGAGCATGGGGTGCAGATTGGCGACTTTCATTCACACTGGAACCATAATGTTGGACAAAACAGGAAACTTCATCTAATCTACCATCTTTTCCAATTGGAAAAGCAGCAACACTCCCGCCACCATAGTTAGCGACAAGTAGATATTTACCAGTATCATCTACACTCACATGACACGGGGCTCCTCCACCTGTTGCTTGTTGGTTAAGGAAGCTTAGTTCCCCAGTATTATCGTGGATGTAAAATGCTGTAACAGCACCACTTGCCTTACCTTCATAATCTCCAATCTCATTCACTGAGAATAGATAGCGACCACTGGGGTGTAAATCCAGAAATGAAGGGTTATCTACTCCAGTAATCTTACTGGAATATTCTAAAGCACCGGTCTCGTTATCTAATTCATATACATAAATACCTTCACTATCCCCATGTGTATAGGTGCCAACGTATACATAATATTTGTCATTCTTCTCTTGAGCCATTTGTATGTATTCTCCTTATATGAAAACCAAAATATATATATGGTAATATTACTCTGAAACATTTTGAATTAACAGCAAATTCCTTATATAACTGTAAAACTGAGTGAATTTTCTTCACTCTCTTTATACCCTATTCGTATTGCCTTTGTCCTTATCGTTGTTTCACCTTTAGATAAACGCAATGGTTCGGTATACAACTGCCATCTTGCATCATCGTCATCCTCAGTAGTATAAGCTATGGATGCCCCATGTGTTGAACAATGCAGTTGTAAGAGAAGAGGGTCTTCCCACTCCCCTGACTCTTGTGTAGTTTCCATGCCTGGGTTGGTAGCGTTTATCGGTATAAAAATAGGGGATGCAGTTTGTGGTTGTATTCCGTTAGGATACCATTGTGAAACCATCTGTTCTTCGGAAACACTCCCCAAATCACCGAAGTCAGATTGCCATTCTGCCAGAGTGTTCCGCATCCGGTTAAGCACACCTATATGTGTCGTATCCTCTGCCAAATTATTCAGTTCATATTTGTCGTTTTCTACATCATATAGTTCTTCAGTAGGACGCGGATATTGAAACATGACAGATTGGTCTCCCTCCAGTTTACCTTCGGCATATAGTCGCCACATTTCCTGCATTATAGGATGACGATTTCGGTAAGGAATCCAAAGCAGATACGGTTTATCTGGATAGTAATTTCGGATATATTTATACTTCTTATCGCGTACAGCACGAATCATATCATAGGATTCATCGTACCGATCCCTTGTAGCAAAGATATAATCCCGTTCATCCTTATCTGGTCCCAGAAATGGTTGTCCTTGTAAATGTTGTGGTGCTTCCACTCCACATAACGATAGAACTGTAGGTCCAAGGTCAATTAAACTGACTAATTGTTCATTGACACTACCAGCACGTACTTCACCATTCCATTGAACTATCAAAGGAATACGAATTCCAGCATCATAAGGCCATCGTTTACCCCGTGGTAGTCCTTCTCCATGGTCACTCCACAAGAATACAATTGTATTTTCTGTAAGACCATCTTCTTCTAATTCACCCAATAACTCACCTACTCGTGCATCTGCGATTGCAAGATTATCATAGTGTCGTGCCAACGCTTCACGGGATCTTCGTGTATCCGGCAAGTATGGAGGCAATTCTACATCATCAGGATTAGTTGTCAAAGGTCTGTTGTTACGTTCCCACATACCACTTTCGTGTGTAACAGTTGGATTGAAAACAGAGAAGAAAGACTGATCACTTTTACGATTCCGCCAATGACCTTCGTTGCTACAGTCATCCCATGCAGTCACAGGTGGAGTGAATTGGTAATCAGTCTTACTATTATTGCTACAATAATAACCTGCACCTCTAAGGTATTCTGTAAAGGTTTTCACATAAGGGGGAGGTACAGCCGAATAGGGTGTAGGCATATCCGGAGTATGTTTATTTGTATGTGCTGTCCGCATATGGTGTGTACCAATAGAGGTTTGATACATCCCGGTTATGATAGCGGAACGGCTCGGTGCACAGACACCGGCTGTTGAAAAAGCATTTGGATACCGACAACCACCGGCGGCAAGTGCATCTATATTCGGAGTACGAGCAATAGAATCACCATAACAGCCAAATCTTGGTGTTGTATCCTCTAACGAAATCCATAAGATATTCGGTCGATCTTGAGTCTTAGATGTGGACATGTATATTCCTTACTATGTTGATTCACCAATAGGCGTTAGTCCCCTGTATTTAGGGTATGACTCTGAATGGATATATTATCTACAAGATATTCTCTTAATCTATTATGGAGTCCAGCACCCTTCGGTATAACCTTCTCTATCAAATAATTTCTTACGCTCTGGTGTGGCATTTTCCATCCATTCGGTAGGGATTTCTTGGGTATAACGATGTGGTGGTCCTATTTCCTTAAAAATATCTATGACGAAGATACGAAATAGTTGGGAGGAATTAATAGGTTTCGATTCAACTGCATGAAAAATACGAGCGTTAATATAAACCATACTACCGGGTGGTAAGTCAAGTCGTCTCTCTTCCAATTTGCATCCTGCTTCTTCGTCAAACTCACCAGCAAGCATTCGTTCAGGGGTGGCTTCCTGTGTTGGCGCGACTAGGTGACTCCCCGCAATTACTTTTAGGTTTCTATCACCTCTACTAAATCCATTAGGGTAGTATAGTATCTGTATATAGTAGTTATCACGTTCAGCATGGTTAACAGGATTCTCATGTTTCCAATGATGATGGTCTTGATGGTATCCGATGGGTCCAATCCCACGGGGTGCTATATTTAATGCAGAGTGACAAAAGTGATATGAATTATTAATAGTAGCACTTAGCAATGTTGTAATAAACGGATCATCAATCAGTTGATCACTATATTTCCGACGTTCATTCCATGGACGAATAAAATAGGCTCGTTCTGGTTGTTCACCATTATTTAAGGTTTCAATATATTCACGCGTTGGTTCAAAATGGTGTGTAATCTCTTCAATCAAACCTTCTCTACCATCGTCTGTAAATACATCTGGATACGCAATATATCCATCGTTATGAAATGAATTAATATCTCCAGGAGAGGGTTCAGATATACGGAACAGTGAATCGGTATTAGCCATTTTAGGTATCCTTATAGTCTGCTGTGTCCTTGATGTTGAAACTTTTCAAGTAAAGAGGTTAATTCTTCTACTTTTATAGGATATGTTTCCCAAAGATTGTCAGTTTCCCCAGGATCATCAAATATATGGTACAGTTGTCCAGGTGTTCCCGGCTTTGGTCCTTCACCTCGTGGGGGAGGCCATCCTCCCGAACCTGGTGTTTCCAGAATCAACTTCCACTCATTATGTCTAATGGAGAACACACCGTTACTTGAATGGTGTACAATTGCCTGCCGGATAGATTCTTCAGGATGTTTTCCCAGTAGATTGGGTAGGATATTACAACTGTCCTGTCCAGCATCAATCGGGACATCAGTTCCCACTATTGCCGCGCATGTTGCCATAAGGTCAGTTAGACAAATCAACCCGTCAGTTTCTGTATTTGCTTCAATAACACCTGGCCATCTTGCAATCAACGGTTCACGATGTCCCCCTTCCCAAATATGTGCTTTATAGCCACGCCAATCTCCACAGGATTTGTGATCATACAAGTTATACGGCATTGAACTATTATCACCTTGAATACGATCACCAGGTAATGCTCCATTATCACTTGTAACAAATATCAATGTATTGTCTGTTTTACCAGTCCTATCTAAAGTTTTCATCACCTCACCTACCATCCAGTCTACTAACCAGACAAGATCACCGCGTGGTCCAGCATCACTCTGTCCACGTGCAAATTCTGGAACTACCTCTTCTGTACAAGGTTCATGTGGTGCAGAGGGAGTTAAATATAGGAAAAATGGATCATCTGATTCGACTTGTGTCTCAATATACTCAACCGCTTTTTCTGCGATAATTGGGTCAGCGTTTTTATGCTCCCAATCTGGGGTCATCATTCCTGGGCGACTGGTAAATTCTGGAACTTCATGGTAGTGGCTTGGAATTTCAACAAAACGATTATCTTCAATGAAGCCATAAGGTGGTTGGCATGTTGGACATCCTGAATTTCCGTAGAAATAATCAAAGCAAAGATCAATTGGTCCACCAGTCAACGGTGCAGAAAAGTCTATATTTTCTTCTAACTCACGACCGGCAATTGACCATGGTAGAGGAGCATTGAAATCAAAATCGTAACCAGGTTTTGTAGAGAAACCAAGACCTAAATGCCATTTTCCCACACATGCAGTATTGTACCCCACATCTTTCAGTAGACCAGCAACCGTCAAACGATTAGCTTCGATTAAAGGGGGTTCGTATCCATAAAGTACTCCTCTTTTTAATCGACTACGCCAACAATATCTACCGGTCAATACTCCATATCGTGTGGGTGTACAGACAGCAGATGGAGAATGCGCGTCTGTACATCGAATCCCTTCTTGGGCAAGCTGATCCATATTAGGGGTAGGTATTTTCGAATCTGGGTTATAGCATCCAACGTCACCATAACCCATATCGTCTGCCATAATGAAAACTATGTTTGGAAGGTTTTGTTTATCCATGACATATCAAGAGTGTCGTACTCTAATAAATTTTAATCAATGTTTCAAATTCATATAGATAAGTTTAGTAATTACTATAGTGATGGTACTGTTACTGCTACTTCACGTCCACCTGCTTCTGAAGAATCAATAACACCTTGGATAATTACGTTTGTCAACATAATTTCATAGGGATCTATAGGTGAAGGTTTACCTTCAATCACAGCCTCAATAAATGCACTATCCTCTTCGTGGAACACGTTTACCGATTCAAACTCAGTGTAAGTTTCATCATGGATTTCACCATCTTTATCACCATAGACACGGACACCATCTTGTGGACCACGGACTTCACCAATCCCGATTCGTAATCCTGCTTTTTTACCAAGAAAAATTGTTCCACCCAATGAATCCATATTCATACACCAACATGTCTTGAATACTAATCGTGCCCCGTTATCAAAAACAACCCATCCCACTCCAAAATCTTCTACTTCAGTTTCTTTGAGGGACTCATTCCAAGTATTATGTAGACTTAGGTAGTTAGAGGTAATTCCTGACACTGCTACAGGTTTAGGATGTCCCATTAAATAGAGAGCAGTATCGAGTGCATAAACGCCTATGTCTGCTGAAGCACCCAGTCCAGCTGTTGCCTTACGAATAAAACTGCCACCGGGATTGCCACGTCGACGATCTGCGACTGTTTCGGCATAATAGATGTCACCAAGAGTACCTGCATCTACAATCTCTTTTGCTTTGATAACTTGTGGCGAATAACGAAGTTTTAAACCTATCATCAGGATTTTATCGTTTTCCACAGAAGCACGCCACATGGCTTCAGCGCCTTCAAGTGTGGCTTCCATCGGTTTTTCACAGAACACATGCTTACCAGCATTTAATGAGGCAACAGTTGGTGCCGCATGAACGCCTGTTGGAGTGCAAACATACACTGCCTCGATCTCGTCCATTTTCAGCATTTCATTATAATCTTCAAAAGTGTGTTTTATTTCCCATGTTTCCTTAGCTCTTTCTAAATTTGCAGGAACCAAATCCGCTGCTGCAATTATCTCTGCACCTTCAATTTCGGCAAGTGTCCTACAATGTGCTCCTGAAATACCACCAGCACCTATTAAACCTAATTTGACTGTTCGCATTATCATCTCCTCAATAACTATGTTATCCAATAGATTTTATCCTAATTGAACTTTGCAATCAAGGAATTTCCATATCCACCTTAAAGGTTTCGCTGAACGTAAATGACCTTGCTATTCAATAACAATTCTGCTAAAATTCCCAATGATAAGTGATTATTGTCAGAATTTGTCTATGACTTCCACCAGTATTATTTACTTCTGGTTGTTAAACAAATTTTAATTTATCAGATAATTTAATGCTGAAATTGAATTGGAGATAAACATCATGGCAGCAAATGCCATTACACTTTTCCGTCTATTGATAACGTTTGTTGTCATCGCTGTTTTCAATCAACATCCTTATATTGATATTGCTTGTATTGTAACAATCATAATTATTTTTTATCTTGATTCAGTTGATGGAATAGTCGCCCGTAGGCGAAACGAAACATCGGCATTTGGTGCTGTATTTGATATCGCAGCTGACAGGATAGTGGAAATAGTATTCTGGATATATTTTTCAGTTGTTACTGATATAATTCCATTTTGGATGCCAATTATTGTGATAACGCGGGGATTACTGACTGATAGTGTGCGAAGTATGGCGATGCAAGATGACAAGACTCCCTTTGAAATGATGACAATTCCATGGACACGTGCTTTGACAAGTTCAAGATTCTCACGTGGCTTTTATGGTGGCATAAAATTACTCACTTTCGTTCTCCTACCTACTTTGACTTTTCTTAAACTATATTATCCAAATATATCTATCCTTTCGACATTTACCATTGTTACGATTATATGTGCATATGCCACAGTTGCTGTGTGTCTGATCCGAGGGTTTCCTGTATTTGTTGATGGTTGGAAGTATATTAAAGCTAATCAATAGTCTTATCTATTTATTTTTCCTTATTCATTTGATGCAATTCTGTTTTTATGATTGAGATGATAT
The DNA here is from genome assembly GCA_964652195.1 of uncultured bacterium. Lineage (GTDB taxonomy): Bacteria > Poribacteria > WGA-4E > WGA-4E > WGA-3G > MSPOR6. The sequence goes on along the minus strand of CAZZBB010000002.1, from coordinate 38,532 downwards.
TATGTAGTAATATTCATTCAACAAGTAGTATTATGAATATGAAAACCAATTGACATGTCATAATGACTCTGTTATTTTAAATCCTAATTGCATAGTGGAGATGATAATGAAGGCTGCACAATTTTATGGTGGAAAAGATATTCGAGTTGAGACTGTACCTGATCCAATACCTGATAATGAGCAAGTATTGGTGAAAGTAGATGCCGCGGGTATTTGTGGAAGTGATCTTCACGGATATCATCATCAACCTGAAAAACCACAATCACCTCGAATAGGTGGTCATGAGTTAGCAGGTCATATAATTGACATTGGTAAAGACGTTTCTGATTATAAATCCGGAGAACGGGTTGCTGTTGAACCTATTTCTCCATGTAACAATTGTCCGGAATGCTACAACGGTTACTATAACATTTGTGTTAATCTTCGTCATGCTGGTGGTGGCTTCGCAGAATTTATGGTGACCAGAACTACAAATGTATATTCTTTACCCAACTCTGTTTCCGTTGAAGGTGGAGCGTTGGCAGAGGTATATGCTGTTGCTGTCCATGCAGTGAACAGAGCAATGGTATCTCCTGGAGATCGTGTCGCTATTATTGGTAGCGGTCCAGTTGGCATGACCATTGCTCAAGTAGCTGATACTGCCGGTGCATCATCCATCGCTATGTTAGGGAAACCAGATAACCCATTGTCAATTGCCAATGAAGCTGTAGGTGCTGTCCCGATAAATGTTGATAAAATAAATGCTGTTGAAGCAGTCATGGAATGGAGTGACGGACGTGGGGCAGATATCGTCTTTGAAGCAGTTGGTGGAGTTGCGAATACATTAGAACAGGCTACAGAGATAGCAGCAAAACGTGGTCGTGTATGTATGGTTGGAGGACATCGTTCACCACTTACATTCTCTGATCGGTTTGCTCGGAGTCGAGAATTAGCTGTGATTTGGTCCTTCTGTTATGGTAGACATGGTGGTAGAACAGAATTCCAAATCGCTATTGATCTCCTTGCAGCTGGTAAACTGGATCCTAATCCTCTTGTCACACACCGATTCAAATTAGATGAAATAAACGAAGCGTTCACAGTGGCAGCAGGTAGGGATGAACACGGTTCAGTGAAAGTACTTGTTTTTCCAAATGAATAGAGGAGTTAGATATGGATAATCTCAAATCTCTTGTTTTTGTCGGGACTGAAGGGATCTATCATGATCATGATGGTAATGGACAGTTCTTAACTGAATTGCTGAATAGAACAGATAATGTAGATGCCGATTTCTCACAAGACTATGATATTCTCAGTAATGGACTAAATTCCTACCAATCTATACTTTTTTATACCGATGTTGGTGAGCTAACATCGGAACAAGAGTCAGGATTACTTCAATATATAGAATCTGGTGGTGGATTCTTTGGATTGCACACTGCAGCTGCATCTTTTAGAGAGTCAGATGGATATCATGGTATGCTCAACGGATTCTTCAATGGTCATAGTCCATATATGGATTTCACAGTTAATGTGACTGAATCTGACCATCCCATTACAGTTGGATTAACTGACTTCAATGTAAAGGATGAACTCTATTATTTAAAACACAATCCAAATAATTCGGATCATCTTATGTCTGCCTATGACGAAACAAAGGATGAGACCCACGTTATGGCTTTTTATCATGTGTATGGTAAAGGGAGAGTTTTTTATTTTGCCTTGGGTCATGATATGGAAGTACTTAAGAATCCAACATTTCAAGAGGTAATTCATAGAGGTGTTCTTTGGACAGGAAATCGGATCTGATAGACATCTTCAAATTCGCTCTAACAACCTGAATTACACTAATAAAGAGTTTAACTAAAGGAAGGATTTTATTGAGTAATGACTTGGGATTGTTGGTCAAGAATCTCGCCTGCAGCAACGATATCTCTATTAATCTGCTGTCTTAAGGCGTGTATTGTTGAGAATTTACGTTCGCTGCGTATTTTCTCGATGAAAAAAATCTCAAGGGTTTTCCCATAGACAATCCCGTCAAAGTCAAATAAGTGGCTTTCTACCTGAAATTCAGTTCCATTAAAGGTTGGTCGAATACCTATATTCACAACACCATTCAACCACTGTTCCTCTAATTTTGCTTGAATAGCATACACACCATTCGGGGGACAAAGTTGTTCACCTGTATCAATATTGGCTGTTGGGAATCCTAACTGTTTACCTCGTCCATCTCCCTGAACGATAGTTCCACTAACAGAATAGACCCTACCTAATAGTTGTGAGGCTAACCCAAGATCTCCTCGTGCTATAGATTGTCGTATTCGTGTGCTGTGTACGGGTAACCCATTTAACTGTGTTGGTGGTACAACTGAGACACCAAATTCAGATTGCTCTCCAATGGTTTCTAACAACTGCGCATTTCCTTGTCTGTCTTTACCAAATTGACATGCGTAACCGACAACGACGTGTTTTGCATGACACATATCAAGAAGAATGTTATTAACAAAGGTGTCTGGTGACATTGAAGCAATACTCTCATCAAAGTTTACGAAGATTGTTGTATCGATTCCAAGCTGCTTTAAAATATCAATCCGTTTAGGTAAACACATTAAGACAGGTGGACATTTTTCTGGAGCAAGATATGATAATGGGTGTGGATAGAATCCGAAAAGAATTCTTGTCAGATTTTCAGTATCTGCAATCGAACGGACTTTATCAAGGACATCTTGGTGTCCAATATGTAGTCCATCGAATACACCAAAAGTAACCACAGAATTTTGAGAAAATTCTGGTATGGATCCTAAACTATAAAATGATTGCATTCATTATCTCCGCAAGTTCTTGTTATATTAATTCTTTAGAACTTGGTAGGACTTCTGAAAGGTGGTATTTAAAACTTTGAATATCTATATGTATACAGAAATTTACCTTTGGTCTACAATAGTCATCTATCCACAAACGTATGAATTAACAGATGAACTACTCAATTTAGGAAAACCTTCTTGGTAATGTATAAACTGTCCTTATATAGTTTTTATTCGTCGTTTTGCACTTTCGACAAGTGTAGCAATTGCGGATGTATAAGGTAGGTTGATTCTACACCCAGAGGCACGTTCGTGTCCTCCGCCATTGAATTCTGCGGCTAATTCAGCCACATCCACACTACCTTCACTGCGTAAACTTATTTTTGAGTTTCCATCAGGTAATTCACACACACAGATTGCTACTTCAACATTTTCAATTGCTTGAATCTGGTTAACAAATCCTTCCACATCATCAAAGGTAGTTTTAGTGTCATTAAACATTGCCTGAGTGACCAAAACCCAAGCGATTTTTCCATCAGGAGTTAGTTGCAATGTCCTCAATGTTTGGCCCAATAAACGGATTTTTTCCAGAGGTACATGTTCATAAACATAACGATAGATCTCATCAGGTGCAAAGTTGCCAATTTCAATTAAATTTGCTGCGATCCTATGTGTATCAGAGACTGCATTACTATAGCGGAAACATCCAGTATCAAACATTAAACCTGTATACAAACATAATGCACAGGTTTCATCAATCTCATAGTTTGCAGATTCAAATAGATTATAGATGATTTCAGCTGTGGATGAAGCAGAAGGTATTATGATATTGTAGTCCCCGAATTCTTCTGCGGTTATATGATGATCGATATTTACAACTGCATGTGTCGGTATAAGGCATTTACTAAGAAAAGGTCCAATCCGTTCACGTGAGCTGGCATCCACAACGACTAAGATTTCTGGACTAAATGCTACAGAAGCTTCGGAATTTTCAATAGTCTCCCATTTAGGGAGGAACTGATATTTCTTTGGAACAACATCAGTATTAAAAATACGAACATTTTTCCCTAATTTCTTTAGAATTAGGGAAAGAGCTAATTCAGAGCCAATTGCATCACCATCTGGATTCACGTGTGTTGAAATAGCAAATGATTGATGTTGCTCAAATATGGTAAGGACGGAGCGAAAACTATCCATCAAGTCTAAATGTCGTGTACTGAATCATCTTGTAAGTCATCGTCTGTTTCAATTTGTTTGAGAAGATCATCTATCTTCATAAGATGGTCAACTGAATCGTCTAAACCGAACCTGAGTTCAGGTGAATATCTGAGTGCCAATCGACGACTTATCTCTCGCCTCAAAAAACCTGCAGCACTTTTTAGTCCAGCTATTGTTTCTTCTCTTTGTTCTGGACTTCCAATGACGCTCACTTTCACATCAACATATTTTAGATCAGAGGACACATCCGCATGGGTTACAGTGCAGAATGCAATACGTGGATCTTTTAGTACACGTTGAATTACTTCGCTCAATTCTCTCTGAATAAGCGCGGATACACGATCCTGTCGTCTATTTTCTACCATGATTTTATCCTCTAATTGGTGGGAGTTTATAGTAATATTTCGGAAAACTGGTATTGCCCGAATACATCTTACTTCAAGATAGAGTCGTTCAATATTAATTGAAAACCTACAATACGTATCCCAACTATTAGAAGAAAAATTCTGTTTCGTAATCAGTTAATATTGCTGATGAATTTTCTTCAATGAATTTAACGCATTGCGATAAAATTTGATTCACGAATTTCACTTCATTTGATATTGATACTAATCCTATAATTGCAGTCTGATGTATATCAAGTGCTTCAATTTCGGCGATGGCAATATTAAACTTGTTTTTCAACTGATCAATAATGCTTTTTATTATTCTACGTTTGTCCTTCAACGACTGGCATTCAGGTAGGTATAACTTGATCTTACATACGCCGATGTGCATCTTTATGTTCTTATTTTCATTTTAAAATTGAAAGGTGAAATCTCAATTAACTTCACCAATAAGTAAATTACTGGTTAGGAACTACTCTACGATGTGTTAATTATTTAATCATTCTTGTAACATCATTTAATTTATTGACTACCCGATTGGAGGGTGCGTGCTACTTCCTCATGTACATAACATTCTAACACATCTCCAACTTTAATGTCGTCAAATTCCTCAATACCGATACCACATTCGTAATTTGCTTGTACCTCTGTGACATTATCTTTAAAACGTCTCAGTGAGTCAACTTTTCCTTCAAAAATTAATCTATTCTGTCGTAATACCCGAAGTGGCTGATTAAAGGAAATTCTACCCCAATTGACATAACTACCTGCCACCAATCCACTACGTGGTACTCTAAATATCTCTCTTACTTCAGCACGACCAATAATTACTTCTCGTACTTCTGGTTCTAATAATCCTTCCATAGCAGATTTAATGTCAGATAGAATATCATAGATTACTGAATATGTGCGTACATCTATTCCTTCAGTTTCCGTAGCCTTAACCGCTTCTGTAGTAGGATGGACATTAAAACCTACAACAATTGCATCAGAAGCAGAAGCCAGCAGAATATCTGTTTCTGTTATACCACCAGTTGCTTCATGAATGATATTAATTTTAACTTCAGGAGAACTGAGTTTTTGCAATGATTCAGTTATTGCTTGTACAGAGCCTTGTACATCACCTTTTATTATTAGATTAAGATCCTTTATATCCCCTTCTTGTATCTGTTGGTATAGATCGTCAAGACTTACATGACTATTTGCACCAAGATGAGATATACGATACTGATCTTGTCGTTCCTCACTGATAGTTCGAGCATCCTTTTCAGATTCAACTGCATAGAAGAGATTTCCTGCTTCTGGAACTCCTGTAAACCCAAGTACCTCTACAGGGGTGGATGGTTGTGCTTCTTTTAGACGTCTGCCATCATCACTCATCATAGCTCTAACTCTACCAGAATATCGTCCCGAAACAAATGAATCACCAACCCGTAATGTACCACTTTGGACTAATACTGTTGCTACAGCACCACGGCCTTTATCGACTTGCGCCTCAATAACAACACCTCGAGCAGGTTTGTTAGGATTCGCTTTTAATTCCAGAAGTGCAGCTTCAAGTAGAATCATTTCAAGAAGTAAGTCAATTCCTGTTCCTTCAATTGCGGACACTTCAACACAGATTGTTTGTCCCCCCCAATCTTCAGGGACTAATTCGTTATCAACTAACTGTTGTTTCACAAAGTCAGATCTTGCTCCGGGAACATCAATCTTATTAATAGCCACCACAATAGGCACTTTAGCGGCTTTGGCATGATTTATAGCCTCTATCGTTTGCGGCATTACACCATCGTCAGCAGCCACAATCAAGACAACAAGATCGGTTACCTGTGCCCCGCGTGCACGCATTGCAGTAAATGCTGCATGACCGGGAGTGTCAAGAAATACGATATTTCCATTCTCTAATTCAACATGGTAAGCCCCAATATGTTGAGTGATATTTCCTGCCTCAGACTCACTAATATTTGATTCTCGTATAGAGTCTAATAATGAGGTCTTACCGTGATCAACATGTCCCATTATAGTAACAACAGGGGCGCGAGGAACTAATGATTCCGGTGGGTCCTCATCTAATGTAAACAGTTCTTCTTCAAGTGTTTTTTCCTGAATAACTTCAAAATTGTATTCTTTGCTTAGAGCAATCAGTGTATCATGATCTAAACTTTGGTTGATTGCTGCCATGACTTTTAATTTCATCAATTGCATAATCAACTGGTTTGGTTGTAGATTAAGCTGTGATGCCAATGTTCCCACAGTTACACCTTCTGGAACTTGCAATTTAGATTCCTCTGGTGTATCAAGCTCAGGTATGGGTTCTACTTCATCTTCTTTTATATCATCTGATACCTTTAACCTATCTTCCTTATCTTCTGATACAATCACAGCATTTTCAGTTTCCTGGTTTTGGTCCTTTTCTTCAGATTTCGATTCAACGTTGATTTCCTCTTGTTCTTGTTCATCAGAGGGTATGGTTTCTTGTGGATGTAATTCTGCTTCAACTAAAATTATCGTCTCTGGATCTAAAGTACTCATGTGGTTTTTAATTGGTACACCAAGTTCAACTAATATCTCAATTAGTTCCTTACTACTTAGCTCATATCGTTTAGCCAATTCATAAACCCTTACATTCGGACTTTGAGCTGTTTTCTGTTCAGATGTATCAGATTGTGGTTTCTGTTTACCCATCGGCGATCGCCTCCTTATCAAGGATTGCCTGTTCGAATTCGGTGATAACGGATTTTGATAATTGTACACGTAACAACGCATTTATCCGTTTTGGTTCTTTAAAAGCTTTCTCTATACACACTTTAGATTTGCAAATGTATGCTCCACGTCCAGGATACCGCTTGAACCCATCAAGTTGTAAGCACTTTTCTTTGGAACACACAAAACGGATTAACGTCTTCTGCGGGAATTTACTCCGGCACCCTATACAGGAACGTATGGGTACATTTAGGTTATTCATTAATTATAATACAGAGTAGATACCTTTAATTCTTCTACATTACTAAAAATGTTGTTGATAATCCTGTTATTCCTTTGATACTTCAGAATTGTTTTCCACTGAATCAGCTAATTCATCAGGAACTTCAGATTCCGTATCACTTGAATTCACAGTATTAGTATCTTCGTCATCAAAAATGTCATTAATCTTCAATGACTGTTCTTCTGATTCCGAAGTGTTAGCATCTTCATCGGATTCAGCATCTGTTTCTTCATTTCCTTCTTTAAACAACGTATCCAGCGAAACAGGCACCTCGGATTCACTTTTGATGTCTATATGCCATCCTGTCAATTTTGCTGCCAATCGAGCATTTTGTCCTCTTCTTCCTATAGCAAGTGATAATTGATCATCGGGAACTATGACGTTTGCAGTCATTTCTTCCTCATTTAGTTCAACTCTTCGTATCATTGCAGTTTTTAATTTTAATGAGTTTGTAATATATGTTATCGGATCTTCACTCCATTCGATGATATCAATTTTCTCATTTTTTAATTCTCGTACCATTGTTTGAACTCGTGCCCCTCTAACACCCACACATGTTCCAACTGCATCTATACCTTCTTCATTAGCGGTAACAGCAACTTTTGCCCGATGTCCTGGATCCCGAGCAACAGCCATTACACGAACCTGTCCATCATATACCTCTGGAACTTCATGCTCAAATAACATTCCTATCAGATCAGGATGTGTTCGCGAGACGACAATCTGTTCACCAGTCACACTATTTTTAACTTCTAAGATGAGACATCGAATGGAGTCCCCCCGGTTATACCTATGTGTTGGTGGAATCTGACTGGCAGGAAGCAATGCTTCAGTTCTTAGGACATCGGTTCGTTCTAAATCAACGATAGCATTTGGACCGTCGTAACGTTGAAGATAGCATACGACGACCTCACCCTCGCGTCCTTCAAATTCATTGAAAATCAAGTCCCGTTCAGCTTCTCGTAGTTTACCAAGGAGGATTTGCCGTCCTAACTGAGCCTGAATCCTTCCAAATTCTTCAGGATTAATTTCAACTTCAAGGATATCATCGATTTTTGCCTCAGGATCAAGTTTTTGCGCCTCCTCAATTGGTATCTCAGTTGAAAAGTCGTGCATTATATCTACAACTTTTTTAGGCACATGACATTTAATTTCTTCAGAGTCCAATTCAATGTCTATTGATACCTTAGCCTCAGGTCCGTAATGGCGTAATGCAATTACATGAAGTGCATCCTCAATAGCTTGTATGAAAACGTCCTCTGGTAAGTCTGTGTGTCCCATCAGTTGACGGATGGATTGTTGTAAGCTTTCTTTTCTGTCTTCTGTTCTCTGTTTCATAATACTCCCACATCATTCATAGCTGGCAACTAATTTATGATTCAATTGATTGCCAATCTAATTGAATATGTCCTTTTAAGATCTGTGAAAATTCAATATGGACGGTTTTCCCCGATGCTTGTTTAATAATTAGGATTCCGTTTTTGATATCAATTACCTTTCCAATTACATCGTAAACCTGTTTGTTTGATGTATATATTTCAACTTTTATTGTTCTTCCTTTATTTCGCTGAAAATCTGCTTCTGTAATTAATGGCCGGTCGATTCCTGGTGAAGCGATTTCAAGATGCTTGTATTTGGACATTATCTGATGTACTTCCAATATTGGGAGTACAGTTTTATTGACATTTTGGCAATCAGATATCGAGAGTCCGCCCGGTTTGTGTATCAATAATCTAAGGATCTGATTTCTTTTACCTCCAGATGTCTCAACGGCTACTAATTCATACCCTTCTATAATTAGAAGAGGTGTCAACATCTCTGCGACGGTATTCTCAATGCCTTCAGGCATTTTTACACTCCTATATAAAACAAAAAACGAGATCTTTCTCATTAGGGAGAGTCTCGCGGTTCAGTGAAGTAATCGCTGATTATGTAGAGTCGTAAGACTATTACTACTACATCAGCAGATGAGTAAATTTGACCTGAATGACTAAATATTACATGGTATCATTATCCTTTGTAAACAAAGTCAAATTCATGAGCGGCTCACCTATGGTCAAACAACCTATAATCACTGTCTTGTTATTAAACACGATTTTATCTCATATTTTCTGAGTATAACAGTTTAACCTATTCAAGATGTATTTGTCAAGATTTATTTTCTCAAGTCCATTGGCATCAATTGTCGAATATAGATATATTCTGATATAGGTTTTTTCTGTAGTGTCGTTCCCCGAATCGTGATAGATATAACAATGATCTGGAATCGTAGTTCCCTCCTACAAAGATGACCTAATATGTAAATCGTATGTATAAATTGGACAATTGAATGCTTCTGCTAACAATAGAGATTCACTTGACCATGTGTATGTCTCGTGATAATATATCATCTACGAGGAAAGAATGTGTCAATACCGGCTTCAATATCTTCTATTGGATGTCCGTACTGTTTTTCATAATTTTCATGTGTGCCTTTTTCTGTTTCAGTGAGCTCAGTGATTGGAAACATAATTGTTTCCTTGCTTCTTTTACCTGATTCATTCATGGCAATGTTCATTTCTTGGTCTTGTCTTGCAAGGATACTTCCATATTCTGGTTGAATATCCTCAAGGACAGCCTTAGCAATACTAAGAAGCTCATCTGCGACTGCAATTTGTCCTTCTGAGAGAGGGTAGTTTTTTAGAGGATTCTCCCAAGTGATAGTTTGATCGGGTAGTTCAAGTTCAATTTTTTCTATTACATCAACCCCGTCTACGTCAATTGTTGTTCGTTTTGGGCGATGTGGTATTCCTTTTGCACCTGATTGTAGATCATCGTCAGGAGTGACATAGATTTCGTCTCCAACGATCGTACCTTTACTACCATCAATTTGTGAGATACCCGTTTGCCCTCGTCCTAAAGAACGTGCGTGTATGACATTTGAGTATACCATAAGTGCAGTAGCATTGTTGCTAAAATCAATAAAACCTAAACTCCAATTTTCACTTGTATGATTACGTTTCATTCTGTCAATGATTGGAGTTACTGGAGAAGATTGTGTAATGCCGAGAGCAGATTTTGGTTCACCACCAGCTCGTAGACGAAGCATACTCATACCATGATATCCACCTTCATAGAAGATCCTATAAATACGTGCGACATCTCCAATGATATCGCCGTCAATCACTTTTGACAAGAATCTCTCCCTTGGTGCCCGATAGTAATTTTCTGCTACCTCAAGTTTAATGTTATTTTTTTTAGCCCTTTCAATCATCATATCAGATGTTGGTAAGGTTACAGCAATAGGAGTTTCACAGATTATATGTATCCCGGCATCGGCAAGAAAACAGGCGATAGAATGATGTGCAACACCTGGAACTGTAATATCCACAACATCAATTTTCTCGTGTTTAACGAGATCTCGGACATTAGTATATGGGTTAGCATTGTACTGTTTAGCATATTGTGTTGCGGTTTCTTCATCGATATCACAGATTGCGACGAGATTGTATATATCTTTTAGTTTCGCAATGACAGGTAGATGGGAACCTCCACCTCTTCGTCCAGCACCGATTAAAGCGATATTGAGTTTTGACATAGATTTCTCCTAAGATTGTTAATGGGATTGAGATAGATCATATAGTTAGAATAACATCATTATATAAATCAGTCAATGAGCAGTTTTTTCTATGGAGATGTAAAGTTTTTGACATAAATTCCTATCTTGTGTTTGGATTCCACGGGTAACACATATTTCCCGTATTTCAACTAATATTTCTGATTGTGAAAATGGTATAAAAACGAACATTTAATCCTAATATACAGAGAAAAAATAAGATATAAAAATAGATATTTAATCCTAAATATTCAAACAGTAGATCGCGTTGACGTTGCCTTTCTCAATGCGTCGAAAAGATGAAAAAAGTTACACTTTTCGTTACATGGTGTGACTTTGAAATTGGTGTAAATTACCCCTGTAAACCCTGTCATAAACTGACTTTAATCCAGTTTTAACTTGATTTATAATAATTTCTAAAAAATGTGATTTTGTGTTTTGTTGTCCTTTCTGATTTTGACATTTCCAACGGTTATAAAGGTATGCTTTTTTGACGTATATAAGATTTCGTAATTAGGATCGTTTTTATAGAGAGTCATCATTTATTTTTCTTTGGATATGTAGCCTTTAATTATTAGTTATTAGTTTTTAGTTGTTGGTTTTTAGTTTATGGTATGTGTCCTAACTTGTAATCTTTTTCCTAACCCTAATTTATTTTCATTTTGACAAACTTTATTAATATGTTTTGTGATATATGTATATTAGTTGTTTGATATGGGTGTTTCTTCATTTTTTAAATTTTATTTAAAATGTATGATTCGTTACATTTGATTTATGTCAATACCATAAACTATACACCCCATTTCTAAGGAATGTAAATAGTTACTTTTATCTTGGTTTAAGAAAATGCTGTCAATTATATTTAAAGACTTATCTTTATATTCGAATTCCCGGAGATATAGATTGATTCAGTTTATTCTATTAGTGTTGCTTATAACAGTCTTTTTTATTAGTTTGACGGAGTTTTATTCCTCTGGAATTGAAAACCGGAACGTAGAAGGTGTTAATCCTGGATATCAGACATATTCATTGTTTATCATTAGTATGTTATTTATAACATTTCTTGTTCCGAGACTGGCAGTTGAATCATTAAATCTGGAGTATTATGAAAAGGGTAATGTTAATAGTCAAAATTTTGGTATTGGGAATTTGGCATTCCTTAAGTTATCTAAACTTTCGGATTTGGAGATCTTAATAGGAAAAATAGCAGCTGTTGTAAGTTGGACATTATGGAGTGTATGGTTTCTAATTCCTGTATTCTCATTATCAAGTTATATAGGTGGATATTCGATATGGCAATTGGCTAAATGTGGGATAATACTTACAATTAATGGTATCCTTTTTAGTATAATTGGTTATATCTGTAGATTGTGTTTTCCAACAATAACTGCAAAAGGTATTAGTTATGGCATTGTTCTTTTCATCAATCTGATACCAATCTTACCGTTTTTCCCGTTTAATATAGATAATCTTGATATTCTTAGTTCATTCATAGGTCTATCTTCTATACTTAATTCTGGTGAAGCTCATTTGTGGTTGTTAAACTCCTGTTTATATCTAATTTTATCTCTACTCCTCTTTCCAATTCTGTTAATACTTTTCAGAAAAACTACTACCTGGAACTGAAGAGGTAACGAATTATTTCTATAAACATTCCGTCGGAACGAAACTATAAAATCTACAGTTAATTGGGTCTTAATAGTGTGAAATTGTAATATAAGACATTAATTGAAAATAGTGTAAGATCACTTTTCAACATATTTCCAATACATATCATATAATAAACACTTTTTTCACACACTAAGTATATGTCATATTTATCTGAAAAATATATGGATAGAACAGATACAAAACCCCATAAGCATCTATACGGTGTTACTTTTCGATCTGTCCTTATAGCTATCATCCTCATCCCACCAAATACCTACTTCATCATGGCAAACCATCTTCGATTTTGGAGTACTTTGCCAACCACGATGTCTTTGATCTACAATGTAGTGATAACTCTAACATTATTGACAGGTCTTAATCTTTTACTTCGGACATTACTTCCTCAATATGCTTTACGGCAAGGTGAATTGCTAACGATTTATGTGATTCTTTCACTTTCATCAGCAATTGCGGGACATGACATGATGCAGACAGTTGTCCCGGTAATTCCGAATGCGTTTTGGTTTGCCACCCCTGAAAATGAGTGGCAACAACTATTTTGGAGACATTTACCGAGTTGGATGACACTTAACGATCTATCTGTACTACAAGATTTCTATGATGGAGACACAACATTTTATAGGAATAAATATCTTTTAGCATGGTGGAAGCCTATTTTCTGGTGGACAATATTATTATCTGTATTAATTTGGATTATGATATGTATTGACCTGTTATTACGCAAACAATGGATAGAACGTGAACGGTTAACTTACCCTATTGTTCGCTTACCGATAGAAATGACTTATCAAGATGGTAGACTTTTTAAGAATAAAATGCTATGGATTGGATTTGCTATTGCAGGAGGCATTGATCTGATTAATGGTATACATGCGTTCTTTCCAGTGTTTCCTGAAATCCCAGTGCGTAAGGCAGATCTTGGTAGGTATTTTACAGAGAAACCGTGGGATGCGATTGGATGGACGCCGATTTATATCTTGTCATTTGGTGTAGGATTGGCATTTTTGATGCCATTAGAGATGTCTTTTTCGCTATGGTTTTTTTATTTGTTTTGGAAAGGAGAACGTATTCTTGGAAGGGCAATGGGACTTCAAGTATTACCTGGATTTCCTTATGATGGACCACAAGGAGTAGGGGCATATCTTGCAATAGCCTGCTTTGGACTATATGGTGGAAGAAAACACTTTTGTAATATTGGTAGTAAATTAGTAAGTACATTTAGAACAAATGGTGATATTTCAACGAAAGTGTCGTCTGATATGCATGATACGAATAATTACTGGTTTCCATTAATTGGATTAATAGCCGGGATATTATTTATATTTATCTTTTCTGGATATGGGGGTATGGCATTTTGGATGATAGCAATATATTTTTTAATCTATTATCTACTTGCCCTTGGAATAACACGTGTAAGGGCGGAAGTTGGACCACCTACGCATGAGATGTTTGTTGCGAATCCGCGTCAATTCATAATGGATTCATTTGGATCCAGAATGATTCCTCCGCGTAGTTTAACAATGATGTCTCTATACTATGCTTTTAATCGTGGGTATCGCGCCCATCCTATGCCACATACATTGGAAGGATTTAAACTTGCTGAAGTTGGAAACATGAAAACCAATAGGATGGTCATTGCGATGATGTGTGGTGTGTTTTTTGGAATACTCGCCTCCTTTTGGTCATATTTGGTAGTATCTTATGAAATTGGGGCTAACCCAGGATTAGGTAATGGTGGTTATAACAGACTTAGAACTTGGCTGTATTATCCAAGTGAAATGAATTTACCTGCAGTTGGGTTTATGGGTGTAGGTTTCTTATTTACCGGTTTACTGTGGTGGTTGAGAACACGTTTCCCAATGTTCCCTTTCCATCCAACAGGATATGCTGTAGCGAGTAGTATCTGGACATTTGGATGGCTCTGGTTTTCAGTATTTGTTAGTTGGGCGGCGAAGAATCTTATTCTTAGGTTTGGTGGAATACGACTTTATCAGAAAGTGTTGCCGTTGTTTCTGGGTTTAATTTTAGGTGAGTTTATCGTTGGGGGTGCTTGGGTGGTCATTAGGCTTATCTGGGGAGTAGCCGTATATTCCTTTTATAGATAACCCAAGTTGCAACCTATTTACTTACATAGCACTCCTTTGGAGTGCAGGATGTTGTTGTACCTTCTTCTATAGACATATCACCCCCCTGGGGTGAGGAAAGTTTCAGAAAAACAGTGTTGAAACTATCAAAGTCCGTTAGTAGCAACTTGAGTTATAGATAGCAGATGCTGAAAATGAAGTATTATAATGTATGGTTGGAACCAAATTTTGAGAAACTTTTATCTTCAATCTTAATGTAAATCGAATCGAATACAGCTTTATTAAATGATTGACAAAGGCTAATATTAGATGTAATAATTACGATATATTGTGGATGTGATGGGTATAGAAGACTGTAATTATCCAAGTGATAATTTTTAAGGAGTTTATATGTCAAAAGGAACAAGAATTGATTTTGTTGCAGGTGGTGCGAGTCATGGAAGTGGATCGCATGAACACCCGGCTGGTTGTTCTTTCTTAGCTGATCAATTTAAGAATTATGTAGATGGAGTTGAAACAGTTGTTCATCAAGGATGGCCTACAGAATCTGATGTATTTAACGATACAGATGCAATCATTGTATATTCAGATGGTGGTGGTGGTCATCTCAGTATTCCTCACCTGGATCAAATCTCTACATTGACAGGAAAGGGTATGGGATTGGCAATGCTCCACTATGCCGTTGAAGTACCGAAGGGGGAACCTGGGGATTGTTTTTTGGAATGGATTGGTGGATATTTTGAGACACATTTATCAGTGAACCCACACTGGACTGCGGAATTTACATCTTTTCCAGTTCATCCAGTTACAAACGGGTTAGATCCGTTCTCACTTGAGGATGAATGGTATTACCATATGCGTTTTCGCGATAATATGGAAGGTGTAACACCTGTTCTTAGTGCTATAGCTCCTGAGTCAACACTCACAAGGCCAGATGGGCCTCACAGTGGTAATCCGCATGTAAGAAAGTCTGTTGCAAATGGAGAGCCACAACATCTTGGATGGTGTAGAGAACGACCTGATGGTGGACGTGGTTTTGGATTTACGGGTGGACATTACCACAAGAACTGGGGAGAAGATCATCTCCGTAAGTTTATCCTTAATGCGATTGCATGGACAGCAAAAGTAGAGATACCTGAAGACGGGATAAAGACTCCTTCACCATCAGAAGAAGAGTTGAATTCATATCTATAATTAAAGGAAAGTAGGGTTGAGCGTCAAAAGATAATGTAAGAATCGGGGATCGGAATCCCCTCCTACCAAGAGTCTAATGCTTAAATTGACGCCTATAATTAATTGATTTAGGAGCACATATCAAGAAGATGTCTAAGGAGAGATAGTATGGAGCAAGAACAACTTGATTATTTATTTGATTTGCAAGGATATCTAATCTTAGAGAATGCGATTTCAGATGAAGATCTTGCTGAGATGAATGAGTGGATAGATAGACATTGGGAATATGTTGAAACTCCTTGGGATCCTGATTCTGATGATAATCGTATCCCGCGTTGGATTGGTAATATTGAAACACATACCTATAATATTGAAAATGGTGTAAACTTTCAGAATATCATTGAAGGTGGACGGGTATTCGAAAAGCTTATTGACCATCCTTCATGGATTAATCTTATTAGGAAATATATTCATGAAGTAAATGGTGTTTCTATCCATGAGAATTTTTTGAATGTTCGGGGAGAAGGTGGTTTCATCCATATACATTGTGGAGGACATGTTCCTTTGAGTTATCTAACTTTTCGCCAGATAAATACGGGTGAATGGTTGGTCGGACAGATAAATGTATTGATGGCTCTTAATGATATTGGTCCGGGGGATGGTGCTCCTGTGTTAATTCCGGGAAGTCATAAGAGTGCAGAGATTCATCCGCGTCTGAAACACGATGGTAAAGGGATTGTCTATGATGGGATTAGTGGTAAACCTGCTGGTACTGCATTTGCTACCGAAGAAGTTCATCTGAAGGCAGGGGATGTTGTGATGTTTACAGATGCTATTACACACGGTTCAGCAGAACGCACCAACCCAGGTTTTCGTCGGTCAATAGTCTATAGATATTCTCCCAGATATGTACGTGAACGTTTTGATTACCCGCATTCCGATGAGTTGCTATCACGTTTGACACCTGATCAGCGTAAGATAATTCAACCTATGTCTCCGAGACGGCCACCTCAGGTTGCTTAACGTTGTCTTGTATAATATTTTTTAGAGAATTAGGTTATTATGAAAATAGTATTAGAAGAACAAGTTATTAGGTTGATCCAACAGCTTTCAGAGAGAAAACTTCAGGAAGCTATTGACTTTTTAATTGATCTTGGAAAAGCGGGGAATTTCAGATAGACCTACCAAAGGATCCAAACCTCTCACAGGTCTTGGGACTGCAATCCATGCCTACAATACAAGAAATTACAGAGACATTACCAAACTTAAGTACGGAAGAATTACAACATCTTGAGCATGCTATCCACATTCTATATTGGACTCGAGAGAAACATATAATTTATGATGATGAATATGGAATTTGGACAGAATTAGATCAGGATTTCGCTGAAGCGGAGATGTTTAGAGTTTTGGAATAAGAAGAGGTGGCAGCAGATAATGTCAATACCTAAACGTGGAGAAGTTTGGATTGATGTGGAAATAAAGAAAGATTCAATTATAAGTATGAAGACTCCTAAAAAAAAATTATGGAGTGGACGATTTAGTTCCGATCCTACCACTCAAACCATATCATTTTCACACTCCATAGAAGTCGATACACGTTTAATTAGATACGATATTTGGGGTAGTCAAGTTCATGCTATAATGCTTGAACGGCAAGGTATCATATCTGAAGATGATTTGCAAGAGATCTTACATTGGTTAGGAAAAGTAGAGGAAGATTTTCAATCTGGCAACTTTACGCTTGATCCAAATAAAGAAGATGTCCACATGAATGTGGAGTCGTATCTGATTGAGAATGCAGGACGCGAATTTGGAGGTAAACTCCATACAGCACGTTCTCGAAACGATCAAGTTCTTGTGGATGCATACCTCTATATCCGTGAAGAGATACTGAATGTTCAGCGCGGTATTTCTTCATTATGTGAAGCGTTCTTGAATATAGCAAAAGTACATGTTGATACAGTGATGCCTGGATACACACATACTCAACATGCTCAACCGATTAGTCTCAGTTTTTGGGCAACATGCTATGTCAGTATGTTGCTCCGAGACCAAAAACGATTATTGGCAGCCTACAAACTTGCCAATACAAATCCACTTGGGGCATGTGCATTAGCTGGAACAACCTTCCCAATTGATCGGCAATTTACCACAGAACTCCTCGGTTTTGATCGACCACATGAGCATGCTCTTGATGTGATTAGTAGTCGGGATTTTATCACTGAAACCCTTTTCGCTTTGTCTATGGTAATGGCGAATTTATCTCGTTTAAGTGAAGAGATAATCTACTGGACTACATACGAATTTGGCATGGCAGTACTTGATGATGCTTATAGTTCGGGGAGTTCGATTATGCCCCAGAAGAAAAATGCTGACATCGCGGAACTCACACGAGGTCGTACAGGTCGTGTTTATGGTGCTTTAATGGATTTGCTAACAAATCTAAAGGGTTTACCTTTGGGATATAACCGTGATTTTCAAGAAGATAAACCGCCATTATGGGAAGCATTTGACATTGTAAATGACTGTCTTGAGATATTACCGAATCTTCTTCAAACCACTGAATTCAAGACTGAACGGATGGCTGAATTGGTGAATGCGAATTTTGCAACTGCAACAGAATTAGCTAATTATCTGGTAAAGGAACATCAAATCAGTTTTCGGGTGAGTCATGAGATTGTGGGTTGGCTTGTGGGAGAACTCGTAAGACAGGAATTGACATTCTCAGATTGGGAAGAAACCCACAGATTACTAAAACAGAAGGAAGTAGACATATTAATCCCACAGTTGCAACAAATTTTAGATCCGGCATTGGCACTTGAAAACAGCCAAAGTCTTGGAGGGACATCACCTAAAGAGGTTAATCGGATGATAGATTGTTTTGAGAAACAATTGGATGATATTGCCATGAATATCAATACAAATCAGACAAAAATTGATGATGCTTACAAGAAGACTATGTATGAAGTTGAAAAGGTATTAAATAGGTAAAGAGAATCTACATGAGGAAGATAAATTGGATAAGAGATTAATTGTTGCTTTAGATACTGATGATGGTGAAGAAATTGAGTGGATTACACATCTTCTTAGCAAGAAGGTATCCTGGGTAAAGATTGGTTTTCAAGCATTTTCTACCGTTGGTACGGATATATTTTCATGGCAAAATGATAGAGGATTTAAGACATTCCTTGATCTTAAGTACCATGATATACCAAATACAGTGGCGCGGGATGTTGGAACAATGACCACTCATGGTGCTGATATGATAAATATGCATGCATCCGGTGGGATGGAGATGATGCAAACTGCCCGGATCAGAGCTGTGAATGTTGCTCAGGATAGAAAAATTGCTAAACCAATCCTATTAGGGGTGACTATTCTAACAAGTATAGATGAAGAAGGTTTTCAATCTCAATTCGGTTCAGAAAGGCAGCTGTCGGAACAGGTGGTATATCTTGCACAACAAGCCAAAGAAGCAGGTTTAGATGGCGTCGTTGCATCTCCATTGGAGATTGAACCGATCCGTAAAGCTTGTGGTGATGATTTTGTGATTGTAACTCCTGGAATACGTCCAAGATGGGCAGAAACTGGAGATCAAAAACGAATTACCACTCCTGCTGAAGCAATTAGTCGTGGCGCAGATTTTATTGTTGTGGGTAGACCCATTATAGAAGCTGATGATCCGATTGAGGCTGCAGAAAGAATATTGGACGAAATGAAAGGACTGTGACGTTATGAATATAATCTGTATCTGTTTAGACACATTTCGAGCGGATATAATTGGTGAAGGGAAGAAGTTTAGCCATGTTCAGACCCCGAACCTTGATGCGTTTACTTCTGAGAGTGTTCGATTTACAAATGCCTTTGGTGAGGGACAACCGACACTACAGATCCGTAGGGGTAATTTCACAGGAATGAGGAGTTTCCCGTGGAGATATAATTTTGACCGTCGTGGACATTGGCATCATGCCCCGGGTTGGCATAAAATACCTCCTGAACAGGACACTATTGCTGAGGTGCTGTTGGATCATGGTTATTTAACTGCTCTCATTGCAGATACATACCATATGTTTAAACCGACGATGAATTTCTCTCGGGGATTTGCACATTTTGATTTTATTCGTGGACAAGAATCAGATAATTGGAATAGTGGTGATCCGAGATTGATTGAGGAAACTCTTCGTAAGCATGTCCGTGAACCTATTGATTGGAAACGGCATGCAGGATTGGTAAACTATCTCCTATCTCAACGGCATCGAAAAACAGAAGACGATTACAGTTGCGCGCGTGTATTTCGTTCTGCTGCTGATTGGCTGCAGGATAATCATACGGTTGGACCATTTTTTTTATGGGTGGATAGTTTTGATCCACACGAACCGTGGGATCCTCCAAAATCTTATGCTGACATCTATATGCCAGACTATACTGGGAAAGATTTCATCATGGGTGGTGGTTCATCAGCGGAGGAACTGGATAGGATTGAAGCACTCTATCTTGGTGAAGTGACTTTTGTTGATAAGTGGGTTGGGGTTCTGTTAGATAAGATTGAATCTCTTAACATTCGAGATGAAACGCTTGTACTTGTGATGTCTGACCACGGTACGCAACTTCGTGATCACGGTAGTTTTGGCAAAGGTCCAAATAAACTACATCCGTTCAATACACAACTGAATCTGATGATACGGCATCCTGAAGGCCCCCATGACAAAGATGTATCTGCGTTTGTACAGAACCATGATCTTATGCCGACTTTATTAAATATGGTAGATATTCCGTGCGGGTGGACTGATGGTGAAGATATGTGGCAGCTTGTTAAAGGAGAGAAAGCATATCTGCGTGAACGTATTATTACGGGTTGGGCAGGTTTTACAACAGGGAATGCAGTTGGCAGAGTGAGTGTTCGTGATAACCGATGGAATTTCTGTACTTCTGTAGGGTATAAAGATGAGAAGGGTGATCAACTATTTGATGTACGAAACGACACTGAAGAAAAGAATAATATAGTGAATGATCACCCCGATATTGTCTCTGAACGACGGAGTAATGTAGAAGCATTGATAGGACAACCATTACCAGGGCATTTTATAGAGGTATGTGATCCTGGACATGCCCCAATGCGGAAATGGCTACTGAAGAAGTTATCAGATATGTAATATCATTTCAATAATTGTATACCCCATGAACAGTTGTTAAGCATGCTTTGAAATACTGCACAAACTGAAAGTTTATGCTACATTAAAGAGTCCTTAATTATCTGAAATGGTATAAGAATAGAAGAAAATTAGTTGAAGGATAAATTATCTATCAGCAATTCCCATGTCTTCTAAATCCCAGAGTAGAAGTGTGCCGTTATTGCTGCCACTGACAAGAATTGTTCCATCAGGTGAAAAGGTGAATTTAGTAGGTCCTGCACTTTCCTCTGTATTGAATTGATGATATAAAGATCTTGTCTCCATATCATAAATTCTGATTACCCCACCGTGTAAACCAGTGACCATACTCTTACCATCAGGTGAAATTACTAATCCATCTTGTGTTCCTCTTGCATCATGAAAGTCAGCAATGTGTTCTTTAGTAGGTGGATGCCATAATTTTATTTCGCCATTCCAAAGAGCAGTTATTAGGTTATTTTCTGGTGTAAATGCTACTTCTTTAATTCCATTTTCTGCCTGAATAGGTAATGTTGTTTTTGTAAAATCATCAAGATTCCACAGATTCGCTGTACCATCTTCACTGCCACTCGCAAACCACTTGCCATCCGGTGAGAATGCAACAGATTGTACATCTTCAGTATGACCGTCAAGTGTCTTATATAACTTTCGATTAGGTACATCCCATAAGAAAACTCTCCCCCGCCAATGACCACTCCCAAGAAGTTTCTCGTCTGGAGAGAATGCTAATGATAGAACAAACTCACTATATTTTCCAAGGGGTTCATAGAATTTCTGAGTCTCAGCATCCCATAACCGTACCTCACCCCAACAACCAGAAGCGACTGTCTTTCCGTCTTTTGAAAAGGTCATGTCAAAAGCATACCATGGTGGTTTCGTCTGGATTTTTTTTTCTGAAATACCCGATTCATCCATATTTGTCTGTGTTATAATACCATCTGAACCACCACTTAGAAGGGTTGTGCCCTTATTAATAAAACGTACATCTTTGACAGATCCAGTATGTCCATGAATTGTAAAAAGTTCTTTCCCAGTATTTACCTCCCAGACCTTCGCTGTTCCATCATGACTACCACTTACGAGTTTTTCTCCATCAGCAGAAAAGTGTAGTGCCTTAATTGGAAGAGTGTGTCCCAAAAGAGTCTGTTTAATTAGCCTATTTGTGATTTTCCTTTTGTTATTATCTGTAAGTGAACGTAACATCTTGGCTAATGAAGGAGTATTGTCTTTCTTTATATGCGGTGAAGGTTCGAGATGCCATAGATTTATTTTTCCTCCGGTATCACCACTTGCAAATGTATTTCCATCAGGTGAAAATACAATTTTCTCTACATTGCGTGTATGTCCATCATAGGTTAGTAATTCCTCTCCAGATTTAGTATCCCAACTTTTAAGAGTTGTAGAACCCCCAACAAGTATTTTACTATCAGGTGAAATAGCTAAAGACCATCCCTCGTAATGAATTGTATGGAGTTTTTCCTTTGTGAATGGATCCCATAAGAAGAGTTCGTTTCTTGCAGCGCTTGCGATGTAATTTGAATCAGATGATAATGCTAAACCGTTAAACAGTCCTTCTTGTTCACCTGTAAAGGATAACACTTCTCGACCTGATTCAATCTCCCACATATGGTATTTAACATTTCGATTCCAACTTAAGCAGGTAAGTAGTCTACCATCTGGTGAGAATACCAAAGACTTTACACTCCCTATTCTTTCTTTCATTACTGTAAGGAGTTCACCTTTATTGACATCCCATAATTCTACTGCACCACCTATCACCCAGTTTCCTATAGCGAGTGTGTTGCCATCTGGTGCAAATGCAATACAATTTACATTCCGGACACCTCGTGGTTTTACCTTAAGGAGAGATATTTCAGTTCCCGTATGTGCGTCATAGATCCAAACACCTATATCCGAAGCGACTGCTAATAATGAACCGTCTGGAGACAACTTCATATCGTTGATTCCTCCTTTTCCGATACGCATTATCGCTCCATCCGGTAAGTGCCATTGGTGATAGTCTTGGACTTGACTGGTTGATTGGAATGCAATGAATTGCATTAGTATGTAGGTTAGAATAAGAAAAGTTTTCTTCATGGTATGTTCCTCATATTTATTCTATTTGATTCGGTTTGAAAATCGGACCTATTGTTCTGATTAAATTTAAGGCTTACACATTTTAATCTGAGCTTCCTTCTGCAGAAGAGTCTTATGTTTAGATTGTCGTTTGAAGTCGGTGTTTGGTATCCTCCGTACAGAGATTTATATTTCCAAGAATCGGAATTCAGAGACTCGCCAATAAAGAGTATTCTTGTTAATTTCTCTTGTATTTTAGAGTATTCGCATTCAACATCTGTGTTAATTTATCCCATTCCCAAATTAATATAGTTCCATCATCACTTCCACTTGCGAGCGTTTTTCCATCTGTTGAGAATTCAAGGCTTCTAATCCAACCATTGTGCCCAGGAAGAATTACTCCAGGTCTATTACTCAAATTGTTTAAATCCCACAATTGAATTGTATTACCTGTACTTGTTCCAACAATTACATTTCCATTTAAAGAAAAGAGGACTTCAATGATAGCACCCATAAATCCATTTTGCTGGGTAATCTGTGTTTTCTTTTCAATGTCCCACACCCGCATTGTACCATCCCAGCTGCCACTTGCTAATAACTTCCCATCAGGAGAAAATGCTACGGATTCGATTCTACCTGAGTGACCTTGAAGGACACATAATTCAACACCTTTTTTCGTGTCCCAAATTTTGATTATACTGTCCTCTCCAGCAGCTGCAATTCTGTTCCCATCCGGGGAGAAAGCCAAGGTAATGATTGGTTTTTTAAACTTGGTCCGTATTGAAAACAGTTCATTACCGGAGTCTATATTCCATAATTTAATTCTCCTGTTTCTATACCCATTGGCAACGATTGAACGATCAGGTGAGAAGGCAATTGCATAATATCCACCTTTATGTTTCTTGAACTTTTTGGTTGCCTTTTCCTTGGTTGTATTGACATTATATACGTAAAGGTTAAATCCAACATCTGCAAAGAGAAGTTCTTGACTATCATTCGTAAATGCTAACCCCCAGAATAATCCAGGATGTTTATCAATTACCCCAGGGTTTTCTCTTCGAGTGTCTTGATCCCAAAGATTAATTATACCTCGTGCTGTTCCAGCCACTGTATACCCATTCGGTGCAAATCCCATCCTTTCCACAGATAGTGGGTAACCAGAGACGATTCCTATTTGTTCTCCTGTAACAGCATTCCATAATCGAACAGAACCATCCCAACTCCCGGATGCTACTATTTTGTCATCGGGTGAATATGCCACTGCCCGTATCCTGTCTCTGTGTCCACGGAAAGACATCCTCTCCTGTTTTGTATCAAGATTCCATGACTGAACTGACCCTCCAAAACTTCCAGCCAAAAGATTGTTATCGTCAGAAGTAAATGCTAATGCTTGTGCATTAAATGTTCTGAGGAGTGTATACATTCGTTTTTGCGTCAATACATCCCACAAATGGATTTCGGAATCCTCTCCTCCACTTACTAAAGTCGTTCCATCAGTTGAAAAGGCTAAAGCATTTACACTTCTTTTATGTGCTTTAATTGAAGCTATTCGCTGTCCTGATTGTATATTCCATAAGGTGATAGAACCGCCTCCACTACCTACTGCAAGTATACTTCCATCATTAGAAATTGCGCTTGCCCAAAAATAATCTGTACCCGGTACCCTATTGTGTATCTTTCCTATATTTTGGCTACTTGGATTTTCAGATGTGTCAATATCCCATATATATATGAATCCAGATTCTGTTGCACCAATTATATTTTTTCCTTCATTAATAAAGCCGATTGTATGAATTGAGTTGGTTTGTACTTTAAGAAACCTGAGAGGTTCTTTAGTTTTTACATCATATAGCCAGATTCCAATACCTGATCCTACAGCAAACATACTTCCATCAGGTGAAAACTTTATGTCGTATATTTCACCTTTTCCGAAACGCATTTTTGCCCCTTCAGGTAAGTCCCATCGAGTAAAATCCTTCGGTAGACTGATTGAGGGGAAAGTGACAGATAAGATAAATGATACTGTTAGAATCAGCATTGCTTTTTTCATAGTATGTTCCTTATAATTTTCAAATTTGTTGGTTAGGAGACAGACCAATGTAAGTTTATTGAGGTAATTCTTGATGTAATGATTTTATTTAAAAGTATAATAAGCACAACACACAGTATAACATATTAAGGTAAATTGACAAAGTTATCAACGTGACACGGATGCGTAAAGTCTTTGGCACTAAACATTATGCTGCTATTGTATCTAAATATCAATATTGATTTCAAGAGTCATATTAACAAACAATGATACTTATACTTTTTGAGTGAGATAAAATGGCTAATTATTTAGATGTATGGAAAAAAGTGTTAATATTGAGTGTTCTGAAATGATTGCATTTTCACGGAAACCTTCACGGAGCAATTTTACGAAGCCTTATTCTATAAGGATTTATAATTTTAACTATACCAATTCTCCTTAAATCACATAAGTTAATTTTTATATAACTTAAGTGTGGAATTGATGTGTCTTTGGTTTTCCATGGTATAAGATCGGGGATAGGAATCCAAATCAACGGTATGAATGCCTTATTGGCATTCCCCGCCCACAGAAGAGTTTAATCCTTAGTAGTATTTTCACAACACATTTTTTTCAAGAGCATGTATTAAACTGCTCTAAAGTTAGTCCCAGAAAGGGTTTGTAAAAAATGTGATATAATTCTATTTATATTTACTTTTGTAAATTTTTTAGGTAAATTTTCAATTATTTTAAATCTTTAGTTATGATATGATTTGGTTTTCTTCAATTTTATTTCATATTATTTGGTTTTATAATTTTACTATAGTTTAGGCAATTTTCGTATTTTATTTTGCAACTGTTTATTATACACCTTTCGCACCACTAAGGTGAAAACCGAGGGATTTTACATACTCCTTAAAAATAAATTTGACATTCACCGAAACTTAGATTACAATATGATGTCAAGTTGAATAGTAAAAGAAGTATGTACACCATTATCCTATTTCTTATTAGACTGAGAAGGGTTTAACTGTGAATGACCAATTTGTAGATTCCACAATCCAGAAAATTATCTTGTCATTTGAGCAGATGTATAACCAAGGACGATGCTCGCGGATCTATATTAACTTCCAGTTAGCTACCCTCCCCCGTTTACATTCGTTAATTTAAAATTAATTACATCACAAGGTCTTATCATAGGAATTAAATCCTGTGATATTTTATACCCGCACGTACCACTCCCAAACGAGGCGTACTGTCGCGGGTTTTGTTGTTGCAACGCGCAATGTTTGTGCTGCGATGCGACTTTTTGTTTGAAGGTGACAGGAGAAAATGGTATTATATTCCATATCTCCTGTTATTGTCATGATTATAGGATGACATGATAGGTTCACAAAACGGAAAGTATGAGAAGTTCCTCTGTGGAAACCTTGATTGTCATGCTAACGAAAGTGTCGCAAGACACTACATATATAAGGAGAATATTGAATGTTTACACGAAGTATC
Organism: uncultured bacterium; assembly: GCA_964652195.1. Taxonomy (GTDB): domain Bacteria; phylum Poribacteria; class WGA-4E; order WGA-4E; family WGA-3G; genus MSPOR6. Next base: position 11,875 of record CAZZBB010000002.1, on the reverse strand, counting down.
TTTCAAATCACTGCAATACTTGCAGTATTCACATTACTGTTTCTTCCAAGTTTTAGTCAATCTAATCAAGGTGATGATGAACTTTTCTGTAACGGATCATCTGACCTAAAAAGCGGCTCCGGCGAAAATTCACATACCTATGGATATGCAGAAGTTGTCAGTTTAGGATGGTGGGGTTACTCTGCCAATGTTACGAGTTGGGGTTTTGTGGATAACTGTAGTGATAAAGTAATAACTTGCTCGATTAGGTTTGATTTTCAGGTAGTTCGATTAAATGATAATTTTGAATGGGTCAGTACTGAATTTATTGCTCCCACTCAATTTGTACAAGAACAGTTAGATCCTACTGAGTCGGCATCAAGTTCTTATACCTATGGTTATACTATAGCAGATGAAAAATGGGCAGCAGGTAAGACATTTAGAGCCGAAACTATAACAAGTGTATCTGCGAGAACAGTTGGAAGAGGTAACGATCAAGATCAATGGGAAGCAACAGGTTGTGTGGATATTAAATTTGGCGATATGGAATAACTGTTTTATATCAATCTGCACAGGTGTCTTACATCAAGACACCTGTGTCCCAATAGGTGTTTCATGAGATACAAACTTTTCAGTAAACAGTGTATGACGATTACTATAAACCTAACAATTTTATTCCTTTGGGCCACCATATTATTACCATGTTCAGACGCGAAAATAACACTCCATGCAAAACCTATAGGTGAAACCGATTATCATATCTACACAATGGAAGACAACGGCAGCAATTTTCGTAGGTTAACAGACCCATCGTTTTATGATAGAGTTCCTACTTGGTTTCCTGACGGAAATAGGATCGTGTTCCAAAGAGACCTATCCCATGGGAATGGAACAATATTCAATTCCGAATTCCTGATATATGATATAAAAAACCAAATTGAATATAAATTTATGGAAAATCATCCAACCGATGAGTACCCAAGAATCTCACCTGATGGGAAACACGTCGGCTTTACAAGTAAACGTTCAGGGTCTTGGAATATTCATGTCATAGACTTAGAAAATGGAGCGGTAAAACAACTTACGGATAACAAGGGAAATGCCCAGGTAACTTACATGAGTTGGGCACCTGATGGAAAACGGTTTGCCTATTTGAAAATGGGTGGTGTGGAGGGTGATAATATCTGGATTTATAATCTAAATGGACTTGGAGAAAAACGGCTCAGTATTCCCGCTATTGGGATAAATCCTGTTTTTCGGTATATACCGAGTTGGTCATTGTCTGGTAAATACATCATGTATCCAGAAGCTGAACTAACGCCTGATAATGAAAAATCGTTAGCAATGCGTGTTAATATTCAGAATGTCTTTACTGGAAATTTAGATATACACACCTTTCCTAAGGAATACTTTGTCTTTAGCGGGTGTTGGATGAAAGATGATAGAACACTGCTATTAAGTATTAAAAATCCGAATTTAGGTCCACCATCAAGTTTTATGATTTATAGATATGACCTTTTCAGTAAAAAATTGAAGAATCTAACGAATCGAGGAGGACCCCACCACTTTCCCTCATGGATTGATGGTCACCTTGCAGTGGATGCGATGGATAAACTTGCAATCCGATGGGGAGATCTCAAGATAATGGATTGACTCGTAATATATTTTTAAATGAATAGTAATCATAAATTCACTATAGTTTGGACAGTCTCTTAAATTTATTGTGTCAAAAGCAGAAAAAGGTTATCGTTTCAGTATATTTCATTTTTGAAAGGATGATAATAATGGACCCTCTTATCTACTTAGAACACATGTTATCAAGATTTAGGTCTCTCTTCAAGCTCGGACACCACTTTAGTGGGATCGGTTTGAAACATTGTGATACACCATTAGGCAAGCGTTTGTTTCCGTTGTACTGCTCGGGTAATGTGTCCTTGCAAAAAATGGAAGGGTTTGAATAGGTCTTTTCAACTCAGTTTTGTCGCAGCCTCACTTATTGAACTTGTTTTGACAAATAGTGCAATCGACATAGCATCAGAAACAAACACAGGTAATCAATCTCCATGCTTAGAAAAAGTATTGCATTCCCTCAATACACATTCGTATAAAGCACAGTATCTGACACATGTACTCATGACAACTTATTTACGATACGGATTAGAATAATTTGTTGCATCAAAATTAATTGATTATGGTATATGTTTTTAGTATAATATGAAACAGGAAGATAAACTCCATAATTTCATTAATTTAAGGAATAGAATATGCAACGTAAAAGCTCCCGATCAAAGTACTGTATGGGTGAATTGATTGAACGTGAAGATTTTTCTGAAGATTTAGCTGCTTTTAAGTTCAAGACTGACCAAAAACTCCCGTTTATTCCTGGACAATATGCCACCATCGGATTTGAAGTGAATGAGAAGATTGTTCAACGTCCCTATTCAATTGTATCATCACCTCACGAAGATTTTATGGAGGTGTTTGTGGAATTAGTACCGGAGGGTGCTACGACTCCACTGTTTTGGGAATTGAAACTGGGTGATAGTGTTTTTATCCGGGATCGTCTTGTTGGGAAGTTTGTGATGGATGTAGATAGCGGTATGACTCGTCATGTGATGGCTGGAACCGTTACAGGAGCTGCCCCTTATATCAGTATTGCTCGGACGCTAAAAATAGAACAGGAACAGGGAAAATCGAATACGCATGAGATTCTTACTATTGTAGGTGCAAGTCGTTCGTGGGAACTTGGATATTATATGGATGAACTGAATGAACTTGCTGCTCAGGAGGAATGGTTTAGTTTTGTGCCGACTGTGAGTCGTCCCTGGGAGGATGAAAAGTGGGAAGGTGAGAGTGGACGGGCTGAAGATGTTATCCGTAAATATGGGGATGAAATGGGGTATGACCATACGAATTCAGTAGTTTATGCCTGTGGACATCCGCAGATGATTGAGAATTCAAAGGCGATTTGGGCTCGTGCGCGTTTTCCTGAGGAACGGATTAAAGAAGAGAAATTTTTCGTAATTAAGGAGTAGAATGTAGCAAAAATACTAATAGACTGTTTCTAATTCAAAAATAGGGTTAACTGTTGAAGTGTTCTTCAGTTAACCCTAATTTGTTTATAGATGCTATTTAATCTTTTTTAGTAATGCTTTGAGGTAATTTGATGGAACAGCGAAGTTTATATTCTGAGCACGATTAATTTTGATTTTCGGATCAATACGATAGTACGTTAAAGTTGCGATTCCGATGACAGAACCTTTACTGTTTAATACAGCTCCTCCACTACTACCGGGTGATATAGGTGCTGTCATTTGAATGTACTTAGAACGCTCTGTTTCACGTATACTACTGATAATTACATCAGAACAAGTTAGGTAAAATATCAAGAATGAAATTCTTAAAGATAGCAATTATCTTGAAAAGTATAGGTGTTTTTGATAAACTTCCAATTTAGTAGACAAACTTTCTCTCAGAAGGGGTAATAAAATGGCAGAAAAAACATATCGTGTTGGAATTATCGGTTGTGGTGGTATGGGTAGATCACATACCGGGAATTGGAGAGGAACTGGTCGTGCTGAAGTTGTAACTGCATCCGATATAAGTGAAGAATCCGCAAAGAAATTCGCTGAAGACCAATCACTATCCTCATACTACACAGATTTTGAAGAAATGTGTGAGAAAGAGGATCTTGATATCGTAAGTATAACTACGTGGCAAAGTGTCCGAGCAGAACCGACTATAGCTGCAGCAGAGAGCGGTGTCCTCGGTGTTATTACGGAGAAACCGATGGCTGCTTCTGTTGGTGATGCTCAAGATATGATGGATGTTTGTGAAAAGAATGGGACTAAACTGGTGGTTGGTCACCAACGTCGTTTCAGTCCTCAGAATTGTGAAGCACGGAGACTCATCCAAGAAGGTGCTATTGGTCAACCACAAGCAATGTTACGTCGGGATGGTCATGGTTTGCTGAATCGTGGAACACATGAAATTGACGAGATGCGTTATATTCTTGGTGATCCAGAACCTCAGTGGCTTATTGCTCAAGTTGCACGAAAAACAGACCGATGGGAACGTCGGGTGAGAACTGAAGACCTTTGTATGGCAGAAATCTGCTTTGAAGGCGGTATACGTGGTGTTTATGAAAGTGATTTACCCGGTCCAGGACTCCGTGGTGATGCTGTTTATGGGGATGATGGACAGCTCCGTCGTGGAGCAGATGGCACGATCGAACTCCTGAACAGTAAATCTGCAGGTTGGCAGACGATCAAACCTCGCCAAAGTGAACCGAATCAATTTACCGAGATGTTAGCATGGATTGAAGGGGAAGTTGATGAACATAGGAATGCTGGAAGACATGGGTTTTGTACAATCGAAATCCTGATGGCGTTTTACGAATCTTTACGACTCCAGGATGTTGTTACATTTCCAATGGAAACGCGTCCAAACCCTCTTGATTTGTTAGTTGAAGGTGGAAAATTACCTGTCCATGTAGAAGGACGTTACGATATTCGTGCACCGTTTCCTGAAGAGAACAAGTAGACATTTCGGTACAGGATATACAAACACAGACAATATAGCAAAGGGCGGTTATCCCCGCCCTTTCTGCTATTAACAGTCTACATCTTTTCCATCACTCCCGTAGACATCCATTCTATCCTGTGTTGATATTTCTTCAGAACTTGCAGGTTTATAGTGTAATTGGAGTGCTCTACGACGTTTTTCTGTTTGATTTGCGGGGCTTCCATGATGAGTTAAACCGTGCCAGAAGAGACATCCACCTGGTTGAAGTGGGACAACTGTATCGCGGGCAATAGGAACATCAGTATCACAGATTTGCCAATCCCTTCGCTTGAAATGTATCATGGGACCTTCAATATGTGAACCGGGTATGATGTGCATACACCCGTTTTCTGCTGTGGCTTCGTCCAATGCAATCCAAACCCCAACAACCGTTGTACTTTTCTGAAGATTGAAGTATGCCAAATCTTGATGCCACGGTTTTTCTGATCCGAAACGAGGTGGTTTAACTAATGCCATATCTTGGAAGAGTGATGGTGAATCATCCATGATTCGTTGTAAAACACCGAGTAATCCTGGATGTTCAGCAATGGCATTCAACCGTGGTTCGTGACTGACATAGTTGAATATTTTCCGAATAGCATCACGTCGTTCATTAGGATTCATTTCATCCTTTGCCTTTACAAGCTTAGGTTCAAATTGGATAGCCTTAAAGTCAGGATTATTTCCATCCATCAGGTACACCATACCTTCTAAAGCGGATTTAATTTCTTCCTGTGAAAAGCCATCTTCAATTACAAGATATCCGTGTTGATGAAAATAGTTTATATCATCATCTGTTACAGAAGAAAATCCACCTGTAATACTATTAGCAACAGTATCAAATTGGTATAAGTCCTCAGGATACGGAATCGGTGAGATAGTAGGGACGGGGTTTTGTTGATTTGCTGATGAAGGTTGATTCATTGGAATACTCCTTAGATTTCACCACGACTTTCTTGTGCAAGTAAAGTCAAGAAATGTTTAACGCGATTAACAGAATCTTGTGCGCGTTCACGGGATGAAGAATCTCTTTCCTCGTCTTCTACCCATTGTTGACGTTGTGGTAACCACTCATCTTGTAGATATTGTAGTTGATTTTGAAAATGTGGGTCTTCTGTTACACTAACAAAATATTCAATTATACCAAGTAAACCGTATTTTCGATTGATCTCCATATCATCTAATTCATCGACCATCTGAGTAAATAAATGTTGATTACGATCTTGTCTTGCTTGAGCAACTTCGCGTGCAGATTCGGTCAATAGATTGTCAACAAATTCCTGTTTGGAATTAATCCATCGTGGTAAATTTCTGACATACTCTTCTAAATCCCAACTTCCACGTTGAAGTGCGAAGTATGCATGAATATGTATGTTTCGGAAGAAACCAGTATAACCGATATTCGGATCCATAGTATCTGCATCATAAAGAATTTGGTTTTCAATGTTTCCATAGAGGAGTTTAAAATTTTCTGCTGTAAGGTTCATCGGTTTCAGATGTGCTAACACTACAGCCGTCGCGGCTTCAACAAATTCCTGTTCAAAGTCGTACATTTGTAGAATATTTTCAGTGATAACAGCCCCAGATTCGTGATGAACTTTCCCCTGAAGATTGTGCTTCTTGTATAGATCCGTAACTACATTTTCTCCTGCGGGTGTAAGCATTTCATTAAGCCAGAAACCGTTGTGGTCGAGAATCCGTTTGCCGTTGTCATCTGTAAGTATGACCCCGTCATACCGTTTTGTAATGTCGTGTAAAGTTCCTGCGATTTCCAACAGTTTTACATTTCCATTTTCTCGTCTTCCAAGTTCCATACTCATTGCTCGGACACGCATAGTGTGGTTCCATGTATAATGTCGCCATTGAAACCCTACTCGGTTGTGTTCCCAAAGCTTAAATGTGTCATTGACCAGTGTTTCCAATTCACTCAAGACTTGGTCGTAATTCATAAAAACCTCGTTTTATTTATTCCCTATACTTAACTTTCACAAGTGATAAACCGTTTGCTGGAACTGATGGTCCTGCTATAGATCTATCTCTGGCATCTACAATACTTTGGAATTGTGTGGTTGCATCTGTGATATTACATTTTGGATCTTTTATACACTTTAAGATTGTTCCAACTATAGCTCGTACCATACCTCTTAAGAACGAATCCGCTTCAAATTCAAAAAAGATTAAATCCTTTCTTGTATGACAATATGCTCTGAAAATATCGCATACAGGATTGTTTCTATCACTCCCTGTTTTTTGAAAGGAAGAGAAATCGTGTTTACCTATTAAGCACTTACAAATTTCATTAGCGATTTCAATGTTTATTTTCGTAGAAAGATGATGACACGTTCTGTGTAAGAGTGCAGAAGGATATGATCTATTTAATATTGTATACCTATAATATCTACTTATTGCACTGAACCTTGCATGAAAATTAGTATCCACTTCAGTTGCTTCAATCACAACGATGTCAGAAGGAAGAAAGGAGTTTGTGCCTGATTGAAAGGCTGCGATTGGAATTGACGAATTCGTATGAAAGTTAGCAACCTGTCCCTCTGCATGTACACCCGTATCAGTTCTTCCAGCTCCAATAATCTGTATTGACGAATTTGTTAATTGTTTGACTGCATCTTCAAGTACACCTTGAATAGTTGGTAGATTGGTTTGGATCTGCCATCCGTGGTAATTAGTTCCATCATATTCAAGAACAAGTTTAATATTTCGCATTATCATGTATAAACGATTGAAGCATACAATATATACAAAATACCATACTGTTTTATAGGTGTCAATTGAATTATAGTCTTGAAATATGGTGCATGTATTCATTGTATATGATACGATACTAATAGAATTCAAATGAGAGGTAATTTAATAATGACCCGTGTACGAATAGGTGTCATCGGTAGTGGCGCAATTGCACAGGTACACCATTTGCCGAATCTTGCACAGCTACATAGAGAATTTGTAGTACCTATAATTTGTGACTTATCTTATAAGACTGTAGAAGCAGCTGCGAAGAGATTTAAGATTCCTGAATATGTTACAGAATATCGTGAACTTTTAGATTCCAATGTTGATGCTGTCTTGCTATGTCATGGTGATCCAAAGACTGAGGTGGCTCTTGCATCATTTGAAGCGGGTAAGCATGTCTTCATTGAGAAACCTGTCTGTTTTTCATTACAAGAAATTGATGCCATGATAGCTGCACAAAAAAAGGCTAACAAAGTAGGACAGGCAGGTTATATGAAGGTACACGATCCTGCTTTTAAATATGCAAAAGCTGAAGTTGAATCAATGGATAGTTATCGGTTTGTTCAGATTAACCATCTACATCCAAATAACCGATTACATTTAAGTCAATTTGACGTTGAACGACATGATGACATTCCTGAAAATGCATTTGAACCTGCTATTTCTGCTCGAAGACAGGCTGTAGCAGACGCAATTGGTGATGTATCACCAGAAGCAGAACGGGCTTTCTTCTTACTATCAGGAAGTATGATCCACGACCTATACAGTATGCGTGTTATGTTGGGATCTCCATCTGAGGTAGTGAGTGCAGAAGTATGGTCGAATGGACAAGGTGTGAGTATAGTGTTTGGATTTCCAAACGGTGCGCGTTGTATTGCTACTTGGGTTGATTTACCCGATCTTTGGGATTTCAAAGAAACCTTGGAGATCTATGGGGATAATAAAAGGGTTGTTGTCTCCTACCCGACAGGATTCTCACGAGGTATACTTTCTGAAGTGACTATACACGGAATTGATGCGGCAGGCACAACATATAGTAAAACTCCAGCAATAGAATGGGAAAGTGCGTTTGTAGGCGAATTACGTCATTTTCATGCTTGTATTACCGAGGATGTAGATTGCTATACCTCGATTGAATCTGCACGGAAGGATATTGAATTAATTATTAGTATAGTTAAGTGTTTTGTTGATAGATCTCCTGTAACATGCAATTAAAATGAAAGTGTGGACAATTCTGTGAAATTGTCCACACTTTCATTGAAGATGGGGGTTGAAGATGGCGTATTATTCTTCAATTATTTCATCTTCCATTATCGGTCCACCTTCTTCATCTATTATTGGTTTAATGGGTTGAACTTCGACTTCAATTTCCGTGTCTCCAGTCACAATAAACCTATTTACGATGAATGGCAGGCCAGTAATTGGTACTGGTAATGGTTCCTCAATTTCTACCTGTGGTTCACCATCATCTGGCAGTTCACCATCATCTGGTAATTCACTGTCATCTGGCAGTTCACCATTTTCAGGTAATTCACCTTCTTCACCTATTTCAGGAACTGGTAGGTTCTCGAACAATGTGGTAAAGAATTGTTCAAAGAAAATTTCAAAAAATCCTTCGATTTCTGGATCAAGTATTTCCGGTTCTTCCTCTAATGCAGCAAGCGTTACAAGGACTAACCCTTTATCATACTGACCATCTTTGAGTTGATATATCAGTTGATCTAAACTCTCTGGAGATGGAGCATTCGGTATACCAAAAGGATTGAAACCGAAAGTTGTGGCAGAGGTAACGGCTAAACGAGCAGGACCAGGTATGAAGTTTTCAGGTATTTGGAGTTTAACTTCTCTATACATCTTCCGATTTCTACCAGTAGCACTCCAATGTGGTAACATCTCAACTACAAAAGTTGCTTCTTCACCCTGTTTAATGTCACCAACAACGTGAATATCAGTAATCTCTGTGTGTAGAATATTAGGTATATCTATGAGAGATACCTTGACTTCCTCAATCGTTGCTCTCCCAGCACCATTATAGAGAATATTGGAAAATGACTCAATAATGATATCCATATTTTTCAATACTGCTTCAAACGGGTCTGGTGCAATCGTTCTGAATGATTCTGTATAAACAGTATCTGTTTCTTTGAAACTAATAGCAACATTGGCTTCAATTGTTCCCGGACTAACTTCCATTCGAATTGAATCTAATGTTGTAGCCACTACAACTGGAATTGCCCATTCTTGTCCATAGGCAACCTTATGGTTTTTCTGAATAGGAGCTGGACTGTTGACAGGTTGATAAACCACAGTGAGAGGAATCATATCAGGTAATTTACCAAGTTCACCAACAATACCGGGTCTAAGATCTTTTGTCACAGTACCAATTGGATTCCCATAGGCAGAAGCAGATTTATATGCAATTTGAGTATTAGGAACTATTCCATCAACTACAGCTCTATATACAGGTAATGACGTCTTTCCAGCAAGAAACATATCATGACCAAAGGCAACAAAGTTCCCATCATAAACTTGTGTGACAGTTCCAAAACCTATATTGTTTACAACATCTCCGGTTACGATCGCAACACCAATCATATCCCCTGCAGAAAGTTGTAATGTTGCATTTGCTGGTGGGGCAACAGGAGCACCACCTATTCTTGAAAAGAATTGCACAGAATCAAATTGTGTCCCGCTAAGGTACGACGAAAGTTGTTGTAATCTGTTATTGTCAACACCAGAGATTGTAATAGGAGTCTTCACTTTGGTAAAGGTTGCGTTTACTCCCGCGCCAGGGGCTGCAGGCGGATTCAAAAATTCGCCAAAGGGTGTATGGTTAATGGTTGCTTCCATAGCTTCAATTGGTGTAACCCAAAATCTATATGGAGCTTTTGCCCATGCATCCCCATAACCAAGAGCACCGAATACTCTTCCTGGAGGACCAACTGGACTACCCGACATACCTTGGGCAACACCTCCCATTGCTGTCACTGCTTCGTCGGTAAGAACACATTCATAAAGTGGGAATCCGAAGCCAGTAGGTTGAATTCTACGAAATTCAGCTTCAAAAGCTACTTTACTCGTCCCTTCAATGGCAGTAATTACTTCTACACGGGTCTTGGTCGCAAGTTTACTGACTTCATCTTCATACATTGGTTCAAGCACTACTTCTCCAACCAAAGGTGCTCGGTTATAGACATTTGATACATCAGAAATAGTTGGATTTTCAATTTCAGATTGCTCTACATCTTGAGAACAACCGAATTGCATTATAATTGTTAATGTTATAAAGGCAATAACAAAATATCGTTTCATTACTTTCCCCTAATTAAAGTAAATGAATATTTAAAATGATTACTTAATTAATTCATTTTTCTTTAGATTATTGAATTGAATAGTTGAAATTTAATTTGACATACATAATTCATATAAAAATATAAAACCTAATTAATGGACCTCAATCCGATTTATAGATAAAGTATGTATTTAAAACGTCACTATATATTTATGAGCTATCTTGTAATATCAAATTAAAGTATTGTTTAAACTCATCACCTTGTAGATATTTCAATAAATAATCTACTGCTAAGTCATGTGCTAATAGATGGATATAGTCGTTTGAGTTTTATACGCGCATTGTCTGTTGTAAATCTCCAACTCATACTTGCTCGGTGTTCATTTCTTCGGGTTTGCCAAGCGTGGATCTCCTGTTTTAGTGTCTCTTGGTCAGCGATACGCCTTGAAAGACATCCACGGGATAGCACAGATAGTTCAATCTCTGCCATATTCAACCAACTCCCATGTTTGGGTGTGTAGTGGAACTGAAGCTTTTGGGCAATACGTCTGGCTTGATCTGGTTGAAAAGCTTTATACAACGAAGCTGATTTGTGGGTATTCAGATTGTCGCATACGAGAGTAATCTTATCAGCATCAGGGAAATGAATATCAACCAAGTCTCGGCAGATATGAGCAAAATCAATACTTGTGCGGGTGTCGGTTACTTCAACCTGCCGAAATCCCTCAAGTGGTGCGAAAATCAAGAAAAGATTACTAACGCCATTACGCTGATATTCACAATCATATCGCAACGGTGAACCTTCAACCAATGGTAAAGGCTTTCGAGTTTCTTTGATATGTTGTTTACTTGTTTCATCAACACAAACCACAGGATTTGTCGTATCTTGTGGACGCTGATAAACTTCTAAGACATCTTCCATCGCAGCGACAAACTCCGCAGATTGTTCTGGTGGAATACACCATTGCTTTTTTAGCCAAGGTCTAAGTTCGTTTTTTTTAGTACCTGTCGTATGGTTTCATGAGATATGCTGGAGAAATGTTCCAACTCAACCATTTTCTCAGCTAATAACCGAAGCGTCCATCTTGAACACCCTTGTGGGGGTTCTGAGCAAACTAAAGCAATGAGATGTGCTTCTTTTTCTCCATCAACCTTTAGACTGGGTGTGTCAGTACGCTTTTTTGCATTCAGTGCTGCTGTAAGTCCATCAAGCCTAAAGGTTTTACGTGTTCTCTCAATGGTAGGTATGGAAACTTCAACAGCTTCTTTTATCTGTTTATCGTCATAAGCGGG
>CAZZBB010000001.1:0-2949 GCA_964652195.1 uncultured bacterium | reverse complement strand
GTTTATCAGATGAGGGAGAACACATGCATAACGACTCCATAGATGATACTATGCAATGGAACTTACCCAAGGATGCAATGGCGCGTTTTGGTAAGGGCGGTATAAGAGATATATTGTATTCTCCCGATGGATCAACGTTAGCTGTTGCAGGGAAAATTGGTCTTTGGCTTTACGATACATCTACTTATGAAGCAATTGACATGATACCGTCAGAATCTACTGAAGTTAATTGCTTAGCATATAGTACTGATGGAAATTTCTTTGCAGCAGGCGATATGCAAGGAACTATACATTTATTAAATAAACAGACTGGAGAGAAAACCGAGATAAATGCTCATACCAGTTGGGTGAATGGACTATCCTTCAATCCTGATGGTACAATCCTGGCAAGTGCTGGTCGGGATTTTATTCTTCAACTTTGGGATGTTAAAACCGGTAAACATATAAAAACCCTCAAAAAAACGAAATCAGAAATTCAATGTATTACCTTTAGTCCAGATGGCAACACTTTGGCAAGTGGAGAGAATAATGCTATTCGTTTCTTCGATATCCATAGTGGTAATGAAAAGACCCTTAATGCTCACACCAGTTGGGTTGATGATTTATCTTACAGTCCTGATGGAAAATCAATACTAAGCATCAGTGATGATAACCAAATTTTTCTTTGGGATGTCAATACACTTCAAAAGAAAATATTCGATGGACCAACAGAAGGCTACCCTACATCTGTGGATTTTAATCCAGATGGGAGGATTATCGCATCTGGAGGAATGGATAATAAGGTTCATTTATGGCATGGACCTACAGGTGAATACATTACATCGTTTTCTGGCCACACATGGTATATCATGAGTGTTGTGTTTAGTCCGGATGGAAAATCTATAGCAAGTGCTGCAGAAGATGGTACAATACGATTTTGGGACGTAGAAACAGCGACACTCAAAAACTCACTCACTGGACACATAGACACTATCTATTCAGTTGCATTCTTTCCGAATGGCACTCAATTAATAAGTGGTAATGGTGATGGAACACTAAATGTTTGGAATATAAAATCCAGAAGTCTTGTGAGAAGCATAACAAGTGAATATGAGGAGTTAAATAGAGTTGTTTTTAATGAAAATGGTGATATTATTGCTTGTGGGGCAAAAGAAATCGTAATCATAAATAAAGATAATCCGGAACAACAGAGAGTACTCTCAAAAATTAAAAAAGGTCTTCGCAGTTTTGAAATTACATCAGATGGAAAAACCTATGCAGCTGTTCATGAAAACAAGAATATTTATCTATTGAATTCAAAAACAGGCACACTCAAAAATACACTATCTGGTCATACTGATTATGTCTATAGTACTGCATTCAATCCCGATAATACTCTATTAGCAAGTGGTAGTTATGATAATACTGTCAGACTTTGGGATATTGAATCTGGAAAGGAAAAGATGATTCTCATGGGACATACAAAAGGGGCTAAAACTGTTACGTTTAGTCCTAATGGAAATACACTTGCAAGTGGAGATGGTAATAAGAATATATATCTGTGGGATATTAATACTGGTGAGATAAAGATGACACTCATCGGTCATTCGGAGTGGGTCTCCTGTTTAGCTTACAGTCCTAATGGTAATATACTCGCAAGTGCTGGTAGGGACAAGATAATCAATCTGTGGAATCCCAGATCAGGAGAGAAATTGAAGAACTTTACTGGACATACTGATGAGATTGGACATATCGCATTTAGTCCTGATGGTGGAATATTAGCAAGTACAGGTGGTGATGGAACAGTACTTCTTTGGGAAATAAATTATTCAGAACTGATACCATAAGAACTATGAATCAACTGCCCCTTTTAATGTTAAACCAAAAAGGAATTACCAACAGTATGGGTACTTTTAAAGAGTAAATTCTAAGATTATATCATATAACAATCCAAACCGAGGTAGATTGTCTGTACGACCACAAGAGAAACTTGGACTCACATAGGAAAAATTAAAACTGGGTCAATGATTATCTCTAATTACCTACCTATCTAATCTTGAATGTAGTAATTCCATTTTTATTTGATAATCTTGTATAGGAGATTCTGAAATTGTTGGGAAATTGGATCAGAAACTCCTCAATTGTGACACTCTTGCAACCCATCAATCATAAAAAAGCGTCACCCAATTGTAACACCTATAATCATAAAAAAGCGTCACCCAATTGTAACACCTATATTATGTCAAGGTAAAAATGGAAGTAAACTATTCTAAATTAATTCAAAAGATCTTAGCTGGAGATGAAACTGCTTTCACAATATTAGTCCACAAATTCCAAAAAGGTATTCACGCACTTGCATGGAAAAAAATAGGGGATTATCAGATAGCCGAAGAGATAACTCAAGACACATTTCTAAAGGCGTACAAAAAACTTGATACACTAAAGAATCCAGATCAATTCCCAGGTTGGTTATATGTAATTGCAAACCGACTTTGTAATTCATGGTTAAGAAACCAATCTAAAAAGATACAATCCCTTGAAATCACTGATGAATTAATCGAAGACACTTCATATTCAAAATATATTAGTGATGAAAAGGAATATGAAGCAATTGAGCACAGACGGCATATAGTACAAAAACTAATGGAAAAACTACCTGAGAGTGAACGCACTGTTATGGTTCTTCACTATCTGGGAGAAATGAGCTGTCAGGCAATTAGCAGATTTTTGGGCGTATCACCGAACACTATAAAAAGTAGACTTTCACGCGCAAGGAATCGTTTAAAGAATGAAGAAGCACTTATTAAAGATACGTTTGAAAGCATACATCTATCTGACAATTTTTCTGAATCTGTCATGAAACAGATTGAGAAGATACACCCAAATTCCCCAAACCATTTCAAACCTATGCCATGGGGTATTGTCGCCACCTCTACACTTATTCTAATTTTTCTGTTTGGTATGGGAAAT